>CAVYTS010000013.1:0-735363 GCA_963771305.1 uncultured Acidobacteriaceae bacterium
CCGGCTGAAGTTCTGAATATAAATGATGGTCCGATAGTTGGTCCCGTCGAGTAGATGTGGCACCACGGTGGAGGTCTGGGCCGAAGCGGCGCTAACGGCAAAATTGAGCGAGATCGCCGCCAATGTAATGTGAAAAACTGTCTTGATGTTCATGTACTGCACCGATCGTACAACCCGAAACGTCATCGCGACAATAATGCTTTTCGGTACGGGTACTGGGCCGACTGGGACTCCCAAAGGGGCTGCCCGAAGCGTCGTCGCGACAATGATGCTTTTTAGTTAGCAGAGACGACGGTGTATGTGACAAAAACCACACAAACCAAAACGGACTGGCCGAATCGATGAAGAGAAAGTACTGAAAGTACCGCTGTCACAAAAGTACCTATGTTACGAGACGGAGACCGTCAGGGCGAGATAAAGTTGGGCCGCACACAAGCGCTTTACAATTCAAAGTGAGCTGCCGTAAAGTGGGGAAGATGGACCTGGTTTCTGAAAAAAGGAGAGGGCATTTCAATGTCGACACGCGGCGGCGCAAGACCTGGAGCGGGACGAAAACCAAAAGCGACTGTCGTCCTGCGGCGGACGATGGCGGCGGGAGATCCTGAGCGCTGTCGATGAGGTCGAATCGGAAAGGGCTCATCGAAAAGGCTGATTATCGCACTCGTCTCGAAGTGCTGAAGTACCTCACAGACCGACGCGACGGAAAGGCTCCCCAGGCAGTCTTCAGCGATCCTCAGGGACACGTAATAGAAGTGGCCGTCTTCCCGTTGACCCATGCCGGAAACTCAACCAGAGCGCGGTTGATCGTGAAGCCGTGGCCCCCCGGCTCCTAGCGCCGAAGACGTCTGCTTCAACATCCTAGGCAAAGTGGCGAACTCAAAGGGCTTACTTGTCCTCCGACCCGACCCGCGTCATAGCCGTCCACTGGGACCTCCACGGGAACTCTCGGCGGTCGGCCTCACCACAGTTCATTCGGACTCTAGTGACACGCTCAGACAGATTAAACCGCCGCTGTACTTACTTTGTCTAACCGCGTTCCGGCATGCGCTTGCACCCGTTCGCGTAACAGCCGGTTTGCGGTTCGTTTCTTCGCGGACATCTTTATCCCGTTTGAGCCTTCTGTCGCCAGACGTTTCGCCGTGCGTTTCTCGCTGCCGCCAGGGATGCTTTCTTCGCACGCGCGGACGTTCCTCGGGCGTCATCGTCTCAAGACTCCGCTTGCCGCCGATCTTGCCGCCCTTCCTGCCGATCTCGCGCATGATCTCGCGAGAACAGCGCTTTCGTCTTCTTGTCCATCGATTCCATCTTAAGACGGTTTAGAAAGAATCGCAATCTACGACGAAATAATACTTGCACCTAAAGCGTGTTTAGGTATATACTGGGTTGGTTCTGATGTTCGATTAGTAAAGCGAATCGAACACTAGAACGAAACGGGACCGCGACAGGTTGGCAGCCTGGCACGGCCCCTAAACACCAAAGCTGGATGGGAACTTCGATGTCTACAACCGAGAATACCGCAACCGATAAACGGGACGTTTACGCACGCGTGACGGCCCAAATCATCACCGCAATCGAACAGGGCGTAGGGAACTGGCGTATGCCGTGGCACACGTCCGGGCGGTTCGCCTTCTCGCCGATCAACGTCACCAGCAAGAAAGCCGTACCGCGGCATCAATACCGTGTGCCTGTGGGCCGCTGCCGAAGCCAAGGGCTACGAGTCCGGCGAATGGGCAACGTACCAGCAATGGCAGGAACGCGGCGCGCAGGTCCGCAAGGGCGAGAAGTCCACGACTGTCGTGTTCTGGAAGTTCGCCAACGACGCGCGAGAATCCAGGACGACGGAGACGAACAGCCTGCGAGCGGTTCGCGGCTGCTGTTCACGCGCGGATATTCCGTGTTCAATGCCGCCCAGGTGGACGGCTACACGCCCGAAGGCTGAACCCGAAGCGACCATGCCCGAACGCATCGACCACGCGGAAGCGTTCTTTCAGCGCATCGGCGCCGACCTGCGCCACGGCGGGAATCAGGCGTACTACTCGCCCGTGTCGGATCATATCCAGATGCCGCCGTTCGCGGCGTTCGTCGAGAACGTCTCGTACTACTCGACGCTGGCGCATGAGCACACCCACTGGACGGCGACGGCGGACCGCTGCGACCGGCAGCTAGGCAAGCGATTCGGCGATAGCGCCTATGCGGCTGAGGAACTGATAGCGGAACTCGGGGCGGCGTTCACTTGCGCTCACCTGGGACTGAGCACGGAACCGCGCGAGGATCATGCGCAGTACATCCAATCGTGGCTGAAGGTTCTGAAGGCGGATAAGCGCGCGATCTTTACGGCCGCGTCGCAAAGCGCAACAGGCAGCGGATTGGCTGATCGAGCGGGCGGAGTCCGCGCCAGCGTGGCAGAGGTGGCGGCATGACGCCGGCACGGAGCTCATCGGTCCGAGTGCAGAGCAAGGGGGCGGACGTGGTTCCGTCTCCCCTCCGCTCGATCAGGCGCGGGAGTTCATCCGGGCATCGAAGGCAGAGAACACGCTGCGGGGCTACCAGAGCGACTGGCGGGAGTTCTGCGCATGGTGCGAGCGCACGGCCTGTGCCCGTTGCCCGCGAGTCCTGAGACCGTCGCGGCATACATCGCGGAGTGCGCCGGCACGCCTGAAGGTCGGCAGCATCCAGCGGCGACTGAACGCGATCGCGGAGGCGCACAAAGCCGTGGGGCTGGAATCGCCCACGCATCAGCGCCATGGTCGCGAACACGATGAAGGGCATCCGGCGGACGATGGGGACCGCGCCCGCGCAGAAGGCCGCCGCGCTCACGGATGACATCCGGGCGATGGTGGACGCCACGGACGCGGGCCTGATCGGCGTGCGGGACCGGGCGCTGATTCTGCTCGGGTTCGCCGGGGCATTCCGCCGGTCGGAACTGGTGGGGCTGGACGTCGAGGATTGCGCGTTCGGCAAGGACGGCCTGACGGTGACGTTGCGCCGGTCGAAGACCGATCAGGAGGGCGCGGGCCGCAAGATCGGAATCCCGTACGGATCGAATCCCGAGACGTGCCCGGTGCGCACCGTTCAAACGTGGATCGAAACGGCGGCAGTGAGGAGCGGGCCGCTGTTCCGCTCGATCAATCGGCACGGGCAGGTGCAGCCGGGCCGGTTGTCCGGCATCGACGTGGCGCGAGTGGTGAAGAAACTGGCGGAACGGGCCGGGCTGGATGCGGCGAAGTATGCGGGGCACACCCTGCGGGCCGGACACGCCACGAGTGCGGCGATTGCGGGCGCGTCGGAGCGCTCGATCATGAACCAGACCGGGCATCGGTCGGTGCAGATGGTGCGGCGGTATATCCGGGACGGGAGTCTGTTCCGGGAGAACAGCGCGGGGAAGCTGGGCTTGTGAGGAATGAGAGGGCACGTTTGGACTATCCCCGTGCCTTCCTACTCTAACCACACTCGTCTTCTAGAGACCACGCCGCTCGACGCTCCCCATGAGTGCGACGCATCAAGACGTAAGCGTGGCGGTACGAAACGGGTGCCGTCATCTTCGCCGATCTGGGATTGAGCCCCCCGCCACGGGGCAGGCCTGAAAAGCCTTGGTCATCGGTCACGGAGTCGTCGTATTCCGCTTACACAAAGTGTTGAATTCTGTGAGTTTTTGAACTTGGACCGGATTACGCCGACATGCCCGTTTCACAGTACCTATCCGTTTTTCACGTTAAAACTCACGGCCCGGCAACGTCAACCTGGCGTCGCACGATTTCATCCTAGCCGGAGCGTGCGGTTTGGTTTTCCATCATCCGCGCCGGGACAATCGGTCCGTTTCGAGATCATCCCATTGCTGGGCAGTTTGGACCTCGCAGTGTGAGGGTTCCTAGCATGCGGCCTGCTTCTACCAGCCCTCCAATCGCTCAACGTACGTCGCGAGTGAGCGGACCGGGCCTAGGTCAGCCGCGCGACAGAATACGGTTGACCGGGGGGACCCCGCTGCGGGGGTGTTCCGCTCGATACCGAATCTAATATTATTTCGGAGCCGCGATCAGGGATTCCGCTTTCTCGATTTGCTTCGCGGCAACGCCTCAGCCTGGCTGCTGGCTTGCGGAGAAATCGACGGGCCGGGTCCGTCGTTTAGCCCGGACCTCAAAACTTCATTGCTGAAGCGGATGAATTGCGATTCCGCGCTATCGCGTTGCAGCATGCTTACGCCGTGGACGAGGGCCCACACAACACGAGCGAGAAGCGCGGGGTCGCCCGGACGGACCTCGCCCTGCTGCTGGGCTTCGCGAACGGTTTCCGTTAGCATTGCGAAAACCGGGCCGCTCTCCGCCGCTGCGCCGCCGCCGGCTTCGAGCAGCGCGTTGAACATGACCTCGAAATGGGCGGGGTGTTCCTGGGCGAAACGGAAATAGGCGATGCTCATGGCGTCCATTTGCGCCGCAAAACCTGCAGCGCCTTTTTGGGCCGCTTCCATGGCCTTTACGAACTCGATGAATCCGGCCTCTCTGATGGCGGCTAGCAGGGCGGCTTTATCTTTGAAGTGCGCGTAGGCGGCCGTCCGCGAAACACGCAGCCGCTTTCCGATTTCGCGCAAGGTGAGAGCGGGAATTCCCTTCTTCTCGATTAACTCGATTCCGCATTGAACCAGAGCGGCGCGAAGGTTGCCGTGATGGTAGTCCGTTTTACGTTTTTTCAGCTGCATACGAATATTGTCGCAGCAATCTTGACAATGTCAAGATGCTTATGATAATGTACTGAATGAAAAAGGCGATAGCACCCTAAAGAACGAGGGTCACAGAAGACTCCGAGCTGGCTTAGTGGCGCTGAGCGCATACTGCACTCTCCGCACGCCCTTTTAGTTGGAAACGAATGAGTATTTTTGACATACACCAGACGGTGGTTGCCGACTACCGCCAATACGTTCAGAGTTTTATTTTGATTGCCGATCCGGCAGTCCGCTGTTTCGTGGAGAAGGAGTTTGCGGATTGCCGCCGGCTCTGGCCGGAGCCGCTTGTTCAGTTAAATCCTGAGTACCAGAGAGCCGGTACTGTGGATGACCTGGTGTCGTCTGGGCAGCTGATGCCGGCTACCGCTTCGATCTTGCGGACCGACAGTGGCGAGCCTTATCGGCCCTTCCAGCGTCAGGATGACGCCATTGGGAAAGCAAGCCAGAAGCAATCTTACGTCTTCACGAGTGGTACCGGCTCGGGAAAAAGAATCGGCAGGGAGAAGATACTCCGCAAATCGTTCTCGTTGGTCCTGACGCTCGCCAGCCTGGTGTTGGTGTTCACGCCAAAAGGCAATGCGCAGACGCCGGGCCCGCAGTCTCTCATCACGCAGGCGATTAACGAAAACCAGTTGGTCCGGCTTGCGGGTAACACGCGGCCCGAAGCGACTAGCGCAAACGATTTGGGGCCGGTCGCGGACGATTTGCATCTGGATATGTATCTTCAGTTGAAGCGTTCACTGGAGCAAGAGCTGGCGGCGGCACAGTTTGTTGAGTCGCTTGCCGACCCGACGTCTCCGAACTTCCACAAATGGATAACGGCGGCGGAGTATGGACAGCGGTTTGGCGCGGCTCCAGAGGACATTTCGACTGTTTCGCGCTGGCTGGAATTGCAAGGATTCACCATCAACAACGTTCCGTCGAACAACATGGTTATCGACTTCTCGGGGAACGCAGGTCAAGTGCGCAAGGCGCTGCACACGGAGATTCACACTCTCAGGTCGCCGGAGAGCAGCGCTTCGCCAACATGAGCGATCCGCAAATTCCCGCCGCCCTTCTGCCGGCTGTGACCGGGGTCGTCTCACTCCACAACTTTAAGCCGCATCCGATGCTCGTGCCAAAGGCGCAGTACACGATCAGTGCTTCCAGCCAGCCTGTCGTCCCTGGCGACTTGGCGACGATCTACAATCTCAATCCGGCGTTTTCCGCTGGATATACCGGCCTGGGACAAACCATCGTCGTGGTGGAGGACACGGATCTCTACAACGGTACGAGCGATTGGTCCACGTTCCGCAATACCTTCGGGCTGGCTCCTTTCTACCCTTCCGGCTCGCTCACGAGATACATCCTGCGCCGGAGACCGGCGGCCCCGCTTGCAGTGACCCCGGGGTTAACGGCCACGACAATGAGGCGGCCACAGACGTCGAATGGGCGAGCGCGGCTGCGCCCAACGCCGCCATCGTGCTGGCATCCTGCGCTGGCACGACTATCTTTGGTGGATTCATCGCTCTTCAGAACATGCTGACCAACGGTGGCCCCGTTCCCGGCATCGTTAGCATCAGCTACGGTTCCCGGAAACGCAGATCGGCGCCGCCGGCAACAACTACATCAACATTCTCTATCAGCAGGCCGCTGCCGAAGGGGTGTCGGTCTTTGTCGCCGCTGGCGACCAGGCTGCCGCGGTGTCCGATCGCGGCGGGACGAAGGCAGTACACGGAATCAACGTCTCTGGCTACGCTTCAACGGTCTACAATGTCGCGGTCGGCGGTACGGACTTCGGAGACTACGCTTCCGGGACTACGAGTATGTTCTGGAATTCGACCAATGGCACCTACTATGATTCGGCCAAATCGTATATTCGCGAGATCCCGTGGAACGACTCCTGTGGAAGCGTGGTGCTCGCAAACTTTTCGGGTTTAGTACGACCTACGGTCCCGCTGGATTCTGCAATAACCCCACATCATCCGAACAGGGCTTCCTTAACGTCACCGGCGGCAGCGGCGGCCCCAGCGCGTGCGCCACAGGAACCCCGACCGTTGCAAATGTAGTCAGCGGCACGTGCGCCGGATACGCCAAGCCTGCGTGGCAGACGATTTTCGGCAACCCCAGCGACGGCGTTCGCGACGTGCCGGATGTCGCCCTTTTCGCCGCGGACTTGATCCACCAATATTTGGTCTGTTATTCGGACACCACAAACGGGGGGAGCAGTTGTGCGGGTTCGCCCTCTAGTTGGTCCGGATTCGGTGGAACGTCCGTCTCGTCTCCGATCATGGCCGGGATTCAAGCTCTGATCAACCAGGCGGTGGGGTCAACGGGCGTCGGCAACCCGAATCACATTTACTACCAGATCGCTCAAAACGAATACAGCACTTCGGCGGGCAGAGCTGCCTGTAACTCCACCGTTGGCCCCGCCTCAACTTGCAGCTTCAACGACATCACCGAGGGCGATATGGACGTTCCGTGTGCGGGTGCATCCAATTGCTTTCTAGACGGGCAAGCGGTCGGTGTCCTGTCAACCTCGAATACCTCGTACGCACCGGCCTACGGGACGGCTCCGGGGTGGGACTTTGCCACAGGTATTGGCAGTGTGAATGCCTTCAACTTATTGAACGCGTTCGCGAGTTACGTTCTTCCGGCGCCGACAATGGTCTCGCCCACGAACGGAGCCATTGCCGTAACGTCGTCCACGAGTCTGACGTGGAATCCTTCGGTAGGAGCAACTTCCTACGATGTATACCTGGGCACGTCGAATCCGCCGCAGTTCGTAACCAACGTCGCGACGACCAACTACACGCCGGCTTCGCTTGCTGGTACCACGCAGTATTTCTGGAAGATCGTGGCAAAGAGCGCCTCCAACAGCAACGCGTCGCCGATTTGGTCGTTTACGACTTCGACAGTACTTTCGACCGAGACTCTGACACTCAACCAAAGCGGGAGCGGAATGGTCACGGCCAATCCTCCGGCTACTGGCGGATCCTATGTCTTCGGCACCAAGGTCTGTTTGACGGTCACGCCGGCGGCGGGCTGGCTATTCGGCGCTTGGAGCGGGGCCACGCTGGATGCCTCAAACTGCCTGGTCATGAACGCCAACTACAGCGTGACGGCGTTCTTCCAAACCACTGCGGAGTTCAACGATGTTCCGCCGACCGCCCCCTATTTCGACGCGGCGAACCTGATGTTTCAAGCTGGGGTGACCACCGGTTGCGTAGCGAGGCAGCACGCCCCAAACGCGCATGTTCTGCCCGAACGACAACGTCACTCGCGAGGAGATGGCGGCGTTTATTGTCCGGGCGGTTACCGGCACGACGACACCGGCCATCTACAACCCGACTCCCTATTTCACGGATGTGCCGACGACGAATCCGTTCTTCCCGCACATCCAGAAGATGAAGGAGTTGGGCATTACGACCGGCTGCGGAACGGGGCTGTTCTGTCCGACGGACACGATTCCGCGCTGGGAAATGGCGATCTTCATGGTGCGTGCCCGGCTGGCGCTTTACGGGGCTACGTTCACGACGGCCACGACGCCCTATTTCGCGGATGTGCCAACGAACGTGGAGGGCAACGGAGTGCCGTTTCCATTCATCCAGCGCTCTTATGAGGAACACATAACCAACGGCTGCGGAACGAATCCGCTGATTTACTGTCCGGACGAGTTGGTGACGCGGGGACAGATGGCGTCGTTCATCATGCGGGGATTGTTCAATGAGACGACGATTCTGGGTCCGACGGCGCCACAGGTGACGGGAGTGAGTCCGAACACGATGGCTTCGACGCTGGGTACTCAAATCACAGTGACGATCACCGGAGTCAACACGAACTTCCAAACCGGAGATACGGTGACGGTGCCGAGCGGGATGCTGGATGTCAGCAACGTGGTGGTGAATTCGGCGACGTCGATCACAGCAACGCTGACGGCGAACTCGAACGTCGGTGGCCGGGCCGCAGGCGCTGGTGGTGACCAGCGGCGGGCAGAATCTGACGCTGCCGCTGGCGATCAAGGTCGGCACTTATTGATTCTTCACTCTAGCGAGCCCAATGAATTTGAGAGCGCGCACCGGATTCCGTGTGTTGGCATCTGCAACCGGACGTTAACTGGCATTTGTGTCCTTTCCAAGGGGATCATGCATTCTAAGAGGGCGCCCCTTTCAGCCAATCCGCTCATAGCCCTGTTATTCTTTGCCTGCGGCACTCTGCGATCCGGGCCGCCCGCACTCCCGCCAGTAGGGTACTCGTAACCGAGGCAGAAGTCCCCACCTTCGAGTCCGCCGAGCAACTCCTCAACCGCATCCGCACAGAACGCGAAACCACCACCGCCTTACGCAAACGCTCCCCCCGCACCCGCGCCTAGCCCGTGGCGTCCAAGCAATTTGCAAGCGTCGCCAGGAAGGTGCCCGAACGCTCACCGCTTCTGCCGAATCCGCCGTCGTACGGGGACCAGGAAGTCGGGTTCATCATCTGGCGGCCCGATGTGGCGATAGCGCCGATTTCTCTCGAAGGCACGAAAGCAGTTCGGGCTCATGCCGGGGGAGCATCCCACCGCGGCCAAATCTGAGCCACTCATTAGTCTGTCGAGTTTAAGACAGACGGCCTGCGGCAAAGGTACGGAAACCTGTACGGAATGATGGCATTTGACGAAGAAATTGGAAGCCAATTCAGAGAGTGCGAATGGTGACTAACCGTAAGAGAGACGCCCTCGGAATCAGATCCAAGGATCGACTAAGTACAATGGTCACTTAGAGAAGAAAAGAATCAGTTAGCGCGGTTTAACGGGTCCGCTTTTTAACATCCTTATAACTTACAAGCAGGAGGTCCGCGGTTCGATCCCGCGACCGCCCACCAGAAGATCCCTTGATTTTCAATAGTTTGCCCATTTGCATCGCTTCTGCTCCAGTTCCAAAACAGCAATAACGTATCAGAACCGTATCAAAACTAGATTATCGTTCTGTTGAAAGCTGGCCAATACTGATTCCGTCCATTTTGTACTTCCAGCGAAAGACCACCGGATCGGCGTTGATCTGATCGAAGTAGAGGTGGATGCGGTCGATCAGTTCCTGTTTGCTTTCGACGCGGATACCGCGCAGCATGCTGCGCGCCATTTTGCTGAACATGGTTTCCACGATATTGAGCCAGGAGCCGTGTTTGGGCGTGAAGACAAACTCGAACCTGTTCGGGTGAAGACTGAGCCAGCCTTGCGTCTCTTTTGAAATGTGGGCCGAGTGGTTGTCGAGCAGGAGGCGAATCCGGATTGGAGGCGGATAGCCCTCGTCCAGCTTGCTCAACAGGGCGATGAAGTCCACGCTGGCGTGGTGGTCGCTGACGATCTCGGTGACGCGGCCGGTGTGGAGATCGAGGCCCGCCAGCAACGATACCGTTGCCAGTCGCCTGTATTGGTAGTCCCGAAGATGGCTCGGGAACTGGTGCGGTTCTGGGGGCAGATCGGGCGTTGTTTTCGCCAGTGCCTGAATACCGGGCTTCTCGTCGTAGGAGATGGTGACCACAGCGGGCTCTTTCAGCGTGCCCTTGACCAGTTCCGCATTGACGATCTCGACTTCTTTATAAACGTGAAGCACCACCGCCATCTTGGCCTCAAACTCCGGATCCCGGCGTTCCACGTAGTAACGGATCTTGTGCGGACGAATCTCGCCCTGCGTCAGAATCCGATGCAACCGGGACCGGCTCAACTCTGTCAAGCTCGTCTGACCAACGTCAAGGCAGTACTTCCGCACATGCTCCTGCAGCAATGAATATGTCCAGAGTTCATAAGAATAGCCCAGTTCCTTCGGCTTCTGACAGGCGCAATGCTGTACCCAGGCAATCGCGTCATCCGGAATCCGCCGATTCTTGCCCGGTCGCGGTAACTCCCCCAGCGCGGCTTCCAGTCCGAACTGAAGAAACTTGCGCGCACACAATGCGACGGTATGGCGATTCACACCGTTGCTTCGGGCCGCAGCGCCGTCGCTCATGCCGCCGGCCAAGTCCAGAAGTATCCCTGCGTGCAGTACCTCCCGCTTCTCTCCGCTGCGGGAGCGCCTCAAACTCTCCAGTCGCTGCTTCTCGTCTGCGGCAAGACCTAACGCTTGCCGCTTCGTGGTGAATGGCATAAACGATTCTTGCACGAAAATGTTTATATAGTATAGATATCAACAGAACGAAGGTCTAGGTCATTCGCTACCTCCCGTATCAAAACTCTTCCGGTGTGCCGAGTCGCCAGCTTGACGGTTCAGATGGGTCAACGCTTCGCGCTTCATCTGCAACTCCATCTGTGAGTATTTCTTGAATACCTTGGCATCAGTCTGGCGGAGCATCTGCGTGACCCACTCATCCGCAACACCTCCGGCACCGAGGCGAGTTGCGTAAGTGGATCGGAGATCATAGAGCCTGAAGTGCGGCACCCCGGCGCGTCGGCGTCGCCGAGGCGGCGATGCGAGAAGCTGCGCAGGCTGCGTACCGTTCTTTCATCTGGAATCTCGCCACGTCAGCCTCGCCGGCTTGACCCACATCTGACTTGGATGCTTCAGTGGGCCCGCAATCCCACCGATGGATGCGACCATATGTCTGATGGTGAAGTTCAAGATGTGGTTCAAATATCACTTTGTAGCCATAGGCGCGTTGGGACTCATTGCCTCAGCCGCTGGCATATCAGCCAAGCAGTCGCCGTCCAATGCGCCTTCGCCCCAAACTCCTCCCGCACAAAGTGTGGTCCGCCGCACGGGCGGTTTCGTACCCGGCCAGAAACGGCCGGCTGGTGATCCCGCGCAGATTGCGCGGGGCAAGACTCTGTACGCTATCAACTGCCGGGGCTGTCATGGCTCGGACCTTCGCGGCGGTGATCTGGGTGGACCCAACCTCCTGCGGTCGCAGATCGCGTTGACCGATCAGGATGGGGAATTGATTGTACCCATCATCCAGGGCAGCCGACAGAACAACGGGATGCCCGCCATTCCCGTCAGTCCCGAAGACGCGAAGGCCGTTGCTGCTTATGTTCGGAGCGTGGTCGGCATGATCGGTGTCCAGGGGACGCCGCCCTCGCTGGGCAAGGAGGCACCCAGCATCCTGGTCGGGAATGCCGCTGAAGGCCAGGCGTATTTCGCCGCGAAATGCAGTAGCTGCCATTCGCCGACAGGCGACCTGAAAGGACTCGCCACCAAAATCAGTGATCCCCGCAAACTTCAGATCGCGTGGGTCGAAGGCGGCCGCTGGCAATCAACGCCGCCGGACACTCTTAACCCTCGCACTGTCACGGCCAGCGTCACCCTGTCGTCGGGCGAAAACGTGGAAGGCCAGCTTGTCCGCATTGACGATTTCCTGGTTGCTATTCAGAACGTCGACGGCACAGCCCGCACCTTCCGGCGCGAAGGCGATGTCCCGAAGGTTGTCATCCACGATCCGATGAAGGCCCACCGGGACCTCTTGTCCGAGTACACCGACAAAGACATCCACGACGTAACCGCTTATCTGGTGACATTGAAATGAAGTTGACGACCCTTCTCTTAACCGCGACGATCTTCGTCACGCCACCCCTCTTGCTAGCTCAGGGCAACGGAGTTGCTCCGGCTGATCTCCTAAAGCCGCTCAGTGGCTCATGGCCGACCTACAATGGCGATTACTCGGGCAAGCGTTACAGCGCACTCGCGCAAGTGGACCGGAACACGGTCAGGCACCTGACACTGGCCTGGATGACGCAAGTCCACGCCGGCACCGATGACGCGGGAGCCAGCGGTGGCTTTCGTCGGCGCCGCGGCGAGGGGCCGAAGCTTATCGTCGGCGGCGAAGGTCCCGGCGATATCAACATTCGTGGCGGCACTATTAAAGCTTCGATGCTGCAAGTGGATGGCACCCTCTACTTCACAATGCCCGACAATGCCTGGGCCGTCGATGCGCGCGACGGCCGCGAACTCTGGCACTTCTTCTGGAAAACCAAAGGCGGCACCCATATCGGCAATCGCGGCCTTGGCATGTGGAACAACTATCTTTTTATGGAGACGCCCGACGATTACCTGGTCTCGCTGGACGCGAAGACGGGCAAGGAGCGCTGGCACAAAACGATAGCGGATTTGGATCAGGGCTACTTCTCCACACCTGCACCCATCGTCATTGGGAACCACGTACTGGTGGGAACTGGCAATGACATCGACGCGCCTGGCTTTCTGCAATCCTTCGATCCGGAAACCGGAGCGCTGCAATGGAAGCACTACACCGTTCCTATGCAGAAAGGCGACCCGGGTCTCGACACCTGGGCCAGCCTGGATGCCGCCCGGCACGGCGGTGCGCAGCCGTGGATACCCGGCGCATACGATCCGGAAACCAATCTCTACATCTTCGGCACCGGCAATCCCACACCGGCTTTTACCACCGGTACCCGTGGTGAGGGCGAAAACCTCTTCACCTGCAGCCTGATTGCCCTGAACGTCGATACCGGCAAGATGGCGTGGTACTACCAGACCTCGCCGCACGACATGCACGATTACGATTCCGCCCAGACGCCAGTCCTGGTAGACGCCATGTTCAACGGGAAGATGAGAAAGCTCGCTCTCACCGCAACCCGCAACGGCTACTACTTCACGTTAGATCGAGTCACCGGCGAGCACCTCATCACCAGTAAGTGGGGCTCGTTAACAAACTGGGCGAACGGGTTGAACAAAGTAGGCGGGCCAAGGCATGATCCGGGGAAAGATGCCACGGTCCCCGGATCGCTAGTCTCACCGGGTTCTGACGGCACCATCAATTGGGAACCGCCGTCCTTTTCCCCGCAAACCGGCCTCTTATATGTGGCGGAGCACAATGGCTTTTCACTCTTTTACTTACTCGACGTGGACCCGCGCGGCTCCATGGGCTTGGGCGGCAAGGAAGAAGCCGAAGTCGGAAACGGCGGTACTTACCTAACCGCGATCGACTACACCACGGGCAAGGTGGCCTGGCGACATCCTTATTACACGGATGGCGGAGGTGGTGGTGGGCTGCTGACCACGGCGGGTGGACTGCTCTTTGCGGGTGATGGCGCAGGCAGCTTGGTGGCGCATGATGCAGCCACCGGAAAGCCGATCTGGAACAGCCGCATAGGGGACGTGACCAATGCTCCGCAGACTTACCTTCTCGATGGCCACCAATACGTGATCGCCGCAGCCGGTGACAAAGTCTGGTCATTCATGCTTTACTAGCCTGTCATGGAGCAAACTCTGACCCGGCGGGGCCTCCTTGGTTTGGCGGCAGCAGGCACGCTGTTATCTCGTTCCCGCGCCCTGGTTTCTCGTGCATCTGAACCGTCCATCACCTTTCCAACGGCGCCGCGCGATCGCTTAGCCGTCGCCTCCTATCCATTTCGCAAGGACTTCGATCCGCGGAAGGGGACGATGAAGCTGCTGGACTTTCCGCGAATGGTAGTCGATCATTTTCACGTTAAGGGCATCGAACCACTGGACCAGCACTTTCCCTCCACTGACGCCGCTTATCTGATGAGCTTCCGGAAAGTGCTTGACTCAACCGGCACACACGTCGTCAATATCCCGGTCGGGAATCTGCATGGCAGCTTCTATGATCCGGAGGACGCCAAGCGAAACCTGGCTATCGCAACCGCCAAGCAGTGGGTAGATGTCGCCGTGGCGCTAGGATCGCCCGGAATTCGCACCCATATGCGAGGCGTGAAGGGCGTGGCCCCTGACCCGGTGCGCGCCGCGTCGAGTCTGGCCGAAGTGGCCACGTATGGACAGCAAAAGCAGATCGTCATCAACCTCGAAAACGATGATCCATCCAGCGAGGATGCGTTCTTTCTGGTTGACGTGATTGAAAGTGCTAAGAGCCCGTGGCTTCGCGCACTGCCCGACTTCGGCAACTCCATGATTCTGGGAAAAGGTGAGGATTACAACTACCGCGCGGTAACTGCCATGTTCCAACATGCCTATACGATCTGTCACGTTAAGGAAGTGGAGACGGATAACGGCAAGCTCTTCCGTGTCGAGCTAGCTAAGACCTTCGGCATCGCCAGGCAAGCTGGCTACAAAGGTTACTTCTCAATGGAATGGGATTCAGACGGCGACCCTTATGCGGGCACGGAGCACTTGATCACTGAGTCTTTGAAGGCGCTAGGCCTCCCAGGCGGCGATCGCTCCAGCGCGCTGCGGAGATCCGATACCCGACGCTGAGTGTCCTCCTTCGTTGCGATTATCGAGCGATCGGCACTCATTGGACAAGTCAGGAATTCCGTGGACCGGAGTGTAATGACACGCACTACGGTTTGAAATTGCACTCGTGCGCAGGGACAATCAACCGTTCACGATTAACGCTCAGACTCGCCTGACCGGAACATTCGGTGTGTCGGTGCGGCTAAAGACACCAATAAGATCTCCATGCTGGAGATCCTCAGAGATGAACCGCTCTGCGGTGGGCTGTGACATGCGCCGGTTCGTGGCGAGAAAACGCCACCGATCTGAGTAGGGCCGCAGGTCATCGTCAAGGAACTCAACACATCCTGATTCTCGCGGTGCCTTTTGAAGCGGCAAAGCGATTAGGCTGCCGAAGCCGCCTTTCGGCATTGTGTCCTGATTGGAGAAGAACCGATCACGGGACTCCGTCCCCACCTGTTGCGCCGTCTCCAAGGTGCGGGTTCGGAGCTCCATACCCAGCCTGCAGACACCCTGTCCAACGCTTCAAGTGGCGCCTCACGGCTGCCCTCCCGTGGCTCGGGGCCAGGGTTGGCGCGCTATTCCTTCCCTTTAACCACCGGCATATCGGCAGAACGGCCAAAATAAGATTGCTAACTCACTGATTTCAAATAGGGTTGAGGCAGAGCTTTTCGAAGAACTTGACGTTCGGAATCTCCGCGGGCTGTCAGTTCATTCTCGGTAAGCTAAGAGGAATCGCTGGTGGACGCTTCGCAGATGCTTGGCCAAATAATCTCCCATTACCGCATCATCCAGAAACTTGGCGAAGGCGGCATGGGTGTGGTCTACCGCACCGATGATTTCAGACTTAGCCGCGAGGTCGCACTCAAATTCCTGCCGGCTGACATGACCCAAGACCGGCTAACGGTGGAAAGGTTTGAGCGAGAAGCGCGCGCCGCGGCCATCAATCATCCCAATATCTGCACGGTCTACGAAGTCGATGAGCACGAGGGTGTTCTTACTGGAAGGCACGACGCTGAAGCACCGGATCAACGAAAAGCCGGTGCCGATCGACTCGATACTGAATTGGGCCATCCAAGTGACGGATGGCCTGGACGCCGCTCATGCGCGGGGCATCGTGCACCGCGACATCAAGCCAGCGAATATTTTCGTGACGCAGCGAGAACAGGCGAAGATCCTGGACTTCGGTCTGGAAAAGCTGGTCGCCGCGAAATCGCACTCGAGCGCACCCTACAGCGACAGGACCATCAGCATGGTTGCGGACCTGAGCGCCCCGGGTTCAGCCACCGGCACGCCCGGCTATATGTCGCCCGAACAGGCACGGGGCGATGAGCTTGACGCCCGCACCGATTTCTTCGCCGTAGGTATCGTGCTGTATGAGATGTCGACCGGGAAAATGCCGTTCCAGGGCAAGACACTGGGCGCAGTGATGGCTGTCATTTTGCACGACGTGCCGGAGCCGCCGTCGCAACTAAACCCTGAAATACCCGAAGCGCTTCAGCACATCATCTGGAAAGCACTCGAAAAGGATCCGGACCATCGTTATCAGACCGCTTCGGATATGCGGGCCGACCTCAAGCGACTGCGGCGGGATCTCAATCGGGCCGATCTCAGCCGGCATTTACACACACGACGTCCAGCCGTGCGCGGCCGGTTCGCCGCACGATCCGCTGGTCGTATGTTGCCGCCGCTCTCACGATCGTATCCGCCGCTCTTGCGTGGTGGTTCATCCGCCCGCTGCCGCCGCCGCGAATTGTGGGAACGACCCAGATCACTACTGACGGCCTGACCAAATACATGCCGTTACTCTCCGGAGCATCTCGGCTCTTCTACAGCTCCGGCCCGAATGCCAACGAGGCGGAACAGGTTTCGGTGAAAGGGGGTGAGACGGTGCCGGTTCCGCTGCCCGGGAATAGAGCCAAACTCATCGATCTCTCGCCGGACGGTTCGGAATTACTCGTCAGCAAGACGATCAGCGAGGACGCTGCGAACGGTGTATATGAACTTTGGGTCGAACCGCTGCTCGCAGGCGCACCCCGACGTCTGGGTAACTTGCTATCAGACGGTCCCGCTGACACTTGGTCCCCAGATGGTCAACAACTGATCTATCCCTACAAGAAGGGACTGCATATCGCGCGCAGCGACGGGACCGAGCTTCGGACGCTGGCATCCGTGGCTGCATTTGGTCAGGTCGGATTCATGCGTTGGTCACCCGATGGAAGCAAAGTGCGCTTCTCTACCTTAGACGGGAAAAGCCTAAAGTTCTCGTTATGGGAGGTGTCCGTGGCCAGCGGCGCCTTGCGTCCTCTGCTTCCAGGATGGAACTCTTCGGCCTCGGTGTGCTGCGGAAACTGGTCGCCGGATGGCGAGTACTTTGTTTTTCGCGCCAGCGTAGGGGGGATGTCGAACATCTGGGCGCTGCGAGAGCATCCCGGCCTTCACTGGGGCGCGCGCAGGCCGATCCAGTTGACTACCGGCCCGATGGAAGCACTTGCTCCGGTCTTCAGCGGCGACGGCACACGCCTCTTTATCAATGGATTTCAGGATCGCCGGGAGTTTCTTCGATACGATCTCGAGACCGGCCAGAAGGACCCCGAACTCGCCGGCATCTCGGGCAGCGACCTCGAGTATTCGAAAGACGGAAAATGGGTCGCATATGTCTCGGTCCCGGACGGCTCGCTCTGGAGAGCCGACGACGACGGAAGCCAGCGCCTTCAACTGACTTCACCGCCGACAGTCGTTTACACCCCTCATTGGTCGCCGGATGGAAAGCAGATCGCCTTCTTCGGAGGGCCGCCGGGAACGCCGACCCGAATTTACGCCGTGCCGTTCGAGAGCGGCGGGGTGCAGCAGATCACTCACGGCGAGGCGGCTGCCCGCGGTGACGCATTCTTCTGCTGGTCGCCCGACGGCGCGTCAATTGTGTTCGCGGCGTGGGGTTCTCCCCCAGAAGGCGAAACGCGACTCCGTCAGGTCAACCTGAAAACGGGCGCGGTCTCTACTTTGCCGGGTACTGACCAGATGTTCTCTCCTCACTGGTCACCCGATGGGCGCTTCATCGCGGGGCTGGCGGGATCCAAATGGAAGCCCACGCTGTACGATATCGCCACCCGCAAACAGACGGAAATCTCCACAATGCGGGGCGGCTGGCCGAGTTGGTCCCGGGATGGAGAATCGCTATTTTTTCATGCGGACAAGGCATGGTGGCGGTACAGGATGAGCGACCGGAAACTGGAAAAGGTCACCTCGATCGATAAGATGCAAGTCGCCGGCCAGGGCTGGTTCGCGGCTGGCCTGAATAACACGCTCGTCACAGGGCAAGCGCAGTAGCAACGGAAAAACTGTCCGCTTGCTGGATCGACTGCTCACAACTCGCAGCACGGCACTCTTTCACACAGACTCTAACGCACGCGGATCAATGCATCCGCTTTCCTGCCACCTCATCAGTCTCTCGGAGTCTCACACATTCTGCCTGGACCTTCTCCGGCTCGGCTAGAAGGAAAACTGCAGGCGGGCTGTGACGGCACGCTCGATGGATAGGGCCGTGCCGGAATATAAGCCGGCGAAGTTAATCAGGTTCAGGCCGTTTAGCAGGTTCACGCCGTCGATTTGAAAACGAATTGGGAACTTTTCACTCTTGCGCAGAATGACGCCCGCGGAGGCGTTGAGCGACCAGTAGGGTCTAACGCGTCCATCGGACCAATTCACGCGATTCAGAATGGCGGGTGGATATCCTTGTGCGGCGGCGTCCGCTTCCGTACCGTCGAATTCAAACGGCAAGCCACTGTCATACGTTGCGCCCATGGACAGCCAGAAGCGTGGATTGATGTCGTACCGAACGCGCGCCCGGACCGCATTGCGCTCTTCCTGCGAGACGGGGAAGACGCCGCTGGTTTGGCCAATGGCCTGGGAAGCGTCGGCGCCCAGGAACAGGCCGCCGGTCACCGGGTAGTAGCCGTTGCCGCGCTCGTGAGTCCAGGCCGCATAGCCCGAAAGCGGACCCCAGTGCGGAATCTCCACCTTGGCTTCCGTCCCATAGATATTGGCGAGCGCGAAGCTGATGGGAAAGCTGACGCCGGTGTTCAACAGCAGGTTGTCATCGGGGTAATCGTGATAGCGACGCCAGAAGAAGTTTCCGCTGATGCGAACTTTAGCGAACAGGGCTTGGGCAAATCCTGCTTCGTAGTAATTGCCGCGGGCCGGCTGGACGGGTAAGCGAAGGAACAAATCGGGATTCAGACTGATGGCTTCGGGAGAGCTGGAGACGAGAATGTTCTCGAAGGCCGGGGTTTGAAAGATGCGGTCGTATGACGCGTGGAAATTCATCTTGGCCCAAGGCCAGTAGTAGGCGAGCCCGATGCGAGGACTCCAGCCGACTTCGTGGACCAACAAACTGTAGTGATCGAAGCGGAGCCCGGCCGAGAGGGCGAAATTCTTCCAGTGGATTTCGTCCTGGCCGAAGAGAGACTGTTCGCGGTCGGGCGACGTGCCGTAGAAGTCGAAAGTGAGCGGCGTTAGCGGATCGAACTGTGAGGGATCGGTTATTAAGTAATTGAGGTTCTCTTCAATCTGCGCGAAATCAGCTTCGCCGCCGAACTTGAATTCATGAATGCCGGCATGCACGGATACGGTGCCCTTGACGTATTGTTCGTGATAGCCGCGGTCCTGGCCGGCGATCATGGGCGTGGACAAGTCGTTCGATCCGTAGCGGGCGGTGATGTCGCGCAGCATAGCGGCAAAGTTGCCGAGGACGGTGGGCGAGAAAATGTGTTGGTAGTTGAAGCGGGCCGCGCTCTCGTAGTTTTGGCGATCCTGGCGCTGGCCGGCTTGCTCCTGCGGAATCTCATTCGGCACTAAGAACTTGGATTGGTTGCGGGTGACGCTGACGCCAATGCGATTCTTTTCGTCGATGTCGCGTTCGTAGTGGGCAAGGATATCGCCCGTGGTGCCGTGGTTGGTATAGTTTTGCGTGGCGGGCGGATCGAGGAACCAGTTTGTGGTTGCGCTCGCCACGCTCATGCTGATGGTGTTCGATCCGAAGCCGTACTGGCCTTCCAGATAACCATTCACGTTGTCGAAGTTGCCGCCGCCCAATACGGCGGTGCCGTGGAAACCTGGCCGGCTATCGCGAGCCGTTTGCACTTCGATGACGCCTCCTAATTTGCGGCCATACTCGGCCGGGAAACCGGCCACGGTCTCGGTCATTTCCTGCACGTCGGCGGGATCGAAATCCGCCACGTAGGCGGAGGAACGGTTTTCCGTCATTGGTATCCCGTCGATGACGTACTGAACTTGATATTCTTCCGCGCGAGGATGAAGGATGCCGTTGGCTTCGAACATCCAGCCTGGTTCCTGATTGACGATGTCGCCGAGGCCGCGGCCCGGTTGTGCGGAAACGCGGTCGTTGACCATGTCGCGGCCAATCTTTTTGGCACTGCTGGTGGCGTAGGGATCGATGAGTGTTTCAGCGGCGTTGACTTCGATGGTGGTTTGGATTTGCTCGACTGCCAGCTTGACCCTGAGCTCCTTTGGAAGCGCCGAGCGAATGTCGACCAATTGCGACGCAGGGGCGAAGCCTGGCTGGCTCACCGTGATGGTGTAGAGGCCGAAGGGCAGGCGCTTCGCGATGACGCGGCCTTCGGCATCGGCGCGAAATGCCTCTTTATAGTGGTTCGCCTCACTTACCACCTCGACCGAGGCCTGCAGAGGCGCGCCAGTGGGGTCGGCGACGAGGATGCGCAATTCGCCGCTGCTCGCCTGGCCCCATGCGGACACGGCGAGGGCCGCCAATAGGAGAGGCCGGATTGCGTTCATCAGTTGGTCATTCCAGAAATGGCCGCGCGGGCCCGCTTTAGCTAGTTTTGCGCAGTTCTTCCCGGATCACTCGACGTAAAGTGGTTTCAAGGGGTTCCAAGGAGGCGGCGCCGCCGCCGAAAGCCGCTTGCTTACACGCTGTTAAGAGATCAAACAATGGCCGCGGATGAACGCCGATGAACACGGATCCAAATTCGAAGCTGGATATTGGCACGTGGTGTGTTGGAGACGTCAGGTTCCTCTCCGTCGAAAATGATCCAGAATCGGCATGGTGCAGCTGTATAGGGTGACTTGCTGCGATCATTGTCATTTGTTCCGATGGGTTACCGGCCAACGGGACTTGCTGACAAGCGCGGTGCAGTACTGGTTTGAAGAGTACTAAGCCTGAGAGCAACCTACGATGAAGACCGGCGGAGTCGAATTACTAGGAAGAGCCCCGCATTCTGTCATTTATGCGATAGCCTCAGTAATTGCGTATGAAACGAACACTGACCTTTGCGTTGGCCTTATTGCCGGTGGGATTCGGCGCTGCTGTCTGGGCGCAAGCGCCGGCGGATGCACCGAACCCCGATATCCATTACCATTTGGGACCCGACTCGTTGGAGGAGGAAGGCGTGCCGAAGGGGGAGATTCGGGGACCGTTCAGTCTGCCGAGCGAGGCGTACCCGGGTACCTTGCACACCTACTGGGTGTACGTGCCGGCGCAGTACAACGCCGCCGTGCCGGTCAGTCTGATGGTGTTCAACGACGGGCAGGCGTTCATGAACCCGACCGGCGATGTGCGGGCGCATAACGTGATGGACAACCTGATCTACCGGCGGGAGATTCCGGTGATGATCGCCGTCTTCATTAATCCGGGCCGGCGGCCCGATCAGCCGGAACCGAACGCGAAGGAATGGGGAGACAAGACAACCAACCGGCCGACGGAATACAACACCATCGACGATAAGTACGCGCGCGTGGTTTGCGATGAGCTGCTACCGGCGCTCTATAAGAACTACAACATCTCCAAGGACCCCGAGCGGCACGGCATTGGCGGCGCGAGTTCCGGTGCCATCGCAGCGTTTACGGTGGCGTGGGAACGACCGGACCAATTCCGGAAAGTGCTGAGCATGATTGGCAGCTTCACGAACATTCGGGGAGGGCACGTTTACCCCGAGCTGATCATGAAGAGTGAGAAGAAGCCGATCCGCGTGTTCTTACAGGACGGGAGAAATGATAACCGTGGTAGCCGCGACGGTAGCACTTACGACCAGACTCGCGATTGGTTCTACCAGAACGTGCGTTTGATGAAGGCGCTCACGGAAAAGGGTTACGAAGTGAACTACACCTGGGGCATGAACAAGCACGGGCAGAAGATGGGCGGCGAGATTCTGCCGGAGATGATGCGGTGGTTGTGGCGCGACCAGCCGGTCTCAACTGATCCGCAGGACAAGACGGAGCGGTGGTTCGCGGAGCCGGCACCGAAGGCGGAGGCGGGGAAAACTAGGGCGGTCGCTTTATGAGCGTAGGCAGAAGCGTCGGGTTTGAAAGCCGAGATGACTCTCTAGGCTCGGCTAGGCTCAGCAGGCCTGGCGGCCTGCGCCACGGCTGGTTCGGCGCCGACGAACTACTCTTCGGTGGCCCGGTAGCCGGCTTTGGCGTTCACCCGGAACTTCTTTGGGGTCGGACACCTCCACCGTGATGCGTCTGTATTTCCCATCGGAGGTTTCGTTCTTGGACACATAGACGCGGAGATAATACTCACGCGTGTCCGCGAGCGCACGGGAAATGCCTTTCACCAGATCGGTGCTGATCTCAAAGAAGAGGCCGCCGGTCTCGTGAGCAAGCTGGGCTAAGACGTCTGCGTTCTCGCGCGCTCCCGTGGCGACTCCCCGATCGACCGATTCCGCAGCGGCGCTGGCTTCCCCGGGGCCCATTTCGCGAATCCATTTGCGTGGCGGTTGAGAAGGAAGTGCCGGCGTTGAATGTGTCGCCCGGATTGAACTGGGAATTGTAGACTCCGCGCGAGTACAATTTCACGTCGTAATTAGTGGCCAGTTTCAGAATGCTCTGCAACCCGGGTTCGGTGTCCCGCACACTGTTATAGCTCGCTTGGTGCCCAGTGCAGCGTGTCGACGACGATGAGATACGTGCGCACGGGATCGGACGGCGAGTTGGAAGCCAGGGCTTAGCCTACAAACGAAAATCAGGGTTTATTTCACGCAGGTGGCGGACTCCTGCTCCTTCGCCATTCTTATGTAAGCCTGCTGCAAGTATTGGCTGATGAGCGGGGATTGGGCCATGGGTTGAGGCGAGTTGATCTGCTCCAGAAACGGATTCAGGAAGCGGCCGAACTTGGCTAGGGTGTCGACATCGCCGGCTGCCAGGGCCGCCGTGATGGTCTGTCGCACGGCGGGCGACAGAAGCTCCACGCGGCCGACAAACACGCGGCTCGTGGCGGCGGGTTCCGGAGTGATGGTGAGCGGAAGCACCGAGTCGACAGTGGACCGCGGAACGATGTAGAAGATACGCATTCCTTCCTCAAACCAGGAATCCTGCCAGGTGTCGAGCATGGCCAGCGCTTCCCTTTCGTAGAGACCGAATTCGACTAGGGAGTCGGTCAGCTCCAGGCGCAGGCTGTCGAGGGTTCCGGCCAGGTCGGACGGGCTGAGATCCGCGGGGCCCGCCAAGTTGTGAAGTACGTGATACCCGATCGTACCTGCGTGGTTCTCAAAGACGATGGCCACGGCGATGGTCTGCGGGCCAGTGTTTTGGATTCGGAGTTGGCCGTCAGCGAGGAACTTCGCCCGCAGAGCGACTTCGAAATGGCCCATGCCGCGATAGAAAATGAACTTCTCCTGCTGTTTACCGATTTGGATGGGCGTGGCGTCGGTGTTGCGCGCCGCAAAGTAGCGGCTGGGGCCATTGGTGGTGGGAAAGGCCAGCGGCGTCGCGGGCGAGACTTGGACGGCGTTCCACTCGGCTTGCGCTGTGCCAGAGATAGCGGCCGGGAAACGTGTGCCGGATATCTCGGGCTTGACCTTGGTTGCCTGCGGGTACCACTCGGTGATCCACCCTTTTGGAAAGGCGACCTTTACGGAGGCGACCTGCGGATGAGTCGAATAAAAATACAGGACAGGGGTTTCCATTCTGACCTGACCGAGCGCGTATTTCAGATTGCGCGCGCTGAGATGGTCGACGAAGCAGGGCAGATCGGGCGTGCCCGAGAGAGGCGCCCACTGCACCGGTGTGCCGTCGACGCCCTCAACGGAGGTGAATGTACCCCATTCGTGAGTGACCAGGTCGGAAGCGGTGGGAATTTCCTGACCGGAGGACATCGGGGCAAGCAGCGTGATCACGGCAACGAGTTTCAAGAACGGCATGCCGTAGAGACGGGTGGGAGAAGGCGAGTGTTAACCGGCGGAGCCGTTGCGGCGCGGCTTTGCCGGGTCCCCCGAGGCGCCTGTTAGGCGCGCCCAATCCGCATTGGCTGTGAGCGGGAAAGCGCACGTCTTGGCCGGATGATGAGTTATTTCCCACAGAGACCCATGCCGGGGCCGGGTAAACAGGTGCTTTAGCGCAGTTTTTATTTGGCTAGAGCCGTGCAGTATGTGGGGTGGAAGCACCAGGTCGTCCGGAACCCGCCACAAGTCAATTCGGGTGTGGCGACCGGGTGGTTGCGGGCTGGCTAGGCAGTGAACCGTGGGACCAGGAGCGGGATTCCGCCGGTGTCATGCCCGTTCCAAGGTGAGGTAACCAATGAACAGGATTCTCTTCTTTACGATGACGCTGGCTGTGGCAATGCAGCCATGCTTCGCCCAGGTGAAGTCCGCCACAAAGCCAAAGCCGCCGATCACGGCCCAAGCGACACGCGGCCGCGAGTTGTTTCTGCACTCGCCTAAGGGAACAGCATGCGCTACCTGCCATCTAGTCGATGGCCAAGGCACGGCGGTTGGACCGGACCTGATAGACATTGGGTCGGTAGTGGGGCCGCATGGTTTGGTTGGCACCATTAAGATGTCGATGACGGCGTACGTCCAGGAAGTTCAGACGAAGACTAACGGGACCTTCCCTGGCATTCAGAAACAGAAAGACGGGGACACGCTACAGATCTGGGATTTGAGCCAGATGCCCCCAGTGCTCCGAACGCTGCAGTCGGGTGACGTTACGTCGATGAAACAGAACGACAAATGGAAACACCCGCCGACGAGCGCAGGCTATACACAGCAGGAACTGGCCGACATCATTGCGTACTTGAAATGGGCCGCAACCGGGTCGACGGCGGAGATAAAACCTTCGGATTTGTAACGGCTGCTGGTTTCATGAGTCTCTAACCTCCGACAGAGACACGAATCGCTGGGTGTGGGAAACTACCCCGGCGATTTGTGTTTGTGGGGGGAAAGAGGCCGCGGATAATCATCGATGAACGCCATAGCTCACGTTGAATCATTATGACCGGCGATTCTGTTTCCCGGTTCCGAGGCGGAGGGCGCGCGGTTCAATGCCGAGGTTTTCGTGCGAGTTTTGTTAGTATAGACATCTATAGTAGATGTCTATACTACATGGCAAAAACTGACAACCTTCAAGGGGCCCTGGAACTCCTTGTGATGAAGATTCTACGGCGTGGCCCGAACCATGGATTCGCCATCTCGACCTATATCCGGCAGAGTTCGGACGACGTTCTGCGTGCGGAGGCGGGCTCGCTCTACCCTGCGCTACACCGGATGACCGAAGCGGGACTGCTGAAAGCGGACTGGCGCATGTCGGAAGTAGGGCGACGGGCGCGGTTCTACGAACTCACCGCCAAAGGCCGTCGCCAGCTCGAAGCAGACGAGAAGAGATGGCGCGCCGTTTCTACAGCGGTGGCAAAGATCCTGCGGGCAACGTAAGAGGAGAAACCGAAATGGGGCTCTGGTCCAGAATCAAGAAGACAATTTCCCCGGATCGTCACAGCGATGACATTCAAGAAGAATTGCAGTTTCATCTCCACATGGAGATGGCGGACGGGCGCGGCAGCCAGGAGGCTCGGATACGACTCGGCGGTCTGACACGGATCAAATAAGAGACAAGAGCCGTGGGAATCGTCGAATGGCTCGATTCGGTGTTGCAGGATGCACGCTACGGCATTGGTGCTCGCCGTGGTGCTCTCTTTAACCATCGGCGTGGGTGCGAATACGGCCATCTTCAGCCTGACCGACGCGGCGATCCTGAGGCCTCTGCCGGTGGCAGAGCCAAACTCGCTGCGGATCATTGAATGGACGAACCACGGCTTCCCGGCCGGCGCGAGCAACATTAACGGCGACTTTGAAAACATTTCGGGCGATATGGTCCAGGCTTCTTCAGTTGGAGCGAACCTGTACCGCCGGCTTGCGCGCGAACAGACTGGCTATCAATCTTTGATGGGGATCGCCGATCCCAATTCTGTTGCGATTTCCTTCGATTCCTCTCCTGCAGAGCAAGTGAGCCTGCAATATGTCAGCAGCAACTTCTTTCAAGGGGTGGGGATTCAGCCGGTTTGTTGGGCGTTCCTTCCGCGAAGGCGAAGACCGCGTCGGCTATGAACCGGTCGTCATTGTGAGCCATCGCTTCTGGGTGAGCCGGCTGGGAGGAGACAGAGCCGCACTGAACCGGAACACCCGGATTAACAATGTGCCCGTGCGCATCGTGGGAGTGGCCCCGCCTGGTTTTTTTGGTGCGACGCCGGGCGAGTGGACCGATGTTTACGCGCCCTTGGCCATGCGGGTGGCTTTCGAACCAAGCCCGGACAATGGCCCGCGCGGCGAAGATGACTCGGATTGGTGGGTCCGCCTTGCCGCCCTTCCCGGCAGGAAGCTCGAACTGAATAAAATTCCCGAGTTGATCTCGCTGCCGGGCCAACGTGGCGTTGGAGCGACTGGACGCGAAGGACGCCAGCGCGCTGTGGATTCTGATGCTGCTGGTAGGGGTACTTGTGCTGATCGTTTGCGTGAATGTGGCGAACCTGCTGCTCGCCCGCTCGGTAAGCAGACACCGTGAATCGGCAGTTCGCCTCGCCCTGGGGGCAGCCAGAATGCGATTGTTCCGCCAGCACCTGATCGAGAGCGGCGTGTTGGCGTTACTGGGAGGCACGGCGGGAATTTGGATTGGTGCTGGCGCCAATCGGTACATATGCTTTTCCAAGCAGGCCGCGACGCGGGCAGCCTCTTCGATCTGCATCTTGACGAGCGAGTTCTGGGCTATACCGGCGCACTTTCGGTGGTGGCAGCGTTCCTGTTCGGCCTGGCGCCAGCCGCTCAAGCAGCTCGGGCGGACCTCAACGATGCTCTCAAAGCACAGACGAGATCGGTGGGAGGCGGGCGGCTGCGCTTGCCGCGGCTTCTGGTCTCTCTGCAGATTGCGCTATGCCTGGCGGCGTTGGTGGCGGCTGGGCTATTGGGACGCTCTCTGCAGAATCTGAAGTGGGTGGATATCGGGTTCGACCGGGAGGGCCTGTTCTAAGTGAGCGTAGATCCGCGGCATGCCGGATACCCAGGTGAGAGCGTGGGACCGTATATCGATCGGGTGCGCGAGGAGCTTGCCCGGATTCCCGGCGTACTGCGAGTCAGTCCCGTGGAAGTGCGTTTGTTGTCGGGCAGTGGGAACATGTCCACTGTGCAGATCTCCGGCCGCCCGTCGCGGACGGAACCGGGGATTGTATCGCGTATGGAAGCCGCGGATGTGAACCGGGTGGGAGACGGATTGCTTGAAACCCTGCGCATTCCACTTGTCGCCGGCAGGACAATTGAACGGCGCGACATTCGCCCGAACGCAACCGCCGTGGTGGTCGATGAGCTTTTCGTACAGCGATTCTTCCCGAACCAGAATCCGCTGGGACGCCGTTTGGGGTTCTTCAACTCGAAGCAGGACCAGTACGAAATTGTGGGCGTTGTGCGGGACAGCCTCTATAACAGCGTTCGCGGCGAGCCGGTTCCGAACATCTATGCGCCCTATGTTCCCAACGATCTCAAAGGCGCCGTTCACTTCGCGATTCGGGCAAGCATCAACTCAGGGCGTCTCGCGGAAGCGGCTCGAAAAGCTGTTACTTCCGTGGATTCGGCGGTACCGGTGACGGAGTTTCACACTCAGACTGCACTGATCGACCGCCTGCTTAGAACCGAACGGCTGCTGGCATTCCTGTCTGGCGCCTTTAGCGTTGTGGCCTTAATTCTTGCCGCTATCGGCATCGGTGGTTTGTTGGCATACTCGGTTGCTCGCCGGACGAATGAAATCGGAATTCGCATTGCGGTGGGCGCCAAGGCCGGCGATGTGATGCGGATGGTGATCGGCGATGCGCTCTGGATGGTGGGCGCGGGCGTGGCCATCGGACTTCCGTGTGCGTATGCCGTTGCCAAAGTGCTAAACAGCGCGCTGTTCCAATTGAAGCCTTTGGATCCGTCGACCGCGAGCCTGTCGACCGTCGCGCTCGTGGCGACCACGCTCACTGCCGCTTGGCTCCCGGCTCGCCGTGCAGCGGCCACGGAACCGGTGGCGGCACTGCGGGAAGAGTAAGACGGGAAGCACATCGTAGCGAATGGGTACAACCGATCACTCTCGCCCCATCGTCGCAGCCTGTTGGCGTTTCCAGTTCCTGCTCGCATCGGCGTCGGCTTCCTGGAAGACGTCGCGTCCGAACTTGTGGTTGGCTCATGCTGGCCCGGTTGTAACCCTGAACATAAGCAAGCAGAGACTGGGACACAACACAACCTGCGACGACACGTTCCTCAATCCCGTAGCGTTCCCGCAACAAGCGGGCGTATTCAGAACGCCATGGGGCCGGCAGCCCAAGAGTCAATAGCTTGTGTGCCCGCGAGTTACGTCGAAGCGTGCAGCGAGCTGGCCGCGAATCGGGGCCGATAGGTCCCGGCTCGCAAAACCAAATAGGGCGGACGCAATTACCACAAGTGATGTAAAGTTCTTATGATTTCGAATGAATGCTCGCATGGGGAACATACTCTATTAGACCGACGTACGAACCAAAAACCGCGATTCATCGAACTGGCTGCCTGTCGTGGGAAGAGGCACTGGAGCTCCTCAGGAGAGGCTTTTGCGGACCACAGTCTGAAGGCGTTGCGGAAAAAAGGCGACGTCCGCTTGCTTACGCGCGGTTCTGTGCTGATTTTAGTTGGCGCGCACAGTCAGGATGATGCGGCGATAGGTGGTTAGGCTGGGAGAGCCATCGTCGGTGACGGCCAGAATGATATGAGCGGTGCCCGTGCCTGCACAGGGCGGTCCGAGCGGGAGCCACAGAGGGCGGCAGACGGCGGTTGGTGTCACGACGGCTTTCGGCGCATCGGCGCCCGCGATGGTAACAGCCGCCAGGTTGGTTCCCGTTCCTCCCGCTTCGCCGTAGTGGAACCAGGCAAAGTGGAGGTTCTGTCCATCCGGATCGTGGCTGCGGCTCGCATCCAAAACAACGGGCTGTCCGACTTTCGCGTCGATCATCACGGGCGCGGTTCCAGACTGGCCATTCACGTCGATCAAGGGACGGTGATTGGCATGAGCGTAATCCGCAACAGTCCAATCCATGCGCGCCGCGAAGTCATTTTGGAATGCCTCGCGCCAGCGCCAGATGGTGGCTTGATCGGAAACGTGCGGCAACCCGTCCACACCGACCACGGTGTCCTGCGAGGTGACGCGCGAGAACAGATCTCCGCCCTGGGTCCAGATCGGATGAGTCTCGCCATAGGGCTGTCGATACACATAGCGGCCTCCCCAGCCGCCCCAGTCGGGCCGGCGATAGGCGTTCAATCCGTTGTCGAGTAAACCGAGATAGGAAGGCGTGTCGCCCTCCATGATGAACAGGAACCGGGGATAGAGCGTTCCGAGCGGCCCTTTGGCGCGGATATGGGCGTCGAGCCACTCATTGGTGACGGTGGTGAAACTGGCGCCCGCACCGTTGCGATAGTAGGCGTCACCGCTAATGCCGGTCCAAGTCGCGTAGTAGTATTCGCCGCCGGTGGGCGTGGACGGCTGGACGATGTAGAAGAGGTTGGGGAATTCGCGGCGAATCCAAGGGCCCGCGTCATCCTGGTCGGAGATGGAATATACACGGAGCTTCTCGACGAACTTATCCAACTCTTCGGGGCTACGCGTTGCCCGGACGTGCAGGAGCGCTTGAGCGAGCGTGTTGATCCCACCCCAGACGCTGATCCATAACGGACGGGGATCGAGGCGGTCGACCGCTCGAATAATGGCCTGCGCCCCTTCGGATATGCGGCCGGCGCCAGTGGCTGCCATGCCGTACCCCGACTGGCCAACGAATACGCGGCTGTCAAGCTCCTCGGACGAGGGCCAGCCCTGGGCATGGAGAAGAAGATTCGGGCGCACACGACCATAGGCCTGGATCAAGACGCGCATGGTTTCGGGATGGACGGCGGTTTTCTGCCAGGTGGATGTGGAAGCAACCAAGCCTTCGATATCGAGTTCGTTCGAGTAGAGCAGCAGACGAGCCAGCGACATCTGATCGTCGGGCTCATTGCCGATGTCACTGATGACGATGACGCGCGGGTGGCCGGCGAAGTCGTCAACTTGTGTTGATGGAATCGCCGCAGCGGAGAGCGGGCCGGCGGCCAGTAGCGCCAGCATCAGCAGCTGCCATCGCGACGTCCCGTTATGATGGGATTTTACAAAGTCTGGTTGGTTATTCAAAGAACTGCGATTACATTCGCGCGTCCCACTATATGACATGGGAGTTTAATTAGCATCGACCGGTGGTTTTCCCAGGCGCGGACGACTCCGGGATTCCAGTAAGAGTGAATCTATCAGCTGTTCGTGCGAATCCACCAGGCCTTGAGGAGAGACCACTATGCCGCTTCCCGACGACGAGAAACTGATTGCTCTGAGTCAGGATCTGATTCACCAGTTAGACACCATGTTCGGAGACCATCCGGGCTTCCGGCCAGCCCACGCCAAAGGTGTGATGCTGAAGGGCACGTTCGAGCCGTCGCCCAGCGCCATAGCGCTGACGCGGGCGCCGCACATACAGAAAAGATCTACGCCGGTGACGGTCCGCTTCTCGAATGGCACCGGGCTTCCAGTGATACCCGATACCGATCCCAACGGCAGCCCGAAGGGAATGGCGATCCGGTTTCATCTCGCTGAGCGCGTTCATACCGATATCATCAGCCACTCGACGGATGGCTTTCCCACCAGAACCGGACAAGAGTTTCTAGAATTCCTGAGAGCGGCCGCTTCGACCGATACGTCGAAGCCATCGCCGATTGAGAAATTCCTGGGCACTCATCCAAAGGCGCTGGCCTTCGTACAGGCTCCGAAGCCTTTGCCCTCCAGCTTCGCGCGAGAGGCCTATTTCGGCATAACGGCGATGCGCTTCACCAATAAAGATGGCGCCAGCCGTTACGGGCGATACCGCATCGTGCCGGAAGCGGGCATCGATCACCTCGACCAGGCGAGTGGCGCCGCGCGCGGGCCAAACTTCCTGTTTGACGAGCTGGCGGAACGGGTGGCGAAGGGCCCGATTGGGTTTCGGATCCTGGTTCAGGTTGCCAACAACGGAGATACGGCGGATGACGCGACCGTACATTGGCCCGAGGACCGGCCGCTGCAGGAACTCGGCACGATTTCTCTTACCGCGCCGGTTCCCGATGACGCGCATGAGCAGAAGCACATCATCTTCGACCCGATTCCGCGGGTTGACGGAATCGATCCATCGGACGATCCGCTGCTGGAGTTGCGGGCGGCGATCTATCTGATCAGCGGGCGGAGAAGGCGGTCGGCGCCGGAGTAAGGGAATCGAAGAGGGCTTCGATTGCGAGCCGGGGGCCGACCCTACAAGAAAGCGGCGGCAATCAGACGAGGGCGGAGTAGAGGGCCTGTTTCCAGCGCGGCACATCGATGGTCCAATAGACCGTGGCGTTGGGGCCAGGGTCGAGGAGTTCGTCCCAGACGGGGCGGTTGCGCGCATCGGCTGAGACTCCGAGCCGATCAACAACAGTCATTCCCCGGGTCAGATCGGACGCCGTTTCGATGTCGACATAGTGGCGGCTCGACTCGTGACCGATGGAGGGATCGAGAGCGATAGACATGGCAATGGGATCGGGCAGAGAAATCCCGTCTTCGCCGGTCTGCTTTCGGTAGGCCAGGCGGGCCGTGCTATTGCACTCCACAACGAAGTGGGCGAGAGGTGTGCCCAGGCCGGTGACGAACTCGATGTCATCGGGCGTAAGGGCTGCTGCACCGCGGCACAGTTGCCAGCCGACCATCTCGATGGGCAGACCACTGCGGAACACGATGCGAGCGGCCTCCGGGTCGACCCAGATGTTGTACTCGGCAACGGGAGTGACATTGCCTTCGCAACAAGGCGCGCCCCCCATGACAACGCAACGCCCGACTTTGAGAACGAGGTCGGGCGCCTGGGCCAAGGCGAGGGCAATATTGGTGAGTGGGCCAAGGGTGACCAGCGTGAGGCCTGGGTTGCTGCGAACGGTAGAGATGATGGCCTCGACTGCATGCTGCTTTTCTGCGTGGCGACGAGGGGGAGCATAGCCGTGATCGCCTAATCCATCCTGGCCGTGGAACCAATCGGCCGTGATGAGCGGCCGGGCTAAGGGCTTTCCGGCGCCCCTGAATACAGGCGTTGCCGATCCGCAGAGTTCAGCGGTGTAGAGCGCATTGCGGGTAGCCTGCTCGACAGGAACATTGCCGGCGACGGTGGTGATGGCGATGACCTGAGCATGGTGCGAACGCAGCGCCATGATTAAGGCGACAGCGTCGTCTGAGGCGGTATCCGTGTCGACGAGAATCGGCTCGGGCACGTGATTACTTGGGGGTGAGGTGGCTGAGGCTCTGCGTGCGGAATTCGTACTGCTGGATTTGGAGGGCCAATTGGCCTTCTTCCTGACGGGTAATGCGGCCGCGAGCGACGAGATTTAACAGGCAGCGGTCATTGAGCTGGGCAGGCCAACTGATGGAAACCTCGAGCCGAGTTCCAATGGGCAATTCGTGCGCGGCGGTGAACAACACGCCCGAACTGCTGATGTTCAAGGTCTTTCCGACACCATTGATGATCTCGGACCGCTGGCTCAAGGTCTTATAGCGCAGGTCGCGTTCAATGGGGAAACGACTCGAACGTCTTCGTTCCGAGTTCGCTGAAGAACTGCTTTGTAAGGAGTTATCCGTCACAGGCCGAAATACCTGACAACAAGTCAATTATAGAGTAAACACAACCGGGGGGGGTACTGTGAGGTTTTTGCGACGGTTAATTTAATGTAAGTTATATTACATTATTGCCCCTGTTTATCAAAAATGCGGGTTCGGGACCGGAAAGGCTAGCGCCCTGTCGTAAGAGTCGGTATAGCCAAGCGCTCCGGAGCGGTGAGCTTACCGCCGCGCCTCGGCAAGCTTTGCGGAGAGAAAGGAACTGATGTTTGCAAGTGAGTTGCGTGCGTTTTAGGGCGCGCGGTTCTGCGCTCGGCTTCACCTCTCCTGGTCCGATTCGGTGGCGGGGTGGCGGTGCTCTTCTAGCCAGCGCAGACGTTCCTGGAGCTTCTGCTCGAAGCCTCGATCCGTGGGCTGGTAGAAGCGTTCGCCGATGAGCGAAGGCGGCAGACAGGTCATATCGGTAACGGCATCGGGCTCAGCATGGGCATGCTGGTAGCCTTGCGCGTAGCCGAGATCCTTCATCAACTTGGTGGGGGCATTGCGGAGATGCAGGGGCACGGGCTCGGCGGTGGTGTTTTGGATGGCGTCGCGGATACGGTTCATAGCGCGGTAGGAAGCGTCGGACTTGGGCGCCAGTGAGAGATAGATGGCGAGCTGGCCCAGCGCCAGATCTCCTTCGGGCACGCCCAGAAAGTGAACGGTCTGCTGGCAGGCGATGGCTTGTTCGATGGCACGCGGGTCGGCCAGGCCGATATCCTCAATGGCCATGCGCACGAGGCGCCGGGCGAGATACATGCGATCCTCACCCGACTCCAACATGCGGCTCAGCCAGTAAAGGGCGGCGTCGGGGTCACTGGAGCGAACGGATTTGTGCAAGGCCGAGATCAGGTTGAAATGTTCTTCGCCGGCCTTGTCGTAGAGCAGCATCTTGCGCTGAAGAGCCTGGGCGAGCTCCTGGCGGCTGAGAACGCCATCTTTGGCGACCTCGGCGGCCAGTTCCAGCGTGTTGAGGGCGGAGCGGGCATCGCCGTCGGAGGCGATGGCGATCTCATCGAGGACCTCGTCGGAGACCTTCAGATGAAGATGGCCCAAACCGCGATCGGGCGTGGTGATGGCGCGCTTGAGAAGGGTGATGATTTCAGGCGGCTCGAGCGCGAGCAGCGGATAGACCTTGGTACGCGAGAGCAGCGCGGAGATCACCTCAAACGATGGATTCTCCGTGGTGGCGCCGATCAGGATGACGTCACCGCGCTCAACGTACGGGAGGAAGGCATCCTGCTGGGCCTTATTGAAGCGGTGGATTTCGTCTATAAACAGGACAGTGCGGTGGCCCATGCGGCGGGCTTTTTCGGCGTCGGCCATCACGGCCTTGATCTCCTTGACGCCGCTGAGGACGGCGCTGAAGGGGATGAAGTCGGCTTTACTGTGCTCGGCCATCAAGGAGGCGAGCGTGGTTTTACCGACACCGGGAGGCCCCCACAAAATGAGCGAGCTGAGGTGACCGCTTTCGATCTGTTTGCGCAGCGGGGTCCCGGGACCGAGGATGTGACGCTGACCGACGAACTCATCGAGCGTGCGCGGACGCATGCGATCGGCCAGCGGGCTGGAGCGATCGACTTTCTTCGCGGACTTACCAGCTTCCCTGCCCAGGGGCGCAGTGTCGAATAAGCTCATGCGGGACCTCGCTGGCGGCGGGCTTCAAAGAGCGCGATGGAACAGGCGATGGCGGCGTTTAGAGATTCGACGCCGCGCGTGGGGATGCTCAGCAACCGGGCGGCGGCGAGAACTGGTGCTGAGAGTCCGGCTCCTTCGTTGCCGACGAAGAGGGCGCAGGGGCCACGCAGATCGGCAGCGGCGACTGACTGGCCGGCGCCAGCGTCTAGGCCGTAGATAGCAAACCGGGCGGCGGCGAGCTCGGCGAGAGCTTCGGACGCAGGGACGGCGCTCAGCACGGGGAGGCGAAATAGAGAGCCGGCAGCTGCCCGAATGAGTTTGCCGTTGGCGATCTGAACAGAGCCCTTGCTGAAGACGACGCCGCTGGCCTCGAAGGCTTCGGCGGAGCGGATGATGGCGCCGGCGTTGCCCGGATCCTGCAGTTCATCCAGCACGACCACGAGGCGTTCGCCGGCTAATAGGTCGGGCCACTGGCAGACGCGGGGACAGAGCAGAAGGAGGATGCCTTGAGCGGTTTCAGTGGAGGCCGTCGCGGCAAAAGCATGGTTATCGACCAAGGTGGTTGGCGCCTGGGACTGGTTGATGAGTGCGGCCCACTTCTGGGAGGCGGCCGGTGTCGCGATGATGCGGTGGATGGGCCAAGCGCCGCGCAACGCCTCGTCGAGCAGGTGGGGCCCTTCGGCTACAATCCAACCCTCGTCGGCCGCTACGCCGCGCGAGGCGGCTTGCCGTACGGCCAGCAGGAGCGAATTCTTGGGACTAGTGATGACCATGAAGGATGGATGGATGATCGCTTTCACCGCGGATCGAGGACGAGTCGTAGACTGAGAGCATCCAGTTCTTCTTAGTAAGAGCCCACAAAAACGGAGTCCGGGTCAAGTTGCCGACAGGCTTCCGGTGCGCTGCTTCGAGGGCCGCGGCTGACCCTTGCCGAGTTCCCGAAGTTCAGTCTTGAGCCGACGATGCGTTTCTTTCACATCATTAAGCGCTTACTGCTAGTTAGCAGCGCCGTCTTACTCGTCCTACTTCTAGCCTACCTGTTCTTGACGGCGAAGCAAATTGAGCGGGAAGCGACGCAGGACGACGCGCACGCCGCGGATGTGATTATCGTGCTGGGCGCGGCCGAGTATCGGGGAAAACCATCACCGGTATTGCAGGGGCGGTTGAACCACGCGCTGTTGTTGTATCTGAAGGGGCTGGCACCGTATATATTGACGACCGGCGGTGCGGGTGGAGACCCGGAGTTTACGGAGGCTGAAGTGGGGCGCGGCTACCTTACGGAACACGGTGTTCCGTCGGAGGCGATTCTGGTAGAGCCGGGGGGATCGACGACGGGGCAGAGCTTGACCGTGGCGGCCGAGATCATGCGGCGCATGAATTTTCAATCGTGCATCGTGGTGAGCGATGGATATCACATCTTCCGGGCGCGACGCATGCTGCAGTTCAAAGGGCTGCATGTCTACGGCTCTCCTCGACCGAGTCGTGGAATGACCACGCCGGGCGAGTTGAAATGGCTGTACTTCCGGCAGGCAGTCGGGTGGGCGCTGTTTAGGATTGGGATCAATATCTAGGAAAGCTGCTGAAGGTCCCCACAGGCCGAAGGTGCCACGTTTAGATTGGGATCAGTATCTAGCCTGGTAGCCTGGAGAACGATAGCCCAAGGCGGGTTAAAACAACCCGCCGCAGACTGCCAGTCTGCCCCACATGATTCGAAGCGCTAGAGGAGCGGACCAAGGATTGTTCGGTAGCCAGGGGCTCCAGGCTTTTCAACTTAGCGGCTAGCGTGGTTCGTTTGAGGCGCAGAATTTCCGCGGCAGCTTTTTTGTTTCCGTTGGCGCGGCGCAGGGCCTGTTCGAGCAGGTTCAGCTCAATGCGATTCATGACCGCTTCAAAATCGAGGCCTTCTTCGGGGAGCGGCACGAGTTGGTCCGCTGTGACTTGGACCGACTGTCGCGCTCCGGGCGCGCGGGTAAGGTTGAAGTCGTCGCAGCGGAGAATGTTTCGGTCACCAGAGAGAACGATAGCCATCTCAACTGTGTTTTCGAGCTGACGGACGTTACCGCCAGGGGTAACGAACGAGCTCCCGAGTGCGTCCGGTGGCAAGGTTTTGGTGGAGAGGCGTTCCTGGTGGCAGACACGTTTGATGAAGTGACGAACTAAGCCTGGAATATCTTCCGGCCGGTCGCGCAGGGGCGGAATGTGGAGGGCCACGACGTTGAGGCGGTAGTAGAGGTCCTCGCGAAATTTACCTTGCCGGACACGTTCTAGCAGAGCAACGTTGGTGGCGGCGATAATGCGGACATCGACCCGAATGGTCTCCGAACTACCGACGCGTTGAAATTCGCGCTCCTGCAATGCACGCAGTAACTTGGCTTGCAGGTCGAGCGGCACGTCGGCGATTTCATCGAGAAAGAGGGTGCCACGGTGAGCCTGTTCGAAGCGGCCGACCCGAGCGGCGGTGGCGCCGGTAAAAGCACTTTGACGTGACCGAAAAGCTCGGCTTCGATCAAATTATCGGGAATTGCCGCGCAATTCACCGGAATCATAGGCATGCTTGCGCGCCGACTGGCGTCATGAATCGCACGCGCCACTATTTCTTTGCCGGTACCGGTCTCGCCGAGGATCAACACTGTGGAGCGGCGATTGGCGGTCAACTCGATAGTTTCGGCAACCCGCTGCAGCGCCTCGCTGGCACCTACCAGACGTTTACGCCAGCCGTTCGGGTCGGCGGGCGTTTCGAAAAATGGCATGGCTGGGGAATCCTGCGCTAATTCCGAAGAATCGCTCTTTAGGCGGCAGGGAAAATCAGAGACCTGGTCATCAAGGTCGTTCTTTTGGGCGGTGCTGGACTCAGGCTGAAAGGCTGAGTCAATTTTAGCCTGAATTTCTTCCGCCGCCGGGCAGCAGTCGAAGTAGTATGTCGCACCAAGTTTTAGTAATGTTAGTGCCTCGTCAGCCGTTCCTTGCTCGCGGAAGAATAGAATTTTGGTTGCAGGGCTGTAGAGCCGGCCCCACTCAAGCAGTTGCGCGGGGCTTGCAGAATTGATGGGTAGACGAGCAATTAGTCCGGCATGAGGTGTTCCGGCGTTGACCGCTTCGCGCAAAGCGACCAGCGCGTCGCCGGTGGAATAGGCGATGGAGATAAGCGGCGCCGCCGGAGAGGAATCCGGAGGACTGGTTTCGTCTAGCCATAGAATTCGCATGGTGGTAAGAAATAGATCGGCGCCAATTCTTTGGCGCGTTAGGGCGAAACGACCGGGAGGAGTGATGAAGCGTGTTTAGCCCGGCAAAAAGCATCGTAGCCGGCCTTTGGGAAGGGACTAAGGCGAGTGAGCCCTGAAGAGCGGCAATTAACCCGGACAACTGTCCTATAGCAGAATAGAATCACCATGCGCGCGGTAATCCAGCGAGTCCGGCGGGCCCGAGTGAAAGTAGCTGATGAAACAGTTGCTGAGATTGGGGTCGGCCTGCTGGTATTGCTGGGAATACACCGATTAGATGGCTTCCCGGAAGCGGATTGGATAGTCGGAAAAATCATCAACCTGCGTATATTCGACGATGAATCGGGCAAGATGAATCGGAGCGTTATAGACGTAGGCGGGGCGCTCCTCCTGGTATCTCAGTTCACGCTGTATGGAGATGTCACAAAAGGGAACCGTCCCTCTTATTCCGAAGCAGCGACGCCTGAGGCCGCACAACGACTCTACGACTACGTGGTTGAGGCGTGCAAAGAGACCTGTAAGGTTCTGGTGGAAACTGGCGTATTCCAGGCGCAAATGGAAGTGGAATTAGTAAATGATGGGCCCGTTACGATATGCTGTGAAATTGAGTCTAAGGACAGGAAGGGGAATATTAAGTAGCAAGTGTGTTACTGATAAAAGCATATGGCAAATTCTAAAAGCCCGAGCAGGGAGATTCTGGAAGCTGCGCTCCAGGGTCTGGAACTTCAAAAGCAGCGACTGGATGACCAGATATCGCAGGTGCGTGCGCTCTTAGGGCGGCGAGTGGGACGGCCGCCAAAGTCTCCAGCTCCGGCAGGGCAGACCGCGGCACCGGGCCCGAAGAGAACGTTGAGCGAGGAAGCCCGCAAGCGAATCGCGGCCGCGCAGAAGCGTCGTTGGGCCGCCTTCCGCAAGGGCAAGGCTCAAGGGTAAACGGTTAGAACTCGGGAAGCTGCGCTTCCAGACCCGGAGCGTATGGAGAGCGCGATGTCTCCTCAATGCGGTTACTTTGCAGGTTGAGGTGCGACCCGCTGTGCGCTTAAGGCATCATGAGAAGCGTGATCATCGGCATTGGCACGGACTTAGCGGAAGTACCGCGAATACGGCGCAGCATAGAAAACTACGGTGACCGGTTTCTCCACCGGATTTACACCGAGCGGGAACGCGCGTACTCATCGCGAAAGGCAAATGCCGCCGAACGGTTCGCGGCACGCTTTGCGGCGAAGGAAGCAGGCATGAAGGCAATCGGGACCGGTCTGCGGCACGGGATCAGCTGGAAGGACTTCGAGGTGGTGAACGAACCTTCAGGACGTCCTACGCTGGTGCTGAGCGGGGTCGCAAAACAGATCGCCGATCGGCTAGGCGCGCGACGAATCTCACTTTCCCTGACACATACAGCAGAGATGGCGTTTGCGGTGGTGGTGCTGGAGGACGGGAAGTAAGGACGCAGGTGGGCGGTTCGGCATCCGCCTGCTGAGTTGAGAAGCCGTGAAAAAATCGGATATTGCCAAAACCTCAAAATCGACCCCAATAGCGTGCTCACCAGACGCGCTAGAACGCGTTCTGAGAGATCGACTGGACATTCAGCATCCCCCCTATTAGGGCCGCATGGCGAACTCGGACATGGTTTCACGGACTCTGACGCACGCGGTTCTGTGCTGAAGATTGCACACACTAGCTAGTGTTTAGTTGCGTAAGTTGACAATGGTATTTCGGAGCTGGCTTCCCTTGACCTCGCGTTTCCGCCAGCGGAACGGTTTGGCGTGCTCGTTGTGCCTCCGGATGAAAGCTTCAATCGCCTCACGTAGCTGATCTTTGGTCTTGAAGCTTCCTCCGTTGAGTGTCTTGCGTTGCAGCAGGCTGAACACGATTTCAATCTGGTTCAGCCAACTTGCCGAAGTCGGCGTGAAGTGAAAGCGGACTCGTCCCTCGAACTTCGCAAGCCAGTCGTCGTTTCGTTTATGAGGGGAATAGTTGTCGAGGATGACGTGGATTTCTCGGTCCTGCGGCTGATCGGCCAACACGCCGTCCAGAAACCCACGAAAGTCCTCCCGCTTCTTGTTCTCGGTGAATTTCGTGTGAACCTGGCCTGTGTCGACTTCAAGAGCCGCGAACAGATTGAGCGTCCCATGACGCTTATAAGTGCTCTTCAGCGCTCGCACTACTTTACCGCTGTCAGTCTCAACATAACCGGAGGCCCGTTCGATCGCCTGGATGCTCGGCTTCTCATCCACGCTCAGGACCACGGCGTTTAATGGCGGGTTCAAATATAATCCCACTACTTCGGCGGCTTTGGGAGCAAACTCCTTGTCGGTGCTCACGCACCAGCTGCGTCGCCGTTGCAGATAGATTCCTTCGCGACGCAGAACACGCCATACCGCATGCACGCTGGCGTCGAGCCTTTCCGCTACCGCCGGGCCGTCCCAGTGGGACATTCCGGGCGGCGGTGTCTCCTCCAGCAGGGCCAGCACCCGGTTGCGAAACGCCGTGTCATATCTGACTGGTTTGCCCGGCCGCGACCGGTCGCGTAGTCCTCTCAGCCCCCATAGCGAGAAGCGTTGGCGCCATTTGGAAACGCAAGGGATAGAGACCCTCAGTTCCCGAGCCACTTGCTGAATCTCCTTGCCCTCCAGGCAAGCCAGAATGATTCGAGCCCGCTCCACGGCACGTGCCTCCGTCGTACGGCTCTTTGTGAGGGCCACTAAACTCGCCTTGTCTTCGATCGAGCATTCCAGTTTAGGTGCATGTCTAGGCATCTCCCAAACATTTTAATACATAAATGCATTACTGCGATTAAGCACTAGCTAGTCGTCCACGGAGCGGCCGGATGCTTTGAGCGATGCCTGTTCGGCGGCGAGGGCGCGGCCTTTGGCGAGGTCGACTTTGCCGGTACCGAGCATCGGGATGACGTCCACCTGGTAGAAAGAGTCGGCCTTCGGCAGCCACAGTGGTGGAAGGCTCTTCGCAAGGTGCGCCACCATTTGGGACGGCGCGAGGGCGGAATGAGTGTAGAGCACGCTAAGGCGCTCACCCCGCTTCTCGTCTGGGACACCCACCACGAGACACTCTCCACCTGCCAGAGCCTCATGCAGCTCTTCCTCGATCTTGAGGTGCGGCACCATTTCGCCCGCTACTTTGCTGAAGCGGGCCAGGCGATCGATGAGGTAAAGGAAACCGTCTTCGTCAAAGCAAGCGAGGTCGCCTGTGATGTAGAAGCCGTCATGCATGGCGCGCGCGGTGCGAGTCGGGTCACCCAGATAGCCGACCATCAGGCTTGGACCTTTCACCAGAAGAAGGCCAGTTGCCCCGAGCGGCATAGGCTCGAAGGTATCCGGATGCACTATGCGAGCAGCAACCGCGGGGATCGGGCGTCCCACGCTGCCTTGACGATACCCACTCTTTCCGTTCGATCCGGACTCGGACGGCGGTGTATTCACAGAGATGACCGGGCCCAATTCGGTACAACCGTAGCCTTCCAGCGGTGTGATTCCAAACTTCGCTTCGAAGGCAGTGACCAGCTTGGGCCGCAGTTTCTCGGCGCCGACCAGTAGGTAGCGAATGCGAGAGAACTGCTCACGAGTACAACTGCGGAGGTAGCCGACGCAGAAAGTCGGCGTGGCCAGAAGAAGCGTTGGATGATGCTGCGCGGCGAGTTCGCCAATGGTTTTGGCCTCGGTCGGATTAGGGTGGTAGACAGCGCGAAATTCGTGGAGAAGCGGGAACCAGAGGGTGTAGGTGTAGCCGAAGGAATGAAAGAACGGCAGAACACCGAGCATGGCATCGCTGGGGCCAACAAAATAGACCTGGGCGACGGACTCCATATTGGAGATGAGGTTCCAGTGCGAAAGCTGGATACCCTTGGGGACGGCGGTGCTGCCACTCGAGAAGACGACGGCGGCGATGTCATCGGGTTGTGCTGGACCGGCCAACTGCGAGACGGGCGCGAAGCGTGCCGTGACGAGGGCGGCGAGCTTCGCCGAACGCGAGAACGAAGGCAGGAGATCCTCGAGATAGACGGCACCGGGTAGCGTGTCGAGCTTTAGCTTTTCAAGGAAGACGCGAGAGGTAAGAACCAGGCGAATGTCGCACTGAGCGATGGCAGCGGCGATGGCGGAATGACCGGTGGTGAAATTCAAGTTGACGGCGACGCGGCCGGCGAGAGCGACAGCGATGTTCGCCAAGGCGCCGCCGACAGACGACGGCAGCAGAAGGCCGATGCGTTCTCCGTCGCCGGTGCGTGCGCGAATCCAATTCCGGAGGAGTATCGCCGCGATGAGCGTCTTGCCAAACGAGAGATCCTTGCCGCTGGAATCGGCGATGGCGGGGGCTGACCAACGGCGGCGCGCGGCGCGGACCAAGCGGTGAGGGAGGGTTGCCGTACGTCGCTTACGGAGTTCGGAGGCGTCGCTCGAAAGAAGCAGGATGCGGAGGCGTAGTTCGGCGGCGCTCACCGGCTCGTAGATGGGCTTGCCGATAACGATGACCACATGAGGGCGCCAGGGCCCGCGCCAGCTTGAAAATGGTTTACCGCCCGCGTAACTGAGCGCATGCCGCCAAAGACCGTCGATAAAGACGGGGACGATGGGTACGGTTAAGCCTTTGACGATGCGCTCGACGCCACGCTCGAAGGGCATGACCTGTCCGGTGCGCGTGATGCCGCCCTCGGGAAAAATGCCGACCACGCGGCCGTTGATGAGTTCCTCACGGGCATGATGCATGGCGCGGAGAACTTCTTTTGGCGCTCCGTTTGGCACAGGAATGGCGTGCAGGAGACGGAAGAAGGGCCGCACGGCTCTGATCTCAAAATACGGCTGCCACATCAGAAAACGAATGAAGCGGCGCGTCACGGAGCCCACCAGGACGGCGTCCGCCAGCGAGACGTGGTTGGAGGCGATTAGAGCCCCGCCTTTGGCCGGGATGTTCTCGCGACCGGAGATGGTAACGCGAAAGAGGAGGTTCCGGACGGTGAGGAGAACGAAGCGAACGACCAGGGCCGGCATGACGGCCACAATGATCGCCGTGGAGGCAAACGTGAATGCGCCGAGTACGGCGAGGATCTGACTGGCGGACCAACGGAACCGGTCATGCAACAGAGACAGCATGCCGGACGCGATGATGACGCCGATCATGTTGGCGAAATTGTTTGTGGCGAGCAGACGGCCTTTTTCTTCAGCCGGGGCACGTTCCTGTAGATAGGCATTGAGCGGCACGATAAACAGGCCGCCGGAGAAGCCGACGGCGACTAGCCAGACGGAGCACCAGAGTAAGGAGTGCGTGAGGCCCACGGCTAAGCAGAAGAGACCTAGCAGCGCTGCCCCAAGCGGGACAATGCCCAATTCAACGCCGTCGGTAGAAAACCAGCCGGCTGCGATGCTGCCGAGCCCGATGCCCACGGCCAGCGCCGTGACGAGCAGGCCGATCTGGGCGTCGGGGATGTGGAGGGTTTCTTTGCCAACCAGGATGATGGCGAGCTGGACGAGCGCGCCGATGAACCAGAAATAAGAGATACCGAGGACGCTCAGGCCAAGTTCGCAGCTGCGAAGGAGCTGCTTGGAGCCGGTCCAAATTTCGCTGAACGGATTCCAATGAAAGAACTCAGCCGCACCTGATGGCTTGACGTAAGTAATGCGGAGGCTGATGACCGAAGCGACAAGGGCAATGCCAAGGAGGGTAAAGCCCATGTTGAGGGGCTGGTGTTTCCAGTGGCCATAAAGAAAGGTGCCGAAACTGGAGCCGACGACGATGGCAGCGAAGGTGGAGAGCTCGATGAGGCCGTTGGCGCGGGTCAGTTGTGATTCCAGCACCAATTCCGGGAGGATGCCGTACTTGGCTGGACTGAAGAAGTTGGCCTGCATGGCCAGCAGGAAAAGCACGGCAAGTAAGAGGTGGATGCTTTGTGATAACAAGGCGAAGATGCCCAGCACCATGATGAGGATTTCAAAAGCCTTGGCAATTTGCAGAACACGCGTCTTGCTGAAGCGGTCGGCCAGCTGGCCGGCGTGTCCGGCGAAAAGAAGGAATGGAAGGACGAAAACGGCACCGGCCAGGGACAGATAAAGTGCCCCGCTCTGCTGGTTCGAGGCGATATCGACGGCCGCGACCGAGACGATCATCTTGTAGACGTTGTCGTTGAAAGCAGCGAGAAACTGGGTGCAGAGGAAAGAGCTAAAGCCGAAATCGCGGAGAAGTTGATAGTAGGTGGCAGGCCTGGCTCCGTTCGTGGATGGCGCCTGATTCGTCATTTCGTATGCCAAGGAGAAAAATGGTCAGGCGCGAAGACTCCGGGCAAGACCCTGGGACCACTCGCTCGTGCGGGTCTTCGTTTGACCATACTCCCACAAACCTACACTGTCGAGGCGGCCGGCCGCACGGCAAGCCTCCGCAAGGTCGCGGAGCGTCCCCTGACAGAACTCGAGAGGCTGATGAAAGTCCGGCTCAAATGTGGGAGAGAGAAAGTCGAGTGGAGCGGCGATGCCGGTTGGCTTGGATTTAGCAACAAGGCTGGCGACCAATTGATCTTTGTAGAAGCTGGTAATGGTTCCGTTCTTTACCGCCCCACCTTCGTAGAGCTGGACGTTCAACCAATCGACGTTATTGCCGGAAGCGGCGCGGGTCGATTCGAGGATGCTCCCGGCGAGACCCTGAAGGCGGCCGTTGTTGATATACAGCCGCTCGGTCAGTCCGGAGGTGGGTGCGTGAGTCACAACGTGGTGGGGATTGGCGGCCTTATAGCGATTGGTGAGGTCGACGATGGTTCGGCCGAGCTCATCATAGATGGCCTGCCAGGCTTCGGGCGACTCGATCGCCGGCTCCAAGTCGATGTCGATTCCGTCGAGGCCAAGGGGACGGATCACTTGGGTGTTCAGCTGGCCGATGAACTCATCGACTCCGATGGTGCGGATGGAACGAAAGTCGCCCTGGTTCGCCCAGCCACCCAGTGAGATGAGCACCTTCTTTGGCGCGGAGAAGCCGGATTTCAGTTTCTGAATGTGGTCCGGCAGATCCGCGGGGAGTTGCGCGAGCGGGCTGTCGTTATACCGGAAGATAGCTTGGCCATTCGATTGTCGGATGTTGAGGAAAGCAAAAATCAGCACATTAAACGAAGATTCGCCTATGGCTTCGATCATCTCGTGTATCGATTGGACGGGACCGACAAGTTGAGCAAAGACATACAGTACGAGGCGTGGCGGCTGAGGCTTGGTCTTCGCCCCGCCGAACGACGCGATGCCTGACACGGCAACGAGGCGCAGAAGCTGACGACGGTTGGGGTTCATTCGATCGCTAGTCGACTTTGGTGAAGACGACGTTGAAGGTCTTGTTGGTTTTGTTCTGTACCCATGTGCCTTCGAGGTTGCGTCGGTCGGACGAGAGCCGAAGCTTGCAGCGCGCTCGCGGCCGGCTGTCCCATGTTCATCTCGATAAAGCCCCCGCTGACCTCGATCACTTCAGCTGGCTCACGCTCGGTTTTTGCCACCTGATTGTCGACAAGGATCACAACTCTGTCTCCGGGCTGCAAGTTGATTTGGATGGTGATGGCGTTGGTTGTTCCTACACTGCCTTTCCAGGTACCGGCCAGGGCGGGGTTAGGGGCTAGGGGCCTGGCCGGGGTCTCCTGCCTGGCAGTGGTAGGCTGACGTGATTCTTCCTCCGGTTTTGGGGAAGGGCGCAAGAACAAGGACGCGGCGCCAATGATGACGACGGCGGCGCCGATGAGCAGCCAGAATATCGGGCGGCTCGTCAGCGGCGTTGCGGGTGATACGGCAGAGGCAGAAGAGGAAGTTTCGGCCAGCGGCGCCGGGCTGGCCGCGGCATGCGGGACCGGGGGGGGATTCTGCGCGGCAGGCAGAGACGGCGACGATCGGAGGGTTGGTTCCGGAGCAGCGGTCGAATCTTCAGGCTTGGGTGGGCATGCGCTGAGAGCTTCACCAACCGCGGCGAGAAGGGTGGTGGAGTGATCGGCAGCAGTGCCGCCCAAAGCGGTAAGCCATTGAGTATTACTGATGAAGTAAACGAAGTCGCCCTCCGGCTTCACGGCTTCGAGCAGGACCGGAAGAATGCGCAGCTGCGATGAATCGGCAAGTTGAACTTCGCGGGCGACTTGGCGCGATTGATTGGATGCACTGGAGAGCAGGAGCAGCATCACACGGGCGTTCGAGATGCCGTGGACGATCTCGGCGGCCCAGGTGGAACTGGGGCGAATATCGCGGGGGGCCATCCAACAGGAGAATCCATGCGACTCGAGGAGTTGAAGAGCAGACTCGGCCCAGGCTTGGTTGGCGGTTGAGTAGCTGACGAAAATGTCGTGTGCCACGGCTAACTAAACCAAACTAAGACTAATAAGATCAATAGTCAACTGCAAAGGGGGAGGAGGTGGTAAGTGTAAGCCTGCCCCTACAGACAACGGGGACTTTCATCACGGGGAACCGACGGGGCGTCGCGCTCCGAGGCGGAGAGCGTTGGAGCCCCGGGGGCCTACCCGACAAAACAAACGGCCCGGGAGCTGGGATGCTCGCCGGGCCGATTGTGTACTTAGCTGGATGGGTTGCTATTTCGAACTTTCGTTCTCTTCGCCCTCGCCGCCGCTCTCCTTGATTTGCTTGAGGCGTTCTTCACGGCGCTTGGCGCGTTCGGCAGCTCGCTTTACCAGCTCCGAGCCGACCAGTTCAAGCTTAGCGGTTTCGGCGCCGTCGCCTTTACGCCAGCCAAGCTTCACGATGCGGGTGTAGCCGCCTTCGCGCTGGTTGAAGCGGGGTCCGATCTTTTCGAACAGTTTCTGAACCGCTTCCGGGGTCAGCAAGAAGGCAGCGGCCTGGCGGCGCGAATGGAGAGTGTCGCGCTTGGCGAGCGTGATCATCTTCTCGACCAGAGGCTTGGCGGCCTTGGCCTTCGGAATGGTGGTGGTGATGCGTTCCTCGAGAATGGTGCTGGTAACGAGGCTGCGAAGCAGAGCTCGGCGCGCGCCGATGTTCCGCTTTAGCTTTACTCCTGCTTTGCGATGTCTCATATCACTAACTCCTGTACAAAACTGATGCGGTCAATTACCCTTCGTCAGGGTAAGACTCGAGCGAACCATAATCGGCAGACGAAGCCGAAGGCGGCGGTCCGCCGACGAGCCGGCCTTGCGAATCGAACTTCATGCCAAACGAAAGGCCCAGCCCGCTCAGGATTTCCTTGATCTCGTTGAGCGACTTGCGGCCAAAATTCTTGGTGCGGAGCATTTCCGATTCCGTCTTCTGCACCAGGTCGCCGATGGTTTGAATGTTGGCGTTCTTGAGGCAGTTGTAGGAACGGACGCTGAGTTCGAGTTCTTCGACCGAGCGGTTGAGCACTTCGGTCATTTGGTTGAGGGCGCGCTCGGCCGGCTCTTCCTGAACCTCTGGCGTCTCTTCAAAGTTGATGAAGATCGTCATGTGGTCTTTGAGGAGCTTAGCGGCCTGGCCGATGGAATCCTGCGGCGATATGGCGCCGTTGGTCCAAACCTCGATGGTGAGCTTATCGTAATCGGTGTTCTGACCGAGACGTGCGGCCTCGACGGTGTAGTTGACCTTGCGCACGGGCGAATGAACCGAGTCGATCGGGATGTACCCGATAGGCAGGTCTTCGTCGTAGTTGCGGTCGGCCGAGACATATCCGCGGCCGGACTTGATGCGCATTTCTATGTTGAGCTTGCCGCCTTCGCCAACGGTCGCGATGTGCAGATTGCGGTCGAGCACTTCGACGTCGGCGTCGGTTTCAATCTGGCCGCTCATCACCTCACCGGGAGCATCCACTTTGAGGCGAGCGATGCGGGTGCCTTCGCCGGCCATCTTAAAGGGAACCTGCTTCAGGTTGAGGATGATATCGGTGGCGTCTTCAACCACGCCAGGGATGGGGCTAAACTCATGAGCAACTCCCTCAATACGCACGCCGGTGATGGCGGCGCCTTCGATGGAGCTCAGCAGCACGCGGCGGAGGCCGGTGCCGATGGTGGATCCGAATCCACGCTCGAACGGCTGGGCATTGAACTGACCAAAGCGTTCCGTGAGCGTTTCGGTATTAGCAACTAAACGCTTGGGCTTCTGGAATCCTTTAAACATGTTTTTTTCCTTTTGAACGTCTCACCGGGCGGCATCCTAAAAGCGCCCGGCGAAGCATGACCCTTGTCCTATCGAACTAGCAAACTCCAAAAAGACACGGCGCAGAGCCGGCATTACTTGGAATAGAGTTCGACAATGAGCTGTTCGTTGAGCTGTATCTGCACCAGTTCTTCACGCTTTGGCGCCTGGAGGACACGGCCCTTGAGAGCCTCTTTATCGACCTCGAGCCAAGCGGGGCTGGGCGTGTGAGCCGTGGCGTCCCGGGCGGCGAGAATCGACGAGTTTTCTTTGCTTTTGGCGCGAACTTCGATGGTGTCACCAGTCTTCACGGTGAAGGACGGGATGTTGACCTTGCGCCCGTTGACGGTGACGTGTCCATGACGGACGAGTTGACGGCCCTGAGCTCGGCTGGTGGAAATTCCCATGCGATACACGACGTTGTCTAAACGGCGTTCCAACATGGAGAGCAGGTTGTCGCCGGTGATGCCCTTCTGGTTCGCGGCCTTCTCAAAGAGATTGCGGAACTGGCCTTCGAGAACCTGGAAGTAGCGGCGGGCCTTTTGCTTCTCGCGAAGCTGGAGGCCATAGCCAACAACCTTGGCTTTCTTATCCTTGCCATGCTGACCAGGAGCGAAGTTGCGTTTTTCGATGGCACACTTTTCGGTGTGGCAGCGTTCGCCCTTCAGAAATAACTTCATGCCCTCGCGACGGCAAAGCCGGCACACGGGGCCAATATAACGAGCCAAATTGTACCTCCCTCAAGTACGTTCACGCCGGAACAATGCTCCGATGCGCGATGGTTGGTGCGGTTTACGGTCAGGCTCTGACCTTCGTCCCGCTTTCCGCGATTTGCAATTTGCAAACCGCAGCCTACCCCAGTTTCGGGGCAGACAAAAAAATCAGTGCGTCACACGCGGCGCTTTTTGGGCGGCCGGCAGCCGTTGTGCGGAATCGGCGTGACGTCTTTAATGGCCTTCACTTCGATACCAGCGGTGGACAGCGCACGGACAGCCGATTCGCGGCCACTGCCCGGACCACTCACGCGGACCTCAACGGACCGGAGTCCGGATTCCTTCGATTTTGTGGCGGCCGTCAGCGAAGCCTGCTGGGCCGCGAACGGGGTTCCTTTACGAGATCCGCGGAAACCCAGCGAGCCGGAACTGGACCAGGCGAGCACATTGCCGATGGGATCGGTGAACGTGACGATGGTGTTGTTGAACGAGGCCTGGATGTGAACGATCCCGTAGGGAACGCTCTTCTTTTCCTTCTTCTTGAAGGTCTTCTTCTTGGTTGTTTTTGCGGGTGCTTTCGCCATCTACGTCCTCACGTTCGACCTGATTAGGTCTTGGATGTCGCCTTCTTCTTATTGGTGACCGTTCCGCGGCGCGGGCCCTTGCGGGTGCGGGCGTTGGTATGGGTGCGCTGGCCACGCGTCGGCAGGCCACGACGATGACGAAGCCCACGGTAAGAGCCCATTTCCATGAGCCGCTTGACGTTCATCGAGACTTCCTTGCGGAGGTCGCCCTCGACGGCGCCTTCACTCTCAATGAGCGTTCGGAGGTGGTTCACTTCCTCCTCGGTCAGGTCGGCGACTTTCTTATCCTCGTCGACACCTGCCCGGTGGAGCAACGACAAGGACCGTGTCCGGCCAATGCCATAAATGTAGGTCAGCCCGATGGCTGCCCGCTTTTTCGCTGGTAGATCTACGCCTGCAATACGCGCCATAACAGTATCCTTTTAGCCCTCAGCCTTGCCGCTGCTTGTGCTTTGGGTTGGTGCAAATGACGCGCACCACACCGTGGCGGTTGATCACCTTGCACTTATCACACAGTTTCTTTACCGATGCCCGCACCTTCATGGCAATAATCCTCGTCTCGAACTCAAACTCTTCGACCGGGCAAAACCACGGCCGGAACCTTCTAAACCTTGGTCAACAACTCTAAAATTCTGCCGCGCGTCCGGTCTGTCACCGACAGTGCCACACGCACCCTGTCGCCGACCCGCAACCGCACAAAATTGGCCTTCTGGGAGCTGGGCAGGTGAGCCACCAATTCGTGCTCTCCCTCCAACCTGATCCGCACCAGCGCACTGGGAAGCAACTCGACCACGATCGCTTCGGTCACCCTCTCAGCGCTCGAGTCCGGCATACTTCTTCAGGGCCGGGACAGAACCCAGGGACCGTTATCCGTCACGGCGACCATATGTTCAAAGTGCGCCGAAAACGATCCGTCTTTTGCCACAGCAGTCCAGCGATCGGAGAGCACCTTGGTGTCGGGTTTCCCGGCGTTCACCATCGGCTCAATCGCGAGCACCATCCCCGGTTTCAGGCGGGGATTCTCACTGTTGCGATCCACATAGTTCGGAATCTGGGGTTCCTCGTGAAGCGAGGTTCCGATTCCATGACCAACAAACTCGCGAACTATCGAAAAGCCGTTCGAAACTACATGTTTTTCGACCGTACCGCAGATATCAAATAACCTGTTCCCGGCCCGAACCTGATCGATAGCCAGTTCCAAGCTCTCTTCGGTGACCTTTAGCAACCGTTTCACCGAATCGCTCACTTCGCCGACCGCAACCGTCACCGCCGAGTCGCCAAAATACCCATCTACCTGGACGCCGGTATCGATCGAAACGATATCGCCCGACTTTAGCTTTCGCCTGGCCGAAGGCATCCCGTGCACAACTTCCTCGTTCACGGAGGTACAGAGCACGAAGGGGTATTTGGTGCCCGCCGCCTGCGAATAATAACCTTTGAAAGCCGGTTTCGCCCCGGCATCCGCGATCATCTTCACGGCAGCTTCTTCCAAGTCCTGAGTGGTAATCCCCTCGCTGACCATGCCCTTCAAATCCTGAAGGATCTGGTACACGAGCAGACCGCTGCGCCGCAGCTTATCCAACTCGACCGGACTTCTCCGCACAATCATCCCTGCCGTCCACTGGCTTTCAGCGAACCCATCCTGACAGAATCCAGGAAACGGCAAATGTCTCCAGAGATCGAGGCGGGATCCGCACTTCCACCAGCTATTTCAAAGATCCGCACGCCAGCCTTCTCGAAAAACTCGAGAAGCGGGCGCGTCTGCAGCTCATACTGCTGGAGCCGCTCACGAATCACATCTTCCCGGTCATCGTCGCGGGTCACCAGCGCAGCCCCATCCAGGTCGCATATACCAGCTACCTTAGGAGGATTCGTCGAAACGCTGTAGAGGGTTCCACAAACGGGGCACTGCCGACGGCCACTCAGGCGGGCTACGATCTTTTCGTAGTCAACCATCAAGTGTAGCACGACGGGCACCATTCCGCGTAACCGCAGCATTTCCAACAAAACACCGGCCTGGGCCAGCGTCCTGGGATAACCATCCAGGATGACTCCATCCCGGCAATCGGAGACCTGAAGCCGCATTTCAACCAGGCGGTTCACCAATTCGTCGGGCACGAGCCTACCCGATTTCATCAGCTGGCGAACTTCCCGCCCGATCTCGTCGCCCGCCTCAATATGGTGGCGAAGCATGTCACCGGTAGAAACGTGCGGGCCAGCGACACAATTCTGTCGGATCAACTTGGCCTGGGTTCCCTTACCGGACCCCGGCGAACCAAACAGGATCACCGCCGGGATAATACTTCTACCTCCGGGGTTCGCCCCGCCGACATCCGACAAAACAGCTTTGCGAGAGTCCAATTAAGAGGCCAGACGGCTCACACACTGCTGCGGCGGCCACGAATTCGGCCAGCCCGCGGCGTGAAGCCCTCGTAATGGCGCATAATCAACTGCGCTTCAATCTGATTAACGGTGTCCATCGCCACGCCGACAACGATCAGCAGGGAGGTTCCACCGAAGAAAAAGTTAACACCCAGTCCATCCAGGAGAAAGCGCGGGAAATGCGCGTCGATGAAATTACCGACGAGCGGCAACCGCTGCAGCTTAATGCCAGAGATCATGATCTGGGGAATGATCGAAAGAATCGATAGATAGAGGCCACCGACCACGGTGATCTTGGACAGAATCTTGTCCATGTACTCGGCGGTATTCTTGCCGGGCCGGATGCCGGGAATAAACCCGCCGTACTTACGCATGTTGTCGGCCGCTTCATTCGGGTTGAAGATGATCGAGACGTAAAAGAAGCAGAAGAAGACAATCAAGGCGATGAACAGGACATAGTACAGCGGCTGGGCGCCACCGAGGGCGCTCAACATGCCACTGAGCCAAGGGCTGTTCTTGACGATGGGGAACTGCAAAGCCGTTTGCGGAAGCGCGAGCAGCGACGAAGCGAAAATGACCGGGATCACACCACCGGCGTTTACCTTAAGCGGTAGATGGGTCGACTGGCCGCCCATCATGCGGCGTCCGACAATTCGCTTGGCGTACTGAACGGGGATGCGGCGCTCACCGCGCTCGACCAGCACGATGAAGGCGACCACCGCGACCATGATCGCCAGAATGATGATGAGCTGAATGGCCGGCCAATCGCGAGTCACAAACACGCGGTTATAGATGTCGACGATGGCACGAGGCAGGCCCACGATGATGCCGACAAAGATAATGAGCGACATACCGTTGCCGATGCCGCGATCACTAATCTGTTCACCCAGCCACATGATAAATGCCGTGCCGGTGGTGAAGGTCAACATCGTGAGGAAGATGAAGCCGAAGCCGGGGTGAAGGACGAAGTTGCCGTCGGAAGACTGCAGTGCCGTGCCGATGCCGATGGATTGGATCATGGCCAGACCGACGGTTAGATAGCGGGTCCATTGCGTAATCTTGCGCCGGCCGAGTTCACCCTCTTTCTGGAGTTTATCCAGAGTGGGGATGACGACGGTGAGCAACTGGAGGATGATCGACGCCGTGATGTAGGGGGTGATGCCGAGCGCGAAGATGGTCATCCGGCGCAGCATGCCGCCGCTGAAGAGATCGAAGTAGCTAAGAAAGCCACCCGCATTGCGAGTGAAGAACTCTTCAAAACGGTGCGTGTCGATGCCGGGGGTCGGGATGTACGCACCGATCCGGTAGACCGCCAGTAGGCCGAGTGTGAAGAGGACTCTCTTGCGGAGATCCGGTATCCGGAACACGTTTGCGAGAGCTTCAAAAAACTTTGTCATGGACGTTCGATGGCCGCCTGAATCAGTTCTGAGTCGAAAATACCAGCTTATGCCGCCGGCGTTGGGGCCGGCGAGGGCGCGATCACTTCGGCAGCGCCGCCAGCTTTCTGAATTTTGTCGAGTGCTGTCTTGGAAAACACATGAGCTTGGACCGTGATCTTGCGGGTGAGTTCACCATTGGCGAGGATCTTGAGTCCGGCGTTGAGCTTCTTGATGACGCCCGCGGCGAGAAGGGACTGGGGAGTGAAGGAATCTCCTTCCAGTTTCTCTAGCTGGCCGACATTCACGATGGTGTATTCCTTGCGGAAAATATTGGTAAAGCCACGCTTCGGCAAACGGCGATGCAACGGCATCTGGCCGCCCTCGAAGCCGCGCATTTTGCTATAGCCGGAGATGGACTTGGCGCCCTTGGCGCCTCGGCCGGAGTACTTACCGCGGCCGGAACCCATGCCCTGCCCGATGCGCTGTTTCTTTTGTTTTTGTCCCTTTGGGGGCCGCAGATTGCTTAAATTCATTTGCCTAACCGCCTTCACTAACCAGCTTTGCTATGTGGCTCGCAACCAAACGCGAGACCTACTATTCCTTCACGATTTCGAGCAGGTGGGGAACTTTCGCCACCATGCCGCGGAAACCTGGGGTATCAGGGCGCACAACAGTCCTGTTGAGCGTATGCAGACCCAGGCTCTTGACGATGTTCTTGTGCTTTTGCGGCGTGCAGATCACGCTGCGCACATACTTGATTTTGATAGTACCTTCCGCCATAACTGCCTCAGTTCCTTTGATAACGACCTAGAGCTTTTCGAGCGGCAAGCCGCGCATGTCGGCGATGGTCGCCTTGTCACACAGCTGCTCGAGCGCATTAATAGTAGCCTTCACGACGTTATGCGCGTTGTGAGAACCGATGGACTTAGTGAGCACGTTCGGAATACCGACGGCTTGGATGACGGCGCGCACCGGACCACCCGCGATTACGCCGGTACCAGCAGGCGCGGGCTTGAGCAGCACCAAACCGCTACCGAACTTGCCGAGCACCGGATGGAGAATGGTGGTCTCGAGCACGTTGACCTTACGCAGGTTTTTCTTAGCAGCCTCGATACCCTTCTTGATAGCGGAAGGAACTTCCTTCGCCTTGCCCGTGCCATAGCCGACGATCTTTGCTGCTGGATCGCCGACGACAACGAGCGCCGAAAAGCTCATATTCTTACCGCCCTTGACGACCTTCGTCACGCGGTTAATACTAACGACCTGTTCCTTGAGGTTCAGGGTTTGTGCGTCTATGCGCTTGGTTGTCCCGTTCAATGCCATTCTGTTTAGAACTCCAGTCCCGCTTCGCGGGCAGCGTCGGCAAGGGCCTTAACGCGGCCATGGTACAGGTAACCGCCACGATCGAAAACAACTTTCGTGACGCCTTTTTCCTTAGCGCGCTCAGCGACGGCTTTGCCGATCAGCTTTGCGCCCTCCACGTTGCCGCCCTTACCCCGCAACGTTTTCTCGGTTGACGCGGCAGCAGCCAAGGTGTGACCCTGCGCATCGTCGATGACCTGAGCATAGATGTGATTCACGCTGCGGAACACGGCGAGGCGCGGACGCTCCTCGGTGCCGGCCACGCGGCGGCGAATCCGTTTGTGAATTCGAAGGCGAATATCTGCTCTAGAATCGCGTGCCATTACGTCTTAGCTCCCGCTCCGGTCTTACCGGCCTTCTTACGGAGTACTTCTCCGGTGTAGCGCACACCCTTGTTCTTGTACGGATCCGGCGGACGCAACGCGCGGATCTGCGATGCGACGTGCCCAATCAGCGCTTTGTCGTAGCCGGTTATGGTTACGTGGGTGAGCTTGGCGTCGACCTTCAGGTCAATGCCCTTTGGCAACAAATACTCAATGGGGTGCGAGTAGCCGAGGATGAAGGTGGCCACATTACCCTTGACGTCGGCCTTGAAGCCGGTGCCGATGATATCGAGTTCGCGCACGAACCCGGTTGAGACGCCTTCAATCGCATTGGCGGCGAGGGCACGGGTGAGACCGTGCAGAGCCGCGAGCTTGTCGGAATCGCGATGAATTTCGAGCGTTGTATCTTTTTGCTCTAACGTGAGGCCGGCAGGGATCGGGACAGACAGCTTACCCTTCGGTCCCGCGACTTCAAGCGTATCGCCCAGCTTGAGTTTGACGCCCTTCGGCAGTGGAATCGGTTTTTTTCCTACGCGTGACATGACTAATTCCTATTAATAGACCTGGCAGAGAACTTCGCCGCCAACGCCTTCTTTGCGAGCCATGGAACCGGTCATTACACCCTTCGGCGTTGTGAGGATGCTGATACCGAGACCACCCAGGATTCGTGGGATTTCCTTGCTGCCAAGGTAGGCGCGGCATCCCGGGCGCGAAATGCGCTCAATGCGGGAAATAACCGGCGCGTTGGCAGGCGTGTATTTCAGATAGATACGGATGGAGCGCTTGGCGCCGTCTTCCGTCATCTTGTAATTGAGGATGTACCCTTCTTCTTTGAGAATCCGGGCGATCTCCATCTTGAGCCGCGAGGCTGGTACGTCGACCTTTGCATGACGCGCGGAGAGTGCGTTTCGCACTCGCGTCAGCATGTCGGCAATGGGGTCTGCTGTCATTGTTTCTTACTCAGCACCTTTCATTGTTCTTTTTTTGATTAACCGGCCTTGGCCAGCTTTGCTTACCAACTAGCCTTGGTGACACCGGGGATTTCGCCCGCCAGCGCCAGCTTCCGGAAGCAGATCCGGCACAAGGCAAACTTGCCGAGATAGCCGCGCGGACGGCCGCATGACTTACAACGGTTCCGCAGCCGCACCTTGAATTTCGGCTTCTTCAGTTCTTTCGCAATTTTTGCAGTGGTTGCCATCGATTTACCTTGCTCGTTTCTGTGCTACTGGCGGAAGGGCATGCCCATAAGCCTCAGCAGCGCCAGGCCTTCGGCATCGGTCTTGGCGGTCGTGGTGATGCAGATATTCATGCCTTTCACCTTTTCCACCTTGTTGTAGTCAATCTCGGGGAAGATCATCTGATCTTTCAGGCCGAGCGTATAGTTACCACGTCCATCGAAGGACTTGGGAGAAACACCGCGGAAGTCGCGCACGCGGGGGAGCGCCACATTCATAAGGCGATCGAGGAATTCCAGCATGCGGTCGCCGCGCAGCGTCACCATGCAGCCGATAGCCATGCCCTCGCGAAGCTTGAAAGCGGCGATAGATTTTTTGGCCTTCGTCACGACCGGCTTCTGGCCGGCGATAGTGGCGAGTTCACTCACCGCGCCATCCATCAACTTACTGTTGCCGGTGGCTTCTCCCAGACCAATGTTGAGGGAGACCTTCTGAACCTTCGGCACCGCCATCGGATTCTTGTAGCCAAACTCCTTTACCAGCGCCGGTACAACGGTCTTGGCGTAGTGTTCGTGTAATCTTGCTTTCGTCGCCATTTCTCTAACTCTTTCTCTTGGCCGATTCCAAACGGCCTGCAACTTCCTTCAATCTTTCGTTACTTCTTGTCGATCGTTTCGCCGGTCTTGCGGGCAATCCGAACGCGACGGCCATCGACGCCGACCTTGTAGCCGACCCGGGTGGGCGTGCCGGCCGTAGTCAGCAGCATGACGTTGGAGGAATCCACCGGCATTTCGCGGTCGGCGATGCCGCCCTTGATCTGCTTGGATGGATTGGGCCGGGTGTGTTTCTTCACAACCATGGCGCCTTCCACGGTGACCTTGCCGGTGAGATGATTCACTTCCAACACCCGGCCGGTCTTTCCTTTGTCGCGGCCTGCAATGACCCGAACCAAGTCATCTTTCTTAATCTTCAGCTTGCGGGGCTTGAGTTCGCCCTTTTCCTGACGGCGCTGATAAGCAGTTTTCGGCATTAGAGCACCTCCGGCGCGAGCGACACAATCTTCATAAAGCGCTTGTCGCGAAGCTCGCGAGCAACAGGGCCAAACACGCGCGTACCAACTGGCTCACCGACTTCGTTGATCAGGACCGCGGCATTGGAATCGAACCGGATGTAGGTTCCGTCCTTGCGGCGCGTTTCCTTGCGCATGCGAACCACAACGCAGCGTACAACCTTACCCTTTTTGATGGTGGAATCGGGAGCCGCTTCCTTGACGCTCGCGGTGATGATGTCGCCGAGTCCCGCACGCAACCCGAGGTCGCCGCCGCGCGGCAAGATGCACTGCAACTTGCGTGCGCCGCTGTTATCGGCCACCTCCAGCATTGTTCGCATTCCGATCATGACGTTTCTCCTAAGCCTTGCTTACTACTGCCGCTCGCCTCAGCGCGGCGGCCTTTCGCTGCCGCACCCAACCTGGTGCCGGCATTCATTTACTTTTTGGATTTCTTCTTCAGCGTCTTCTTGACCCGCGTGTCGGCGCTGGCTGCCAAGGCAGGATGTTCGACGCTCACCTGAACGGCACGCCGCACAACCTCACCCAATTCCCAACACTTCAACTTGCTGAGCGGGCGGCATTCGATGATGCGGACCACGTCGCCCGGCTTGGCACTTTCCTGCTCGTCGTGGGCGTAGAACTTCTTGCGCTTGGTCACGATACGCTTGTAGACCGGGTGCGGCACGCGCCGTACGACTTCCACCACAATGGTCTTCGCCATCTTGGTGGAAACCACCTCGCCAACCTTCTCGTTCTTGTGACCGATCTCTTTTTTAATCTGCTCGTCCGCCATGACTATAACTTCCGATCCTTTGTGCCTTCGCCTAGCCCGCTACCCGCTAACTTCGCCGCCAACTTATTTGGACTTCTTCGCTTTGGCAGCCTGCTTTTGGGCGGCTGCCGTCGCCTTGACTTCCACAACTTGCGCGGCGCTGCCGGCATTCAATTCCTTGTCGCGCAGAACGGTCAGCATCCGCGCCCGGTCCTTCTTCAAAATCCGGTACTTCTTGAGCCCTTCAAACTGGCCCATACCCATCTGAAAACGGAAGCGGAACAACTGCTCCTGGGCATCCTGGGCTTGCTTGACGATTTCGACCGTCTCGAGTTCGCTGATCTTCTGTGCTTTCATCGCTCTTGTCTTTCTTCTGTTCGCGCTGGCCGGCTATTCAGTCGGGTGCGCGCGCACTACTAATTTGGTGGGCACCGACAACTTCATGGCCGCAAGGCGCATTGCCTCAGTCGCCACCTCAAGCGGTACGCCTTCCATTTCAAACAGCATTTTGCCGGGCTTGACCACACAGACCCACGCTTCCGGGGCGCCTTTACCCTTACCCATACGAGTTTCAGGCGGTTTCTTAGTGATCGGCTTATCGGGGAAAATACGGATCCAGACCTTGCCGCCACGCTTGATGAAACGCGTCATCGCGATACGGGCTGCTTCAATCTGGCGGTTGGTGACCCAGCCGCACTCCATGGCCTTCAATCCGAAGTCGCCGAACGACAACTGCGATCCGCGCCAAGCCTTGCCGGTCATGCGGCCGCGTTGCTGCTTGCGAAACTTCACCTTCTTCGGCATCAACATAGCGTTGTATCCTCTCGTCGAGTGGAAGCCTGAGCCAAATGGCCAGACTTACTCGTTCGACTCCTTTTTCTCTTCGGCCACCGGAGCTTCCACGGCGGGTGCAGTCGCCGCTGGGGTTTCGACTACTGGCGCTTCCACCACTGGTGCTGCTGCCGCTGCGGCTGCCGCTTCGGGCTTTACTTCTTTCCAACTCAGCGCGGGAGGCGCGAGCGGTGGAATGATGGGCGCGGTTGATTTCGCGGGCTGAGCCATTTCGACGGGCGGCGGCACCTGGACGGCCGGCCCGGTTGCTTCGGCGGTGGGTGCATGGCCCATGGGGCGGCGCTCGCGAGTGTCGTCGCGGCGGCGAGGCGGACGGCGGGTATCGCCTTCGTTGCGCAGCGAGTTGCTGCGCTTGGTGGTGTTGCTGCTGCCTTCGATGATCTCGCCCTTATAGATCCAAACCTTGATTCCGATGACGCCGTAGGTGGTGTAGGCTTCTGTGAATCCGTAGTCGATGTCGGCACGCAAGCGTGTGCAGCGGAAGCTGCCCCTGCAGGTACCATTCGCTACGAGCGATTTCGGCGCCGTTGAGGCGGCCCGAGACGCGAACCTTAATGCCTTTACAACCGAAACGCAGCGCGGAGTCAACCGCCTTGCGCATGGCGCGGCGAAACGCGACGCGTTTTTCGAGCTGCAGCGCAATCGATTCACTCACCAGCTGCGCGTCGAGCTCGGGACGATGCACTTCCTGAATATCGATGAAGATCTCGCGCTTGGTCTTCTTGGCAAGATCGCCCTTGAGCTTCTCGATTTCGGCGCCTTTGCGCCCGATGATGATGCCCGGCCGCGAGGTACGAATGGTGATGCGCAGCTTATTGCCCGGGCGATCAACTTCGATGGAGCTGACACCGGCCGCCTTCAGGCGAGCGGTCAACGACTCCTTGAGTTCGAGATCTTCGTGCAGGAGCTTGGCATAGTCCTGCTTGGCGAACCAGCGCGAACGCCACGTCTTCGTGACGCCCAGGCGAAATCCGTAGGGATGTACTTTCTGACCCATAGCTTTGTTTAAGTCATCGGCACGCGCGTACGCGCGGCCTCATCCAACTTATTCCTCTCCTGCTTCGGCCTTTTTTTCGCCGACTTTGACCACGATGTGGGACATGCGGCGCTGGTAACGGTAGGCGCGGCCCATGGGGGCCGGCCGGATCCGCTTCTGACGCGGCCCTTCGTTCACGTAGGCTTCCGTGATGAAGAGCTTGTCGATATCGACATCTTCCGACTTGTTCTCCGCATTGGCGATCGCCGAGCGAAGAACCTTTTCGACTGCCGGCGCAATCCGTTTGTTGGTCGACTTCAGAATATTGATCGCGTCGCCAGCCTGCTGGCCGCGAATCATGTCGATGACGAGGCGCACCTTCTGGGCGGACACGCGCACATAGCGAGCTTCCGACCGCGCCAAACTCTGTGTATCGTTCGCCATAATTCTCTTTAACCGTCCTTACTTAGCGGTCGCGCTCTTTTCAGAGGACTTCGCCGCGTGACCCTTGAAGGTACGCGTCGGCGCAAACTCGCCCAGCTTATGACCAACCATGTTCTCGGTCACATAGACCGGGATGAATTTCTTTCCGTTGTGAACAGCCACCGTGTGACCAATGAAGTCCGGCACAATCGTTGAGCGACGCGACCAAGTCTTCACCACGGTCTTCTGGTTCTTTTCGTTCAGATCCCCCACCTTTTTCGCCAGGTGGTCATCCGTGAACGGTCCCTTTTTAAGTGATCGACCCATCTAAAGTTTCCTTCTGCTCTTCCCGCGCCTAGCGCTTCTTCGCCTTACGCGTCACGATGAACTTGTCCGTCCGCTTGTTATTGCGGGTCTTGAAGCCACGAGTCGGCTGACCCCACGGCGTCACCGGATGGCGACCACCGGACGTTTTGCCTTCGCCGCCACCGTGCGGGTGGTCGACCGGGTTCATCGACACGCCGCGGTTATGCGGGCGGCGACCCAACCAGCGGCTGCGACCGGCTTTTCCGAGCGACACGTTTTCGTGCTCAACGTTGCCGACCTGGCCGATGGTGGCCATACATTCGATCAACACCTTGCGGGTTTCGCCGGAGGGTAATTTCAGCAGCGCAACGTCGCCTTCTTTGGAAACCAACTGCGCCTGCGCTCCGGCTGAGCGCGCCATCTGGCCGCCTTTACCGGGCTTCAATTCAACGTTGTGAACCACGGTGCCGGCCGGGATGTTCTTCAGCGGCAGGGCGTTCCCAACCAGGATGTCCGCCTGGGGACCGGAGGACACGGTGCGCCCCACTTCGAGGCCGAGCGGGCTGAGGATGTAGCGCTTCTCGCCATCGACATAGTGCAGCAAGGCGATGTGCGCGGAGCGGTTGGGATCGTATTCGATGGTGGCAACCTTCGCCGCGACACCGATCTTGTCCCGCTTGAAATCGATGAGACGGTAGGCCTTCTTATGACCGCCGCCCTTGAACCGGGAAGAGGTCAGACCGCGAGAGTCGCGGCCACCGGTTCGCTTCTTGCCCTCCACCAGAGACTTCTCCGGCGTGCTGCGCGTGAGCTCGTCCCGCGTGAGGTAAGTTTGGAAGCGCCGCGTCGGCGTATAGGGTTGAAAACTTTTGATTGGCATGGCCTGCTTCCTTCCTTACAGTTCCGCGTACTCGGGAACTTTTTGGCCCGGCTTTAGGCGCACATAGGCCTTCTTCCATTCCGAACCGTATCCGGAGAACCGGCCGCGCCGGCGCAGCTTTCCGGTATACAGACTGGTACGGACTTCCGAGACCTTCACTTTGAAAACCGTCTCGACGGCCGATTTGATTTCGATCTTGTTGGCTTCGGGGTGCACCTCAAAGCAGAGAGTGTTTTCCGATTCCTTCTTGGTGTGGCCCTTTTCCGTGATAATGGGCCGGCGGATCACGTCGTAAACGTTCATTACGCCAACGCCTCCGAGAGTTTCTGCGCCGCGGTTTCACTCAGCAGCACTTGTTTGTGAGCCAGCAGATCATAGACCGTAACGGCCTGCGTTGCGACCAGCTTGACGCCGGGAAGATTGCGCGAGGCCAGCGACAGGTGGTTGTTCTCGCCCACTTCGACCAGCAATACGCTCTTGGGCGATTCGAGTTGAGTCAGAACCTGACGCATATGCTTGGTCTTGTGATCGCCCAGCTGAAAGGCCTTGACGATCTTCAACTCGCCGTCACGAAGCTTCGCCGATAAGGCTGAGCGCAGGGCGCCCAACAACATCTTGCGAGGCAGCTTATAGGCATAGCTGCGGGGTTGCGGTCCGTGGGTGGTACCACCATGGCGCCACAGCGGCGAACGGATGGAACCCACGCGGGCGCGGCCCGTGCCCTTCTGTTTCCACAGCTTCTTACCCGAACCAGAGACCTCATGACGGGTCTTGGTGGAAGCCGTTCCAGAGCGCTGTCCGGCGGTGTATTGCCGGACTGCTTCGTAGAGCAGCGACTCGTTTACTTCGGCGCCAAACACTGCATCAGCGAGCTCGATGGAGCCCACCTTGGCGTTGTTCAGATCCACAATGTCTACACTCGGCATCTTCTTTTCCTTGCCTAAATCTCTGCGCCTTACCGCTTGGCGCGGCGCACCATCACATAACCACCGTTTGGACCGGGAATGGCACCCTTGACAGCAATCAGATTCTCTTCCACGTCGACGCTGACCACTTCCAGATTGCGGATGGTGACCTGCGAGTTGCCCATGCGCCCGGCCATCTTCATGCCAGGAAACACACGCGACGGAAAGCTGGAGGCGCCGATGGAACCAGCCGCGCGATGGAACATGGAACCATGGCTGGCGGGACCGCCGCGGAAGTGGTGGCGCTTAACCAGGCCGGCGAAACCGCGGCCCTTGCTCAGGCCGATCACATCGACCACGTCTTTCGGCTTAAACTCGTCCGCAAGAACGCGATCGCCCGGCTTCAGGTCGCCATTGCCACCTTCGAGCCGGAACTCGCGCTGAAACTTCACACCCTCGGCGCCGGACTTCTTCAAGTGGCCGGCATCGGGCTTATTGGGCTTCTTTGCATACTCGACCAGACCGAGTTGAACGGCGTCATAACCGTCCGTGGTCGGCGTCTTGCGCTGCGTGACGATGCAAGGACCCGCCTTGACAAGCGTCACCGGGACAACCTGGCCATCCGCATTAAACACCTGCGTCATGCCGATCTTTTTGCCGAGAATTCCTGGACTCATTTTGCTTCCTACCTTCGGCTCGCTGAGAACCGCGGCCCTGTCTAACTTCTACCCTGCGGCTCGCTTACATATGGCGGCCGCAACTGGCTAACTACGACTTCTTCCCGAATGCCTTGATTTCGACATCTACCCCGGCCGGAAGATCGAGCTTCATCAACGCATCCACGGTTTCCTGCGTGGGCTCGAGGATATCGAGCAACCGCTTATGGGTGCGAATTTCAAACTGTTCCCGCGACTTCTTATCCACGTGGGGCGAACGTAACACGGTATAACGATTCTTCAGCGTGGGCAGCGGGATGGGCCCGGCCACCGTGGCTCCCGTGCGCTTGGCCGTATCGACAATGTCTCCCGTCGATTGATCGAGGATGCGATGGTCGTACGCCTTCAGTCGGATGCGGATGCGTTCTTTCATTTCGTTTTCTACTGACTCTCTTCCAACACTCATCGGGCGAGGCCGAAGCCTCGCCCTGGTTTGAATTCATTCGGGCGAATGCGCTATTCCAAAATCTCCGAGACCGTTCCTGCGCCCACCGTGCGGCCGCCTTCACGAATCGCGAAACGCAGCCCCTTGTCCATGGCGATCGGCGTAATCAGTTCCACTTCCAGCTGCACGTTGTCGCCCGGCATCACCATTTCCATGCCTTCCGGCAATTGCGCTACGCCCGTCACGTCCGTGGTCCGGAAGTAGAACTGCGGCCGGTAGCCCTTGAAGAATGGGGTGTGGCGTCCGCCCTCTTCCTTCGACAACACGTACACTTCACCCTTGAACTTCTTGTGCGGCTTGATCGAGCCCGGCTTCGCAATTACCTGCCCGCGCTCCACGTCGTTCTTTTCAATCCCGCGCAGCAGCAGGCCCACGTTGTCGCCCGCCCGGCCTTCGTCGAGCAGCTTCTTGAACATTTCAACGCCGGTGACCACCGTCTTCCGCGTGTCCTGGAATCCGACGATCTCCATTTCCTCGCCGACCTTGCAGATGCCCTTCTCAATGCGCCCCGTCACCACCGTGCCGCGGCCCTGAATCGAGAAAATGTCCTCAATCGGCATGATGAACGGCTTGTCGATGATGCGCTCCGGCATCGGGATGTACTTGTCGACCTGCTCCATCAACTCGTCGACCGTCTTTTCCCACTGCGGTTCGCCGTTCAACGCACCCAGCGCGCTGACCTTCACCACTGGCAGATCGTCGCCCGGGAATTGATAGCTCTTCAGCAGTTCGCGCACCTCGAGCTCAACCAGCTCGAGCAGCTCCGGATCGTCCACCATGTCGACCTTGTTCAAAGCCACCACGATGTACGGCACGCCCACCTGGCGCGCCAGCAGTATGTGCTCGCGTGTCTGCGGCATCGGCCCGTCGGTCGCCGCCACCACCAGAATCGCGCCATCCATCTGCGCCGCTCCGGTGATCATGTTCTTGATGTAATCGGCGTGACCCGGGCAGTCCACGTGCGCGTAGTGACGATGCGCCGTCTCATACTCCACGTGCGCCACCGCGATCGTGATCCCGCGCGCCTTCTCTTCCGGCGCGTTGTCGATGGAATCGAAGCTCCGGAACTTCACCTTCGGGTTGTGCTTGGCCAGCGTCTTCGTTATGGCCGCCGTCAACGTCGTCTTCCCGTGATCGATGTGTCCGATCGTCCCGATGTTTATGTGCGGCTTGCTGCGATCAAATTTCTCTTTTCCCATCGTCTACCTTCCGTTCAAGAGTTCCTATTTACTTTGTGGCAACGCCACCGCGGCCGCGATTGATAATCTCTTCCGCAATATTCCTGGGCACTTCTTCGTACTGACCGAAGTGCATGGTAAAGCTACCGCGGCCCTGCGTTTTGGAACGCAAATCCGTCGCATAGCCAAACATTTCCGACAGCGGCACCATCGCCTTGATGATGTGCGTGCCGCCGGCAATCTCGGTTCCCTCGAGCCGGCCGCGGCGCGAAACCAGGTCGCCGTTCACCGGACCCATATGATCTTCAGGCACCGTGACTTCGATGCGCATCACCGGCTCCAACAACACCGGCTTGGCCTTGTGACAGGCTTCCTTGAAGCAGATGGAGGCGCAGATCTTAAAAGCCATTTCCGAAGAGTCGACTTCGTGATAGGCGCCATCGAACACCGTTACCTTGATATTGTTCAACGGGAAGCCAGCGAGGATGCCGCCTTCGAGCGCCTCACGAACCCCCTTTTCAATAGCCGGAATGAATTCTCGCGGGATATTGCCGCCACGAACCTCGTCCTCAAACGTGAAGTCGGCTTCGTGGTTCGGCTCAACGCGCAGCTTGACACGGGCATATTGACCGCGTCCGCCGGTTTGCTTCTTGTGCGTCTCGTCCTGCTCGGCCATTTGGCGGATGGTTTCGCGGTACGCCACTTGCGGCTTGCCCACATTTGCTTCTACGCCGAATTCGCGCTTCATCCGGTCGACAATGATTTCGAGATGCAACTCGCCCATGCCGGCGAGAATGGTCTGGCCGGTTTCAGGGTCGGTGTTGACTTTGAGGGTGGGATCTTCGGTGGCCAGCTTGGCGATCGCCATGCCCATCTTTTCCTGGTCAACCTTGGTCTTCGGCTCAATGGCGAGCTGAATGACGGGGGTCGGGAAGTCGATGGATTCGAGGAGCACCGGGGACTTTTCGTCGCAAATGGTGTCACCGGTTGAAACCTGTTTCAATCCGACGGCGGCGCAGATGTCGCCGGCAAACACTTCGGTGATTTCCTCACGCTTATTTGCGTGCATCTTCACGAGGCGGCCAACGCGCTCTTTCTTGTCTCTACTTGCGTTGAGAATCGTATCACCAGCGCCGAGCTTGCCCGAATAGACGCGCAAGAAACACAGTTGACCCACAAACGGGTCGGTCATGATCTTGAAGATCAGGGCGGAGAAAGGCTGGCTGTCGTCGGCGTGCCGTTCCAGTGTTTTTGTCGGATCGTCGACCGATATAGCTTCAATAGGAGGGACATCCAACGGCGACGGCAGGTAGTCGCAAACGGCGTCGAGCAGATTCTGCACACCCTTGTTCTTGAAGGACGACCCACAAATCACCGGGAAGATCTTCTGCAGAAGGGTAGCCTTGCGGATGCCCGCAGCCAACTCCTTCTCTGTGATCGGCTTGCCCTCGACGAACTTCTCAAACAGAGCGTCATCGCTCTCGGAGACGGCTTCGACCAGCAACTCGCGATATTCGCGCGCTTTGTCCAACAGCTCAGCAGGAATTTCGACATCGTCGAACTTCGCACCCAGCGTTTCGTCGTGCCAAAGACGCGCCTTCATGGTGACGAGGTCGACCACGCCTTTGAACTGGTCTTCCGCGCCCACCGGGATCTGAATGGGAACCGGGCGGGCACTGAGACGGTCAACAATGGTCTGAACGGAATAGAAGAAATCTGCACCCGCGCGATCCATCTTATTGATGAAGCAGATGCGCGGGACTTTGTACTTGTCGGCCTGACGCCAAACAGTTTCCGTTTGCGGCTGCACGCCGGCAACGGCATCAAACACTGCACAAGCGCCGTCGAGCACGCGCAGACTTCGTTCGACTTCCGCGGTGAAATCGACGTGCCCGGGCGTATCAATAATATTGATGGTAATGTCGCGCCATTCGCAGGTAGTTGCCGCCGACGTAATAGTGATGCCGCGTTCCTGCTCCTGGGCCATCCAATCCATGGTCGCTGTGCCTTCATGCACTTCGCCGATTTTGTGCGTGCGACCGGTGTAGTAAAGGATGCGCTCAGTCGTAGTGGTCTTACCGGCATCGATGTGGGCCATGATGCCGATATTCCTCATTTTGTCGAGCGGTGTAGTGCGAGCCATAGGTCTTTACCAGTTACAGGAACAACAAGTTACCAGCGATAGTGCGCGAAGGCCTTGTTTGCTTCGGCCATGCGGTGCACATCGTCTTTCTTCTTCACGGCGCCACCGCGCATATTGGCGGCATCATTCAATTCGTTCGCAAGCTTCTCAGCCATGCTCTTCTCCGGGCGAGAACGGGCGTTGAAAATCAACCAGCGCAGCGCCAGGCTGACGCGGCGATTCTGCGCCACTTCCACCGGAACCTGATAGTTGGCGCCGCCCACGCGGCGGGTCTTCACTTCGAGCAGCGGCTTTACGTTCTCAACCGCTTTCTTGAAGAGCTTCAGCGGATCGTCGCCGGAGCGGTCACGGATTTTGTCCATCGCAGTGTAAAAAATTTGCTGCGAGGTCTGCTTTTTCCCGTCCCACATCATCGAGTTCACAAACTTCTCGACAAGCGTGGAGTTATACAGCGGATCGGGAATGACTTCACGAGGCTCAGGTCGTCTACGGCGGGGCATTCGTCTTTCTCCCTAATTCCCTTACTTTTTCGGCTTGGCGGCCGGTGCGGCGCCACCCTTGGGGCGTTTCGCTCCGTACTTGGAGCGGCTCTGCTTGCGGTTAGCGACACCAGCGGTATCAAGCGTTCCGCGCACAATGTGATAGCGAACACCCGGCAAATCCTTGACACGGCCGCCGCGGATCAGCACGATGGAGTGCTCCTGCAGGTTGTGGCCTACGCCTGGAATATAGGTGGTGACTTCAATTCCATTGGTCAGGCGAACGCGAGCCACCTTTCGCAAAGCGGAGTTCGGCTTCTTGGGCGTGGTGGTGTACACGCGGGTACAGACCCCGCGGCGCTGCGGGCAGGCTTGCAGGGCCGGGCTAGCCGTCTTATAACGGGTGGGCCGGCGGCCCTTGCGCACGAGTTGATTAAACGTCGGCACGTGTTTCCTCTCTGAGACTGTCGCCTCGCCGCACGCTTTTTGAGCAGACGCGACGAGCCCGCCCACGAAGGAGCGGTTCTTTCCAAAATCGTTGTGTGCCCTTTTCGGGCTTAATCACAGGCCAGACCAACTCGATCTTGAACAAATTAAGCTGGTTAGGCTGCTTAGAGTTACTGCCAAGAAAGCCGGTATGGTTTAGTCACCGACTTCAAACTGCGAGGGTATTACCTTCGGACAGGGCCCATACCAGGTGAGGCGTAACCTACTGGGGAACATTCCAGCGTGGCGTACCAGCCCGACAGCGGGGCCTGACTCCCGGGTCACCGCAGAAGATCGCGGACGTACGGGAGCAGAAGAATCAACTCGCCAAACTCTCTAAGTATAGGGGTTTGGTGAATTTGTTGTCAACAGCACCCGGCACGCCACCGGCGGCAGCCATTCGCAACGACCGGGAAAAGCTCGCCGAATCAGTGAGTTTCGACCAGCGCAGAAAGTGACCGGGGGCCGAAGCACAACTTCTCCGGCCGGTCCTGTCAAAAGATGCTAAAAGCGTAGGTGCAGCGCAATCTCTCCGACTCTCTGACCGAGCGTGGTCGAAACCGTACCAAACAATGAACTATTGATGTTGGTGCTCGGGTTGCCGAAGTTGGTGTGGTTGAACAGGTTGAATGCTTCCAGCCGAAGCTCGGCATCCAGCCTGCCCTCCATAAATAGGAAGTGTTTGGACAATGATATATCGGTATTGACGAATGATGGCCCGCGCAAACCATTGCGCGGGAAGGTGCCCTCGGTAAACTGGCCAATCAACTGGGAAGCATCGATCTGCGCCTGTGCATCGAGCGCGTTTAGCCTGGTATTGGAAAGCGCATTTGGATTGAAGTAGTAATTTCCGGAGTTCCCGTTAAAGGTCTGATTGCTCCGAGGGTTGTAGGTCGTCACGGTTGGTAGAACCTGATCGGCCCGGACCATGCCCGGCTCGCCGTCTCCAGCAGGGCCGGGATCGGTGTTCGAGGTGCTCAAGCCTGCAAGGACATCCAACGGGAAGCCCGTCCTCCATGTCACGATGGGATAAATACTCCATCCCTTGGTGAGCAATTTGGGTCCGCTTTGCCACATACGGTCGAATGGCAGGTCCCAGCCACCGGAAAACGAGATGACATTGCGCACGTCAGTGTCGCCCGAGGCTCGGAAATACTCGTGATCGTAATAGGGAACGGAATAGTTTCGCTCACGAAAGCCGGAGGCGTTGTCAATCTCATGTGACCAGGTGTAGGCGAACGTATAAAATACGCTCCCAATCTTCGTGTCGGCCGTGCGTTTATTGAGGCTCACCTGCATCGCGTTGTAGTTTGCATTCACGACGTTCTGAAACTCGTTGAGATACCCGTAGGCGGTGACTCCATCATTAATGATCGAGTCATAAATCCTATTGTTCGTACCGAGCGGGAAGGGATTGATGTCCACCAGCGATGTTAACCCGTGCGCGTCGTATCCGACGTAGCCCACTTCCAACACCATGTTCGAGACGAGCTGCTGTTGAACATTAAAACTGTATTGATAAACGTAGGGTGTCTTCAGATGAGGATCTACCAGATAGATGGCACCAGAAAAGGGTTCGAACGGTGCGTAGTTCACGGTCGAGCTCGGGGGCGTGGATGGAAACCCGTTCGGGGTGCCGGTGTTGTTGGTGCCAAATGGGTTCGAGAGATAACCGGTCGGGGCGCTCAGGCTGCTGCTCGGCGCATTGAAGAAAAGGTTTGGTTCGGCGTAAAAAGGCGGCGAGCCATTGAACTGAAGATTGTCTTCGCCCTTCAGCACGTCATAGAACATTCCAAAGCCGCCGCGAACCGCAGTCTTGGCGTTGCCGAAGACATCCCAGGCGAAGCCAAAACGCGGGGCGAAGTTGGTCTTGTCAGGGAAGTTCACGCCCTTCGGCGCACCAGCATCCCCGGGATATACCAAGTTCTCGGGCGCGTTAACGAAGCGCGTCGATTGGTCTCCCGGGACGAATGAGAAGGAGCGCCCTTGCGTATCGTACTTCGGTTCTGAGTACTCATAGCGTAAGCCGAGCGTCAACGTGAAGTTTCTGGTCACCTTCCACTGGTCTTGCCCATAGCCCGCATACTGGTGCGAACGAATGTTGCTTAGCGCCTGGGCAGCCTGAAAGTAATTGTCCGGCACGCCCATCAGAAAATCGGCCAGATCCGTACCGGAGCCCGCGGATGTGCTCGGGCCGAACATGGAGTAGGAACCGTTGGTATAGAACGCATAGTTGGTGTTGTTCTGATAAGGCGAGAAGTAGAAGCCGAACTTCAGGCTGTGCTTCCCCTTGGTCCACGAAAGGTCGTCATAGTATGCGTAGACGGTATTTGCAAACGTCGTGGGACCGCCGCCGCTATAGCCGATGTTGAGGCCGGTGCCGTAGAAATAAAGCTGGGGAGGCCCCGTGGCGATATCAGGCGTGATGTTGATGCCCAGTACGGACGGAGTCGCAGCCGAAAATGACCCCTGCGCCACGCGCAAGTCAGGCACCGTGCGCACCGCCGTAGCTCGAGCCTGGTTCACCAGCGCCGGAGTGAAGGTGTGACTCCAGTTAACAATGCCTGAGTAGGTTTGGCCATAGTTGACAGAGGTGTAGCCGTTGACGTTAGCATTAGCGTATGGATTGGTGACAACGCTATCACTGCTTGTGAAGGTACCGGAGATGGTGTCTTTAGCGGTTGGAGTGAAGTCCATCTTGCCCAGGTATTCGTTGGCGTTCGAGAGCGCCGAAGCGGTGGGATACAAGAAGCCGGTCGGCGAGGTCGGAATTAATCCGTGCGCGAAGTAGCTTGCCGCCACCGGGTCGATTCGGGTTGAGTCGATGATGGCTTGACTAGCAAGCGTTGGATTCGGCTGGAAGTAGGGGTTCGCGAGGAGATAGGCTTGGACGTTCGGGTCCGGTCCACCGTTCGGTCCAGCTTGCGAAAAGTTGCCTTGCGCCTCGAGCGGTGTGTAGGTCTGGGTTAGGCCGTTCAGCACAAGCTGGGACTGGCGCTGACCTTGGTAGTCAAAGAAGAAGAAAAGCTTGTTTCGGCCGTCAATGACGTGGGGGATGATAATCGGGCCGCCGATGGTACCGCCAAATTGCTGGCGGTTCAGTACGGAACGCGGGAGTCCCTGCTCATTATTGAAAAAATCGTTCGCGTTGAAGACCGTGTTGCGAGCGTAGTCGTACAGTGTTCCGTGGAGATTGTTGGTGCCGCTCTTGGTGACGATGCTGACAATGCCGCCGGCGTTCCGGCCGTACTCGGCACCGTAGGTGCTCTCGAGAACGCGGAACTCTCCAATCGCGTCCGGATTTGGGTTGACGATGATGCCATTCGACAGCAGATCATTGTTTAAGCCGCCATCCAGCAAGTAAGTGACGGAGTCTGTGCGACCACCGCCGATGCTATAGGCTCCTTGGGCCCCACTATCCGGATTGGTCGGCGTGACGCCGGGCTGCGTCGCGAGTAGATCCAGCGTGTTGCGGCCGTTCAGTGGCATTTCGGCAATTGCTACCCCGGTTACCGTTCCGCCGACGGTGACGTTTTCCGTTTCAATTCGGCTTCCCTGAGCATCGACAGTGACGATGTCGGAGACGCTGCCAATTTCAAGTTTCAAGTCAACGCGCAGCGTTTGATTAATCTCAAGGGGACTCGGGGCAGAGGACATCTTGCTGAAGCCCGTAACTTCCGCGGACACGCGGTAGGTGCCGATTGGGAGATTCAGAATCTGGTAGAACCCGCTCGCGTCGGTAACCACAGTCTTCGCGATCTTCGTTTCGACGTTGGTCGCGGTGACCTTGGCCTGCGGGACCACGCCCCCCGAGGGATCCGTGATGACACCAGCAATTTTGCCGGTGGCATCCTGCGCCTGAAGAAAGGCAGGAACAACACCGACCACCAGTAACAAAACTAGGTAGCACAACGGACCCGGGGAGATGCCGGTACGACCAGCGTCAGAAACTCGATTGATGAGAGTTGTCGTTGAAGTACAGCGCGACGCCAACCCTCGAAGTGTATTTGTCATTGAAAAAGCCCCCACAGCTACTCAACAAACTTCGAGGTTTGCCGAACTTAGATTACCTTGGAATAACAGACCGTGACGGGCTTGTCAACCGAAGTTTGGAGCTTTTACAAAAAGTTCAGCGACACGAGTTGGAACTCCCGTTTTCAATATGTTTGGAGTCTCTGTACGCCTTTTAATACCCAACATGAATGGGCAGGGCCAGGATATTTACGCTGTTCCATGGGCCTTGAACCAGGCGATTAGTTTGGCCCAAGCGTCTTTGGCGTCGTCTTCCTTGTAGCTGGGGCGGTAGTCGGCATTGAAGCCGTGGCCGGCGTCGGGATACACGATGAGCTCGAAGTCCTGATCCTTGCCCGCCTTCTTGAGGGCAGCTCGCATTTCTTCCACGGATGAAACCGGAATGCCTTGGTCCTTGCCTCCATAGAAACCGATCACCGCACCGTGCAGATCGCTTGCCACCTGGATTGGCTGCTGGGGCTGCAGAGGATTGGGTTGAGTCGACGGCACGAGCCGCCCATACCACGCAGCCCCGGCCTTTAGCTTCGGCTGATGCGCGGAGTACAGCCAGACGATGCGGCCACCCCAACAGAAGCCGGTAATCGCCAGGCGGCTGACATCGCCCTGACCCGATTTTTCAGCGAAAGCGACCGTGGCATCCAGGTCGGCCATGACTTGCGAATCGGGTACTTTGCTGACGACCCGGGTGACGATGTCCTGAAAGTTCGGGATATTCGAGACATCGCCTTGCCGGGCGAATAATTCCGGCGCAATAGCGAAGTAGCCCTGCTTGGCAAACCGGCGGCAGATGTCCTTGATGTGTTCGTGGACGCCGAAGATCTCTTCCACCACCAGCACGACCGGAAATGGGCCTGGCGTGTTGGGCATTGCCTGGTAGCCGGGAATCTCGAGATCGCTGGTAGGAATCCTGATCTCGCCTGCGAAGAGTCCGCTTGCGTCGGTGGTGATGGTCGCCGCCGAAACCGGCTGCACGGCCAGTGCGAAGCCCGCGGCGAGGTTGGTCATCAGAAATTCCCGACGGCTGTTACCAGATTCCTGACTTTTCAGAACGTCACTGCTCATGCCTGCTCCTAGAGGGGTATCACCCCTGATTTCATCTGCTACGACTGGCTCTCCGTCTTGATTGTCTTAAAAAACAATCGGAGGCAGGCCAGTAATTCTTCTTCGTGTTCGCGGTGATAGAAGTGGCCGCCCTCAAACTGCTGCATCTCAAATGGTCCCGTGGTTTGTTCCCGCCACGCATTCAAGTGTTCAGCCGAGACTTGCGGGTCGGAGGTTCCGCCGAGGGCGAGAACTGGAATGGCCAGCGGCTGCTCCGGCTGGTAGCTATAGCGGCGGTACAGCGCTGCGTCCGCCGCGAGCGCAGGAAGGACAGAATCCATGAGCCGCTGGTTTGATTCGATCTCCGCCGGGAGCCCACCGAGCCGTTGCAGTTGCGCCAGAAACTCTTCGGGGGAAGGATCCGGACCCGGCTGGTGATTTAAGCGGTATTGGGGAGCGCGCGCTCCTGAAACGACCAGTGCGAGCGGGCCGGCTTGCCCTGCGCTTCGCAGGAAGCGCGCGAGTTCGAAAGCAACCGCGGCTCCCATGCTATGGCCGAACAGGACGAATGAACCGGCCAACGCGGGCTTCAGCTCGCCGGCGAGAGTCGCAACCAGTTCTGCCAGTGAGGTGGCAAGCCGCTCTAACCGGCGGCTTTCATGACCGGGATACTGAACGCAAGCTACTTCGCAGGAATCCACCAGCTTCGCCTTCCACGGACGAAAGCTCGAGGCTCCGCCGCCCGCGTGCGGAAAGCAGAAGAGTTGGGTTTGCTCCGTTTTCTCCTCCCCGCCGAAGGGTAGAACCGGCGTCACGGCGGCAGCCGCCTGCTTCTTAAGGCGAATCTCCAACAAGCGTCGCCGCTGCGGGGAAAGGCGCGAAAGCTGATCGGAGGGCGGGGTAATCACCGCGGCTGGGCCGGGCCGCGATTTGCGCTGCAGACTCGAGATGAATCGCTCGAAGGGCTCAATCGTGATGGCCTCGGCGTAAGCAAGCGCGGTCGATCGCGAGAGTTGGGCCAAGTCTTCCCAATGTGCACGATCGGTGGTGAGCCTGCTCAAGGCTTCTTGCCAAGGCCCGGTGTCTTGCGGCGGGACGAGCGCCACCGGCACCATCTGTTCATTGAGTTTGTGACTGTAGCCCTCAATGGGCCGCAGCGGCAGGATATACGGCACATGCATCTTGGCTTCCGGCAGACCACCCAGGTTGCTGGCGATCACAGGAACACCGGCCAGCATAGCTTCCACCACCAGCCGTGAGCGCGCTTCGGTCCAAAGAGAAGGCACCAACAGCACGCGGGTGCGAGCGAACAGATCGTTAATTCGATCCACCTTGGGCAGGATGGTGATGTTCGGATAACGTTTAATCTGGTGCAGGTCGTCGCTGGTGGTTCCCCAAGTCGGGACAGCGGCGAATTTGAGATGCGGCATCGCCTCCGCAAGCGCCAGAAACACGACCAGGCCTTTCACAGCGCAAGGATTCACCAGCGTGACGTACGGATGGTCAAAGCTGCCCAGTTTGGGATGCGGTCCCGGTTCAGGCAGTGCGATGGGCACGTGAATGGCTGGAATGCCGGAACAATCGCGCATGTAAGAGGCGACGTATTCGCTGACTCCGATGACGGCATCCGCGCGGCGCAGGAACTCTGTTTTCTCGGTACTGGTGAATGCGGCATCCGGGCCAAAGGGAAGCGCCACTGTCGCGCGCGCGAGAAAGACCGTGGCGGCGTGTGGGTCTTCGAGTGCAGCCTCCAACAATAGCTGTGCCGGGTCGTCCGTCGAAGCAATGATGACGTCGGGCCGAAAGGCGTCCCTCTGCGCGACAAAGAACGCGCGGAAGCTGGGCGGACGCGTCGCCGCGATAATATCGACTCCGCCCAAACGGAAATGGATGCCATGCTCAGCGGGCTCGGTTTCCACCTGACGCCCTGCGAGTTCCGCAGCGAAGCGCTGTGCGCCTTCGTCGCCGAACCGATCGATTCGCGTAACGACCCTGCAACTGTGCCCGCGCGCCGCCAGCGCCTCAATGAGCATGCGGTTGGAGCGTTCGCCACCACCGTGCGCCGGGAAATACTGGGCGTTGGAGGCAAGCAGAATGCGCATGGTCAACCGCGGCCGGCGGGTTGGCGCTGGCGGAGGCGTTTGAGCAGCAGCGCTCGCTTGTTGTCTGAGAGGCTTTCCAGACTTCGATGCGGATCCGGACCCTGGCTGATCGGGGACTTGCCTCGATCGGGCGTGAGACTCGATAGCAGTTTTTCGAAGGCGAATCGATCCACACCCTGCACAAAACGCAAAGCCGCTTCCTGCTGCGCGCGTTGTTCTTTCTGGTAGCGTGCCTTGCTCGTAGAGAGAGCGCGGATGCCCGCGACCCAGGGGGCCGAGTCCTGGGCCGGCAGCACCGGACGCGGCATGTTGCGGTCATTAAAGACAGGTTCGTAGGACTCGATCAAATGCACCGGGATTAGAAAGCGGGAGCCGGCTTTGGCCTCGCGGAGGCCGCCCGAGTCGCTGGCGATGACCGGCACACCCCGCAGCATGGCTTCCGCCGCGATCAGGCCGAAGCCTTCCAACCAAAGGGACGGCATCAGCAGAATGCTCAGCCGTTGCAGAAAATCCTCGATTTGCTTGACGCGGGGCAGAATCGCGATGTTGCGGCGCGATCGAAGCTGGTTGAAATCTTCGCGGGTCGTTCCCCATCCGGGCAGCGCGGCGAAGCCGCAATCGGGCATCAGATCCGCGATCGCAAGAAACAAGGAAATGCCTTTCACGGCACACGGATTGATCATCCCGATGGCGCCCGACTCAAAATTGCCGAGCAGGGGACACGTCCCGGAAACCGGATCCAGGTTGTACAGCGGAGGGTGAACGATGACCGCGTCGCGTCCGAGATGGGTGCGGACATAGCCGGCCATCACCTGGCTAATAACGACCACGGCTGCCGCGTTGCGAGCCGCGGCCGTAGCTGCTTCGTCGCGATGCCAACTCGCCGGGCCGAACGGAAAAAACTGTGGGGTGTGAGCGATGTAAATCAGCTGGCCCGCGGCGCTGCGCGCCGCTTCACGCAAGAGCGTGTGGCTGACATCTTCGGAAGACACGAGTACCCAGTCCGACCGGAACTCTTCAATCTGCCGGTGCAGGACGTCGACGTGCCGCATGAAATCCCGGACCGAAACGATCTCGATCGTCCCCAGGTGGCCGGTCGAGATAGGCTGCTGCTCCAGCTTGCGGGAATATCCGGGTTCCAATTGCTGTTCGGCGAGTTCCTGGCGAAGCTGAGTTCGTTGCAGCTCCGTGGCAGTCTCAGCGGCGGCGGCCACGACGCGAACCGTGTGCCCGCGCTCCACAACGGCCTCCAGAAAGGCGAGATTGCTGCGCGTTGAACCGCCTCGAGGAGGCAGGTAAGGGGCATTCGAAGTGAGCAGGATTCTCAAGGCTGCCAGGGAACTCAAAATAGGGAACTCAAAATAACGTCGCTAGAGAATAGTATGACCTCCAGCAGATCGAACTGCCGCTATAGTTCCTCGCCGGCAAGCAAGGCCGCCACCTCATCGTCCGAAAGCGCCTCAATCTCGGCCAGTAGCTCCTGATAATCCGCCTGATGTTCAACGCCTAACTGTTGCAGTTCCACATGTCGAGCCAAATTGCGGATGCGCAGCTTCTCACTGTAGATGACCGAATCGGGCAGTTCGATACCGAGATCGCGGTGGATACGCGAAAGCAGTTGCACGGCCAACAATGAGTGCCCACCGAGATCGAAGAAGTCGTCGTCGATCCCAACCGCCCGGAGCCCAAGCAGATCGCACCAGATGGCAGCAAGCTGCTGTTGCAGGTGCGTCTCGGGCGGCGCGGTGATGGCACGTCCCGGAGCCGACCGCTGGCGCCGTTTTTCAGCAATCGCCGCGAGAATGCGGGACGCTGTGCTGAGTTGGCTCGCGATCCGCTCATAGTCGGGTGGACGCGTGGCTGGCGCGCCGTCAATCGGCGCTGGAGGTGGAAGCGGGGCAAGAGTTGAAGCAACAGCGGGCACATCCGACGGCGAGTATTCAAGCAAGCGCAGGCCCTCCGCGGGAATTTCCAGCGAGGCTGTTTGCGTCTCGGCGAGTGGCTTGCCTAGCAGCTGCGCGGAAACCCGCGAAAGGAACTGGTGGGCGGGCTGATTACGCGGCCCTCGCTCAAACTCGAATGTGACTGTGGTCTTTCCAGCATGCTTCGCCAACTCCGCTACATGCGCCAACATCCGGTGTTCCACGCCTCGGCCCAGCGCCCGGCAACTCAGCATAAAGCCCGGCACGTGTAGGGACCGCTCCAAGGCTGTGTAAAGCAGCAAGCCGACTAAGCCGTAGCTCCCAAACCGGTCGTTCACCGTCACGGTGAATGCATCCAACTCGCCGCCGGCCAGTGCGGCGTTCAGTTCCGCGTCGATATAACGTCGCGGAACGGAGTTCATCTGGTTTGTCCGCTGTGTGAGTTGCGCGGCTCGTGGCAGGGTCTCCGGCGTAACAGGCGCGAAAAGGACTTCCAGACGCAGGCTGGCGACGAATTCCGCGAGGTCTCTGGATTGCCTTTCGAGCCGGCTCCGTCCCTGCTCCTCGGAATACATCTGCGAACGGTTTCGATCTTCGATGGTGAGGGGCTTCACGTGGTCGAAGACCCAGACATGTTGCAGGAAGCGGGGAATTTCCCGGGAAGCTGCCGGCAGCTGAAGGGTCGCCGCTTCCGGACATTCGCGGCGCATTTCAGCGCACTCCTTGGCGTCGTCGTCGAGAAAGATGAAGCTATTCAGGCCCAGGTTCAACTGCGAGCCGAGTTGAACCAGGTTTGCTGACTTTGGCTCCCAGGTGATCCGTGTGACCGCAAGATCGCTCCACCGCAACGGCATATCCGGGTTTGAAGCAAACGTCTCCTCCACGTCAGACTCGTTATTCTTGCTGACTAGAGTCAACAGCATTCCCTGCTGGCCTTGCGCAGCCAGAACGTGCTGAAGCGAACGTCTGGCATCATCGATCACCACGCCATTGGGTCCGTCTTCGCCGCATATGCCGGTCCACAGTGTGTTGTCGCAATCCACCGCGATCACCTTGTAGGGATCACGCTGCAGCGCCAGGACCGTGCGCACGACCTGAGTGCCGAGGGCCGCAAAGAAGGCGTCGCGATACGGGACGTGGCCGGCGCGCTCACCGAGTGGATCGTCCACCTCGGTCACTTCGTAGCTAGCGATCACCGAGTCCGAAGAAAGGAGAATGATGTTGGGCTGCCCGGCTAGCTCGTAGTGCAGGATCCGCCTGAGTTTCGTCCCAAGGGCTTGATTTTCCAGTGTTTCGAGAAAGCGCGGAGAATCCGGGCAGACCGAAACCAGCCATGGCACAGGGGATGCGGAAGCTACCGTGCATAACGCCCGAGCCAATTCCTGGGCATGCGCCGGAATGCTTTCAGCGGAGGGCGCCAGGTCTTCCAGCCGGAACAGAACGACATTTACCCCCCGATGATTACCCGCGAAAAGTCCAGCCGGATCGAGGACAGCCGCCAGGAGTTGCTGATAGGGAGCAAACTCCAACTGGTACGCCAAACTCAGCTCGTCCAACCAAAACCGGATCGGCTCTTCCAGCGGCGTAGCGGTAAATGTTGCCCCCACCAGCAAATGCGGCTTCGGCTCGATGCTCTTGGAGTTTATTGCCATGGCGATGCCAGCGCGACCGGTGCCAGCGTCGGACCGGGAGCACTTCCATTTTCCTGTGGCGGCTTGCACATCTTCACGAAGCCCTCCAGCGCGACCCTAGATCGAGGGTCTTCTTCGCGTACTCCACGCTACGCTCCATGTGCTGTCGTTGCTGGAATTGAATCGCGGCTACAAAGGGCTCGGGCGTCACCCGGCCGGGAAGGTCCTCCACAACCATGTTCTTGTCGTACGGAGCCCCGCGCTTGGCGAGTTCGACGAAACGTGCAAACTCCGCCGCGCGGGCTTTGGGATAGGAGTTCCAGAAATCGGGGTCGAGATAAGGAATCAGTTGAGGCGGACGGCCCGTGATGGGCTTGACGTAGACGTAGATATCTGGTTTGACCTGCCGCAACCGCTGGGTGAACATCACGAAATCGATGACGCCGTCGCCGAGCGGAACCCACTGCACCATGGCACCGCCCCGGCACTCGTATATCACGGAATCGCGGAGGTGGACGCAGAGCGCATACGGGCCGAGGATTTCGAGGGTGGTTAGAGGATCTTCCAGAACAAACACCGGGTTGCCGGTGTCCAGGTACGAACCCACAAATTCTTTGCCTGCGGCCTCAATCACATCCCGCATCTCCCAAGCCTGAAGGTCCTTGTGATTCTCGATAGCGAACCTGAGGTTGGCATCCATCGCCTGCGATCGAACCGAGCGCAACAGGCTGCCCATGGTTTGGATGTGTTGATTGATCGTACCCGGAGGCAGATGGGCACGGTCGGCCGCCAGCAGGCAGCGAACCAACGGCGACCCGACGGCCTTGGCGCGTTCGATTCCCAGCAACAGCTGTTGCCGCGAGGCCTCCACATGCGCAGCGTCCTTTGGGAGCACGGCGCCGACACCGGTCTCGATGTGCAGATTCAACTTTTTGGCGTACTCCCGGACCTCCTTCCAGTGCGCGAGGCTCCCGGTATCCGGGTCGGTGGAATCCTGCAGAAAAACGCCTTCCAGTTTCAGGTTGGAAGCGTAGTCCAGCAGTTCCTTATCTCGCCAGCGCATGGCGCGGAGACAGTAGGTGTTCAGGCCTAACGGCTGGGTCTGGGGAGGAGACTGCTGCGCGAAGCTTGGCCTCAATGGCAGCAAGGACAGGGCTGGACTGAGTAGGAATTCTCTGCGTCGCATCGCGTAGGAGTTTTCTGAGATCTCGTCGAAACCGCGAGGCTATCACAGCTCGATTTCGCGACCTGAAGCCTGGCTTCAGCTAAAAAATGCGGCTGATCGAGCCTTCTCGATCAGCCTTTTTGAATGTGTGTGTTGGAGGAGAAATGAAATGACGATCGAAAACCAGAAAAACCAAAATACCCTGCCCTGGAAGAACTCAGGGAAACGCCAAGAAAGCGCAATGGCCCCTCACACCGTAGCAAACATTAAGTTTGCTTTAGTATGCGTCAGCCCTGGAGTTGTGTCAACACTGAAACGCTTATTTTGGCGGCATAAGAAAAGAAGGAGAACAGCGGCTGCCCATTTTGGCACTAGGTGGGTGTGAATCGCGAACCACTCTTGCTTCCTGGGCTCGCATTTTGCGCCGGGATCCTGGCAGGGCACTTTTGTTTCATTGAGTTACCGGCCCTTGCTGTCGTTCTAGGCGGAGCCGCACTGCTGATGCCGATCACCTTTCTGAAGACGAAAAACGCCCGCCTTCGCCTTTTCGCTGTAGTTTTACTGGCCTCGGTGGTCGGACTCGGCGTCCAATCGTACCGGCGGCCAGGGCCAATCCCCCAACTGGATGCCGACGACTCGGAGACGGTTGTTTTGAGCGGCTGCGTTGTGGACCCTCCCGTATTCTCGCCGGACCGCGAGCGTTTCCTGCTTCAACTAGCGCCGAAAGCGCACGCGCTTGTTGTCGTGACCCTGAAAGACGGCGAACGGCTGTCCCTGGACTATGGGCAGCAAGTGGAGGTGATCGCGAAGGTGCGCCGGCCGCGCCGGTTCGAAAACCCCGGCGAGTTCGATTATCCGCTCTACCTGGCCCAGCAGCAGGTGTTCTGGACCGCCTCCGTTCGAGGGCTACCGAAAATACATCCTGTTCCGGGTCGCTGCGGCTCGCGATTGGTTGCCTTTCTTTATGGAATTCGCACCGAGGCTCTGTGGCGGCTGGAGCAACTCTATCCAGGTGATTCTCGAACCGCAGCCCTGCTGCAGGGGATTCTGATGGGCCAGACGGTTGGCGTCGAACGGCGATGGACCAACGATTTCCGGCTGACGGGAACCTACCACGCATTGGTGATCTCGGGGTTACACGTTACGGTGCTGGCGCTATCACTGCTGTTTCTGCTGCGATTGCTGCACCTGGGGAGAATTCCATCTCTGGGCGTCGCGGCGGTGGCTTGCTGGTTCTATGCGTCTCTATCCGGCATGGGTTCGCCAGTGGTTCGCGCGACGGGAGGGTTCACGCTCCTGCTGATCGCGTCGTACTGCTTTCGCCGGATACGCATCCTAAACTCGCTAGCGATTGTTGCGTTCATCTATTTGTCCTTTTCACCCGACCTACTGTTCGACGCCAGCTTTCAATTATCTTCCCTCTCAGCGGCGGCAATCGCCGTCTTCGCGATGCTCATGATGCAACGATGCACCGTGCCGATACGGGCCGCGGTTAAGCGTTTCCGGCAACCCCGCTACGACCTCAACATCGACGATCCTGTTGCTTCGCAATGGCGGGTGGAATTGCGGCTATTGGGGGAGACCATCCGGCTCTGGACAAGCTGGCCGAAACATGTGGTTCTGTGGCTTGTCGAGTGTGGAACGCGGCTCAGCGTATTCATCCTTGACGCGATGCTGATCTCGGCCTGTATCCAATTCGCATTGGCGTTGCCGATGATCAAGTACTTCCACCGCTTATCGCTGACGGGTCTCACGGCCAACGTGATTGTTGTTCCGCTACTTTCGGGCGTCATCCCGGCAGGCTTCGCCGCGATCCTGACCGGATGGCACTGGCTGGCATGGCTGACCAAGCTGACGCTGAACGGGGCGGAGGCGGTGGCCACCTGGCACGCGAATCTTGAGCCGGGCTGGCGGATCGCGGATATCCCGGTAGCGCTCAGCATCGCCTTCGCGGCTTCGCTGGTGTTGCTCGCCTGGACGATACGAAAGACACAAGCGGCGAGCCGCACGGGTAGGCGGAAGAAGGATTCAGCGAACCCGGCTGCGGCGCGGGAGTTGGATGCGCGCGGATCTCCAGCGAGGTGGACACCGCTGGCTTGGGTCTTTTCGTTGTTATTGTTCGCCGCAATCTATGCGCAACCGTGGCCGCCACTGGTGCGGGCTGGCTGGCTGGAAGTCTCTGGGCTCGATGTGAGCCAGGGCGATAGCCTATTAGTCGTTTTTCCCCGTGGCACGACGGTGTTGGTGGATGCCGGTGGCTTCCCAGGCCTGGAGCGAATGAACCACAAGCCTCAAAACGACATAGGCGAAGATGTGGTCTCTCCTTACCTGTGGTGGCGTAGGATTCACCGGCTTGATTACGTCGTGCTGACGCACGGTCACTCGGATCACATGGCCGGACTTCCGGCGGTGCTGGATAACTTTCGCCCCAAGGAACTGTGGACGGGCGCCGAACCGAATACCGCAGGCTGGCAGGTGGTGGAGCAACACGCGGCTCACGATGGAGTTCGGACGCTGCAACTGCGCAGGCAGACCAAGCCCTTCTCGATTGACGGCGCGGAGGTGCGTGTGCTGGCGCTGTCGATCGATTACCAACCGGGGCCGGATGCACACAACAACGATTCGCTGGTGCTGGAGGTTCGCTTTGGACAACGCTCCTTCTATTGACAGGCGATGCCGAGTTGGAGGTCGAGGGTGAGTTGCTGGCCGATGGATTAGTGCATCCCGTGACGCTGCTCAAAGTTGGCCACCATGGAAGCAAGACTTCGTCCAGTGAGGAGTTTCTCTCCGCGCTGAACCCTCAGTTTGCGCTGATCTCGGCCGGGTACAAGAACCAGTTTCATCACCCGCATCCGTCGGTGATCACCCGGCTAAAGGATCACAACGTGACCCTCCTACGAACGGACGAGCATGGTCTGATTACTTTCCGAACCGACGGCGTAAATACAGAATTCACGGGCTTCAAGTAAGCGGCGGATTCTGCTCCGAGGCACGTTCGCCTTCCTCCGCCGCAGCCGGTCCGGCTGCTTCCGCCTCAGCAAGCGCCCGGCGAGCGCGGTCCACCTGATCGTGCGGCACCCGCACTTCGATCATGAGAGACGGTATGGGGTCCACGCCAGCGGCGATTACGGTAATGCCGCTCTCTTCGAGGACGTTCCGAATGTTCATGGCTTCCAGTTCGGCGTTCGGACCCTGACCCGAGTAGATCAGCTCAGTATCGAGATGATCAGTGGGGTCGCCAGCGACGTCTTGCGTGTCCATACCCATGAGCATACGCCCATTACTTCCCATGTTCGTAAGGCCAACGCTAGGAAAACTCCCGGCAAAACCCGCAGCAAGTTGTTTGACATCGCCGGCCGCGCATTGCCGCTGCTTCGTTAGAATGGAGGCGGAGGCAACTTATGGCAGAGGATAACTCGGGTGTGGGTGCGATTTGGTTTGTGGCGGGAGCAGCCGTCGGTGCAACGCTGGCGTTATTATTCGCCCCTGAATCGGGTCAGAAGACCCGCCGCAGGCTGGCAAAGCATGCGCAGCGCGGAAGCCAGGCACTGTCGAACGGCGGTCGCGACTTGTACGATCGGGGCCGGGACGTGTACGATCGCGGTCGTGAGATCGCTGAAGAAGCGGCTGAGATGTTTGAGCGCGGCCGCAAGCTTGCCGAAAAAAAGGTCGACGAAGTCCTCTAGATAGAACTGACTCTTTCGAGGGATAGCTATGTCATCCGTTACCGTCGCGGAGCTCGCGCCATTTCAAAACGAGGCGTATACCGATTTCACGCAACCCAAACACGCGGCTTCGATGCGTGCGGCGCTGGCGAAAGTCCGATCCGATTTCGGTCGGGAATATCCGCTCCGAATTGCAGGCGAGGTGCGGCATTCAGCGGATAAGCTGAAATCCGTTAATCCCTCGAATCCAGCCGAAATCGTGGGCGTTCATCACAAGGGCTCCGAGAAGGATGCGATTGATGCCGTCGAATCGGCCTACGCGTACTTCCCCAAATGGAGCGCGGTTCCGGTGGAAGAACGTGCACGGCTGGTGGTTCGCCTTGCTGAAGTGATCCGGGAGCGCAAGCTCGAGTTCGATTCGTGGCTAGTGCTGGAAGCGGGCAAGACCTGGAACGAAGCGGAGGCCGACGTTTCCGAAGCAATCGACTTTTGCGAGTACTATGCCCGCCTGGCGTTGAAGCTCGCACGTCCCGACCCGCTGGTGCAGCTTTCCGGTGAACGCGACGAGCTGGTTTATCTGCCACTCGGAGTTGGCATCGTGATCCCGCCTTGGAACTTCCCTCTGGCGATCCTTCTCGGCATGGCAACGGCCGCGTTAGTGACGGGTAATACCGTGGTCATCAAACCATCGAGCGACACGCCGACAATTGCCGCCAAGTTCGCCGAAGCGCTGCTCGAAGCCGGATTCCCTCCGCAGTGTTTCTCGCTGCTGGTCGGCAGCGGCGCGGCCATCGGCGATGTGCTGGTCTCGCATCCCAGGACGCGATTCATCTCATTTACGGGGTCGCGCGAGGTTGGGTTGCACATCAACGAGCTGGCCGCAAAGACGGTAAAGGGCCAGGTTTGGATTAAGCGGGTCGTCGCCGAGATGGGCGGCAAGGACGCGATCGTCGTCGACAAAGAAGCGGATCTCGACCAGGCGGTCACCGGTGTCCTGTTCTCGGCATTTGGCTATCAGGGACAGAAGTGCTCAGCGTGCTCCCGAGCTATCGTGCATGAAGCCGTCTACAACGAATTCGTTGAAAAGCTGGTCGCGAAGGCCAATGCGTTGACGCTGGGTCCATCGGAAGACTTCGACAACTATATGGGGCCGGTGATTAGCTCGCGCGCCAAAGACACGATCCTGAAGTACATCGAGATCGGCGCCCAGGAAGGCCGCGTAGTCGCAGGCGGCGGACCTGCCCAGGGAGATGGCTACTTCATCAAGCCGACCATCATTGCCGACATTGACGCCAAGGCGCGCATCTTCCAGGAAGAGATCTTCGGGCCCGTCCTGGCGGTCACGAAAGCCCGCGACTTCGATCATGCGCTGGAACTGGCCAATGATTCGGAGTATGGATTGACGGGCGCGGTCTACTCCAGGAACGCCAAGCATGTGGAGAAAGCCCGCCAGCAGTTCTTCGTAGGCAACCTGTACATCAACCGGAAGTGCACCGGCGCCATGGTTGGCGCGCATCCGTTCGGTGGCTTCAATATGTCGGGCACCGATTCGAAGGCAGGCGGCCCGGACTACCTGCTGCAGTTCGTTCAGGCCAAGTCCATAGCCGAGAAGGTTGGCTAAGCAGCGGTGCTATTCTGGTGGTGCCCCGATTAGAAGGGGACCAACTAGTCACAACTCTAGGGTCAAATACGATCGACACGACGAACGGGAGGGCGTCGGCCCTCCCGTTCTCCTTTCCAATTCTCTCTCTAAATTCTAATATCTCCAAACTCGCCACCGCCCGCGGCTTACATTCCGACACTCTCCACAGCAGCCTCGGCGAATCGCTTTCACTCGATTCCGCCGATGAAACCGAACTCTACTCCGCCATGGACTGGTTGCTGGCGCGGCAGCCGCACATCGAGCGGGAACTGGCCAAACGCCAGCTTCGGGACGGCGCCATGGTTCTCTACGACCTCACCTCCACTTACTTTGAGGGCCGTCATTGTCCGCTGGCCAAGCTCGGTTATTCACGCGACGATAAGTCCGGTACTCCTCAGATCGTGTTCGGGCTCCTCACCGACGCCGAGGGTTGTCCGGTTGCCGTCGAGGTCTTCGATGGCAACACCGCCGACCCCAAAACCGTGGCCACTCAGGTCGACAAGCTTCGCCACCGCTTCGGTCTTCAGAAGGTCGTACTCGTTGGAGATCGTGGCATGATCACCACTGCCCGCATCCGCCAGGACCTGCCTGCCCCTCACGGCGTCGAATGGATCTCCGCTTTACGCGCCACTCAGATTCAGAAACTGGCCCGCGAGGGCCGGTTGCAGATGTCGTTTTTCGACCAGACGGATATGGTCGAAATCGCTCATCCCGATTTTCCCGGTGAAAGACTGGTCGCCTGCTTTAATCCGCTGCTGGCCGAAGAACGGGCGCGCAAACGGCCCGAGTTGCTCGCCGCTACCGAGAAGCAACTGGAGAAGATTGCCGCAGCCGCACAGCGTTCCAGGCGCCCTTTGCGCGGCAAGCAGAATATCGGACTGCGCGCGGGCAAAATCCTCAACCGTTACAAGATGGGCAAGCACTTTGAACTTCGCATCGAAGAGGACAGCTTTCACTACAAGCGCAAACAAACCAACATCGAGCGCGAACAAAACCTCGACGGAATCTACGTCATTCGCACCAGTGTCAAAGCGGACGCCTTATCCGGCGAGCAAGTCGTGGCGAGCTATAAAAGCCTGGCGGGAGTCGAAAGAGCCTTCCGCAGTCTCAAGACCGTCGATCTGCATTTTAGCGGTCAACGAACTTGAGTGCGGGCGAGGCCAGAGAGATCAGCGTGCCATGCTCCGCCGTGGCGGGCGCGACCAGGGCGGCGGTCGCGACTGCCTTGTCGTAGCTGGATACAAGGTCCGCGGTGACATCGTAGGTGGTCTCGTTGTACAACACCGGGGTATTGGGGTTGCCAACGTCTAGAACGAGGGTATAGCCGTTATCCTTGGCGTACGTCTTGATAAAGGTCAGGAGCTTCTGCCCGAGGATCTCTACAAGCGCTCGCTCCTCCTTGGATACCGCCTCTTGGGCATCCCGTTTGTAACGATCAAGCTTCTTCTGGTTGTCGGCCAGATCCTGCTCCAACTGGGTTCGGGCATCGTCCGACAGCACAGCGCCTGACTTCTGAAGCTGGTCGGCGATACGGGCGACTTCGCTTTCCCGCGCCTGCACCTCCTTCTGCTGGGGCTCAAACTTCTTGTCCAGATCGATAGTCGCCTGCTTCCCATCCTTGGTCGCGGTTAAGGCGACGCTCAGGTTGACGACAGCGATCTTGGGCACGGGAGGCGTCTGGGCAGATAGGAAGCTCGCGAACAGGCTCGTGGCGGCAAGGACAACGAGGGTATAGGAACGGGACATCAGGATCTCCTCTTTATTTAGAACGGACTAACGGTTGACGGGCGAGGACGGGCATGGGTTTCCCATCTATTTGATTCTAGGCCATTTAATCTTAAATCATCCGGAGAGCCGTGACGCTCTGTGAGCGTCCCGCGGCGGCATCTCATAGCTCTTCTGCCCGATTTGTACGCTGTTCATTGACGACTCCGATTCCTATCGCACGCGAGCGAGCGTTCACATCAGCCGCTTGGGAATCCGAACATCAACCACGACTGGTTGGCTACCCAGTGGGGGTACAGCTCGGTCATCTGGCTGAACAGCTCTTGGTCGGAAGCCGTGGTCTGCTTCAGCCGATCGAAGTCCAGCAGATAGCGCTTAGTGTCCTCGATCGCCGACGGTGAGTCGGGCGCACCGGGTCTTTTGTGACCGGCAACAACAATCGCCGGCTTCAGCGCCGCCAACCGGTCGAGCGCCGCGATCCAGTTCTTGCGGCTCTCGGGGGTGGTGTCGCCGACGTACATGTGGCACTGGTTGTACACCACGTCGCCAGCGACGACCAGGTCGATCGACGGAACATACAGCGACGTCGAATCAGGACTATCGGTGCGGCCCTGCTCGATGATGTGCAATTCGTGGCCTTCGAGAGTGAACGTGTCGTTCTCGTAGGGCTGAGGGGGAACCAACTTGGTGGGTACTTGCCCAGGAAAGATCCGGCGGGCCAACTGCTCCACTGGGGGAGTGAAAGACGATTGCATGGCGTTCACTGCGTTGGGCGTCGCAATCGCCCGGGCGCCCGGGAAACGGTCAAGCAGAATGCTCAGGCCGTAGAAGTGGTCGAAATGGGAATGCGTTATATAGATAGTTTCTAAGTTGCGGTTGTGCAGAGCGATCCAATCCGCCAGCGCCTGGGCCTCAGCCACTGTCCCCATTGCGTCCACCAGGACCGCGTCGTACTCGCCGAAGATTAAAGTCGACGTAATCGGGTCAAAGCCGAATGGTTCGCCCAAAGGCTTTGGCCGCTCGCCGACCATGGTCTTTCCCGGCGCGGTAAAAACATTGACGCCGAGCGTGTTCGACGCGGTGCGGGTGGACATGTGCGTGGTCTCCTTGAGTTCGCAGGGGCCTGCGTTAACCGTACTTGAGGGCGGTGCTCTGTCCGACCTCGATGATATAACCGTCAGGATCGCGGATGTAGCAGCGAATCTCGCCGTACTTGGGTATTGGCTCCGTGATGAACTCGGCTCCTCGACTCTTCCAAAACTTGTAGCAAGCTTGAATATCCGCAACACGGATATTCATAAAGCTGTTGATGTGATTCGGGTCGGGGATGCTGAGCGTTACCGCCGGTTTATCCGGGGTCGGGCCGCCACCGACGTTCAGAATCATCCAAATATTCGCTAGCTGAAGGTACCCAGGCGCGTTGCCGTCACCCAAGCTTAGAACTTGAGCGTCGAAGACCTTTTCGTAGTAGCGAGCCGATCGCTCGATATCGGCGACGGTGAGAAACTGTGCGACGCTGACTCCGTCCCGCGGAGGCATCTCATAGCTCTTGTGTTCGATTTGTACGCTGTTCATTGACGAGTCCGATTCCGATACAACCGTCATGAGTTTCAGAAGCGCCTGAGCTGCCGATGTCGATGACGCAGGATTCTGGCCAGTGATAAGGCGGCCGTCGGTGACGGAAAAAGGCTGCCAGTTCGCCATCTTTTCGTATATGGCGCCGAGCCGTAGCAGTTCATCTTCGACCAGGAACGGCACAACCTTCGTGAGCTGCATCTCCTCTTCCTCGCTATTCGTAAAACCGGCGACGCGTTTTCCTTTCAGCAGCGGAGCGCCCTGGTAGGTAACGTGGCGAAGCACCCCGGGCGAATGGCACACCAATGCGATTGGCTTGCCGGAATTGTAGAAGGCCTCCAGAAGAGCGATCGACGTAGGGCTCTCCGCAAGATCCCACATCGGGCCGTGCCCACCGGGATAGAAAACGGTGTCGAAGTCTTCCGCCTTCATGTCCGCAAGTTCGACCGTGTTGGCGAGAGCCTTTTTGTGCCGGCGCGTCCTTCTTGAACCGCGCCATCGCCGGCGTTTGATTTTCAGACAGATCGCTTTTCGGATCGAGCGGAGGCTGCCCGCCTTTCGGAGAGGCGAGCGTAAGCTCAATGCCGGCGTCCCTGAACACGAAATAGGGGGCCGCGAATTCCTCCAGCCAGAAACCAGTCGGGAGGCCCGTGTTTCCCAATTGGTTGTGCGATGTCAGGACCATCAGTATTTTCATATTTGTTCTCCTGTGTCTTCGCGAGGCGCATCCCGATTAATCGGGCGCCATCATACCCGTCGCGTCGAGCATGAGCCGGATCGTGAGTGAAAAGAGTTCAGGATGGCAGACGTTCCCTGCCGGTGAAACGTTACGCGAGGATGTTCCGATCAAAGGGCGCCGCTACGGGACCATCTGGCCCGCTGTTTCCCGGCGTGAGAGGCATGAAAACTTGGTCCGAGCGGAGGGACTTGAACCCTCACGAACCTTGCGGTCCAAGGGATTTTCTTGCCACTACGGCTTTCGCCGCCCCCGCTTGATTGCAACAAGTTTTGGGGTCTGGGCATCCCTTCGCCACGCCCAAATCAGTTTCGGGATTGGCGCTGTCCGTCTAGTCTCTACACCTTCACAACCGAAACGCTGATTGCCCCGGCGGGGCTTGGCTCGGGATCGCCATGTCAGAGGGTTCCCCGACTTTGAGCAGTTCTACCGTCGCCGGTTTCCCGGCGGGCAGTTTTCGCTTAAGTTGCGATGCGTCTGCCGATTCCGCCACGCCCGCACGGCTTCAAAGATTGCACGAAACGCCGACTGACCCGATCGGATTTTTAAGTCCCGTTACTTTGCCTTACCCGATAGACCTCTTCGCCGGCCCTCGCTTTAGATTCAACTGAACAGCGCCCCGATGGGCTGAGCTCCCGGGTCCACAAGCGGGAGACGTTGACCGCAGGGCCGCCTCAGTTCCGTGGCAGGGTCGATACCGAAGCCATGGTAGATGGTGGCGGCGACCTCGGCTGGGGTGGTGGGGCGCTCTTTGGGAGCCGAGGCAATTTCATCAGAGGCGCCGATGACCTGACCGCCTCGGACACCGCCGCCGGCCATCAGCATACTCCAACACTGCGGCCAATGGTCGCGCCCGCCCGCGGCATTGATCTTGGGTGTCCGGCCAAATTCGCCGGTGGCCACGACCATGGTGCTCTGCAACCAGCCGCGTTCGGCCAGATCCTGCAGAAGCGCACTGTATGCCATGTCGAACATGGGACCGACCCGGCCAGCGTAGCCGCCGATCGGGCTAAACGGCTTGGAACCATGGATATCCCAGGTGATTTCATTGAAGACAGTTTGGAACATGTTGACCGTGACGAATCGGGTGCCGGCTTCGACTAGTCTCCGTGCCAGCAGGCAACTCTGCCCGAATCGGTTTCGGCCGTATCGCTCACGCACGGATTCCGGCTCGCGCGTGAGGTCGAAAGCTTGGCTGGTTCCGGCCAGCACCGATCGCGGGCGGGGGCTCGCCGGTTCGGGGGTAAACGGATCGTACTCCTCTCCCAAAAAGCCCGCGCTCTGACCGTGGGGCAGGTCGCCACCGGTGTTGACAATCGGACCGGGCAGGAGCACGTGGAAGGGCGCGCCGCTTTTCGATCCGCAGAGCCGGGAGAGGACGCAGCCGATGTGCGGGTACTCAATGCCATCTTCGAAGAGGCGGCCAGTTTGCATCAGCTGATGTCCGGCGTCGTGCATCGGAATGGCCGAGTGATGCATGCTGCGAATAATGGCGAACTTGTCCGCCTGCTTCGCCGTCCTAGAGAAGATCTCAGAGATCTCGATGCCCGGGATGTTGGTCTTGATTGGCCTATACGGGCCACGAACTGCCGACGGAGCCTCCGGCTTCATGTCGAACGTGTCGAGCTGCGATGGTCCGCCGACCAACATCAATAGAATGCAGTTTGCATCCGGACGGGTGTGGGCAACCGCACCGTTGGCATTGGCGCGCAGAAGACCCGTCATCCCAAGGCCCAGCGCCGGCAGTGGCACTGCGCTAAGAATGTCGCGGCGACGCAAGCCGGAGAAAGGCTTCCTAGACGGGCGGGAGTCGACGGGCAGCATGGTTTAGCTCCTGGTGCAAGATGTGTCCTTGAGTCTATCCTGCAAGGCAGGAACCGGCAAGGCTTAACTCTGCCCTCCTTTTGAGATCGCGGTTGCTACCTGCGGCAACTTCATATAATCGACTCCGGTCCCCAAGAACGTGGAAATCGAACAAGCTCATTCTGTCGGCGGCATCCTGCGGGAGTCCGCGAGCCGGGACGGAAACGCGATCGCGATTCTGGCGCCGGGCCGGCCACCACTCACCTATGGTGCGCTGTTTGAGCAGGCGGAACGAATCGGCGGGCGATTGCGTTCGCTGGGCATCGCGGCACGACACCGCGTTGCAGTGGCTCTTCCGAATGGCCCGGAGATGGCCACCGAATTCCTCAGCATCGCCGCTGTAGCTGGTTGCGCGCCGCTGAACCCCAAATACCACGCGACCGAATTCGAGTTCTACCTAAAAGATCTTCACGCCTCTGCTCTGGTGATCGGTCAAGAAGGCAACCCTGAAGCGGAGGCGCGAAAAATCTGGGAATCCCGATGCTGACAGCGGTCCGCGGCGAGTGCGCTGGCGCGTTTGACCCACCGGCGATTCGGATTGGGCCAGCGACCGCGACACCGCCCTGCTGTTGCACACCTCCGGTACCACGGCTCGCCCGAAACTGGTCCCGTTGACGGGAGCGAACCTAGCGGCCTCTGCCCGGAACATCGCGGGACCTCTTGCCCTCACACCGAATGACCGGTGCCTGAACATTATTCCGCTGTTCCACGTTCATGGCCTGATGGCGGTGCTGGCCACGGTCAAAGCCGGAGGGAGCGTGGTCTGCACGGATGGAGTCTACGGAGTGACTTCTTCCGCTGGATGCAGGAGTTTCGTCCCACGTGGTACACGGCTGTGCCCACGATGCACCTGGCGCTAGCTGGCCTGGCGTCGAAAGAAGCCGGCTTTCCGCGGGAGTCAACCCTGCGGCTAGCCGGACAGCCTGGCAACGCATGTAAGGGAACTGGAGAACCGGCCGGGCATCGCACTCACATTCTCGTGGTTTCGAGTGATTGACAAGGCGGGGCGTGAAATCGGCATATCTTCGAACCATTACCGCGGGACGATTGGCTTCGCCGATCTACTGAAAGACTTTGTCATCGGGGCAACGTCCAACATTGTGATCGGCAGGAGCGCGATCGACGAGGCGGGCGGCGTCGATCCAAACATACCGCGCCTGTACGATCTGGACCTGTGCTTTGCGGATCGCACGTCTCGGGCCCGAGAATATAGCGGCGATACCACGCGATTTAATGCGGTACCGAAGGCATTCCGGGCAGCTCTCGCGGGGCCTGGAGGCTCTGAAACTTGAGTGGGTGCAGGTGCTTGAAAAACTGCGCGGCGTGGCGCCGCTGAAAGTTGCTTCGGTGGAAAAGCGGGCGTGCTCCAATATAAGCGGATACTTTGCCCGGCTTGCGTTTGAAGCTGACCGGTATGGCGACGGGTTGCAGCTTCTTGAGCCAGGGATTCCGGGATGCTTCCGCCGCTTTCGTTGCCGACTGCAGAAACTGGCTGACCGGGGCGGCGTGTGCGAGCGGATTGCTGGCGCCGGCGGGATTGCATCGCCGCCTGGAAAAACTCGCGGGGCTGCGGCGATCTGGCTGAATGGACAAATGCACACTTGTAGGAGGGGTGTCACCCAGGCTGAAGGCGGCGCTGCTAGAGCAGTCTCAACATAACCGGAGGCCCGTTCGATCGCCTGGATGCTCGGCTTCTCATCCACGCTCAGGACCACGGCGTTTAATGGCGGGTTCAAATATAATCCCACTACTTCGGCGGCTTTGGGAGCAAACTCCTTGTCGGTGCTCACGCACCAGCTGCGTCGCCGTTGCAGATAGATTCCTTCGCGACGCAGAACACGCCACACCGCATGCACGCTGGCGTCGAGCCTTTCCGCTACCGCCGGGCCGTCCCAGTGGGACATTCCGGGCGGCGGTGTCTCCTCCAGCAGGGCCAGCACCCGGTTGCGAAACGCCGTGTCATATCTGACTGGTTTGCCCGGCCGCGACTGGTCGCGTAGTCCTCTCAGCCCCCACAGCGAGAAGCGCTGGCGCCATTTGGAAACGCAAGGGATAGAGACCCTCAGTTCCCGAGCCACTTGCTGAATCTCCTTGCCCTCCAGGCAAGCCAGAATGATTCGAGCCCGCTCCACGGCACGTGCCTCCGTCGTACGGCTCTTTGTGAGGGCCACTAAACTCGCCTTGTCGTCGATCGAGCATTCCAGTTTAGGTGCATGTCTAGGCATCTCCCAAACATTTTAATACATAAATGTATTACGCGATTAAGCCTAGCTAGCTAGAATTACGAAGGCGTTGTCCGGAGTGGAGACTGTAAGCTTTGATTAACCCAATGAATTTCCCAACGATTGTCTTCCTGGTTTCCGTTCTCGTGCTCTGGCTTTCTATCCGCGCCGGCATTGCGATTAACAAGCGGCGCGAACTCGAAGAGGGGGCGCGTGCCGACTTCAATTTGGTCCTCTCCGCCACCCTGACGCTTCTAGCGCTCATCATCGGCTTTAGCTTTTCGATGGCCATCAGCCGCTACGACCAGCGCAAGAACTATGAAGAGGCGGAGGCTAACGCCATTGGCACGGAGTATGTCCGTGCCGACTTGCTGCCTAATGCCGATGCGGCCGCGAAGATCAAGTCGCTGCTGAGCACTTATACCGATGAGCGGATTCTGTTCTACACCACCCGCGATTCAAGCGAACTCGAGCGTGTTAATGCCCACGTCGCCCAGCTTCAGAATGAGTTGTGGACTGTGGTCGTGCCCGCTGCTGACGCGCAACCGAACCCGGTGGTCGCCCTTGCCGTTGCGGGCATGAACGATGTGCTGAATTCGCAGGGTTACACGCAAGCCGCCTGGTGGAACCGCATCCCCACTGCGGCGTGGTTTTTGCTGGCTGCTATCGCCATCTGCTGCAGCGTGCTGGTGGGCTATGGTTCACACAATGTAAGAGCATCAGGTGTCCTCATCCTGATTCTGCCGGTGATTGTATCGATCGCGTTCTTGCTCATCGCGGATATCGATAGCCCGCGTGGCGGGCTGATTCGGATAAGGCCGCAGAACCTTCACGCGCTTTCGGCATCGCTTCACCCGGCGCATCCGGCTGAAAATCATTGAACGCTTACGGATACGCGGAGCTAAGGTTCAGAAAAGCGCTCGCTTACGCGCGGTTCAAAGGCTTCGGTAGAGTAAGGAGTGCTCTTCTTCAAAAACTTCAAAGCGGTTGCCATCCGGCTTGCGCTTGTTCTCGCAGTTGCGATCTCGCTTCAGGCGGTCGACTTTCGCAACGACTTCGACCCCGACGGTAAATTCTCGCAATTCAAAACATTTTGTTTCGTCCAAGGGATTGAGCTCGACAAAGCCGGCCTTCTCAACCAACCTGGCATGCGCGAGCGCATGATGAATCTCATCAGCGGCGTCCTTCAAAACAGGAGTATGAACGAAGTTCCCATCGATCAGAAGTTCGACCTGGCCGTTCGCTACTGGGTGGCCCGGCAGCAGAAGACGGAGGTCCAAGACCTTGGGCCGGACGATCCTTACTGGGGTGCGTGGGGCGGGTACCCGGTCTTCTGGAATGGGCCTTGGGCCTTTGACTATGACGATTTTGTGGTGAAGAACTACTCCCAACGAACGCTGATCGTGGATCTCCTGGAGCGCAAATCGAAGCAGCTGATTTGGCGCACGTATCTGCGGGACAACGTCCAGGCTGGGCAGTACGCTTTACAGGTGGAGTGGACGGATCTCAATAAGGCGATGGTCTCTTACCCACCCTCTGCGAAAGAAATCCAAGCGATGCGCAAGAAGCGGGCGGAGCAGGCGAAGAAACAGGCGCAGTAAGAAGAGCGAGATTATTTCGCGGCCATCGCGGACAAGATTTATGAATCGTCGGAACTGGAGTTGTCTTCGGCGCGGCCGTGGGATGGGCTTCCGAAAAATGGGACAAACAAGCCCCGGCCGCGACGACATCCCGGCAATCGTTCGCTCCAAATCAGCTCGCAATCGGAACATCCTTTATTGGACAACCTCTTTGACGAGTCCGCCGACACCGGAAATCGGCGCGATCTGATCTTCACTCAGTGAAAAGCGATCGGCAATGTACCTGGGATTGTTGTAGCTGACCCAAACTTTGCCGCGGCTGTCCTGCCAGACCAACGCCTTCAAGGGAAGGTCGATTGCCGCCGTGGGCGCCGCGAGCATGATTGCTGTTCCCATCCTTGGACTGCCGAAAATCAGTAGACGTGTCGGCGGCATACTCAACCCAGCCTTTTCGGCCTCCCCGCTGTGGTCAATCTGTGCAAACAGCTTGACGCCCTTGCTCTGAAGCAGTTCCTCGAGACGATGTAGCGTCTCGTCGAACGAGTAGTTGCTCGCCAGCGTTACAATCCCAGTTCCACCACTCATTGATCCCGCTCCTTCGTGCCATCACCAACCGCCAGTCTAACTGGCTGTGTTTACGGATGGGTTGCAACGAAGCGCCCGACCCAGTGAAGCCACGGCCTCACGTTTCTCCTTGACATCTTAGGAGAGAATGGAATACTCTTCCTCTAAGATGCTTAGGAAACCAACCGAGCCGGCGGAACTGCTGCAGGGAACGCTTGATCTTCTGGTGCTCAAAGCCGTATCGCTCGGCAAATTGCACGGGTACGGAATACTGCTGCGGATCGGACAGATTTCAGGTGGCTCTTTATCGATTGAACAAGGCGCACTTTACCCGGCGCTTTACCGGCTGGAGCGACAGGATCTGCTCGCTACCGAATGGGGCGTCTCCCCCAACAACCGCCGGGCGAAATACTACTCGCTGACAGCCGCGGGCCGTAAACGCCTAGAGCAGGAGCAAGAGAGCTGGAGCCGTTTAGCATCCGCCATTGGCATGGCTTTGAAAGCAAGCGCTTCCGAGGTGTAATTCCATGTTTGGGTTTCTTCACTGGAGATCGCTCTTTCGCCGGCAACGATTTGAAGCCGGGATGGAGGATGAGTTTGCCTTTCATCGCGAAGCCCGCATCAACGACTTGATCGCCGAAGGAGTTCCGCCCGCGGAGGCCCGCCGGCGAGCTCAACTCGAGTTTGGGGCGGAAGAACGCTATCGCGAGGAGTGCCGCGAGGCGCACCGCGTCCACTGGTTCGATGAGCTCAGCGCCGATGTTCGGTTCGGCTTGCGAACGCTGCGCAAAGCGCCCGTTTTTTCCGCAACTGCTGTTCTTTCCCTGGCGCTGGGCATCGGCGCCAACGCGTTCGTGTTCAGCGTCTTCAATTCCCTGCTACTGCGACCGCTGCCGATTGAGGCGCCGGAGCGGGTGAAGTTTGTCGAGACGACAACGGGGGCCTCTCATTCCTTCCCCACCTACCAAGAGCTGCGCGACAACAACTCGACATTCGCAGGTCTAGCGGGCTATCGCATCTCGCCCATGAGTTTGGAACGGACCGGAAACCCGGAACGCATCTGGGGCTTCCTCGCGACCGGCAATTACTTCGATGTACTCGGCGTGAAGCCTGTCGCAGGCCGCTTCTTTCATCAGGAGGATGATGTGAAGCCCGGCGCCAGCCCGTATGCGGTGCTCAGTTGTTCCGCCTGGAAGGGCCGGTTCGGGGGCGACCCGTCGATTGTCGGGCAGAACGTCCATATCAATGGACTTCCGTACACCATCCTCGGCGTGGCTCCCGACGGTTTCCATGGTACCGAGTTGTTGTTCTGGCCTGAGGTCTGGGTTCCCATGATGATGGAGCCGCAGATTGAAGTCGGAAACGCATGGCTCGAGAACCGCAACACCTGGAATACGTGGGTGGTGGGAAGGCTGCAGCCAAATGTGTCGGAGGCGCAGGCGACTGGCGATCTCAACCGCATTGCGGCGGATCTTGCGCGGCGTTATCCGGATCCCGATCAGGGTCTGCGCATGAAACTCGCCGACCCTGGTCTGATTGGGAGTTCGATGCGCGGTCCCGTGCGTTTGTTCACCGCCGGATTGTTACTGTTGGCGGGGCTGGTTCTCTTGACCGCCTGTTCCAACCTGGCCGGGCTGATGCTGGCGCGCGCCACCGATCGCCAGCGCGAGTTAGCCATACGAACTTCGATCGGCGCCGGCCGCAGCCGGATCGTCCGGCAGTTGCTGACAGAGACCGTGATGTTGGCGATCTTCGGCGGTGCGGCGGGCTTAGCGCTGGCTGCGTTTTTATCAAGGCTACTCAGCCAATGGCATGCGCCAGTCGACTTCCCGCTGCAAATCGAGATCGTACCCGATTGGCGGGTGTTCGCGTTCGCCACCATCGTCTCGCTCGTCACGGGCGTCCTGTTTGGTTTGGGGCCAGCCGTCCAGTTATCCAAAACGGACCTCAATGGGTTGCTGAAAGGCGGTTCGGGATTCGTAGTGCTGAAGCAGCGCTTCCGCTTTGCACTACGAGACCTGTTCGTGACAGCGGAAGTGGCGCTTTGCTTTGTCTTGGTCTTTGCCTCGATCCTTTCGCTCAGTGCCCTGCAACACACATTGACCATGTCGATTGGCTTGCAACCGGAAGGCGTTACAACCGCCGCTCTCGATCTCGGTCTGGCCGGTTATGAGAAAGCCCAAGGCATGGCGTTTCAACAACGGCTGTTGACCGCGCTTCAAGAACTGCCAGGTGTGGATCAGACCGCCGTTTCCAATTCCATGCCGCTGAGTCTCGACCAATCCAGCACCACCGTGGAGGCTGCAGATCGGCCGCATGAACGGGGCCATAACGCAGGCAGCGCCAGCTATTACCAAGTCTCTCCGGGGTTCTTTGCCACGCTCGGCATTCGTCTGTTGAGCGGCCGCGATTTCATCACGCATGACAACCAGGACGGCCCACGCGTCGCGGTGGTCAACCAAGCGTTCGCCCGTCAGATCATGCATACGGAGAATCCGGTGGGCAAGACCTTTCGTGAGGGCTTCGGCGGCCCACTGGACGAGGTCATCGGCCTGGTGGAGGACGGAAAGTATGTCAGCCTGGCCGAAGATCCGCATCCGGCATTGTTTTGGCCGGGTTCTCAGCGCTATAACTCGACGACCACGATTGTCGTGAAATCGCGTCGCCCCGCCGCAGAGGTCCTCGGGCAAGTCCGGAAGCTCATCGCGACGATGGATCCCCGCATTCCCATGTATGGCGCCGGCACGCTGGAGAGCATGCTTGGATTTGCCTTGGTGCCCACGCACGCGGCCGCGCTAACACTCAGCGCATTTGGCATTCTGGCCTTGATCCTCGCCATTACCGGCATTCATGGTTTGGTGGCCTACTCGGTGGCGCGAAGAACGCGGGAGCTGGGAATACGGATTGCCATCGGCGCCCGCCCCTGGGAAGTATTGCGGCTGATCCTGGGGCGATTGGCGGTGCTGGTTGCTGTGGGGCTTGGTGCCGGAATCGTTCTCGCTCTCGCCGCGGGGCAGACGCTAAGCGCCGTGATTTACGGCGTCTCGGCGCGGGACCCCGGCTTGCTGTTGACCGTGGTGATTGTGCTGATCATTGCTGCCGGTATCTCGTCGTGGCGGCCGGCCAGACGGGCACTACGCACTGACCCGATGGCGGCGTTGCGGTACGAGTAAAGTCTCAATGAACAGCGCTTGCTGACGCGCGCACCTCAGAAGCTCTTGTGGTTGGCCGAAGGAGTGGGCCTGTTGCAGTGGCCCGCTTAAACGACGTCCGCCCCACGCTCTGCCAGCAGTTCGCGCAGCACGGAGCGGTGGCAGTGGCTCTCGTCCTCGCAGTAGCAGCCGAGTGAGAAATTCGTATGACTGGACAGCGCCGCCAGCACGTCCAACTCCCGGCTTCGATCAGGCTCACTCATCTCGCGCTTGAACTTCCGCTTGAACGCGGCCAGGGCGCGCTCATTAGGCGCTTGTTGCGCTTCCTTTACCAGCTCGGCGCTGGGCGACAGGTTCGGGAACCAAACGTCGTAATAATCGAGCCGGGCAAAGTCTGCCTTCATAACACCGCGCGGAGGGCGCCTCACGGTGCCGAGCCGCAAACCCTCGCCGTGCTTTCGAGGCGTGCCGAGTTGAACGATGAAGATCGACATAGGACGACTACGCCCACCAGGTTTCGCCAGGCGCCAAGTGTGCGCGCGCCACGTCGGGATTAATCTCGATGCCGTAGCCGGGCTTGTCTTGAATTGTCAGATAGCCGTTCTCCCAGATCGGTCCTTCGTGAATGACAAGATCGGGCCACCAGTCGATCCATTTCGCCAATTCGTGGATGCGGAAGTCGCGCATGGCCGACGCCGCATGCGCTGACGCGATAGTGCCAACCGGGCTGGCAGGATTGTGTGCCGCGGTCCAAATGCCGTAGCTGGCGGCGAAGTCCGAGATGCGTTTCGATTCGAGCAGTCCTCCCGACTTCGGAACGTCGATGTGAACGCCGTCGCAGCCCTGCAATTCGATCAGCTTCTGGAATCCCGCGAAGCCATATAGGTTCTCGCCGGTGCAGACTGGCACAGGGGAATGCTGGCGAACCATGGCCATGGTCTCCGGATTCTCTGGCGGCGTCGGATCTTCGATCCACATCGGCTTGACGGGCGCGAGGGCGGTAGCAAGGTCGATGGCATCGCGGACATCGTAGTGCCAGTGCAGGTCGATGGCGAAGTCGCCTTCAGGACCGAGTTCTTCGCGCACAGTTTCCATCACCTTGACGATTTGCACAATGTCGCCGTGGTTCAGGTTGCGTAGATACCGATCATGCCCGGGCTGCTTGTATTGAGGATCGAGCGCGCGGGGGATGCCATCGCCCTGAAACTTGAATGCTGTCCAGCCCTGTGGTTCGGCCCGCGTGCGTCGAACAAGATCGCGCCAGGACGCGAGATCCTCAGGATGCTCCGCGGGGACTTCCGTGGTGCGGTAGAAACGCACTTTATCGCGAAACCGCCCGCCGAGCAGATTGCAGGCGGGCGTTTGCAGGATGCGTCCGGCGAGATCCCAGAGCGCGATCTCGATGCCACTCGCCGCGGTTATCGTGGCGCCTCCAATGGCGCCCGCGCCCGCGCTCTCCATCAGCATCTTGGTGTAGAGTTTGTCCACGTTCAGCGGATCCTCGCCCACGACGATGCCTTTCATTTTGTTGACGACCAGATCTTTGACGCCCCAACCCCAATAGGCTTCGCCAATGCCGTAGAGACCCGAGTCAGTCTCAATCCGAATGAGGTTCCAGTCCCAAGTGCCGCGCACGATCATGCATTTCACGTCCGTGATCTTGATCTTCTTCTTGAGATCCGCGGCCTGCTTGGCATACGGGGCGGGGAATGCCTGATTGGCGGCAAGGAGATGCGCGGCGGCCAGGCCGGTTGCTTGCAAGAAGCGCCTGCGGGAGTGGTAGGACATGGAAACGTCTCGCAGTCATCTTACAGGGACGCAAAAGAAACCGTGGCGGCGAGCTTCTTCGGCGCGGTTCGCCGGTAGCTGTCGTGAAGTAGCTCGCGAACCTCTTCCCAATCGATTTCGCCACGGTCGAGGCGCAGGGCGACCCAACCTCGGGAGGCGATATAGGCGGGAAGGTAGAAGCGTTCGGGCTGCGTTTTGGCCAGCAACTGATTGTCGCCCGTTGCCACTTTGCAAGTGATGGCGACGATGCCATCGCCGTGGTGATTGTCGAGGTAGTAGGCGAAGGTTTTCTTTCGCACCAGGAAGGCAGCGTGGCTGCCGTGACGGACGGTGGTGGTTTCTGCGAGCTCGTGGCAGATCTGTTCGACGCGTTTCAGCCGGGAAGTGGCCATGGTCAATTATTTCCTGATTCGTCGGGTTCGCGAAGTGGGGCGGACGCCTCGTCCGCGACGGATGCCCACATCCGGCTTTGGCAGTTGCAGGAAGGCTGTGGCTGTTTTCATCAACCAGGGTGAACGGAACCCGCTCATCAGTGTTTCCTATCGACGCCCCCAGGATTGTTCTGGCCCGCAAAGTAGGCGATCATCAGGATGTGCTGAAACGTCTGACTCTCGCAAGTGCAAGCCTTCTGCTGGGCGCCCTGAGCGCCTTTGCTGCGCCGCCGGGGAAGCCACTTGTCCTGATCCTCATCGGTGCGCCGGGTAGCGGTAAGAACACACAGTCCGCCTATCTGCAGAAAGAGTATGGGCTGCCGGTGATTTCGGCAGACCAACTCGTGAAGGCCAATCCTAACGCCGTCGCCAGCATTCAGACGCTCGGGACGGCTGCCATTGATCCGCGGCAAGACATGATCATGAATCAACTGGTCGAGGCCAAGCTGAAGACCATCGACACCAGCAAAGGCTTCATCCTGGATGGTTATCCAGCAACTAAGACGCAAGCCGATTTTCTGGCGAGCTTGGTCAAGCAAGGTCAATTGCCGGCGCCACTGGTACTGCAATTGGACGTTCCCGATTCGGTGGCGAAGAGGCGGTTGGCGAAGAGCACCAATCCGGATGACCAGGGGCAGATGTTGGATCAAGCGATTGCCGACTATCACCGGGAAATGGGCTTCATCCAGCTGTATTACCCGAACGCCAACATCAAACAAGTGAATGGAAATCAGAAGCCCGCCAAGGTGTCGCAAGACATCCAGGCGATTGTGGCGGCGATTCAATAGTCCGTTATTTTACCCGGATGTTATTGACCTCCCGATTATTACCGGGGTAAAATGGGGCTCATGGAAGATAAGAAGACGTATTGTGCGTTCGCTGGAGAGACGCTGATTGGCTCAGGGCCCCTAGAGGAGATGCTCCCACAAGTGAAGCGGTGGGTTGATCAGAGCGAGAATCCAATGGTTCTGATCTTTGAGGATGAAACCGGCCGACAGGTGGACTTCGATCTCCAGGGCGCGTTGGACCAGGTCCTGGTGCGGGCTTTGCCCGTCCGGCAGCCCACCGGGCCTGGCCGGCCCAAACTTGGTGTCGTTTCCCGCGAAGTCACGCTGCTTCCGCGCCATTGGGCGTGGCTCGAACTGCAGCCGAATGGCGCGTCAGCGGCTTTACGGCGAATGGTCGACCAAGCGAGATCGAACGATCCCGGCCAGCAGCGCGCGCGGTTGGCCATGGACGCTACGTGCCGATTTATGTCAGCGATGGCGGGTGATTTACCTGGCTACGAAGAGGCGACCCGCGCCTTGTATGCCGGCCAACGCGAGCGGTTCGAAGCGCTTATTCAGAACTGGCCTCGCGATATTCGGGCGCACTTGCAGAAGATGGCTCAGGACGCGTTCCAGGAAGTGGGATCAGCGGCCTGAAAGGTGTTGTCCCGCGTGTCAGGAATGCTAAGGCCCGCAAGAGTCCCGAACTTCGGTGACAAGAATTAAGCGCATATTAAGCGCATATTCGGATTCATGGCTTCGACCGGGGCCTTGCTGTTCTAACACCCGTCAAAGACTTTCAGATCAGCCGGTGCAATCCGGCGCCCCCCAGCCTCTAACGACGGAACATGAAGAACACCGCTGTCTTGCTTTTGAGCGCACCGATGCCCTTGGCGCGCAAAGGTGCGATGGCGGCGGTTTCCCAGTTCCTGATTGCGCACAATGGCAGCGTCCTGCACTGCGATGATCACCTGGACAGCGGCCGCGACCTGTTCTTATCGAGGCTGGAGTGGGAGTTGGAGGGGTTCGATGTTCCGATCTCCGATTTCGAGCACAATTTCAATCCTCTGGCTGAGCGGTTCCAGATCAAGTACCACCTGGCGTTGACGGACTACCGGCCCAAGATAGCCATCCTGGTTTCCGCACATGACCACTGCCTCGCCGACTTGCTGTACCGGCAGAGCACCAGCGAACTGGCTTGCGAAATCGTCATGATTATCAGCAACCACCCGAACGCCAAGCCGCTGGCCGACTTTTACCGAGTCCCGTTCCATCAGCTAACCAGACCTTCAGACAAAAGCGAATCCGAGCGGGAGATGCTTGAGTTGCTCGGGCCTGAGCTGGACCTGATCGTGCTGGCGCGATACATGCAGATACTGGGACCAGAATTCATCGCCCAATACCTGTTGCGCACAATAAACATTCACCATTCTTTTCTGCCTGCTTTCATCGGGGCAAAACCCTATCAACAAGCCTTCGAGCGAGGCGTGAAGTTGATCGGGGCGACCAGCCATTACGCCACCGCCGCACTGGATGACGGGCCGATCATCGAACAAGATGTGGTGCGCGTTTCGCATCGGGACACGATCGAAGACATGTTGCAGAAAGGCCGGGATTTAGAGAAGGTCGTCCTCTCCCGTGCCGTGCGCTGGCACCTGGAGAACCGTATTCTGGTGTATCAGAACAAGACGGTCGTGTTTGTTTAGGGCCGGTGCGAAGTCAAGTCTGGGCCGATCATTCTATAACCAAAGGCGGATGCCGATCTGAGCGACCTTTAGCTGACGGATGGAACGGCCGGAACTAGGGTTCCGCCGCGGGTCTGGGGACCAGCCCCACAGATCACCGCCATTGCAATTTGGTCACCTGCCCATCGTTCTTGAGATCGCCGCCGATGGCGTGCAGCTTCAGGTCGGCACCTTGGCTGGTGAAGGTTGCGTCGAGCCAGCCGACCACTTCGCCGTCTGCAAAGTTATAGCCCACAGCAGGCAGGTTGATGAGGTGCAAGCCGTCGATTTGAGTGTGCCGGTAAATGTGCAGGTGCCCGAAGAACAGCGCCTTTACCTGCCGCTGTGATTTGAGTAGCGCCAGCAAGCGGTCGGCATCCACCAAGCCGGTGTCGTTGTCGGCGTCGGGGTTGTGATGGACGAATACAATGGTCGGCTTCGACGCGTTTTGCCCAAGAGACGCGGCCAGCCAGTCACGCTGCGACTTGCCTAATTGCCCTGCCGCAATGTTGGTTGCCATCAACGAATCCAGCAGTACAAAGCGCACCGGGTCGGTATCAAGGACGGTCACGAACTTCTGTTCAACTGGCTGGCGATCGCCAGCCAGCTTGGTTAGAGCGCTGCGGGCATTCTTGCGCTCGTCATGATTACCAAGCGTGACGACCAAAGCCGATTGTTCCGCCAACGGATCGACGAAATCGGTGAACCGCACGTAATCGACCGGTTTGCCTTCCAACCGCGCCAGGTCACCGTTGGCCAGAACTGCGTCAAAGTGCGAGGCCTTCAGTTGATCCACAACTTTGGCCAGGTTTTCGTGTGGCTTGAATCCGCGATAGGTATCGCTGGGATCGGCGGCAATGTGGGTGTCGGAGAGTAGCGCCCAGCGAACTGTTCCGCCGCTTGCGTCACGAGCGCGCAGGCTTGGAGCGGCCAGGCCCGCCGAAAGGGCGCCGGCCGCCAGGATGGAATGCTTCAGGAATGACCTGCGGTCGATGACAAACGGCATTCGCGCTCAGTAGGTTCGGGTTTTTACGCTCTTGTTGCTGGGCCGCTCGTCGAGTAACTGCCTCACGTCATCCAGTTCCTTCTTCAGGCGGCTCGACCGCCGGATGAGGCTGATGACATAGAACAGCACGATCAACCACGCGGCCAGAAAGCCGTAAAACAAGAACGTGAAATTTCTCTGATCCATTCTCCTAACCTTTCCTCAGGCGCGGCCACAATGGCCCTCGCACCCGCTACCCTGCGTGAACCACGCGCCGTAACGAGTCGATCTCGCGCGCGGTCGTCTCCTGGCGGCTGCGGATCAGCACCAGCACCGTGGCCATCACCAGGAACGCCAGCAGATTCATATAGATTGCCGTCTCCATATTGGGATCCATTTTGCCGCCGCCGGTCCGCATACTCAACACAGGAGCCGGATGCTGCGTTCGGAACCATTCGATGGACTTCCAAACGATGATGGTGTCGACGCAACCGAATATGGACAGCGCCGCCGACAGACGCCCGCGCTGGGTGGGCTCATCGACAGACTGGCGCAGCAGTAGGTAGCCAAAGTAAATCAAGATACAAACCAGCATCGACGTGAGCCGCGCATCCCAAGTCCACCAGATACCCCAGATGATTCTCGCCCAGATGCTGCCGGTGACCAGGTTGACGCAGGCGAAAACCAGCGCGACCTCGTTCACGGACGCGGCGAGAGAGTCGTATTTGAGATCGCTGGTTTTGAGAAACATCGCACTGAGGACTAGCGCCACGAAGAACCCGATAAACGCGGTGATCGCGGCCGGAATATGGAAAAACATGATGCGGTAGATCGCGCCCTGTGCGGCTTCGTCGGGCAGCACCATGAAGATGTTGTACAGGTTGTAAGCGAGCAGGATCGCCGCGATGGCTGACAGGCCGTGAACCGCTCGTTCCGATTTCATCGATCCGTTACTCCATTCATAAGCTTGAGCCTACCAGAGTTAGTTCAATATGGATTTACCTGGCTGGGGGCAAACGATATGGACTCAAGCGAACTCGGTCCAGCCTCAAAAGGCAGTCGCGCAAGTGTGACTCATCCGGTGGCTGGGCGGTCACAGAACCGCGAGCGTGAGTGTCTGTTTGAAAACTCCAGCACTGAACCGCGAGCGTCAGCGAGCGGACCCACGACAAGGCCAACCGGGACTGGCGCTTCTGTCCCAAGGCGATCACGAAATCCACTCTTGTCAACCCAAGCCTATTCGCCGCGTGGACAGAGCGAGCCTGTCCCAAGATGCAGCACAATCGACTCGTCACTCTGTCCCGGAGTTTTCACACAGACTCGTCAGCACACGGATGGGCGTGGAGACTCGGCGGGCGGTTCATTGCTGGGAGTTGTGAGTGGTCCGCTTGCTGACACGCGCAGGTTCTGTGCTGGCGCAGTTGCGTAAAAAATGTAGTTGCTCGATCACTCAGTTCAACAGAATTGCTTCCGCCAGCAGCACCGAGAGCCCCGTGAACACGATGTCGAAAACCAGCAAAACACGGCCCCAGATCAGAACGTCGGGTGTCAGCGGCTCGTTATTCAACAGAGCGCTGGTCAGTTCGATCGCAGCCATCAACAACGGAATCAGAAGCGGATAGATCAGCACGGGCAGCATCAGCTCGCGCAAGCGCAGGTTGACGGTCAGAGCGCCGAATACCGCGCCCACAATCGAGATTCCCCAAGTGGTCATCGCCAGCACGAGGAACAACTCAAGGCCATGCTGCCACCAATTCATGTTGTAGAAAATGCCGAACACAAACAGCGAAACAAACTCGACCATGATCAACAGCACCAGGCTGGTGATCGCTTTGCCAACCAGCAAGCTGGCAGCGGGGACGGGCGACGCCATGAGCGCATCCAGGCATTCGTTCGGCAGCTCGCGCGCGAACCCGCGATTGAAGATCAGAGCCCCGGCGAAGGCAAACACCAGCCACAACAAGCCGCCTGCCATCTCCGTGATTGTGTCCGACGCCGGATCAAATGCGAAGCTGAACAAGAGCAGAATGACGATGGAAAAGGCTCCCGCGGCATTCAGCGATTCTTTCGTGCGGAACTCAATGGCCAGATCTTTTCGCGCGACAGCCAGCGCATAGGAGAGGCCACTCACGCGATTCCCAATTCCTCGCGCAGCGTGTAGAGCACCGTTGGATCATCGATCATGGCCTGTGTGCGCTCACTGAAGTAGCGCAGTTGACCCTGTTCCAAAATCGCGATGTGCGATGAGATGGCGAGCGCCTCGCGGAGCTGGTGGGTTGAAAGAATAATGGTTGCACCGCGGGCCCGTGCTTCGGCCAGCAAGTCGGTGAGGATCCGCATGGAGCGGTCGTCGAGCGAAGTAAAAGGCTCGTCTAGCAGCAGCAATTGCGGCGCGTGCTGAAAGGTTCGCGCCAGGGCAAGGCGCTGCCGCATGCCACGCGAATACTGGCGTACCGGGAGATCCGCGACTCGGGCGAGATCCACCCGCTTGAGCCAGTCCATGAGGCGGTTCTGGTTGACGTCGGCGCCTGCGGCGCGGAGAAAAAACGTTAAGTTCTCGCGTGCGGACAAGTCTTCGTAGACGCCAATGCCATGCCCCAGGAATCCGGTCTGCTGGCGCGCGCGTTCGCTGCGCACCTTGCTGCCGAGCACTTGGACCGAGCCCCGTTGGAAAGGCGAGAGGCCTCCCAGAACGCGCAGCAGCGTGGTTTTGCCCGCGCCGTTGCGGCCGAGCAACGCGCAGCACCAGCCGGGTTCCAGTGTGAACTCTATTTCCCGAAGCGCCGGGAAGTTTCCATAGAACTTCCAGACATCGGCGAGCGCGATGACCGGCATGGAGTCTACTGGTCCATCCCTATTCCGCGCGAACCGGCGAAGAACGATATAGAATCAGCAGCCCGAGCCCAAGAATGCCGAGCGCCAAGCCAATCAGGACGGGCAGGTAACGATAAACAGGCGGCTTCACTGCTTCGATCTGGGGCGCGTCACTGGTATCCGTCCCGGTTGCATCGTCGGCGCCTCCGCGCAAACTGCCCACGCCCTGCACGTTAACCGAGAACGGACCAGCAGCCATGACGTCGTAGATGGTCGCCAGCGATTTTGGTTCCTGGCCCAGCTTCTGGAGATCGGCACCCTCCAGAGTCACACCGTTCGGCGCCACCAGGCGCAGTGGTCCGGCCGGCTGGCCTTTGATGCCGACGACCTTTCCTTCGAACTTCAGCGGATCGGTGGCGGCCACGGCGTAGGTGAGATCGAATTCCGTTTCGCCGGGCTTGATCGCAAACGGAACTTTGAAGACGCCCTTCTCTTCGGTTTCCTTGGCGCTGCGCGGCAACGGCATGCCCCCGGGGCCCTTCACGCTCACACTTACTTTTCCATTTGCGCCCGCCGGCAGAAAGAACCGGATGCCGCCCAATTCGTCATTGGAATAGGTGGTGTTGCCATCGTTCTGAACAATGATTGTCTCGCTGACACCGATCTGATTCGTCGAAGGCTCGACAACCAGCATGTGCTGCGACACCTTTGCCCCGGCCGGCGATTTCGAGGCTTCAAAGACCTTCAATTCCACGCCGCTGGTAGGAACATCCGGCGTCAACATCTTGTTGTAGTTGACGCTCTTGTAGGTGCCCTGTAGAAGTTGGGGGCCGCCGCCGGACTGCGCGGTCTCAAACTGGAAATGGCCCTGGGCATCGCTGGTGGTGTTGCCGATGGTCTCCATGCCCTTCTGTCCGGGCCTCACCAAAGTGATCGATACACCCGGCTGCGGCTTGCCGGTGGTTCCGTTGATAACCGTTCCGTCAACTGCGGAGAAGGCCGCGGGGATCAAGGCGAACATCGCCAGCGCCGGCCAACACGAGATCGCGCCCCTCATGCCATTGCCTTTCCGCACTCGCCACAGAACTTGAGCGGCTTCTCAAATTTCGCGCCACAGCTGGGGCAGACGAAACCTGCTGCCACGGGCGCCTGTGCTTTAGGCTTCGCAACCTGCTTAGCCGGGACGCGTTTGGTGCTCAATCCGAGTTTGGCGGCGGTACTCTCCAGTTCGGCGAGAACTACTGCCAGGTCCTTTTGCAGCGACAACTTCGTCGCCTGGTAGTCGGAGTCGGAGAGCTTGCCCAGCCGGTACTCAAACTGGAGATCGCGGAGATTGTCGTAGATGGCCGTCTTACGTTCTTCCAGATGCTGCAGCGGGGAAACGGGAATGGGCTCAGGCAGGTCCTGTTTTCGGACAAACAGTGTGAAAAGCAACGCCCCCAACGTCAGGGCAATCGCAACGGCGATGGTCATTTCTTCTCTGGCTTCCCCCGGGGAATCTTGTCAGACGGCTCATCCAGTTCCTGATCCATCTGATCGCGGAACCGCTCCAGCAGCGCGTTGTCCTTGGCCGTCATGGCGACCGGCTCTGCCTTGTTGCGCCGCACCCACGCCGTGTAGATCCAGAAGCCAAGCAGCAGAGCAACGCCCGGCATCACCCAGGTAAAGAGACCCCAACCTCTCACAGGAGGCGAGGCCAAGGCGACAATCCCTTCTTCCTGAACAATGGTCTGGACAATTTGGTCGTCGGTGATTCCCACCGCCTGCATGTCATGGATGCGCCGGCGCATGGGATCGGCGGAGTGGCACTTGATCATGGGACAATCGCCCACGGTATTGCGGCAACCGCCGCAGCGGCACGCCAGACGGCTGCCAACGCGCGCCACTTCCGGCGTCATCAGCGACGTCGGATCCTGCGCCACGACAAACGAGAGCGAGAGCACGAACGCGGCCACCAGCTTCAGATTGCAGCTACGCAGGAAGCCGGGCGTTAATCTACGACTCAACGGTTTGAGGTACGCTCGCAACGCTTACCACCTCCGTGCGCGCGTATTGCAAGCGCACTTTACTTGGAATCAAGCAAATCAGGGTACCGAAGAGCAGAACCCAATATCCAACCCAAAGCCAGGAAACCAGCGGGAACTGATAGAACTGGAACGTCGCTTTGCTGCCATCGGGCAGAACGCCGGAATAATTCACGTACAAGTCTTCGTTGAGACGGCGGCGGATGCCGACCATGGAGTTCTGCTGCTGGCTAGACTTGTACATCCGGATCTCCGGTTCCAACTGACCCACGACTTTCGCGTCCTGGATGACGTCCATGGTTGCTTTTGAGAAATCGTAGTTGTCGTTGGTGCCGTCGTTCACGTTCAACAGGCGCAGATCGTAGTGCCCGAATCGAATCGTTTCGCCGAGGCCCATGTTCTTCGTGTCTTTTAGATTGAAGGCCGAGCCGGTGAAGCCGATGAACATCAACACGATGCCCATGTGGACTACATAGCCGCCGTAGCGGCGCGTATTCCGCCAAGTCAATTCAAAAGCGGATCGCAGAACGTTGATGTGTTCTTTGTGGTGGATGGCCCGCGCGCCCTTGAAGAATTCAGAAACAATGGTTGCCGTCACGAATGCCGCGAGGCCGAACGCAATCATGGCCGTGACCTGGCGCATGCCGCCGATGGCCAATGCGGCGATGGTCGCCACACCAATGATGGTGGGCACCAGGAAGGCGCGCCTCAGACTATCGAAGGAACTTCGCCGCCATGCGATCAGCGGGCCGACTCCAGTCAGAAACAGCAGAAATAGGCCGATGGGAACATTCACGCGGATGTAATACGGTGCGTCGATGGTTTCCTTTTCGCCGGTCAGCGCTTCCATCACCACCGGGAACAGCGTTCCCCACAGCACGGCGAAGCAGCTTGCCAGCAGAATCAGGTTGTTGAACAGAAAGCTCGACTCACGCGAGATCACGCTCTCCAACTTCGATTCGCTGCGCAGGTACGGTAGATTGCGAAGAATCGCGTATGTGGTCAAAACAAGACCGCCCAATAGAAAGCTCGTGAAGTACGGCTTGATGGGGGATTGCGCGAACGCATGCACGGAGGAAACCAGACCGGTGCGCGTGAGGGTGGTGCCGAGAATGGACAGGAAGAACGTGGCGGAGACCAGCACCATGTTCCACACCTTCATCATCCCCTTCTTTTCCTGCATCATGACGGAGTGCAGAAAGGCCGTCGATGAAATCCACGGCAGGAGTGAGGCATTTTCCACGGGGTCCCATCCCCAATAGCCGCCCCAGCCCAGAACCGTATAGGCCCAGCCCATTCCCAGAACGACGCCCGTGCTTTGAAATAGCCAGGTCACAATGGCCCAGCGCCGGGTGGTGTGAATCCAGGCATCGCCTTGTTGGTGGGTTAGCAGAGAGGCCATCGCGAACGCAAACGGCACGATGAATCCGACGTAGCCGAGATACAGCATGGGCGGATGGATCACCATGGTCCACCACTGCAACAGCGGATTTAGACCCTGGCCGTCGCCCACGTCGATGATCCCCCGGCCTGCCATCAATACATTGAAGGGGCTCACGACAAATGTGATCAGGCTGGTGAAGAACGCCGTGGTGGTCATCAGGATGGCGATGACGATCGGCATCATCTGACGGAATTTGCGGCGATTAGTGTAGACGATGACGCAAGAGTACGACGCTAAGAGCCACGCCCAGAACAGCAACGAACCTTCCTGGCCACCCCACCAGGCGGCGAACTTATAGATCCAGTGCATGGAGTGGTTGCTATGCGCCTGCACATAAGCGAGCCGGAAGTCGCCCGCAATTAGCGCATAGATCAGCAGCCCCGATGCCAGGGTCAGCAAACACCAGATGGCGTAAACCGAGCGCTCGGCGCTCACCACCAGGGACGGACGCTTGGTGTACTTGCCCGTGAGGGCGGCGAAGGCCGAAAAGACCGCCAGACAGAAAGACAGTAGAATTGCAAGCGCGCCGATATTTTCCATGTGCGGTTAGTCTCTTTCTCTCACAGATCTTACAAACCTACGTGGCACAGGCCACCCCGTGAAATCCTTCTTCAGTAGCGTGCCAAGAGAATCTAGCTGCCCAACTTCCGGGGAGGAGTCACTGCGCTCACGTTGGTGGGAGCGTCGTGGGTGAGGCCCTTTTGTTGCGGCTTGGCTTCATACTTCGAGGCGCACTTCGCCTGAATCTTCTTTGCTTCGAATACGCCGTTTGACGCCAGGCGGCCATCGGCCAAAGCCTGGGCACCGTCCTTGAACGTGTCGGGCAGCGGGTCGGAACCGTTGTAGACGACCTTCAATTGTTCGTTCTGGGTCTTCCCGTCAGGCGCGGGAACCGCTTGGCTCAGCACGAAGGTTACTTCGGAACCGTTCTTCACGATGGAACCGCTTTGGATGTCGCCGCCGACCCGTAACTTCTGGCCGTGCGCGCCGTTACCCATCTGCTTCAACTCGGCAATGGTCCGGTAATAGGTCTTGCTATCGCTAATGCCGCCCAGGGCCAACCAAAGCAGCGACCCGACGATCAGCGCCATCAGGACGCCGAACTTCACGTAGGTTTTCATATGGAAAAACGTTCCTTGTTTAAGTATAGGACCCGGGCGGCCAGTGCGGGATAGCCTGAACCAAGTATGGGGCCTCACCCCTTCGTGCTTACAGATGAACGGCTTGCGGGCGCTCTGAGTCCTTTCGGGCCAGATCGCATCTCAATATACGAGAGCCCGCGACCGCGGGTTCTATTCCTTTATGCCTCCACTTCAGGGAATTCATCACGTCACTGCTATTGCCAGTGACCCACAGAAGAACGTCGACTTCTACTCCGGCGTGTTGGGCCTGCGCCTGGTTAAGAAAACCGTCAACTTTGACGATCCCGGCTCGTACCACCTCTATTACGGCGATCGAGTCGGCTCACCCGGCTCCATCGTTACCTTCTTCGCATGGCCATCCCCCGCTCCGGGGCGGATTGGTGCGGGCGAGCCCGCTGCCTTCGGCTTGTCGATCCCGCCCGGATCTCGTGATTGGTGGCGAAAGCGCCTGGAGGCGGCCGGGTTCCGGCCGGTCGATGAGGGTTATCGGATGGGCGAACCCGTTCTCTCCGTCCTCGATCCCGATGGTCTAAAGGTCGAACTGGTTGAGCATTCGCCATCGCTGGCGCCCGCCCGGCACTCGTTTTGGGCTGACGGCCCTATTCCCGAACAATACGCGGTGACCGCTCTCCACTCGATCACCCTGAGCCACAGCGGTAAGACAACCTCCGATCTCTTCGACAAACTGACGTTCGCTTCGGTAGGCTCCGATGCTGCCACGCTGCAGCGGCGCTTCTCGGTCGGAGCGGGGTCATCACTGGGCTTCGTGGATGTCGTCCCTGCGCCTACGCCGGCGCGCGGACGGATGGGTGCGGGCACCATTCACCACGTCGCATTCCGTACCGACGATGACGGCACTCAGTTAGACTGGCAGCAGTCTCTGTTGACATTGGGGCTTCACGTATCGCCCGTCATGGATCGAAACTACTTCCACTCAATCTACTTCCGGGAACCCGGCGGCGTCCTGTTCGAAATCGCAACCGATCCGCCCGGCTTTGCCGTCGACGAGCCGGAAACACATCTTGGCGAGTCGCTCAAGCTGCCCTCCTGGTACGAATCCATACGATCCCAACTCGAAACGAGCTTGCCGAGACTGGTTACGCCGAAAGGAAACGCTTGAGCGGCACACTCGGGTTTGAGCATGTTTTTGAACCGGCCGGCACGCCGGCGCCGCCGGTGGGGCTGCTATTGCTGCACGGAACCGGTGGCAACGAATCGGACCTGTTGCCGCTGGGGCGAGTGCTTCTGCCGGGCGCGGCGCTCTTGAGCCCGCGTGGGAAAGTGCTGGAACGCGGGATGCCACGTTTCTTCCGGCGGCTCGCCGAAGGAGTATTCGACCAGGAAGACCTGGCGATTCGAACGGCCGAGCTGGGCCGCTTCATCCAACAGGCCGGAGAAAAGTACGCGCTCGATCCAGGCAAGCTGGTCGCAGTCGGCTTTTCGAACGGCGCGAACATCGCCGCCAGCCTGATGCTGCGATCTCCGCGGTTACTCGCCGGCGCCATCCTAATGCGCGCCATGCCGCCGTTTATTCCGGCGGAGCCGGTGGATCTTGAACGGAAGCCTGTCCTGATGCTCAGCGGCGAGCGCGACCCGATTGTCCAGCGCGATCAGGTGATGCAACTGGCTAATTTGCTTCGCGACTCGCACGCCGACCTCACGCTACATTGGGGAGAAGCAGGTCACAACCTGGCGGAGGATGATGTCTCCGTCGCTCGTGACTGGCTCCAGCGCATCGTTACTACCAGTCCTCATGGCAGCCAACGCCACCGTCGCGCCTGATTCCTCCACCACTGAACAACCTTGGGCTCCGCTAACACATCCGCTCTTCCGGGCGCTGTGGATTGCATCGGTCGCATCGAACATCGGCACCTGGATGCAGAACGTTGGGGCCGGATGGCTGATGACGGAACTGAGCATGTCACCGCTCTATGTAGCGTTGATCCAGACCGCCACCAGCTTGCCGGTATTCCTGCTGGGCGTGCCGGCAGGCGCAGCCGCTGATATTTTCGACCGCCGCAAGCTGCTGATCTTTACCCAGGCGTTTATGACCGCCGCCGCCGGGCTTTTGGGCTGGCTCACTTTAATAGGCAAGGCATCACCCATCGTCCTGCTGCTCACCACCTTCGCTCTGGGCGTCGGCTCGACGCTCAATGGCCCGGCATGGCAGGCCATCGTGCCGGAACTCGTACCGCGGCGCGAGTTGCCTCAGGCCATCTCGCTCAATTCTGTCGGGTTCAACCTGGCCCGAGCAGTAGGGCCGGCGATCGCCGGCTTCATGATTGCCGCTTTCAATCCGGCCGCTGTTTTCCTGCTGAACGCGCTCTCCTTCGTGGGCGTGATCGTGGTTCTGTTTGTCTGGAAGCGCCCGGCGCATGTCCAGGATTCAAGCGAGGACGAAAGCATCGTTTCCGCAACTTGGGCCGGTTTGCGCTACGTGCGTTACTCGCCCGGCATTCGCGCTGTGCTGGTTCGCTCCGGCGCCTTCATCATCGGCGGCAGCGCCATCTGGTCGATTCTGCCGATCCTGACACGCAATGAGTTGAAGGGTTCTGCAACGGGTTACGGTCTGCTGCTGGGTTGCCTTGGCGCCGGAGCAGTGGTGGGCGCGGGCCTGCTCGCCAAGTTCCGCATGCGCTTCTCGCCCGATCAGCTGGTGGTGTTTGCCGGTGCGCTGTGGGGTCTGGCTACCATCGCCTTGGGCGGGCTCACCAGCTTCCCTTTGGCAGCCCTTGTCATGGTGGCCGCAGGCGTCGCTTGGGTTTCGGAGATGTCGAGCTTCAATGTCGCCGCCCAAACTGTCCTGCCGGCCTGGGTCCGCGCACGGGCGCTTGCCGTCTACCTGTTGGTCTTCCAAGGCGGCATGGCTCTCGCCAGCATGCTGTGGGGCGCAGTCGCGGAACGGTTTGGCACCCGCCAAGCTTTCTATGCGGCGGGCGCAACCTGTTTGCTGAGCTTGCCGCTAGTGAAGAAATTCCCGTTGCGGCATGGGGAAGAGCGCGACGTCACGACATCCAAATACTGGCCTGAGCCGGTCTTCACGACCCCTCCGGATCCGGGCCGCGGACCCGTGCTGGTGATGATTGAATACGACGTTGATGCCGCGCATGCCGCCGCGTTTTCAACAGCCATGCTCGAACTCGGCCGCATACGGCGCCGCGATGGGGCCATCCGTTGGGGTCTCTATCAGGACGCGGCAGACCCATCACGCCATGTGGAGAGCTTCATGGTGGAGAACTGGGCCGAGCACCTTCGCCAGCATGAGCGCTCCACGATTGCCGACCGGGAGATTCAGGAAGAAGCCTGGCGCTTCCATCGCGGGCCCGAACCTCCCATCGTCCATCACTGGCTCGCCTCGTAAACCGGCGTGGCGCAGGCTGTCAGCCTGCTGAGCCGAGATTCGTCTCGGCTTTTTCGGCTTTACAGAGCAAGCGCAGCGTGTAGTTCTCCGCCTCGTCCTGGGATGCCGGCGGGGACAGGCGCCTGTGTCCCAAGGCGCGCTCAGTGTCCACATCCCGTCAGCGAAGCCCGCATCAAGCGGATTCTTTCGGGGCCGTCACCTCAGCTTTCTGAGGCGCGACCGTCAGGGAGCGCTGCCTCACTCGATGAATCAAAAATCCGCGTTCATCCGCGGCCATAACTTCAACTCAACACTTGCCGCGGCGTTACTGGGCTGGGTTCGCGGCGTGTTCCGCCTGGATCTTCATCAACTGAGGACTACCGTCTTTCACGGTGTAACCCGCCGGCACTTGAAACAGCGCCGCGCTCGGCTCGCCGCGTTGGATGTTGGTTACGGCCATCACCGATTCACCAATCCGCGGATCATTCCGTTTGCTCAACACAACGGTCTGGAGATCCGGCGAGTACCAGGTCTCTGAGGTTATGACTATGGACTGATCGTTGCCGATGGTTCCGGCTGGAATCGTGGTTGTTACTTGCTTGCCATGCGCCAGCACACCTTCGATGGTTTGGTCCGCCAGCGTTTGTACCTTGTCGTCCGCGCCATTTTCTTCGCCGCTAATCTTGTCGCGCACTATGATTTGTGGGCCCGCAACACCGGCAGTCACGACGTTAGTTGACATCGTAACCTGGGCGCCGGGAGGCGGCGCCGGCATCGCGTCCTGGGAAAGCGTCTCGCCCGCCTTCCCGATGAAGAAGAAGGTCTTCTCCTCGCCGATCGGTGGAACGCCGCCCGCTGCGGTTAGCGCGACGGGACCCGCTTTCATAGTCATCTTCATCGCGGTCTTCCCATCCGGCTCGAGAACGTAATGTACCTGCGCAACCGGGTCGTTGATGAACACGATGGGACTCGGATTCGACGTGGACCACGGGCCGATATTGTTGAGGCTCTCCTCGCGGCGGGTCCGGCCGGCTGAGTCCCGCGCCACGGATGATTCCTGCTTTTGCACGATGTGAGTTCCGTCCGCCAAGGTTTGAGTAAGCGTGGTCGTTATCGTCGCCGTATAAGGCGCGCCTGTCACCACCTTGCCTTCGACGCTGGCGTTTGCGCCGATGAAGATCGCATTCTTCGTCACCGGAGCAGCAGTCGTTACCGTTCCGCTGCCCGTCGCCACTCCGGCTGCACCTTGCTGTGCGGCCACGGAACCGCCTAGCGCCAAGCCAAGGAGGGGAAACATCAGGAAGCGGGATTCGAGATTCCGCAAGTTTGTATTTAGAAGTGTTCGCAAAAACATAAATGAGTCCTTTCGTGTCTAAAGTCGAGTCGGAATTACAGTGGCTGTGGTTTGCTGACGGGCTGGCCGGATGGCGCGCGGCAGGCCGTCGGCTCCAATAACAATGTCCGCCGCAATCCGATCCCTGGGGCCGGTCGCCGGGATATTCGCCAGCGGCACCCCCGCCATGAGAAATGCTTCGCGCGGCAGGTCGGCTCGCACCACTTCCGCACCCTCCGCTGCCAGGGCGGGATCGGAATAGGGAAGATACCAAAAGACCTCAGCGGTCTGAGGCGTTGAAGCGTTCGGCTCCGGATTTGGCGACTGGCGCGGCATACCGGCCGGCTGGGACGGAACTGCGCTGCGGAGGCGCCGCGAGGATCGAATTGTTGCGGCCTGTGTTTGTGGGGCACCCGAAATTGCGGGCTTGCTGGCCGCCATCGTCTCAATCTGTTCCGGTACTTTGGCGGCCGAGGGCGCGGGACTCATATACGTAACACCCGCTCGGGGGCTCGTCCACAACACGAATCCAATGACGACTGTCGCCAGAGTCGCTGCCGGAATAAAGAACTGAGGGCGGCGAAAGAATGACAGGATGCCGCCAAGCACGGTTCGTGGCCTTTCGTCAGGTGGCAGCTGAAGTTCAAACTCGGATACTGAAGAGATGGACCGGTGGAACTCTGCCAATCGGCCGTTCGCCTGTTGGAGCCGCCCCCATTGCGCCGCACACTGAGGGCACTGCCTGAGATGTTCTTCGACGGCGGAGTGTTGTCGGGGAGGCAATTCCCGATCAAGGGCTGCCATCAAAGTCGAGCCGGTAGGATGTGCGTCTGGTTGAAGGCCGCGATTACTTTCCATCGAATTCCTCCCCGAGTTGTTCCAGCGCCTGCCGGAGATAATCAGCCACCGTCGTAACCCCAACGTCCAGTACCGCTGCGATCTCGCGGTACTTCAGGCCTTCCGCCCGCAAGTGAACACACAGCCTGTGCGAGTAAGGCAAGCGCATCAGCGCTGTTTGGAGGCGATCTATCTTCTCGTTATGCAGCACCCGGTGTTCGGCACTATGCGCCGGATCGGCCGTGATGCCCCCGAATTGCCTTTCCGTATCCTGCGGCTCGGTGCGCCGCCTGCGCTTTCGGTCATTCGACGCCAGGTTGTGGGCTACCCGAAAAACCCATCCGCGCAAATTGGTCCGGCCGCCGCCGGCAGCCAAATGCTGGTAGAGCTTCAGGAACGTGTCCTGGACGATCTCCTCGACGTCCGGGTGCGGAGTGCCCGCATAAATGAGATATCGCGACAACGGATCGCGCAACTCGCGAAACATGGCCGAGGTCGTCTGCCGCGCTTCCCGCTTCGGATCCTCGCGCGGCCGATCGAGCACGCTGTCTAGCACCAAGGCAGCTATGGTGTCCTTTCCTAGAGTTTCCAATCTGACGCCATCCGTGTTTCGCGCTTTTCCACTCGCTTGTCTCTACTACTAGAACAACAACCAAGGTGGCAGGTTTTTCGAACAAAGCGGCGCCGCGCAGTTGTGAGAGCCGCAACAGTATCTCCATCACTGAATCGCACGGTCGGTGCCCGTGTGAAAACTTCAGCACAGAACCGCGGGCGTTAGCGAGCGGACCTCGGTCTTCTTTGAGCCCCGTCAACAGCCTTGTCAACAGCCAGCCTTTGACGAACGGTTCAACTCACCGCTACAATCTCCCGATGAAAGGACCGCACCATGCCCGCCAGGAAGGCCGAGACCGCGCCGTTCAATGTAAGTGACTCGCTCATCGTTGCCTATGCAACCAACGATCGCATTAATTGCTATCTGATCGACAACCTGCCGCCTGCGGCATGGACAGCTACCCCGCCGGGAGGCAAGGGCCGTACCATCGCAGCCATCGTGGCTCATATCAATAACGTCCGGCTGATGTGGTTGAAGAGTGCGGGTTGGCCGCTCGATTCGGTGCGAAAACTGGATGGCGGCACGTGCGATAAGAAGGAAGCGTCCGAAGCGCTGGTGTTGAGCAGCGAAGCAGTCCGAGACTTGCTCAAGGCTTCTCTCGCGGGCGATGGCCGCATTAAAGGCTTTAAGCCGGACGCGGGCAGTTTCCTCGGCTATCTTTTGGCGCATGACGCGCACCATCGCGGACAGATCACCATGTTGGCGCGGCAACTGGGGCATCCTTTGTCGCAGAGCGCGATATACGGGCTGTGGGAGTGGGGCACGCGATAGTGTGCTACTGAAAAGGCCAGCCAATCAGCGTAATGTCGTGATTACTGACGATAACGCCGTTTGAACTAACTCGCTGACGCTGGGGACGCTTCGCGTGCCGACGATAGGGGCCGGGATGGCCTTGGCGGCGGTCCGTATCTGAGTGATAATAAAGGTCGACGTGTCAAGCCTCGCAGCGTTCAAGCGCATCTGTTTTCGGCTCCCTACCCGGCCATCAGTTGGAAATCGATTGAATACCCATAGTCGCGGGTTGCCATAGTTCCCCGCGGCCCTCGCAGACGTCAGCGAGTCACTTCAAACGGACCCTATCGGAAGTGCCCTCCGCTTTTCCATCACTGCAGCGCTCCTGCCGAGTCGCCCCGGGGAATTTCACCCCGAGGCGCTCACAGATTCCGGACGTGAACCTCTCGATTCATCCGGCTCGTGCCACCCAGTGAAAGCTGCCGCCTTCTGCCGAAACCAGCGAGTTCCTCCGGTTGCCCGTTGACCCTGACGGTCTCGACACGAGTGACCTGCTCCCTTCGCTCCTCGGGCATTACCCCGGATCACCGCTGTCGGGTCGGAGGTGGCGCACTCAGTTGCCCGAGTGCTGGCCACCGTCCGCCGCCCAAACGGGGTGTGCGGTTTTCCCGCGCCCCGTTCACGAAGGCACAAACAACGAGACACGATTCCAACCCTATCGAGTGGGGCTGGCCGCACCTGTCAGGTTGATCGGTCCGCCAGTATCCTCGGATGATGATGTACGGGTTTTTCCCAAAAGGAACTGATCCACCTCATGAGACTTTCCTCCTGCCTTCGTCTGCCGCCTTCCCCGACCCACTCCGGTCGCCGATTGCTCGGTCACACGGCTTTCACCATGTTTGAAGTACTATTCGGCAGTCCGACTACTGACCGAGCATCGCTTCCCATTTCGCTTTCGCTTATAAGGTCGCTTATCCCCATACCGCGGGGAACTCTGCCAGTCCTCCTGAGGTCACGCATCACTCTTCTGTACCGTGCCATCCGCAAACACCTTGGTGCGGCGGGTGAATGAGTAACGCCTTCGCCTCCATAATGCAGGCTCGACCTTGCCCCGCCTTTGGCCGACCGGTTCATCTTCGGGGCAGCCCCCATCGATTACGGCCCGGTACTTCTCCTCATGCCCTTCGGATTCCACCTCGCGGTGGACACCCTGCCCTCCGGAGTCCTGCGAAATGGTGGCTCCAGGTCCGCCTTGTTCTGTTTCCGGCTTTCGCTTTCGTGCCCGTGTAGACGTCTCCATACCTTCCTTCCTTCTCCGGCCCGCGAGGCATTACCCCCGCGTTCGGATATGGCGCTCCTCATTCGAGCGCCAGAGGGACTTCAACCCTCCTGAACAATGCGCTGCTCAGCGCACACTACGAAGCAGTTCGCCCCTGATTAACGCTTCGGTACTTTCAGCCTCGGAGTTCGTCTCCTTGGGCCTTTTCCCTTACCATCGTCAACCAGGTTCTCAAGTTCCGGACGAAAAGCCCGAGCTAGAGTCACGCCTTCTATACACCGGACATCACCCGGCCAGTAAGCAGGTAACCGCCAGGCTGCTCCCGGAGTAAGGGTGCGACTCCGGTTTCGATGCCTTGTAAGGAGTTTTCGATGCGTCATCGAAGGTTCGTTTACACTCGTCTCTCTAACCTATACATGACGTGATCAAATGCCACGCCTTTTAACCATAACGTTCACCACCGCAGCCCTTAGACCGTAGCAGCTTATGGCAGTTTGAAGCCTCCCCCTACAGAGCGGCTCCTAGGGGCCCACCCTCATCTTTTCGTACAGCATGACGCTTTTCGCGTCTTCTTGACACAACACCATCGGCACTCCCGATAGGGATCTTGCTAGTGCTTAATCGCAGTAATGCATTTATGTATTAAAATGTTTGGGAGATGCCTAGACATGCACCTAAACTGGAATGCTCGATCGAAGACAAGGCGAGTTTAGTGGCCCTCACAAAGAGCCGTACGACGGAGGCACGTGCCGTGGAGCGGGCTCGAATCATTCTGGCTTGCCTGGAGGGCAAGGAGATTCAGCAAGTGGCTCGGGAACTGAGGGTCTCTATCCCTTGCGTTTCCAAATGGCGCCAACGCTTCTCGCTATGGGGGCTGAGAGGACTACGCGACCGGTCGCGGCCGGGCAAACCAGTCAGATATGACACGGCGTTTCGCAACCGGGTGCTGGCCCTGCTGGAGGAGACACCGCCGCCCGGAATGTCCCACTGGGACGGCCCGGCGGTAGCGGAAAGGCTCGACGCCAGCGTGCATGCGGTATGGCGTGTTCTGCGTCGCGAAGGAATCTATCTGCAACGGCGACGCAGCTGGTGCGTGAGCACCGACAAGGAGTTTGCTCCCAAAGCCGCCGAAGTAGTGGGATTATATTTGAACCCGCCATTAAACGCCGTGGTCCTGAGCGTGGATGAGAAGCCGAGCATCCAGGCGATCGAACGGGCCTCCGGTTATGTTGAGACTGACAGCGGTAAAGTAGTGCGAGCGCTGAAGAGCACTTATAAGCGTCATGGGACGCTCAATCTGTTCGCGGCTCTTGAAGTCGACACAGGCCAGGTTCACACGAAATTCACCGAGAACAAGAAGCGGGAGGACTTTCGTGGGTTTCTGGACGGCGTGTTGGCCGATCAGCCGCAGGACCGAGAAATCCACGTCATCCTCGACAACTATTCCCCTCATAAACGAAACGACGACTGGCTTGCGAAGTTCGAGGGACGAGTCCGCTTTCACTTCACGCCGACTTCGGCAAGTTGGCTGAACCAGATTGAAATCGTGTTCAGCCTGCTGCAACGCAAGACACTCAACGGAGGAAGCTTCAAGACCAAAGATCAGCTACGTGAGGCGATTGAAGCTTTCATCCGGAGGCACAACGAGCACGCCAAACCGTTCCGCTGGCGGAAACGCGAGGTCAAGGGAAGCCAGCTCCGAAATACCATTGTCAACTTACGCAACTAAACACTAGTTTCCCACTTAAAATTCAAAAACCGCCTCAGACCCGACCATCGTGTCCCGAAGATGGTGTCCAGGCTGGCGATCTTCGAGGGAATCGTTAGGAGTGGGGAGGGATTGAAAAATCGATTTGGGGTTGGGGAGAGCGAGGATGGGAGAGGAGTATTTCGCCGGAGAGAATCTTACTGGGGGCGTGCTTGCTCGGCCAAGTGCGTGCCGATATGAATGACATTGTCGGCGATCACCCCAAGCCCGACCCAGCGCTGGAGGCCGTCCGACCCCCTATATAGCGATCGCCGTAATCCATGTCGGCGTTTGAGAACACTGATGCGGCCTTCACACCCGGTACGCCACTTCTGAAGTTCCTTAAACCAACGCTGCTTCTGCCGCTGTTTACGCGTGGCGCTCTGGGTGTCGTGGCTCGGAATCGAGACTCGCTTGACTCCTATTTGGTGGGCCTTGGATTCGTTGGCGGCTGAAAAGAATCCGGTGTCGGCCGCCACGCGTTCCGGGGCGTGTCCGAACTGTTTGACGTGCTGCTGCGGCACCGCGCTCCGCCCCAAAGGCCTTGAGCGAAGCGAGCAACAAAGCGCTGTAAGCCGCCACCGCCAGCACCGGCTGCTTGGGCACCGAAGTCACATTCCATAACTGCGCTTGCCCAACGCCCAAGGTATCCTTCTCTTCCCGGTGGTTGACCTGTCGGGTAAGGGACTGGCGCGGTGCTGAGTTGCCTCGCCCGTTTCCAACCCCTCCCCATAAGAACTGCTCGGGAGGTTTTCCCTCAAGCAGCTCACCCAGTGAATTTCGTCAAAAGGGTTATGAGTCCTGGTGCCTAACGGCCACTTTCACGTCCCCACTCCCGATGCCGGGGAGGGGCTGAATCTTCCAGTCCCAATAGAGCCCCAACACATCGTAGAGGTATTCGTTACTCCATCGCCGCCAGCCCACACTCGACTTTCGCCGCCGTTTCCGCCTGGTCAACAGGGTGCGGATTTTCATCTCCACGTAGTCGCGAACCTCGCTAAAGGCCCGACTCGAGTTTCCAACCCTGAAGTAGTTGACCCATCCGGCCAGTGTGGCATTGATTTGCTTCACCAGTTCCGCCGCGGGAGTTGCGCCCCCATGCGCGATGATGTCGCGGATCTTCGCCTTGACCGCCTGGCGAGCCTTCTTCTTCGGAGTCATCAGGATGAAGTATCCTGCCCCGCTTCGCTTGCGTACACGCCGCAGATCAAACCCCAGAAACCCGAATGCGTCACCGTTCAGCGTATTCACCAGTTTGGTTTTCTCCGTGTTCAGTTCGACACCGATCAGTGCGAACTGTTCCTGGAGGCGTTGCTGGGCCCGTTCTGCCCAGCCCCGTTTGGTGTGATGCCCGCTGACTGTGATAACAACATCATCGGCGAACCGGTGATAGTTGACTGCCTCGTAATCTCCTTCTGCCGTTTTACGACGAATCGCGTCGAAGATCCAGTCGACCTCGTTCAGATAGATATTGGCTGCCAGCGGACTGAACGGTCCCCCTTGTGGGACACCGACCTTTCCGCCAGCTTGAATGATCTGCTTCACGAGGTGCATGACTTGTGGGTCCTGGATCCGCTTGGCGATCTTATCCAGTAGCACCGAATGCCGAATCGTGTCGAAGTAGCGCGACAGATCAACATCGATAACCGTGGACATGCGCCGCATCACACTGCGCCTGACTTCCGCCAAGGCGCCATGTGGTGATCGCTTGGGTCTAAATCCATAAGAGTTCGCGCAAAAGTCCGCCTCGAATACTGCTTCGAGGATCAGTTTCAATGCGCCCTGCACCACGCGGTCGCGGATACAAGGAATTTGAAGTATTCGAACTTTGCCCTTGCCCTTCGGGATCTCCACCCGGCGGTTGGGCATTGGTTTGTACCTGCCTGTGACAAGGTCTTCTCGCACCGCCGCCAGAAACGCAGCCCGTCCCGCGACTCGATGTCCCGGAAACTCTGGCCGTCGATGCCGGGGGCACCGCCGTTTCCTTTGGCGATTCGATAAGCCTCCTCCAGGGTCTCCAGTTTCGTGATATGCACGAACAGACCCCAGAAGCGATGCGTCTTTTCAGACTTCGCCTTTCGATAAATCCGCCGCCTCAGTTCCTGCAGACTGCCGGGTGCCTTTGTCATCTCACCCCTGCCTCGCCTTGACGGACGGAACATTCACCGGTCCGGACCCTTCCCTCCGGGCGCGTTTTGCTGCACGCCCATCAACGGTACTTCGATCCGATCCGTCACCCTGATGCCTATACCAGCACTTCCCACTCGCGGTTATAGCCGGCATCTCCTCGACGAGTTTTCTTCGCCGGGCACCGAGGGCTTCTCCAGTTTCCACATCATCCTTCACACCATGTCGCCGCTGATACCCCGCCGGTGAGAGCCGCCGTGTCGGACTCGTTTCGGACAACTCTTGCTGCTTTCGCACGTTATAGACCGTCTCAGCCACCGGAGATTCGTGTAACGAGGCTACGTCTGCGTTCACTGCACGTTGCAACCTGGTGCGTTGCGCACACTCCTTTCGAGTATGTTTGTCGGAGGGCTCCACCGTCTTGCTTTCGCGCCACGGTGCCTCCCCAGCTACGAGGTCTGAGTCTTTTGACCTCGGTCGGTCTCTCACCGACTGGACAATGTGTCCTTGTCTGGACACGCCTATCTGCCACCGGTCGAAGTAGATTTGTAGTAACTGCTTGCTCGAACTGCGCAGATCCGTAGTCAACAAGTACGCCGGATCGCGGTAGTACAGCTTCTTGCTTTGGCTCTTGCGATATGGAGTCGGCGCGATGACGATGAGACGAAGGGGACGCCGTTTGGCGCCGCGCTGCCAGTACACCTCTGCCACTTCTTTATAGCGGATCTTGCGGCGCTTGCCTCCATAAAAGATCTGGGTGGTTTTCCATTCGCGACTCTGGTCCTGGCGAACCTGTTCCGGTGTAAACTTCTCGGTTCCGTAAAAGCGGCGCGGAGCGCCATGCTCGGAAGCAAGCGCGCGATAACACAGCTTGGCGTCTTTGCGGGCGCGCACCAGCAAGACCGAGCGTTCCGGAATCTGGCCAAAGCAAGTGCGATTGCAGAAGCTGCCATCACCGGCCAGCACCAGCACTTTGCTCCGGCCTCCGGCATTGTCCAGTTCCTGACGCAGCTGCTGGCCCATCTCCACAAAGCTGCGCGACAGATTCTTCTGTTTGGCCGCTTCCCGATACCGTTGGTGCATCTCTTGGGTGGCACTCTTGCCTGGCCGTTTGACGCGAGAGACTTCCTGAAAGCGAATCGGTAAGGCGCGCGTGCTGACCGGAGCGTTGCGATGGAGTGGCACCAACAGCGAAGCCTGCAGGAAGCGCAGACCCAACACCAGATTGACGTGAAACGGGGGCGACAAAGGATCGCGTTGATAGAACGCCTGAGGAATGGAGCGGCCCGTTTTGCGCAGTCGCGTATCGTCGATGGCGACACCGACCAGCCGTTGCGGGCAAAAATCCAAGGCTTGTTTCAGGATCGGCCGGAACAGCTCTTGCGGCTCCCACTGGCAGCGGGAGTGGAGAAAGTACTCCGCGCTCCAACTGCGATCCTGGCCGCCGTTGGTCCAGATGATGCGAGTCAAACAGCGACGGCCCAGACAGATGAGAGAGCCGAGCGCTTGCCGCACTCCTCGCTGAAAGGTGCGCTGTTGAGGAAAGACGTTACGCCAGTCTTCAACAATGCTCAGGAAGGCGGCGAGCAAGCTCATTTAGCCTCCGGCCTGACAGAGAACGTGTTTTTCTCAGCGCGGAGGAAGCGGTCATTGCGGGCAACTTTCTTGGTGAGGGAGGAAACGAGGCTTTCGCGATCGACGGTAACGCCGAATTGGGTGTGGATGCGATCCAGGATGTCGGAGACATGGAGGGGGATGCGGGCTTTCTTGAGTATGTCGAATGCCATGTCAACCTGAGACAGACCTTTGTTAGGGCGTGGTTCGGCCGGGGCGGTCTCGCCATGGCGGAGACGGCGGACAGCGCGCAGTTGTGCATCCAAAGAGGCTTCAAAGACACTCAGAATGAGGTCTCTGGTTTCATTGTTCATGGTGTCTCCTGAGCATGGGGCTCAGGAGGAAGTATGGCATACTTACGTCGGTCTGTCTACGTAATATTGATAGACAGACTCATTTAGGTGCAGGTTGAGCCCCCCAAGAGGCTACGGAAGACCAAAACATTCTCGCTCGAAAATGTAGAAACTCCAGAGCTAGCTTAGCTAAGCTAGCGTATATCGGGACTAATCGGTGGAACTCTCCAGATCCAGACATCGCGGGCCTTTCAGCGGGTTGGCCGTGATCCGGCCAAGTGAAACAGCTTACCCACATCGCCGTTCCCGGACCGAAGGGCGCGATTGATACTAGGAAGTCCTTTACGAAAAGATGCGCCGCAGCCAATTCTTGCGGCGGCCCTCGGGGCCAGGGCCCCCGGTGCTTGACGGCTGTTGCCGTTCCGCGCCGACCGGTTCGCTCGCCGGCGCTCGCCGCGGCTCGGTCCGGCGAAACAGCTCCATGTGGACGGGATGATCATTCACAACTAGACTGGCGCCGATTACATCTTCGCCTTCGATGCGCACGTCCTGCCCCACTCCCAGCGATGGAAACGACTCCAGTGTAGCACTCGCGGCGGCGTCCAGCCAACTCGAAATCTGTTCTTGCGCAATTGATCCCGGGCTCTCTGTCGAGGGCTCCAGCGCATCGATGGTGCAGCTCTTGATGAGCTTAGGCCAGAGTTTACGGAGCGTTTCCGACTTGTCGAACAGGTCCACACCCGCGATGCGGCCACCGATAACGAACACCGCGCCATTGCACTCCGCCGGCGCTGAAAGTTTCTCCAGCGATTTTTCAAGTTTCCTGTCGTAGTTCCGGAACATGTCCTGCAGCGCGTCCGATGGGGAACTTGAACCCATCGTCTCTAGCTTTCGGGATACCTCCTGCCAGACGGCCGCCTGATCAGCGTTCGGCACACCAGCCCGCCGATAGCTCTGCGCAGCCTGCCCTGCCATCATGGCTCGGAGCTTGTGGTGGGACGAGCTGTGTGCGCTTGAAAAGATTGCGCTGCGATATCCCCAACGGCCGCGCTCCACGCACGTCACGGGCAGCGGCATCTCGCTCTGAGGGGGAACCATGAGGCTCGTGTTCACCACGCGGTTCTGCTTGCATCCGACCAGCTGTTCGCCCGCCATCACGAACACCATATGCCCTGAGCGGTTGATGATCTTGATGCGGGGCACCTGGCCAGTCTGATTGAACTCAGTGACCTCAATACACTGAGCCTCGAGCGCTTCGTCGAGCGTGATATAGTCCAGGCCGTTAATGCCGGGCCAACGCAGATGAAAGATTTCGACCGCGCCGTCTTGCTGGTAGCCGGTGAGTTGGACGCGCTTCAGCGTATCGAGTAGGCCGGGAGCTTGGGTAGGCATCATGGCCCCTTTCTCTGCACTGGGGGAAAGCCGTGCAGGCCTCCGGTTTGCCCAAGCATACTCCTGTGCTGAGCAATATTCAATGCCGGTGGTTCGCCTGCTGGTGGTTAGCCGCTAGCCACTATTACCGGTCATATCGCCGTTTCTCAGTCTCTATGTCGTTCTTTGATCGTACGGTCCTGCCGTCGCATTGCGAGTTCGGGGCACGCAATGGAGGCAACAGATCGGCTTTCAGCTTGCGTCAAAGGTCACGGGCGCTAGCGTCGAAGGCGATGGGTCGGACCAGTATGAAAGATGAGGGGACTGGCCGAAACTGTCAACAGTAACAGATGCCGGTGAACCAGGTTACAGACCTTGGCACATCACGGCGCCCTAAGGAGCAGCGCCGCCTCGGAGCAGAGTATGCCCCGTAGGGTAGTCCCCCGGTAGCCGCCCACGGCCGGCCACCTTACTTGGCCGGCTGGGTTACCTTGGCCGGTTTTGCGCCGGTCTTCTTGGCTTGCTTCTCGGGAAGGGACAGCGGGATAAAGAAGCCTTGGCCGCCGGCAGTGCCAAAGCTCTTCAAGACCAACAGGCTGCCGTACTTGGCAAACGTCACCGAGGATGTGCTGGGAGCCATGTCGGACGTATCCGCTTCAAACATCATGCTCGCCCCGGTGGATTGATTCGTGCATTCGAAGGTCTGTAGGTCCTGATCGGTCGCTGAAATCTGGTACGTTCCAGCGGGAAGTTTGGCGTTGCCGATGGAAAACGGCGTCTTCGCCGTGAAGCTGATCAGTTGTTGTTGTGCCGAGGCGATTCCCATCGTGAGCACCGTGAGGCACGTTAACATGAAGAGTTTTTTCATTTGTTGTCTCTTTTCTTTAGTCAGTCTCGTTCGTTATATTGATAGCTTTTGCTCTGTTCCCCGATAGCCGGCCTGCAAGCCGCCATCGACGGGGAAACGGCCTGATTATACGCTAGTTTACTGATTATTTGTTTTAGAAGTCGCCATGTCGAGCCTCCCTGCGTTCAAGCGCATCTGTTTTCGGTTCCCTGCCCTGCCTTCAGTCGGAAATCGATTGAATACCCATAGTCACGGGTTGCCATAGTTCGCCGCCGCCCTGGCAGACGTCACCGAGTCACTTCAAACGGACCCTACGGCAGTGCCCTCCGCTCTTCCATCACCTGCAGCGCTATGCAAAGACGCCGAATGCAACAAGAAAGCGAGCGGCACCAGAAAAACAGGAATCATCACTAGCGGCCGAAGCACGTGTTACAAGCGCCGCACCGGTTGCAGCAGCGGCGTAAAATCGCACATTTTAGAAGAATCGAGGGAATTGATCTCATTGGTTACCTCTAATTCTTGTCACGTCGTAGTATGCGCACTTGTGTCCCACGTTCGAAACTATGAACAACCCCCCGCTTCGAGTCTTCATAAAGGATGTAAGCATTTCCCCACCAGGGTTCGCAGGCCCCTTGAGTTCTTCAAGAATAGGTAACTTGCACAGTAGGCGGTTAAGCAACTGCCCGTTATCCGTTCGAAAACGGAGGATGATCGCTCCCCGTGAGGGGTTGTATGGAGAGATTCCTGCCCACAAATGAGAGTCATCGACGGATACGCTCTCCATTATTAGCGGGTTCATCCCAGGCCCCTTCGTTCGCATGATGCCGTCGATCTCAGGGGCAGCCAGTTGATATCTCTTGGCCTCGCCCGCTGTCCTATCGACAACCCAGATCCGGCCAGTGCCAAGTTCGGCGATAACTGCCTGCCTTTCACTTTGGAGTTCTAAGACTGCATCAAGAATGCTACCGGCTGTCGCAATGGATATGGAGTTATTTCGCTCGGCGTTCTCCCAGTCCAATGTCCCAATGGCCTCGCGAAATGACAAGAACTGGTTTTGCGCAATTGCAAAACTAGTTGAGTGGCTGGGAAGAGCTCGTTGCGTGAGTAATGCCCCACTCTTTTTGTCGAAAAGCGCAACGGAGCGCTTTGCCATTACACCGATGTTATCGGTGTCCGTGCGCAGCTGAGTCCGCGGTCCCAACCCGTCAGAAATTAGTGGTACCCATAGTGATTTCTGCCCACGTGTGTCAGTAAGCAGCACCGCTGCCGCCCCGCCGCTTCGAAGGAGGAAGCACAGCCCATCTTGATCCGCACGGAAATCAATGATAGTCCACCCCTGCGTCGGAATATCAAATACACCGGAGTAGTTTACTTTCTCGATCTCCGGGGCTGCCATTTGCCCTAGCCCTGGTGAGACGATTCCACCGACCAACGCTGAAAAGAGAGCAGCCAAGGCAACCGGTCGCATAAGATTCACCGACGAGCTTCGAGGCACATCCTGCACAGTGGCCCGAGCATAGATCATCCGCTTCAATTGTCAAGAGAAAAGGAAGGCCCACCCTGCAAACCAGATCCAATAGGACCCTGCTTCCGGAAGTAGGCCATGACGCCACCTTGTCCAGAGGATTTGGAACCACCGCCAGCCCAGATAAGAACTGCTCCGGGTGCGGTGTCGGAAACTTTGCGGTTTAGGGCGGCTGAAGAACATACGTTCAGATGCAACGGCTTGCCAGCGTCCATCTCATTGTAGAGCGGGGCTGCAAACCTCCGTTGGGAGATTACTCGATTCGGCACGAACGGAGGTACCGTAAGAGTTCTTTTCCAGACCCCAAGCGCACCGAATGTTTTGCCGGAGATGAAAGCCATCTCGAAGCCAAACCAGTTGTCGATCTTGATCAACACGACACTCTGCGGCTCACCCCGGCGAAGCAATCCGTCAACTAAGCGCTCGACTCCTGCGACGAAGTCGCGGGCGTCAATCTTGTTCAGCTAGGATTTGAATCTATTTGATTATACTTCGCACTCCCATTGCGGGCGCATGAGGGAACAATGGGAAACAACAGGGAAACAACACCCATTTTCGCTGAGAGCTCGCACACCGATCTAGTGCTCATTCTGGTGCTTAAACCCAGCCTGTACAATGCCTTGCGAGGATTAATCCTGATAAGTCCTCGTCCCGGATCCGCATTCCAGCTGAACCGCCCCCAGCTTGTTTCTATTAGAATAGAATAAACAGCGTTCACAGATCTTCGAACTTTATTTTCGTCTTATTTTCAACCACTTCCGAAACAAGCCGCCAGGAAACCGCTCCTTCACCTCAGATAATGGTGTTGTAAGAAGAGTTTCGTGCCAAGGGCCGTCGCGGCCGACCCCGCGTTCGGCCCTTTCCATTTTTTGGCACCAGCCATGAACAGAAACCGGCCGTTGCGCCCCAAACCGTCGCTCCCGTCGCTTGGCATCCTACTGCGCGAGCGACGCAGTAGCTTCAATTGATCCGAAACCTTCATAACTAAGGAATCTGAATACAATGTCTTCTGCTTCCCTGATCGCTGCCAATCAAGCCAATGCTCAGCTCTCAACCGGTCCTACTTCGGCTGAAGGCAAGGCACAGTCGTCCCGCAATGCTTTGAAAACGGGCCTCACCGGCCACACCGTCCTGCTTCCCGGCGACGACGCCGAACTCTACGAAGCCAAACTCCTGCACTGCGTCGAGGCGTTCAACCCCGTTGGCGAAAAGGAAACCGCGCGGGTCCAGGCAATCGCTGACACCGAGTGGCGCATCGCCCGCATTCCCGGTCTCGAATACGGCATCTATGCTCTCGCCCGCATCGAGTTTGCCGACAAGTTCAACGACCAGCCCGCCGAGCTCCGCCCCGGCTTCATCCAGGCTCACACCTACCTCACCTATCACCGCCAGTTCAACGACCTGAGCATCCAAGAATCGCGCCTCAATCGCCAGCTCGCGAAAATCACTAACGACCTCGCTGCCCTCGAACGCCACCGCCAGCAACAGGAACAAGCCAAGCTCACCGAAGCCGCCCGCCAGTACATCGCCGCCAACAAAGCCAAGAAGCCACCTATCCCGCGCCTACCTTGCCTGTTCTTCCAAGAGCGGATGAGCCGAAGGCCGTACCATCGCTTCCATTTGACGGGCAAATGGAGTTCGAAGTACTCTATTAGAGTGACAAATAGAGAGACGAAGGAAGACCGCACCGAAGTTCTCCAGGGCACGCTCGATCTGATGGTGTTCCAGACACTGGCGACGCTGGGCCCGCAGCACGGTTATGCGATCGGCGCACGCATCGAACAGGTGTCGAACGGCGCGATCCAGCTAAACATGGGCACCCTGTATCCGGCTCTCGTGCGTCTTGAGCAAAGAGGATTCATCCGCTCGAAGTGGGACACCACTGAGAACAACCGGCGCGCTCGCTTCTATGAGTTGACCGCGTCGGGTCGCAAACAACTTGAGATCGAACGCGCAGGCTGGGAACGCATGACCGGCATCATGCATCGGCTGCTGAACGAGATTTGATCCGAGGAGGCTATATGGCAAAACTCCGCGAATGGTTAACCCGCGCTATGACGCCATTTCGGCGGCGCAAGGACGAACAACGGACCGAAGCCGAGATGCGCTTCCACATGGATATGGAAATCCAGGCGGGTCTCAAGCGCGGGCTCTCTCGTGAAGAGGCGGAACGCCAGGCTCGTCTGCGGGCCGGCTTCGTTGATGCCGCCCTGGACGAGGTCCGCGATCAGCGCGGCCTCGGGTGGTTGGATGGAACGGTCATGGACTTGCGCCACGCGTGGTCGGCTCTCCGCCGTCGGCCCGGCTTTCTGGCTGTGGCGGGAGGAGCGCTTGCCTCCGCCGTCGCGATGAATACCTTGATCTTCACCATCGTGGACGGTGTCATTCTTCGCCCACTGCCGTATTCCGAACCGGAGCGGTTGGTGCGGGTCTATCAATATACTCCGAGAAATCCAAAGTTCCCCGTTTCTATCTACAACTACCGCGAAGACAAGCGAGAGAATCGAACGCTCGATGGCATTGGCCTCTATACCCGCGACGACCTCCACTTGATGCACGAGGAGCGGGCTGAGCGCCTTACCGCGGTTGCCATCACGGACGATTTCCTTCCGACGCTCGGGGTTTCGCCGGCCATGGGCCGCAATTTCACGCCCGCGGACCTGCACCAGGGGATCCGGGTCGTCATGCTGAGCCATACGCTTTGGGTTACGAGATTCCACGCAGATCAGCAGATCGTCGGGAAGCAGATCCGGCTGGATCGCGAGAGCTGGACGGTGGTGGGCGTGCTGCCGGCGGGATTTCAACACGTCGGCGGCGATTACCGGTCACCGCTCCAGGGCGATACGGTTTCACTTTGGCGACCGCTTAACCTCGACCTGAAGGAAGATGCCCAGCGTAACTGGCACTTCACAAACGCAGTGGCCCGGCTGAAACCCGGCGTTACCCGGAAGACAGCCGAGGAGGATCTCAATCGCGTCCTCGCTGAACTCGCCCGCCGATATCCCGACGCCTATGAAGGCAGACGGGCTCGTGTCGAGCCGCTCGCCTCCGAAGTTGTGGGCCGTTCCCGCGTCACGGTCGAGATCATCGTCATTGCCGGCGCACTGGTGCTTCTGGTCGCTTGCCTGAACATTGCCGCTCTGTCCGTAGCGCGGGTGCTCGCGCGGCGGAGGGAGTTGGCCATTCGCCAAGCTCTCGGCGGCAGTGCCTGGCGGCTGATTCGCGCCGTCTTATCGGAGAGCCTGATTGTGGGCGTTCTCGGAGGCATCGTTGGCCTCGGCCTTTCCCTGGCCCTGATTCCGGCGCTTCGGCTGATTCTGCCAGCGGACTTTCCCCGGCTCCATGAGATCGGTTTCAGTTGGGCCGCTGCAGGCTTCGCTCTAACCGCCTCTTTGATCACGAGTACGGTCGCTGGCCTGGTGCCCGCATTGCGTCAAATCGGAGTCGATGCCCGCGATGGGTTGAGCGAGGACAACCGGATGACGTCCGGTGCGCATCGCATCACGAGCCTGCGCGGCTTCCTGGTCGCGGCGGAGGTGGCTCTATCGTGTGTCCTTTGTTTCAGTGCGGTCCTTTTGGTTCGAAGCTCAAACGCTTTGGCCGCGCGAGACAACGGCTTCGATCCAAGTGGCGTCCTGACCTTTCAGCTGGCGCTCCCCGAGAAGGAGTACAGCGGCAACCACGGAGCAAAAGTTGCCGCGTTCCAGTCTGCGCTGGTGGAACGGTTGAAGAGCATTCCCGGCGTGCGCGAAGCGGGAGTGACAACCAACCTGCCTTGGACCGGGTATGACGAAAATACAAGCTTTGACATCGTCGGGCGGGCGGCTCGCCCCGGCGAGAACATTCAAGCCCGTTATCAGGCAGCCGATCCGGGCTACTTCCGCGCGCTTCGTTTCCGGCTGCTGAAAGGTCGTTGGATTGAACCCGGCGATCAACAGGCATCCGCGCACGTTCTGCTGATCAATCAGGCGTTGGCACGACGATATTTCCCCGACACGGATCCCGTTGGTCACGAGTTGGACATGGGGGACCAAGTAAAAAATCGCATCATCGGGGTAGTCGATGACGTTTGCGACCAGCCTGCCGACCTGGCGGCGGAGCCTGGCTTTTGGTGGCCCATGTCGCAGGCGCCCTTTTCGCTTTTCACGGTAGCGCTTCGGACCGACGGCGACCCGGCCACACTCGTCTCGGCCGCACGGGCCGCAGTTGCGTCACTGGATCGCGAGTTGCCGCTCGCCGAAATCCGGACCATGGACGATATCAGCGCTACGGCACTCTCTGAGCGGCGGCTCGCACTCTGGCTTTGCGAAGCATTTGCGGCGCTGGCGATGACGCTGGCCGCCATCGGCATCTACGGAATGCTGACGTATCTGGTGGAGCAGCGACGTCGCGAGATCGGAATCCGGCTTGCCTTGGGCGCTACCCGTCCGTCCGTGGTCTGGATGGTGGTATCGAGCGGTCTTACGCTGGCAGTGTTCGGCATCGTCGTTGGAATCTTGTTGGCGCCGGTGTTGGGCCGCGTATTCGCGACGCTTCTCTATGGCGTACGAGTATCGGACGCGCTGGCGCTGGTAGCCGCGCCGATGCTGATCTTATTGATCACAACCCTGGGGAGTTTGGCCCCCGGTTGGCTGGCATCGCGAACAGAACCCATGTCGGCGTTGAGGGAGCAGTAGGTCCGACCGGCAGCAGCACGGCCATATTACATCTTCTTGTTAAGGTTGTTGAAGCTTTGCAAATCCATCATTTCGATTGGCGATTCGCATTCGAAGCGACCGTGATAACTTATGGTTGTGGATATGGCTCCAACACTTCTAGACAGTTTGCTTGATCCCTTCAGCCGTTGTCTGGATGCTGAGTCGGCACTGCGAGTAACCGAGTTTCGCGTAGACCAGGGAGTCCAGCTGCGCATTAATACCCTTGCTGAGCTGGCCAACGACGGTTTGCTGAGCGAGGATGAACGAACTGAATACGAGTCCCTCGTCAACGCAGCCGATCTCATTTCAATCTTGAAACTCAAGGCCGGACGGCGGACCGCGGCTGATGGATCCCGCCACCCGCGCTCTGGTGCGGGAGCGCGCCGATAACCGTTGTGGTTACTGCCTGCTGCGCCAGGAATACTGCGAGTTCACACACCACATCGAGCACATCGTCTCTAAGCAGCATGGCGGGCGCGATACTGTTGATAACCTTGCGCTAGCCTGTCATCGCTGCAACCTCAAGAAAGGCCCTAACCTCACCGGTGTCGATCCTGAAACGGGTGAACTCGCTCCCCTTTTTCACCCCCGGCGCAACCGGTGGGAAGAGCACTTCGCGTTTCAGAACACAAGAATCGAAGGGCTTACTCCGACCCGCCGCGCGACAGTGCAGTTAGCGTTTGTAAGAAAATAAGTGTAGCAATTAAACCATTTCTGGCCTAGAATGTTCTTGTGGCCGGCGAAGGTGAGATCAAGCAGCGTTTCTCCCAGTTGGAGGCGTGGCTGGATGAACGTACGCGGCGGCTATGGGCGGCGGCGGAAAGCGTGGCACACGGACGGGGAGGCATATCGCTGGTGGCGCGCGCCAGTGGCGTTTCTCGGCGCGCCATTGCGGTGGGTTTAGCGGAATTGCGGGAGAAGCCAGACCGCGCCCGTGGGACGCGTTTGCCGATTCGACAAACAGGAGGCGGTCGCAAGAAGGCAGCCCTCAAGGATCCGGATCTGCTGGTCGATTTGGAGAAACTGCTGGAGCCAGTTACGCGCGGGGATCCACAGTCTCCGCTGCGGTGGACCTGCAAGAGCGTGCGCAATCTCGCCGACGAACTGCGAGCCCAGGGACACGAGGTGAGCCATGTGCTGGTGGCGGAACTGTTGCACGAACAGAAGTACAGTCTGCAGGCGAACCGCAAGACGAAGGAGGGTTCCTCACATCCGGACCGCAATGCTCAGTTTGAATACATCAATGCGAAGGCGACGGAGTTCCTGAAGAATGGCCAGCCAGCTATTTCAGTAGACACGAAAAAGAAGGAACAGGTAGGGGAGTACAAGAATGGGGGCCGCGAATGGCGGCCAAAGGGCCAGCCCGAACCGGTTCAGGTACATGATTTCGGAAAACAAAAGGACGTGCCCTACGGAGTTTACGATTTGGGGCAGAACGTAGGCTGGGTCAGCGTTGGCACCGATCACGACACGTCAGCGTTCGCCGTCGAGAGCATCCGGAGATGGTGGAACATGATGGGCCGAGACGCGTACTCCGAAGCCCGCCAGCTTTTGATTACAGCAGACAGTGGAGGCAGCAACGGATCGCGAGTGCGTTTGTGGAAACTGGAGTTGCAGAAACTCGCCGACGAAACGCGGCTGGAGATCTCGGTCTGCCACTTTCCGCCGGGAACCAGCAAATGGAACCGGATCGAGCATCGCCTATTCTCGTTCATCACCAAGAACTGGCGGGGCAAACCGTTGGTCAGCCATGAAGTGATCGTCAACCTGATCGCGGCCACCACCACAAAAATCGGACTACGAGTTCAAAGCCAGTTGGACACAGGCAAGTACCCGAAAGGAATCAAGGTGGGCAAAAAGGAGTTTACCGCCATCCAAATGCTCCCCGACACCTTTCACGGCGAATGGAACTACACCATTCTGCCTCGCTCATAATGCCACAGTTATTTCCTTACAGTCACTTACTGGCCATGAACGACGCTCGGCGTCTCGAATTGCGGTCAGAGCTGCTTGCACGTGGCGGCCTGGATTAACAAGGCGTCGCCGTTGCGTCACCTTGAGGCGTCAGTCGCGGCAAGAGCATGACCCTCCGCGTGTGCAGGGCTGCCGCTGCTTAGCCGAAGAAGTCTTTCACCCGCTCAAACACGCTCTTCTCATGAGGCGCGTTGTCGGTTGGCAGCAGCTCTTTCAACTGCTCAAACAGCTTGCGCTGATCGCGCGTCAGCTTGTTAGGAATCTGCACATCAATGTGCACGAAGAGGTCGCCGCGCCCACGACTGTTTACTTCCGGAACGCCGAGATGCCGCAGTTTGAACTGCGCGCCACTCTGGGTGCCCTCGGGGACACGAATCTTTTGCGGGCCATCGAAGGTTTCAATCTCAATCTCGGCGCCAAGCACCGCTTGAGCGACATTGACCGGCAGAGTGCAATGGAGATCGTTTTCGCGCCGCGCAAAGATGGGGTGTTCAGCCACCTTCAAGACGACATACAAGTCGCCCGGCTGTCCGCCAGGGGGGCCCGGATTACCCTCGCTCGCCAGCCGCAGTCTGGTTCCTGTGTCTACGCCCGCCGGGATATTCACCTTGAGCTTCTTCTCAGACCGCGAATAGCCTTCGCCTTTGCAAGCGGTGCAGGCATGCCGGATTACCTTGCCGCGGCCGCCGCAGGTTGGGCAGGTTTTGCGAATCGAAAGAAAGCTCTGCTGATAGATGACTTCGCCACGGCCGCCGCAAGCCATACAGGTGACTATGCCGCCATTCGGCTCCGCGCCCGATCCCTGGCACTTGAGGCAAGCTTCCAGCCGCGGAACCAGCAGGTCGGCTGCGAGCCCGCGCATCGCATCTTCAAACGAAATCTCGAGGTCATAGCGCAGGTCTTCGCCGCGCTGTACGCGATTCCGCCGGCGGCCCCCGCCCCCGAAGATATCGCCGAACCCGAACAGGTCGCCAAGTATGTCACCGAAGTCGCCGAACTGCGACGGGTCAAATCCCTGCGCTCCGTTGTTGACAGCCTGATGGCCGTAGCGATCGTAAGCGGCGCGCTTTTGTGCATCGCTCAACACCGAGTACGCCTCGGCTGCTTCCTTGAACTTCTCTTCGGCGATCGGATTGTTGGGATTGCGGTCGGGGTGGTGCTCCATCGCCAGGCGGCGATAAGCGCTCTTGAGCGACTGTTCGTCGCAATCCCGCTCGACGCCCAGAATCTCGTAATAGTCTCGTTTCGCGACGCTCATGTCCAGTCAGGTTCCATCCGTTGGGAGAGCTACTGATTCACCGCGACCTGTACCATCGCGGGCCTCAGCAACCGGCCTTTGAAGTAGTATCCGCTCTGATATTCCTTCAGTACGGTCTGGTCGGGGTGTGCGGTGGTGTCCACCATATCCACCGCATGGTGAATGTGGGGATCGAACTTCGTCCCTACTTCGGTTGAGATCGCCTCCAGGCCCAACTTCTTGAGAGACTCGAACAGCCGTTGATAGATCAACTCCATGCCGCGCGAATAGTCCTTGTCGGCGCTTTCCACCTTGAGTGCCCGTTCAAAGTCGTCAATAATGGGCAGCAGCGCCTTCACGCTGTCCATGTTCGCGAATTCGAACAGTTCGCCCCGTTCGCGTTCCATGCGGCGGCGATAGTTCTCGAACTCTGCCTGCCTGCGCAGCAGCAAGTCGTGCAACTCGTTCTTTTCTTTGATCAGTTGCTCGCGTTCGGCCCCGTCAAGCGCGGTGGCCGCCGGGCCGGGTTCCGCCGGGCCCTGCCGAACATCATCATCAACACTAGCCGGACCTTCCGGCCCATTTTTTACGGTTTCCATTAGGGTAAGACTGAGAGTGAAATTCGACCAGAAGAGGTTCACTTCCAGTCTAACAAAAGTCGGGCAAACGGGCTCTGGCGGCTTCGGGTCTGGCGGCTTCGGGTCGGCTTTCGGCTTTTCAGGCCAGTTACAGCCTGCCGGGTTAGCGGCTTACAATAACGGTTGTATCCCAAGGCTGTTCCGGCACCGTCATTTAACAGTAGATCCCTTGCGTTACTCTCGGCTTATTCTCGCTATTCGTTCGTTACTACTGGCGGCCTTGCTGGCGGCCTCGGCCCCAGGGCAACAGCCGTCAACGCCGTTTTTTCCTCTGCCCGACATCCGGCCGGGCCTCCATGGCGTGGGTCGAACTGTCTTTCATGGCAATCAGATCGAAGAGTTTCAGGTTGAGATTCTCGGAGTGCTGGAAGGCTCCGGTCCCCAACAATCGATAATCCTGGCCAAGCTCACCGGCGGCCCGTTGGCCGATACGGGAGTGATCCAGGGCATGAGCGGCAGCCCGGTTTACATCGACGGCAAACTGGTCGGCGCGGTCGCACTGGGGTTTCCCTTCGCCAAGGAAGCAATAGCCGGCATCCAGCCGATTGAGCAGATGTTGGCCGACGCCACGCCGGCTGCCTCGCACCAATCAGCGCCCAACACCTCGCGGCCCTCACTCCCGGCCGGCGCTGGCCTGAGAGATTTCTACCCCGGCGCCACCGCCAATCCGCTGCTTGCCAAGGCCTCGTTCCCGAGCGGCGCACCCGCTGTTGAGTCGCCCTTCGGACGCTTGCGGGACATCGGCACACCGCTGGCCATGACCGGCTTTACGGAAGCCACGGTTCGCGCCTTCTCCGGTCCCTTGCAAAAGCTAGGCTTCGAGGCCCAGACCGGGCTGGGCGGCGGCGGTTCTAGTTCCAAAGCTGCGGCAGATCCTGGGCCGATCGTCGCCGGTTCGATGATAAGCGTCCAATTGATGACTGGCGACATGGTGATGAGCGCCGATGGCACCGTGACCTATGTCGATGGCCGGAAGATTTATGCCTTCGGCCACCGCTTCCTCGCCGCGGGATCCACGGAACTGCCTTTTTCCCGCGCCGACGTGCTCGCGATTCTGCCTAACCTGAACGCCTCTTACAAGATCTCCGTGGCGAAGCAATGGGCGGGCAGCATGACCAGCGACCGGAGCACCGCGGTAGCAGGAGAAATTGGCCGGTCCGCCCACCTGGTGCCGCTTTCGATTGAAGTGCGCTCCTCCGGCAATTCGTCGCATCGATATCACATCGAGGTGGTCAACGACCGCTTATTAACGCCATTCCTGACGCAAGTTGCCTTATTCTCCGCCGTCGACGCCACGGAACGCACACTCGGCGCATCCAGCTTGCGTGTTGACGGGCGGATCGAGTTTGAGGGCAACCTGCAGCCATTGGTTATTAAGAACGTGTTCGCCAGCGACCTGAGCGTCGCCATGCAGGCCGCCGCCAACTCGGTGGTGCCGCTTTCCTTCGCACTGCAATCCGGCTTTCAAGAGCTGAAAGTGAAGTCGGCCTCCTTCGTCCTCGAGCCGGACGAACTGAAGAAGACGGTGCAGATTGACCAGATCTGGGCCTCCCGGCGCGACGTGAAGCCGGGCGGTTCCATCGATGTCTCCGTTTTGTTCAGCGGTGAAAACGGTCTCGAAGTGACGCGCTCCGCCCACGTTCAGATACCGATCGGCGCACCGACCGGGACACTGAACCTCACCGTCAGCGATGCCAATGGCCTCAACTATCCGGAATTGGCTGGCCTCTCGCCCGTCGCTGCGGGATCGCCCGATCAATTGATCCACGAACTGAGTGCCATCCGCCCGAGTGACAGCGCCTATCTGCGTGTGTGGCGGCAAGAGCCATCCTTCCCGCTCTCTGGAACCGAGTTGACGGATCCGCCGCCGTCGGTCTCTATGATTCTGGCCCGCGGCGCTGGGACGGGGGCCACCATGCTCTTCGCCCTTCGTGGGTCGTCCGTGGCGGAGATGCCCGTTGATCCCGGCAACTATGTCGTCAGCGGCTCCAAGACTATTCAAGTGGAAGTAAAAGAGTGAACGGTAGAAGTTTTCTGAGATTGATTGCAGCGGTTGCGCTCGTCGCCAACCTTGGTGGGCCGCTTTTCGCTGCCAGCAGCACCACATGGGAAACCGGCAGCTATGCGGAGTTCCTAAAGGGCAAGCTGCAGGGCCTGGCTTTAACCTCTGATGGCGTGCTGCTGCCAGGCGCCAGCATACGTAATTCGACCACGGTAGAGCAGCCCGTTTTGTGGACGGTCGTCCCGGGCCCCGATGGTTCCCTCTACGCTGCCACGGGTCATCGCGGTAAGGTTTTCAAGATCGATTCGAAAGGCGCCATCACCGTGGTTTTCTCCGCCGATCAGCCTGAGGTTTTCGCCCTGTGCTTAGACGCCCAGGGCATTCTCTACGCGGCTACATCGCCGAAAGGCGGCGTCTATCGGATTGAGAACGGCAAATCGACCGAGATCTTTCATCCTGATGCGAAGTACATCTGGGCGATTCTTCCTGCGCCGCACGGCGGCTTGTTCGTGGCCACTGGGGATCAAGGCCGGATCTACAAAATCGACAACGCAGCTAAGGCCGACGTAGCCGGCAAGCCAGCGCTGTATTTTGAAACCGGCCAACAGAACGTCACCTCGCTCGCGCTGGGGCCGAATGGCCACCTGTACGCGGGCAGTGAACCGAATGGCTTATTGTTCGATATTGCTGCCAAAGATCAGGGGACTATTCTGTACAAGTCCACGCTGCCGGAAATTCACGGCCTAGCTGTGGCAGGGGACGGCACGGTCTATGCCTCGGCATTGGGCGGCGGTCTGAGTACTCGCGTCGGGACGCAAACCGCGGCGGCCAATATGACGAACACGGCGGTGATGGCCGCAACGCCGACCGTGGTTTCAGTCACCGACGCAAGCGACAACTCAGCCGGCGCCGCGCCAGCCCAGATCGGCGGCTTGAAAAACGCGGACCCGGCGAAGGGCACCGCGACGTCTACCATTACTCCCGTGCCCGCCGCGCCGGGCGCCCAGGTAGTAGACGTCAGCGGTGTCGAGAAGTCAGCCATTTATCGCATCAGCCCGGATAAAACGGTTGAAACACTGCGCAGTTCGAAGGATGACAATGTCTACGACCTGCTGCTCGACGGCGCGAACATTCTTTTTTCGACCGACGGTCAAGGCCGCATCTACTCACTGGCTCCCGATCGCAAGACTACCCTATATGCCGAGCTGGGCGACGCGGAAGCCGTCCGGCTGGTGAAACGCGGTTCGGACCTGTTGGCTGCTCAGAGCGCTCCGGCAAAGCTCGTGGACCTGCAGTTGGGCGGTTCCGGGATCGCGACGTATGAATCGCCCGTGCATGACACAACCACCGTGGCCCGCTGGGGACGATTGGCATGGTTGAGCTCGGGCAGCGGCGTTGTCTTTCGGACCCGTACCGGTAATTCCGCCCGCCCCGACGCCACGTGGAGTACTTGGTCGGAACCGATTCAGGAATCCGCGACGTCCCGCATCACCAGCCCGAACGCGCGCTACATCCAATGGCGCGCCGAATGGAGGCCCGACGCTAAAACAGAACTTCGGAACGTCAGCATCTCCTTTCTGCCGCAGAATACGCCGCCTGTCATTCGTAGCGTCAGCGTGACAGCCGTCAGTGCCGCGAATGCGCTCAAAGCGTCGAACACCCAAGCCGCCAGTTCCAGCGCTTTCAGTGTTACCGTGACCGATACCGGCGATCCGCCGCCCGCATCTACGTCTTCCTCGGGCGCCCAGACTGTTTCGCGGCTCAACAGCACCCAAACGCAAATCACGTGGCAGGCCGACGATCCGGATGGCGACAAGCTCGTCTATGCCATTTACTTTCGCGGCGAAGACGAACACGATTGGAAGCTGATTCGCTCGCAGGTCTTCGAGAACTCTTTACTATTGGATGCGGACGTGCTCGCCGACGGGCGCTACACATTCCGCGTGGTCGCCTCAGATCGTCCTTCGAATGATTTGCAATACGCGCGCGAGACCGAGCTGGTGAGTTCGTCCGTGCTCATCGACAACACGCCGCCCAGTGTGACACCCGGCGTGCCGCAGCGCCACGATGACGTGATTGAAGTTGACGTTGACGCAGAGGACAAAGCCAGTTCTTTGCGCCGCTGCGAGTATTCGCTAGACGCGGGGTCCTGGCAGCCGCTTGAAGCCGCCGACGGCGTCACCGATTCACCGAAAGAGCAGTTCCATCTGCGCCTCGACAAGGTCAAGCCGGGCGAGCATCTCATCGTGTTTCGTGTCTACGACACCGCCAATAACGCAGGTTTGGCACGCGTCGTCGTACACTAAGCCCGAATGAAGCTGCGCATCGTTGCCTTCGGGGTTCTGCTAGTGGCGCTGGCTTCGCCGTGCCTATTGCAGGGTGAAGCTCCCGGATCAGCGACAGGCCATTCCGTTAGCAACCCCACCGCAGCGGCTCCATTCATCAAATCCCGCGGCGCGTCAGTCCCTGCCCCCAAGCCCTATGGCCCAATCCCCTCGGAACGACAGCTCCGCTGGCAGGAGATGGAGGTCAATGCCTTCCTCCATTTCACGGTCAACACGTTTACGAACAAGGAGTGGGGTTACGGCGATGAGGATCCATCCGTTTTCAATCCCACTGCCTTCGATCCGGACAAGATCGCGGCGGCGCTCGCCTCGGCCGGGGTAAAGGGCGTGATACTAACTTGCAAGCACCACGACGGCTTCTGCCTCTGGCCGACCAAAACAACGGACCACTCCATCGCAGGAAGTTCGTGGCGCGATGGCAAAGGCGACGTGGTGAGAGACATCTCCGATGCGGTCCGTAAGCGTGGGCTCGACTTTGGTGTATATCTTTCTCCGTGGGACCGCAGCGCCCTGACCTACGGAACGCCCGACTACATCGAGCTCTACCGCACCCAACTGCGAGAGCTTCTCACCGGCTACGGCCCGCTCTTCGAGGTCTGGTACGACGGGGCCAACGGCGGCGACGGCTATTATGGCGGCGCCAAAGAGAATCGATCCATCGATCGCCGCACTTACTACGACTGGCCGAACACTTGGGAGCTGGTGCGTAAGCTGCAGCCGGGAGCGGTGATCTTCAGCGATGTTGGACCCGACGTGCGATGGGTCGGAAACGAAAAAGGCTTCGCCGCCGAGACTTCCTGGGAGACTTATAGCCCCGTTGGTGTGGATGGCGGCCCGGCAGCACCGGGCTATGTTCGAGAAACCGAGAACACCACCGGCCAGCGCAACGCCTCCCAGTGGCTTCCGGCTGAGTGCGATGTCTCCATCCGTCCGGGTTGGTTCTGGCATGAGGCGGAGAACACCAAAGTGAAGACTGCTCCCGAGCTGTTTGACCTCTACACCAAATGCGTCGGCCGTGGCGGGAACATGCTACTCAATGTGCCGCCGGATCGTCGTGGGCAGTTGCATGAGGCTGATGTCGCGGTGCTCAAGCAGTTCGGGGGATTGTTGCGCTCGGCCTTCCGCATCAACCTGGCGCTACGGGCCAAGCTTGAGCCATCGAACGTCCGTGGAGACAGCCCGAGCTTTGGCGCTGCGAAGCTGGTCGATGGCGACCGCTACAGCTATTGGGCCACTGACGACAACGTCACCACACCGGAACTGATCGTCGATTTCGGTAAGGACCAGACCTTCAACCTGATCCGTCTCCGCGAAGACATAAAGCTGGGCCAGCGGATCGAAGGGGTCGCTCTCGATACCTGGGCCAAGGGCAAGTGGGAGGAGTTCGCCACTGCCACCAGCATCGGCGCTTGCCGCATCATCCGGCTCGACCATTCCGTCACCAGCCGCAAGGTGCGGTTGCGGATTACGAAGTCACCGGTTTCGATAGCGCTTTCGGAGTTGGGGATTTATGACATGGAGTGAGGGGCCGCGAGTGCGAGGACCGGGCCCGGGTCGTATCTCTAGGACTCATCGGAGGTGATCGTGTTCCCGCGCCTCGTTCTCCTCGCTCTCAGTGCCTTGGCGATTGCCCTGGCGGCCGCCCCCGATGACTGTCTTTTAGTTATTGCGCAACCTGCTCCGTTGAACATAGACCCAACGGGTAAGTCAGTCACATTAACGATGACGAATAACTGCGGAAAGGATATAACCGCCTACCAGGTGTGGTTTCGAGACGATTCAGGTCAGCATACTTCGGGTTTCACGGAGGAGCGACTCGCTATTCTCGCAATACCCGCGGGCGTCAGGGCCGCGAATATGGACATTTTCAGGGCTGGGGCGACTTGGTCGGTGCGGTTCCGGTTCGTCGGACCCGTGGGCCTCTGTTTCCGCCACCGCCGTCTGGTATGCCGATATGACGACCGCGTGCGACCCCAAAGACGTTACGATGCTCATCAATTCGCGCCGTGAGATGGTCATCAGGTACAGAAAGGAACTGAACGTCTTAGGCTCGTACGAGACCTATGCGTCGGCGAAGAAAACTGCCTCAGGATGCGACCGAAGCCAAGGCAAAGAACAGTAAGACCCATGATGACTTGTCGCGGCTAGCCGCTCAGTTTTCGCGATGTGACGAAACTTCGTGGAAAGCCTTCATACAGTTTAAGAAGCGGCATACGGAGGACGTAATCAGTCCCTTTGAAGCCGCGGTAGCCGCCCAGACCGTAGGTAGTCAACAGAAAACCGACGTGCAGTAGGTCAGGGCGGACGAGGTCACCGCGCGTCCTCATGCGACCATATCTCAATGCTTCGGTCTTTCACTATTGCTCTGTGTTTCGCCTTCGCTCTCGCCGCCCAAACTGCTCTGCCTCCTGAAGCCGACCGCCAACTCGCGCGTGACATCTATAAAGAGATCATCGAAATCAAGTCCGGCTACGCGACCGGCACGACCACCCCAGTCGCTGAAGCGATTGCCGCGCGGCTGAAAGCCGCTGGGTTCCCCGAATCAGATATCTTTCTCGGCGGCGCGATCCCAAAGAAGGCAAACCTTGTTGTCCGGTATCACGGCACCGGAGCGCAGAAGCCCATTCTGTTGTTGGCTCACATCGATGTGGTCGAAGCCAAGCGCGAAGGCTGGAGCATGGATCCCTTCGTATTCATGGAGAAGGACGGCTACTTCTACGGCCGAGGCACGGCCGACGACAAAGCACAAGCCGCGGTCTGGATTGCCAACCTGATTCGGTACAAACGAGAGGGCTTCAAACCCGACCGTGACATCATCGTCGCGCTCACAGCCGATGAGGAAGGCGGTGGACCTTACAACGGCGTTGATTGGCTGCTGAAGAACCATCGGGATCTGATCGACGCGGAGTTCTGCCTCAACGAAGGCGGTTGGGGAGAGATGGCGAAGGGCAAGAGGATCTCAAACGACCTGCAGGTAAGTGGAGAAGTACGTAATCAACTTCCGGTTCGAGGTGCGCAACAAGGGCGGCCACAGCTCGCTGCCGGTACCCGACAACGCCATCTATCATTTGGCTGGCGCCCTTGATCGCTTCTCGAAGTTGGGCTTCCCGCTGAAGACCAACGAAGTGACGCGCGCATATTTCGCCGCCATGGCAACCATCACGCCCGGTCCCATCAAGGAAGATCTTGCGAAGGTGCCGGACGGTTCGCCAGAGGTGCTGCAGCGTGTCGCCGCGTTCTCACCTGCTTGGAACGCCACCTTGCGCACCACGTGCGTGGCAACTCTGCTGGAAGGCGGCCATGCCATGAACGCGCTCCCGCAACTGGCTGCCGCCACGGTCAATTGCCGCGTGCTGCCGGAGGATTCAGCCGAGTATGTTCAGAGCAAGCTTGAGAAAGTCGTGGCCGACGATCAAGTCACCATTAAACCGCTGGGCGAGGTCACCAAGGGTCCAGCTTCGCCTATGCGGCCTGACGTGTTGAAAGCAGCCAACCGCTTTACCGACACGCTCTGGCCGGGAGTGCCCGTAGTCCCCATGATGGTGATGGGTGCCACCGACGGCCGATCCCTCCGCGCGGCAGGAATTCCGACTTACGGCATCCAGGGTTTCTTCATGGACCGGGACGATATGCGTATGCACGGCCGCGATGAGCGCATGGGCGTCCAGGCGTTCTACGAAGGCCAGACGTTCCTATACCTGTTGGTAAAGGATCTCGCGAAGCCCGAGTGACCGAGCGGAAGCTTATCTTTTCTCTGAGCTAACAACCTTCCCGTTGATCACGGCACCCACGCAGTGTGACGTGTATTCAAATGGGTCGCCGTCATAGAGCGCGAGGTCGCCGTCTTTGCCGGCTTCGAGCGAACCGAGCCGGTCGGCCACGCCGATCAGCTTTGCCGCATTAATGGTGACGCTGGCCAGCGCTTGATCAAATGTCAGCCCGTTCGCCGCCGCGATTGCTGCTTCAAACAGGATGACGCGAGTCTTAGGCACATAGCCCTCATAGCCGCTCTGCAGGGCGAAAGGAATGCCGGCGGCCTGCAGTTTGGCAGCGTCCTCGAAACTGAGGTTCTCTGTTTCGCCGCCTGCCCGTTTCATCGTCGCGTGGAGAATCACCGGGTAACCGGAGGCCTTCACTTCTTCGAGGATCATGCCGCACTCAGCGCAGCTATCGATAATCAGCTTGAAGTTGAATTCCTTCGCGAGGCGAATCGCCGACATGACATCCTGGGCGCGGTCGGCCGTTACCAGCAGGGGCAGCTCGCCCTTCAGGATCTTGATGAAGGCTTCCTGCTTCAGGTCGCGGTCCGGGGTCTTCGATTCCGGTTTCGCGGCATCGGTCTTGGCTGTGTCGGAGGCGGGTTTGGCCTGGCTCTTCTTCAATGCCTCCTGGGCCTTGATGAACTCCGCGCGCAGCATGGCCATCTCTTTTCCGCGAGTGCCGGGACTCTTGCCCGCCTCCGCACGCCCCTCGGCGCCGAGGCTTGCCGCAATCATCGCCTCCGGCACGATTACTGCCTCGTCAGCCGTGTTGCCGATGGTCTTCACGATCATGGTCTGCCCGGATACAAGCGTGCCAGGGCTGTGGCCCGTATTCATGGTAGTCACGCCAAAGCTGCGCACCCACTCGATCAGACGTTCGTGGGGATCGTAGGCGTCAATCGCACGCAACTCCGGCTGCACAGCCGCGCTGCGTTCCAGTTGATCCTGGTCTGTCGGTATGTTCAAATAGCCCGTCAAGCCAACCGTCGAATGAGCATCCACCAATCCCGGCGTGACAACCTTGGCGGTAAGCGTCCGATAACCCGCTGGAATGGTGATGGACGAAGCAGGGCCAACGCGCTCAATCTTTCCATTCGTTATGATCACAACCCCGTCCTTGATGGGGGCGCCGGCCGCGGTGTAGACCGTTTCACCTCGCACCGCTATCTGTTGCGCTATGAGCGCGGGCAGGCAAGTCATGGCGGCAAGCCCGGCGGCAAGCAGCATCCTCATTCCGGTTCTCATTGGCGCACATCCTCTTCGTCGCCGTCATCATCCACAAAGGCCGGCTGGTCGTGGCTGGCGCCTTCTCCACCGACCGCCTCCAGGCGATCATGCGGGTCGCTGCGATCAAAGACTTTCTGGCCCTCGATCCAAGTCTCCAGTACATGTGTGTAGACGCTGAATGGATCACCCGAGAGGACAATGAAGTCTGCATCTTTCCCGGGCTCGAGCGAACCCACCCTCGCATCCAGGTCAAGTATCTTCGCATTGGCCATGGTCAACCCGTAGAGTGCCTTGTCTCGCGGCAAGCCGGCTCGCACGGCCAGGCCTGCTGAACGCATCAGCAGACGCGAATCCGTGATCGAATCGTCGGTGTGGAAGCCGAAGAGCACGCCGGCCCTGTCCAGCACGGCCGCCGTCTCAAACGATGCGTCCTTAGCCTCCTCCTTGCCGCCCGGGCTGTCGATGACAATCACCGAAACCGGCACTTTGGCCTTGGCTATCTCATCGGCCATCATCCAGCCATCGCTGGCGTGGTGCAGCACAACCTTGAAATGGAACTCGTCGGCGAGGCGAAGAACCGTGGCAATGTCGTCGTGGCGATGCGTGTGAAACTGCACCGTGCGCTTGCCGTTCAACACTTCAACCAGCATCTCCATCCTGAGATCGCGCGCCGGCATCTTCGAAGCATCACCTTTGGCGGCAGCGATCTTGTCGCGGTATTCCTGAGCCTTGATGAAGTCGGCTCGCACCAATGCGGCGGACTTGCCGCGCGTTCCCGGGAAAGGTGCCGCCCGGCGCGGGTTGGTTCCGTTGGCCATCTTCAAGCCCCCGGCGTTGGTTCCATCGGGCAGCTTGATCAATAAGGCATCGATGGTTTTCCCCTTACGGAGTTTTAGGTAAAGCGTCTGTCCGCTCGATAGATGGCCGGATCCAGGCATCACGTTCGCCGTCGTGATACCGCCAGCCCGGGCCTTCTCGATGTGGGCGTCACGGACATTGATCGAATCGAGCACCCGCACATCAGGCTGGATCGGCGAACTTGCATCGCCCCCCTCGGGTTCGCCAATGTGGCTGTGCGAGTCAACTATCCCGGGCATAACGATCTTGCCGGTCGCGTTGATCGTTTGGGCGCCGGCGGGCACGGACACCGATCCCGCCGCTCCTACCGCGACGATCTTGCCGTTCTGGACCACCAGGACGCCGTTCGGAATCTCGGGGCCGGTAATAGGGATAATGCGGGCGCCGGTAACTGCGATAGGCGTTTGTTGAGCGACGCCAAGCGCCGCTCCAGCCAGAAGGAGAGTGAGTCGTTTGAACATAGGAATGCGAAACGGCGATTGTAGCGCAACCAGCTGAAGCGACCGGTTTGCCGTGGCGAAATATCGGCCGCGAGATCATGGAGAGCGAGTATCCATGCCGCGCACGGACTGGGGCTGGCTCATCACCGGTGAAGAGCTTCGCTCGTGGATCATCTTTGAAGACGGAGGCTTGTTGGTGGTCAACAAGCCTGCTCATGTGCTCTGCCATCCTTCGAAGCATGGTCCCTGGTCGAGCCTGGTGGGCGCTTGCCGCGAATTGCTCTCCGCGGAGAGATTGCATCTGGTCTTTCGGCTCGATCGCGAGACCAGCGGCGTCGTAGTACTGGCCCGCACCGTCGAACTCGGGTCGTGGTTGCAGCGGGCCGTCGCGCAGAGACGAGTACGGAAAACCTATTTGGCCATCCTTACCGGACGCCTCGACGAAGCGTGCACGATTGACGCGCCGATAGGGCCCGATCCCGATTCGCTGTTCGCCGCAAGGCAATGGGTTGTGCCCGATTCCGGCTGCCCGGCCTCGACGACCTTCGAGCCGATTTCGAACGCGGATGGTTACACCCTGGCCCGCGTCGACCTGCATACCGGTCGCCGCCATCAGATCCGTGTTCACGCCGCGTTCATAGGACATTCGATACTCGGCGACAAGCTTTACGGCCCAGACCAGCGTCTGATGTTGCAGTTCATGCAGGATGGCTTCACTGAAGAACTACGCCGGCAGCTTGTTCTTGACCGGCACGCGCTGCATGCGTCCGAAATCGAGTTCGATGCAGATGTATGGGAGCAGCGATTCGTCGCGCCATGGCCGCTCGACCTGGAACGCTTCTGCATTGAGCGAGGGCTGAAGCTTTCTTAAAACGAAAAGGGCGGCATCCGCTTGCTCACGCGCGCGGTTCCCTGGTGGAGTTTTGTCTGCGATTTCCAAAGCTGCTGCCTCTGTTTCAAACCCGGTTTCAACCGGAAACATAAGCGAGCTCTTCGCGCCGCTCAGCCGCGCAAACGTAGTCGCATCTCATCTTCAACGAGCGTTGCCGTGTCCTGCTAAGTAACTGATCTAAAGGAATTGTCGGCTTCGGAGTCGGGCGTTGTGGAGCTGTGGCGTTCGTTTCGTAGACACACGTGTTGCTTGGTCCTACGGGTGCCTTTCCAGGTTGTGCGGGTAGCCGATATGGCACCTGCCAAGGAGAAGCCCTTGAGTTCCGCTGCCACACGCCCCGCCACCAAACTGGTCCCTAGACCGGCCCTAAACCCCAGACTCATTTCCAAACCGAAGACCGGTGCTCCATCACGACACCACCCGACGTGACGAGTTGATTGTCGAATTGGACGACCTCATTCACGCCGGTGTAATGGGCCTGTTCGACGCTGCCGCCAAATATGACGCCGACAAGATGGTCGCCTTCCCGGCTTACGCCAAGCATCGGATCAAGGGAGCCATCCTCGATAGCATTCGGCAGCTCGATTGGGCGTCGCGCGATCTTCGCCGCCGCCACAAGCAGATGGAACAGGTCACGCAGGACCTGACCAACCGGCTGAATCGCGCACCCACACCCAATGAGATTGCGAGCGAAATGGGGATGACGCTCAACCGCTGGAAGGCGCTGATGATTGACCTTCGCAATCTTGGACTGCGCGCGGCTCAGTCACGAACCCCCAACGACCAGGACGAACGGCCCGCGCAAGATATGCCTTGCGCACGCGAGCAGCATCCGGACCGGCTGTTTGCCCGCGGCGAACTCCGGTCCAAGTTGTCTTCGGCGATCAAGACGTTGCCGCCACGCTACCAACAGGTGGTGATGCTGTACTATGACCGCGACCTGACCATGAAAGAAATCGGCACGATTCTGGGCGTCAACGAGAGCCGGGTCTCGCAGATCCACAAGTCGGCTCTCGCACGCATGCAAAACGCCCTGACATCATCGGGAATCCATTCAAGCGGAGTTTTTTAGATGGGCCAGTCGCCTACGTACGCGCGGTGACCTGATGGAGCTTGATCATATTCGTGGATCCACGCTGATTGACAGGTTGGCCGGCGACAAACACCACGCCTTCGCCGGGCTTCACCCGTCCCGTCGCAACCAGAATGAGCTCCATGCTACTCAGCATGTCGTCTGTGGAATGATACTCGGGCATGACCACTCCGCTTACGCCGTAAACGATGGAGAGTTGGCGGACCACCATCTCATTTGAGGAGAAGGCGTAAATCGGAACCGGCGGCAGGTAGCGGGCCAGCAGGCGCGCCGTCGTTCCCGTCGTGGTGCCGACCGCCAGGGCAACGACGCCCGCGCATCGCGCCGCTCGAAAGGCCGCATCGGCGATGATCTGCGGAGTCGTGGGCTCGTCGGGCAGAGGCGTTTCCGAGTATCCGGTTTTGCGCAGCGCGTTATTCGTTTCAAGCGCAATGCGCGCCATCACTTTCACGGCTTCGATCGGGAATTTTCCAGCTGAAGTTTCCGCCGACAACATCACGGCGCTGGTGCCGTCGTAGATGGCGTTGGCAACATCGCTTACTTCGGCACGTGTGGGGACCGGACTCTCGACCATCGATTCCAGCATCTGTGTCGCGGTAATCACAAATTTGCCCTGGAGCCGCGCGCGTTCGATGATGCGCTTTTGAATCGCCGGCACCTTCTCCAGCGCCATCTCCACTCCCAGGTCTCCACGCGCCACCATGACACCATCGGATTCCTCGAGGATCGCTTCAAGATTCAGGTATCCTTCCGGCTTCTCGATCTTGGCGATGATCGGTTGCGTCGCATCCAGTCCCTCGAGCAAATGACGCAAGCGCAGAACATCCTTTGCCTGTCGGACAAAGGAAAGGGCGAAGAAATCGACGCCTTGCTGCACGCCGAAATGGGCGTCCGCAATGTCCTTCTTTGAAAGCGAAGGCGTGCTGATCGCGACTCCAGGAAGGTTAATGCCCTTCCGGTCGCTGATCGGACCGCCACTGACGACCTCGCACCGGACCGTAGTGCCATCGGTCGAAAGCACACGCAGGATTACGGTACCGTCAGCAACCAGGATCGGGTCTCCAGGCTTTACGTCCTTGGCCAAGTCTGCGTACGTCGTGCTCGCGATCTCGCAGCTTCCCTCGACAGGCTGCGTGGTGATGCTGAAGCGCGCTCGATCCTGCAAAAAGCATCCGCCGTCTTTGAAAGTGCCCAGCCGAATCTTGGGGCCCTGTAAATCAAGCAGGATCCCGGCATGGCGGCCCAGTTCGACCTCGAGCGCGCGGACATTCTGGATGCGGCGCGCATGGTCTTCCTGTGTTCCATGGGACGCGTTGAGCCGGAAGACATCCACCCCGGCTTCAAATAGCTTTCGCAATCGGTCGGGGGCATCGGTCGCCGGACCGAGCGTGGCTACTATTTTTGTCGTCCGCATTCGTGATTGGATCAGTGCGCTACCATAGCGAAGAAAAGCGCCACAGACACGGCAACTATCCCTCCATTATGCCGCTATACCAAGCAATCATCCTCGCAATCGTGCAAGGATTAACCGAGTTTTTGCCCATCAGCAGCACTGCTCATCTGGCCGTCATACCGAAGCTCATGGGCTGGACCGATCAAGGTCTTGGTTTTGATATTGCGCTCCACGTGGGCACGCTGGCGGCAGTGCTTGTTTTCTTCTTTAAAGACTGGGTCGCCATCGTTTGCAACGCCTTTGGAATAAAGACCAGCTGGGGCAGGGAGGATGAAAACAATCGAAGCCTTCTCTGGTATCTTGTGGCGGGCTCGATTCCCGTCGGCATCGCCGGCCTGTTGTTGAAGAAGTACGCGGAGGGCCCCTGGCGTAACTTCTACGTGATCGGCGCCATGCTGATCATCATTGGCGTAGTGATGGCGGTCGCCGATTCTATCGGCAAGGATCGCAAGACCATGGCCACCATGAGCTGGACCGACGCGTTGTGGGTTGGTCTCTCGCAAGCGCTGGCGGTGGTGCCCGGCACCTCACGAAGCGGCATCACCATTTCGGCAGGCCGATTCCGTTCGCTGACCCGTGAAGCGGCAGCGCGCTTTTCTTTTCTGCTTTCGACGCCGGCCATCGCCGCTGCGGCGCTTAAGGATTTCCAGGAACTGCGCCATGCCGGTGGCGTTCCGCCTGAAATGCGATTGCCCTACTTGGTTGGCATCGTGGTGAGCGCAATCACGGGCATGATTGTGATCGGCTTCTTCCTGAAGTACCTGCGCCACCATACATTCCGCGTATTCGTGTGGTACCGGATCGTGTTTGGCATAATACTAATTGCTCTAGGATTTTTCCGCTTTGGCGGATGACAGTCTTTCCCCCAGCCCGACACTCCCGGCTTAACGAAGTCGTTGGATTTCTATTGTTCCTATTGGGGCTTGGCGTCGCGCTAAGCCTCGCCTCATTTAGCCCTTCTGACGCTTCCTGGGACACAGCGAATCAAGTGGTCCGGACCCAGAACCTGCTGGGACGCCTAGGCGCCCTTGCGGCCGACGTGCTGCTGCAGTTCTTCGGTCTCGGCGCGTACCTGCTGCCCCTTCTGCTATGGCTCTTAGGCTGGAAGTGGGTCCGTTCTTCGGCGGTGCATAATCCGGGCGTCCGAGTCGTGGGCGCGTTGGCGTTGTGGCTATCTATATCGAGCGCGTTCGGCTTGGTTCCTTCCTGGCGCCCGATACCGGGTGGAGTCGCGGCGAGCGGTATCGCCGGTCGGCTGGTGGCCGACTTCCTGGTTTCGATCATGAATCCGATCGGCGCCGCGATCCTCACCGCAGCCTGCGGGATTCTTGCCCTCTACCTCCTCACAACTTTTCAGCTTTCGATGCTGACTCGATGGTTCTCCGGGCCAGTGGCTTGGTGGCAATCGCTCACTAGCCGCTTTTCCAACTGGCGGGTGGCGCGCCACGATCGGGCCGTGGAAAGGGCCAGAGAGAAGGCTGCGGAACGAACGGCCCGTCTTCAGAGCCAGCACAAGCCGCATGCGAGCGCGGACTCGCTCCGGCCGCGTCGCCAGAGCGACAATCCCTTCTTGTCTGATGAGGACGTCTCGCCGCTGGATAGGCTTGCCATGGAAACGCGAGGCACAGTACCGATCCTTGACGATCCCGATCTGGAAGACGATGAGCCGCCCTTCGACGTTGAGCCGCCGGTTCCCGTCACGACTCGAAGTCGAGCTCAGTCCCGCGAGGAAGTGGAGGCGGATATCCCGATTCGGCCGCTCGAATATCAGGTATCTGTCAGAATTGCACCAACGCCTACGCCGGCTGCACCGGCGGCCGCGGAGATGCCGCCGTTCGACACGCCGGTCGCCGCCGCCAAGCGTAAGCGGATCTACCGGCTGCCCTCCACCGACCTTTTGAACGAGATCCCTCCCCGCGCCGGCTATGACGGCGTCGAACTCAAGGAGATTGCCGCACGCATTAAATCGAAGCTCGAGGAATTTAATGTCCGCGGCTCGGTGACCCAGATCAACCCCGGACCCGTTGTCACCACCTTCGAGTACAAGCCGGAAGCCGGCATCAAATACAGCCGCATCACGACGCTGAACGACGACCTCTGCCTGGGCCTGCAGGCCGAGTCCGTCTTGATTGAGCGGCTACCTGGCAAGCCGACCATCGGCATTGAGGTGCCCAATACACGGCGCGAATTAATCAGCTTGCGGGAGATTCTCGAGTCGAGTGAGTTCAGCGAGGCGCAATCGCGCACAACGATCGCGCTGGGCAAGGACATCAACGGACGCATCAAGGTCGCTGCGCTCGAAAGCATGCCCCACCTGCTGATCGCGGGCTCGACCGGCTCGGGCAAAAGCGTGATGCTGAACGCCCTGATCATGTCCTTCCTCTTCAAATCGACGCCGGATGAAGTGAAGATGATCATGGTGGACCCGAAACGCGTGGAAATGGGCATCTATGAAGGCATCCCGCATTTGCTGACACCCGTTATCACGGAGCCGAAGAAAGCCACCAACGCCCTGCGAAATGCGGTGCTCGAAATGGAGCGCCGTCTGAAACTGCTTGCATCCTACGGCGTCCGCAATATCGATCAGTTCAACAAGAAGGTGTCGGAGCTTCGCCAGAAGCCGATGGACCTCTTCGACGAAGAAGTGGAAGACGAGGATCTCAGGCGGCTCCCTTACATCCTCATCATCATCGACGAATTGGCCGACCTCATGATTCTGGAGCGCGCCAATGTCGAGGAGTGCATCACACGCCTGGCGCAGATGGCTCGCGCGGTGGGAATGCACCTGGTGCTCGCAACCCAGCGCCCCAGCGTGGATGTCATCACCGGTTTGATCAAAGCGAATTTCCCTTCGCGTATCAGTTTTCGCGTGGCGACCCGCGTGGACTCGCGCACCGTGCTCGATTCCATGGGCGCGGAGCATCTGCTGGGCAAGGGTGACATGCTTTATCTGCCGCCAGGCTCCTCCCGGCTGACGCGTGTGCACGGCGCGTTCGTCACTGAGGCCGAGGCGAACCGCGTCGTGGATTTCTGGAAAGAACAGGCATCCCCCGAGTATGATCAAACATTCCTGCTGACCCCGCCCTCGGACGACGACGATGACGACGAAGAGGGCGATGGGTTCGATGGCGAACAGGATGCCCTGTACCAGGAGGCCGTGCGCATTGTTGTGGAAATGGGCAAGGCGTCGACATCCACGCTGCAACGGCGCCTTCGGCTCGGTTACGGCCGCGCGGCGCGCATTCTTGACATGATGCAGCGCGACGGCATCATCGGCCCGCCCGACGGCAGTCGACCCCGCGAGGTTCTAAAGCGGCCCGAGTGGCTCGATGAACGTGGGGACGCGCTGGCCTAACCTCGCGCCGCCCGATGGGCGCAATGATAAGTTCAGAGAGCATGCCGCGGTGGTCTGATCTATCCCACAATTGTCTGCTCGCCGACGTCTCGCTTTGGTCGGCGGACCTTCCAAACCTGCAAAAGTCGATCGAGCGGATGGAGCCCTACGCCGACAGCTTTCACATCGATGTGATGGATGACCGCTTCGCACCCGGCCTGCTCTTCTTTCCCGATCTCATCAGCGCCTTGCGCCCGCTTTCGGCGCATCCGTTCCACGTTCATCTGATTGCCGAAGAACCTTCGCGTCTGATTGAGGCGTTCACAGCCGCCGGATGCGATCTTTTCACGATGCAGCTAGAAGCCGGCGCGAGCGAACTGGGCAAATGTTTTGACCATGTCCGCGAATTCGGACGCGAGGCAGGAATTGCATTGCGGTTGGACACGCCTGTCGACGGCGTGGAAGATTTTCTTGATGACGTGGTCGCCATCGTGCTGATGGGCACGCAATCCGGCATCAAGGGCGCCGAGCTTGCTCCGGAGGCCTACGACCGCATTACCGCCTTACGCAAACTGCTGACTGCGCGTGGCTTGCGCGACAAGATCCGCATCGTGGCCGATGGCGGTATCCGGCGTCATACGGTGCCGCTGTTGCGAAAGGCGGGAGCCGACGCCGTGGTGCCGGGCTCTCTTGCTTTCGGCGCATCCGATCTGAACGAAGTGTTCGCCTGGATGCGCCGCCTATAAGACGTTATTGAAAGGGGCAGGGTGGGGTCTGACGCATCCGCTTGATGACGCCGCCGGCGCCGCCGCTGCCGCCTGGCCATCGGTCGAGACTCCTTGACACCTGGAATGCGCACGCAGCTAAGGCCTACTGCTTTCGTCGTTCCTCACTTAATGTCTTCAACACGCTCAAAAGATCGGTTTTTACACCCGGGTATCGGAAATTCACGAATTTCCAATGTCCACGCTCCAAGCCACGTCAGCGATGACATCTGGTTTTCCAGATTTGGCGGCCTTGTCCGCAGGCGAGACGCGCCAGACCTCAACAGAGCACTTATTATTTCGCAAGGTGGCATTTCGTGCCTGGTAATGGTCAGCAGGGTCCTGACCGCCAATGAATGGGTCGAAGTCAATTCCGACGATGTCATCCTTCGCATGAGCCGAAGCTTCAGAATCGGCTTTCAGCGCTTGTAAGAGGTCTAAGTTGAATACATCCGCCTTTTTTTGCAGGGCCACGTCGAAGGTTGGCTCATTCATGCTTTTCTTCGTTAGCGGGACGTACCAGTCGTAAAAGCCTTGGACGAAGCGGAGACAGGACGCCGGGGTCGGCCCGGGTGCCTCCTGCGCCGCTGCGTGGGCCACCCAAGTTAGACAGACGGCGAAGCAAGTTCCACAACAGGCAACTCGCGCAACCTTCGCCGTTTTACGAGCAATCGCTTTATTTGTCGATGCTAGCGGGAAACAAGCCGGGAGACAACCTGACGTGTCGACAGCGACCTTTTATAGTGAGGCGCGAGTCCTGAAACAGAACGACGCATTTCCGTCTTGTGCCCACGACTGGCGGGCGAGCGGCTGAAGAGCGAAGAGAATAGTGCATGGGAGCGTGCCGAGCATGGAAGACAACCAACACATTGTGGCGAGGTTCGTTGAAGAGCTCTGGAACGAGCGGAACCTCGAAGTCGCCGACGCCATCTTCGATGAAGACTGCCACACACACCAACTCCAATCAGGTCCGACTGCGGTTGCTGCCCCACGCGGCCCTGCGGCAATCAAAGCCCACGTCGCCAATTGGGTGTCCGGGTTTCCCGATCTCAAATTCACAGTGGAGCAGATGTTCGCCGATGGAGATCAAGTAATCAGCCAGTTAGCCATGGATGGAACGCATACGGGCCAATGGATGGGAATTCCGCCGACTGGAAAGCGCGTAAACATTAGGATGATAACCATCCACCGCATTCGAAGGGGCCAGATTCTGGAGGACTGGGTGCTTGTGGAGTCGCTCGGGTTCTTTCAGCAATTGGGAGCGTTGCCGCCTACCCAGGACTTCTTATCTGACTTTGCCCAGCATCAAAAAGCACCCGCATAAGATTGTTTCCGCGTGTCATAAAGGACCCGTATACCGGCCCATGTTGCAGTCTAGCCGGATCGTGCATTAGTCGACAGTCTTCTTTTTTTCGTTCGAAACTGATGATTCCGGCGCGAACCATATCCGAGGCGAAAGTGTGCCGGAAGCGGTGCGGGTGGGCGCCGGCGACACCGCTGACGAGGCGGTGATAACGGAATAGAGAGCGCAATCCCGCGGGTGTGATGCGCGTCCCGCGAGCCCGCCCTTTCAGCGACACGAACAGGGCGGAGCCACCGGCAGCGGGCCGTTCGAGCCGCAGGTAGTGATCCAGTAGGCGAACGGTCTCGGAGGCCAGCGGAAGCACCCGAACTTTATTGCCCTTACCATGCACGCAAATCATAGGTCGGATCGTAATCAGCTCTCTGCCGCTTCTCCTTTAGGAATTTGGCAAGGGCACCAAGGCTTCTACAGCGATTATCGGGACTTCCTTCAAACTTCTCCCAAACCTGTTTGTGGCTGTCCGCTCCTGCACTCACGAAGAATCGATTGTCGGTTATTCGCTTGCGGGCAAGATGAAAGGCATAATAGTATGCGCGGCCTATAGCGGTCCGGAGGCAAGATTCCTCAGCTCGTTTCGACAGCTCGTCAGCAAGTTCGTAGTATTGATACCAGTCGAAATAGCGCTCAGCCATCTACTCGAGCTCATATGTAAAATTCAGGTTGCCGTCAGCTGGCCGAGAATTGGCTACCCCACCACTCAGTGTCGAATCTATCCAGGGCCTCGATAGCATCACGGGCTTTTCCGGGCCACATGGCCACGGCGTAGAGATCGCGTGAGCCGGACTCGTCAATGAGCTGCGCGAAAGAGAAAAAAAGTGTACGCCCCAAAACACCTCTTTAGATGAGGGACAGCCTGCAATAGAAGTTGGTGAACCGCCCGGTGGTCATGCAGGAATGAGGTTATTGCGACGTCGTCCCGTATCACGAAGGTCTTGCGGATTTCAGCAATATCGGCCTGATGATCGTACACGACCCCCTGTATCTCTTCTTCGTTGAGGTCGAACGAAGGGAGTTGCGGAGGCCGCAGATGCAAAATGGTCGGGACAACCCTGATTCTGCCTGTACAGAATTCCCTGTCAAGCCTAACGAACATGGCGTTGGCTATTGCGGCGGACCCGTCGATGTATATTTTCCTGGTGTCCCATTTAACTAAGGGTTGCAGAATATCGACAAAACTGGCATCGTCTTTTGTGAACTTACAGTACGAGGCGCCGAAGAAAAACGACGCCTTTCTAGAGAGGGCAGGCTTGTACTTGAGCCCTTTGTCGGAGTTCTTTCCCTGATCAATGATCTCTATGTCGTCAATGTCAAGATCCCAGGGCTCGAAGGCCCAAAAGGAGATAGGCCATTCTCACTCGGGGACCGGCAGTCGAAAGGCAATGTAACTGCCATTCTCCAGAACCGGCGGCGGGGTCTTCGAGCCCGGCCGTGGTATTTCGCTTTGCGCGGCAGCGCAAAACACGACGTACTCCTGACCATCGACCTCATAAACCGCGGGAATTCCTTCCATCGCTGCGCTCACTTCCGTCTCCCAAAGCACTTGCCCCGTGGCTTGATCGAGGGCTCGTACCTTTCGGTCGCGCGTGCCCGTGAAGATCAGACCGCCTGCCGTTACAACCGGCCCGAATTTCGGATAGTGTGTTCCGGTCCCTTTGATTCCCATGGCCGCCAGCTCGGGCACATCGCCCAGTGGGATTTTCCAGCGGATGGTTCCGGAGTTCAAGTCGTAGGCGGTAAGGCTTGTCCAAGGCGGCGCAATCGGCGACAGGCCATTCGAGGTATACATAAATCCAAACCCACTGCGATATCGTTCGGCCGGGTTCGAGCCTTTCATCGCGGTATTCTTCGACACGACTTTGGGAGACTCGCTAAACAAGAATGCCGACAAGTGAGCCAGGTCGTCCTTTGACATCCCGGGGAATGCCGGCATCAGTCCCTTCCCGTGAGTCACCATGGTTTCCAGCTGTTCCCGATCGAAGCGTGCCGCAAGATCCACCAGCGATGGAACTGACGGCGGTTGGCCAGCCAGATCCGCATGATGGCACAAGCGGCACTTCGCCTCATACACGTCCATCCCTTGTTCTTCAGGTGAACCTTTGCGCGGAACAGTCAATTCCATTTCCGGCTCCAACTTCAGCATGGCCGGTAAGTCCTTTGAACCGACATATAGCATTCCGTTGGCCGGATCGACGGCGGCCCCGCCCCAGTTGGCTCCGCCGTTGTTGCCCGGCATTTGAACCGTATTCCGCAAACCGGGCGGCGTGAAGAGCCCCTCGTTCCGTGCGCTCTTGATTTCGTCCTTCAGCCGCGCCCGCTCCGCCGGATCGTCAATGAACGGGCTCAAATCGTCGCTGGTAAATTTTTGCCGCGCGAATGGCGGCGGCTTAGTCGGAAACGGTTGCGTGGGCCAGGTTTCTTCCCCCGGCATGTCGGTGTTCGGAACGGCGCGCTCCTCAATCGGCCACAGCGGCTCACCCGTCACACGGTCGAAAACGTATACAAAGCCTTGTTTGGTGACCTCGGCAACGGCTTCTACTGTGCGCCCATTGTGTTGCACCGTGAGAAGCTTTGGCGCGGTCGCATTATCGTAATCCCAGATATCGTGATGCACCATCTGGAAATGCCACAGCCGCTTCCCGCTGCGCGCGTCCAGCGCCAGCAGGCAATCGCCAAACAAGTTGGCGCCCTTCCGGTTCGCGCCATAGAAGTTGTATTTCGGGCTGCCGGTGGGCACATACACAATACCGCGCTTCTCATCCACCGACAATTCTCCCCACGCGTTGGCCCCGCCCACGCTTTTCCAGGCGTCTTTCGGCCAGGTCTCGTACCCGAATTCGCCCGGGTGGGGGATGGTGTGAAAACTCCAAACCAATGCCCCGGTGCGCGTATCGTAGGCACGGATGTCTCCTGGCGCTGACTCGTACTCCTGGTTGGTGGCCGAGCCAAGAATGATCATGTTCTCAAAAACCCGGCCCGGTGTGGTGGATTGCACCAGCACAATCCCACCGGGATCGCGGCCCAACCCTTCCCGTAAGTCGACGCGCCCGTTCTTGCCGAACGATCGGATGCTTTCACCCGTGCGAGCATCTATGGCCTGCAGAAAGTTGTCTTGCGAAAAGAATAAACGCCGATCGCTGCGATCGGCTGATTCCCAGTAATTGATGCCGCGGCTTGTGATCAACTGGCTCGCCGGATTTGTCGAGTGCACCCAAACCTGCTTGCCCGTGGCCGCGTCCAGCGCAACGATTGAGTTGTTCTTCGCCAGAACGTACATCAGCCCGTCGACAACGATGGGATTGAAGAAGTAGTGTCTATGATCGCCCGTCGAAAAGCTCCAGGCGACTTTGAGTCGACTGACGTTCGAACGGTTAATCTGCTTGAGCGCCGAGTATTGTGCGGAATCCACCGCGCCCCCGTAGTCGCGCCAGGAATTGTGCGGAGACTGCGCGGTTAGACACGATGCCGCCAACACACTAGTTAGGATCTTGATACGCACTGGACCGCCGCTCACGAGAGCATAGCAGGACGAAAGCATCCCCTTGCTGACGCGCGCGGTTCTGTGCCGGAGTTTTTGCGTCGGACACCAGTTCAGCCGACAGCGACCGGGGTGATCGGTCTCAGCCTCGCCGTGAAGTGCCGCAAAGACGGCGGCTCTTCGACAATCTCGAGGCCGCGGATCGCACTCTTCCGAGCATTCAGTTCGAGAATGGCCTCCACCACGTAATCGATGTGGCTCTGGGTGTACACGCGGCGGGGGATCGCCAGGCGCAGCAGTTCGTGCTGGGCAGAGGTGCCGAACATGAATGAGCCGATCTCCACACTGCGAATGCCGGCGTGCCTGTACAACTCAACGGCCAATGCCTGTCCGGGAAAGTGCGCTGTCGGGATATGCGGCAGCATGCGGCCCGCGTCAATATAAATGGCGTGACCGCCGGGCGGCTCGACGATGGGCACGCCGCGGTCGGCGATGTTGCGGCCCAAGTAGCCGGTGGACGCGATCCGGTAATGCAGGTAGTCCGGCTCCAGCACTTCCTCGAGGCCCGTTGCAATGGCGTCGAGATCGCGGCCGGCCAGGCCGCCGTACGTGGGGAAGCCCTCGGTAAGAATCAGCAGGTTGTTTTCGAGTTGAGCGAGGCGGCCGTCATTGGTGGAAAGGAATCCACCAATGTTGGCGAAAGCATCTTTCTTGGCGGAGAACGTGCAGCCATCGGCGAAGGAAAACATCTTCTGCGCAATCTGTTTGGGCGTCCAATCGGCGTACCCGGGTTCGCGTTCGTGGATGAACCAGGCGTTTTCGGCGAAGCGGCAGGCGTCGAGATAGAACGGGATCCCATGACTTCGGCTCAGACGGCTTACCGCCTCGATGTTCGCCATCGACACCGGCTGGCCGCCGCCGGAGTTATTGGTGACGGTGAGCATCACCAGCGGAATGTGCGCGGCGCCTTCGCGGGCAATCAAGGCTTCCAGCGCCATCACGTCCATGTTGCCTTTGAAGTCGAGCCGGAGTTGCGTGTCGGCAGCCTCGGGAATGGGCAGGTCGACGGCCTTCGCGCCCGTGAACTCAATATTGGCCCGCGTGGTGTCAAAGTGGGTATTCGATGGCACCACGTGGCCCGGTTTGCAGAGCACGGTAAAGAGGATGCGTTCCGCGGCGCGGCCCTGATGGGTAGGAAGCATGTGCCGGAACCCTGTCAGGTCATCGGCCACGCGGCGCAGGCGATAGAAACTCTCGCTGCCGGCATACGACTCATCGCCGCGCATCAGCGACGCCCATTGTTCGGTGGACATGGCACTCGTACCGGAATCCGTGAGCAGATCAATGAGGATGTTGCGGGCACGGATACCGAACAGGTTGTATCCGGCTTCGCGAAGGTAACCCTCTCGCTGATCCAGCGTGGTGTGCCGGAGGGGCTCGACGCTTTTGATGCGGAACGGTTCGATGATGGTTTGCATTAGCGGTTGCCTCAGGCTACCGCCAGCATACACGCGATGAGCTTCGGGTATTGCCCGCGCCAGCGAAGTGGCGCCCCGGCGTACGAATGAAATCGGGATTCGGGTGGCTCTCGGGGGCGCTAGCTAGCGCGCGAGTTACAGGCGATGGTTCTGGGCGAAACATCTTTGCTGACGTGCGTCGAATCGGGGTAGGCCAGGCGGGCTGCCAGCATGGATCCGATGCAGGCGCTGCTGCACGAGTAGGAGTTGTGCGGAAAAGGGCCGTCGAGACGCCAGAGAATCGACGCGGCATCGATTGCGGGTCGGAGACGTCGGAGACCCGCCCTCCGATCGGCTACGAATTGGCGATCGGAGCCGCCATCGGCTGCTTCTGGTATAGGATAAGGTACCTATGGCCCAAACAACTGAACAGAGTCTCTCTAATCACACGCGGCTTGATCCGCCCTATCACTTTGTTTTACTGCCACTTATCGTCGCAAGCCTGGTCATGGCGGTGATCATGGTGATCCGGCACCCCGGTCCCCAAACCACCTGGATGTTGTTGGTTAGCCTGGCTTTGGTCCTGGCTGCCCTCAAAGCCCGAACCTATCCCCTCAAGGCGCAAGACCGGATCATCCGGATCGAAGAACGGCTTCGGTTGGAACGGCTGCTCTCCGACGGCCAGCGTCCTCTCATCCCTAAGCTGACGGAGGCCCAGTTGGTGGCGCTCCGGTTTGCCTCGGACGGCGAGCTCCCTGCTTTGGCTGAAGCTGCCGCCACCAAGCAGCTGCCTCCCAAGGAAATCAAGAAGTCCATCCAGTCGTGGCGCGCAGATTTATTCCGGGTCTGACGGTCTTAACAGCTTATAATCAGTCGGTTATATAGCCTGTAAAAAACTAGCCCAGCGAACTTGACAAAGAAACACTCAAGTCTGATAATGGGAACGTGCTAAACAATAGTCGACCGTCGAGGGTGCCCTATACGACCCTCCCGGATTGGCGGAGGGTTTCTTAAATGAGCAAGATTATCGGAATTGACCTCGGAACCACGAACTCGGTGGTAGCCGTCATGGAAGGCGGCCAGCCCGCCGTTATCCCCAACCAGGAGGGTGGGCGCACCACGCCTTCGGTAGTTGGGTTTTCGAAAAATGGGGAGCGTCTGGTTGGCCAGGTGGCCAAGCGCCAATCCGTCACCAATCCGGAAAACACCGTTTATTCGATCAAGCGCTTCATGGGGCGACGCTACGACGAAGTCAGCGAGGAAATGAAGCTGGTGCCTTATAAGGTGGTCCGGGGCGACGGAAACGACGCCCGGATCGAGATTCAAGGCAAGAAGTATTCTCCGCCCGAGATCTCGGCCATGATCCTGACGAAGCTGAAGGAAGCGGCTGAAGCCTACCTCGGCGAGAAGGTCACCAAAGCGGTGATCACGGTGCCTGCCTACTTCAACGACGCGCAGCGGCAGGCCACCAAGGATGCCGGTCAAATCGCGGGCCTGGAAGTGATGCGCATCATCAACGAGCCGACGGCAGCTGCGCTTGCTTATGGACTCGACAAGAAGAAGGACGAGACCATCGCGGTCTACGACTTCGGCGGCGGAACGTTCGACATCTCCATCCTGGAAGTGGGCGACGGCGTGGTTGAGGTGAAGTCCACCAACGGCGATACCCACCTGGGCGGCGACAACATCGACCAACGCATCATCGACTGGCTGGTTCAGGAGTTCAAGAAGGACCAGGGCGTCGATGTCTCGAAAGACCAGATGGCGCTGCAGCGGCTAAAGGAAGCGGCTGAGAAAGCGAAGATCGAGCTCTCGACCTTGCTCGAGACCGACATCAATCTACCGTTCCTGACAGCCGATGCCAGCGGTCCGAAGCACTTGAATGTCAAGCTGACCCGTTCTCGCTTTGAGCAGATGATCGCCGATATTCTCGAGCGTACGGTGGGCCCCTGCAAACAGGCGCTTGCCGACGCGGGTGTCACGCCCGCCGCAGATCGACGAAGTGGTGCTGGTTGGTGGCTCAACGCGCATCCCGAAAGTGCTGCAAATGGTTCGCGATTTGTTCGGCAAGGAGCCGAACAAGAGCGTGAACCCCGACGAAGTGGTCGCGGTCGGCGCGGCTGTCCAGGGTGGCGTGCTAGGCGGCGAAGTGAAAGATGTCCTGTTGTTGGACGTTACCCCACTCTCGCTCGGCATCGAAACACTGGGCGGCGTATTCACCAAGCTGATCGAGCGGAACACGACCATTCCGACTCGCAAGAGCGAAGTCTTTTCTACCGCGGCTGACAGCCAGACGTCGGTCGAAATCAAGGTCCACCAAGGCGAACGCGCCATGGCTCGCGATAACCGCTTGCTCGGCGTTTTCCAACTGGTCGGCATACCGCCGGCACCACGCGGCATCCCACAGATCGAAGTGACGTTCGATATCGATGCCAACGGCATCCTGAATGTCACGGCGAAGGACCGCGCCACGAATAACGAACAGAAGATCACCATCACGTCTTCCTCGGGCCTGAGCAAGGACGAGGTTGAGAAGATGGCGCGCGACGCCGAGTCGAACGCGGCCGACGATCGCAAGAAGAAGGACGAAATCGAGTCCCGGAATCGTGCCGACGCTTTGTCTTATCAAGTCGAAAAGATGTTGAAGGACCATCGCGACAAGATCTCCGAATCCGACGCCAAGGACGTGGAGGCCGCTCTCGCCGACATGAAGAAGGCTTTGGCCGAGGGTGGGTCTGATGCAATCAATGCCGCTACCGACAAGCTGACCCAAGCCAGCCACAAACTGGCCGAGGCGATGTACAAGACGCAGAGCACCAGCGCCAACGGCGCGGCGGGCCAGCCTGGCGCTCCGACCGATGAGAAGCCCAAAGACAATGTGGTTGACGCCGAGTTTGTGGACGTCGACGACAAGAAATAGCCGAAGGTAGCCGGGCTACAAAGTAGTTGAATCGATGGAAGCGGCGGCTACCGGAAGCCGCCGCTTCTGGTTTAGGGAGCAAGTGTGTTCTTTGAGGAGCTAACGCGCAAGGGAATTGCAGGCCGCGGCGGGCAGCCTGTGGGCTTCCGGGTGTGAGTCTTTCTAATGGCATCGAAACAGGATTACTATCAAACACTGGGCCTCTCCAAGGGCGCCGCGGGCGACGAGATTCGCAAGTCCTACCGTCGGCTTGCGCGCAAACATCATCCGGACTTGAATCCCGGCGACAAATCATCCGAGGATCGCTTCAAAAAGGTTCAGGAGGCTTACGACGTTCTGAGCGACGACAAGAAGCGCAAGATCTACGATCAGTACGGTTTCTACGCCGACAACATTCCTCCCAACGCAGGCGGCGGCCCAGGCGCGGGTCCGGGCGGTATGGGTTTCGAAGGGTTCGATTTTAGTGAGGCGTTTCGCCAGCAGAACCAGGGCGGCGCAAGCGGGTACGAGGGGTACAGCGGCGGCAGTGGTGCCGGCGGGACGAACTTCAAAGACATTTTCAGCCAGTTCTTCGGAGGCAACAAAAACCGGCCGGCCAGCATGCAGCCCGAACAAGGAGCCGATCTGGAATACGGCTTGGCCATCGACTTCTGGCAGTCGATTCGAGGCACGCAGGTCAAGCTCAATATCACCCGTCAGGAAGTCTGCGAAACCTGCGGCGGGACTGGCTCCTCGGGCGGTGCAGTGGCGGTGTGTCCGGAGTGCGATGGGACAGGTACGGTTTCACAGCTGGCTGGAGCCATGAAGTTCAACTTACGGTGCCAGCGCTGCGACGGGACGGGCCGTCTCAAGAACGTTTGCCCGACCTGCCGCGGTGAAGGCCGTGTCACACGCCCGGACACGGTGGAAGTGCGAATTCCCGCAGGCGTCACGGCCGGCTCGCGGCTGCGGGTCGCCGGCAAAGGGAACGCCGGCACGGGTGGTGGTCCGTCCGGCGACTTGTACATCACCATTCGTGTTGAAGAGCATCCGTTCTTTAAGCGCGATGGTGACACGATTGAAATCCAGGTGCCTCTGACGGTGACTGAAGCCGGGCTCGGGGCCAAGATTGAAGTGCCTACCATCGATGGCCGCGCGCTGCTCAAGATCCCGCAGGGAACGCAGAACGGACAGAAGTTCCGGCTGCGCGATAAGGGCGTCTTCAACGCGCGAAAGAACGTGCGCGGGCGATGAGATTGTCGAGGTGGTTCTGCGAGCCCCCAAGGTCAATGACGAGCGGACCAAGGAACTGCTGCGCGAACTTGCGCAGGTCCAAACGGAAGACGTGCGCTCGGAGATGTGGAGTCAAGTATAGGGTTTTCTTGCGTCGCCCGGTGTGGGGTGCTGCAGTAAGCTGACGCAGCAGGCGCTGAAAGGGATTGAACGATGGCGAAGACGAAAGGGAAAGCGGCCTACATGATCTCGGCGGTCGCTGAGCAGTATGAGATTCATCCCCAGACGTTGCGCCTGTATGAGCGGGAAGGGTTACTATGCTCCATCGCGCAGCGATGGGAATACGCGCCTCTACACGGACGAGGATCTGGAACGGCTGGAAGTGATTCTGAAACTCACCCGAGAACTGGGTGTCAATCTGGCCGGTGTCGAGATCATCCTCAACATGCGGCAGAAAATGGAAGCGATGCAGGCTCAGATCGAGAGCTTCGTGGCGAACCTGAACCAGGAATTCTCGCACCACATGAGCACTCCCCGGACGACGGAAAGCAATAATTCCTTGATTCCCGTCGTGCAGGTTTCGCCACTAGCGCCAACCTCGAAGCCCGAAAACAAACGGCCTGCCGAAGTGCGGCGCCGGCCTGCGCGCTGAACCCCGTTGCATGGCGGAGGAAACACCATCGCGTCGATTCAGAAGTGTGTGCGTCTTCTGCGCCTCCAGCTACGGCGTCGACCCGGCGTACCGGAACGCCGCTCGACAAGTGGGCCATCTGCTTGCCGCGCAAGGCATCGAACTGGTGTATGGCGGTGGGTGCGTGGGCCTGATGGGAACGGTTGCTGACGCGGCGCTAGCGGCGCGGCGGTCGGGCGGTCGGCGTGATGCCGGTGGCACTCGTGGAGCGGGAAATTGCGCACACCGGCCTGACCGAACTCCACGTAGTCGCCTCCATGCATGAGCGAAAGGCCAGAATGGCCGATCTCTCCGATGCATTCGTGGCTCTACCCGGAGGGTTTGGCACGCTAGACGAGTTGTGCGAGATTCTGACTTGGGCCCAACTGGGCATCCACCGCAAGCAAGTGGGCCTACTCAACGTTGCCGGCTATTACGACCATTTCCTGGCAATGCTCGATCATCAGGTTCGCGAAGGCCTGCTGCAGCAGCGGCACCGCGGCTACCTCACCGTCGATGACGACCCGCAACGGCTACTCGAAAAACTGCAGGTTGCGGTGCTTCCCGACGAACCCAAGTTGCGGGTCCGCACCTGAGCGGTTTCCAGGCTGGCTCAACTTATGCCAGACTTGAATAACCTGAGGGACTATCATGTCTGTCCTTTCTCGCTGCCGTTTTCTTTTGCTTCCCGCCGTGCTGGCCGTTGTTTTTGGTGTCTCTTTGTCCGGCCAAAGCAAGACGGGAACGCCAATGAATGGGCCTCCGTCCGCCCCAACGCCGACGCTCAATCCCGGCATAAATGCCGGGGCCCCAAGCACCTTGGACAACTCTCGCGAGATGTTTTTCATTTCAGGCCGGGTGGCCTTCGATGACGGCACTTCACCGAACGCGGACATCAGCATAGAACGCGTGTGTGAAATGAACTCACATATCGAGGCACACACCGATGCGAAGGGGCGATTCAGCTTCAAGATCGGCGACAGCCGCAGCATTGTCCAGGATGCCAGTGTTTCAAATGATGACAACGGACCTCTGGGCGGCTTAGCGCCTTCAACGAGCACTACGTCCAGCCCAGGCATGAACTCGCCGTTGGCGAACAAAACGCCGATTCAAAGCGGCACGGCCGTGACAGAACGCACCCTCAACCGATGTGACTTGCAAGCCGTGTATCCGGGTTACCGGTCCGATCGTTTCAGCTTGGCGAATCGCAAGCCTCTGGACAACCCGGACATCGGGACCTTGATTCTGCACCGTTTGGGCGACGTGAAGGGGAGCACCATCAACTTGAGTTCTGCGATGGCTCCCAAACCGGCCCTAAAAGCCTACGAAAAAGCGCTGCAGCAAGAAAGCAAAGGCGATTTTGGGCCGGCCGAAGCCGGATTCGTTCGCGCTGTCGACATTTACCCGCAATATGCTTCAGCGTGGTTTGAGATGGGGAGGATTCGCCAATCCGAGAACCGCTTTGCGGAAGCTGAGGAGGCCTTTTTGCGGGCCAGCAAGGCCGATCCAAAATATGCCAGCCCCTATGACCACCTCGCTCAGATCAGCGCCTTGCAAGGGAAATGGGACGATGCCATCAAATACAGTGGCGAGGCAATCGCCTTAGACCCGGTCGAACTCCCCAGTTCGTGGTACTTTAACGCACTTGGCTATTGGAGCTTGCACCAATATGAGCAGGCGGGTAAGAGTGCACAAGAGACCGTCAAGCTTGATTCCGGACACCGGTTTCCGATGGCGGAATTGATCCTCGCCACCGCCTGCGCCAGCCGCGCGGACTATACGTCGGAGATGCAGCACTTGCGTTCTTATTTGACCTTCGTATCCGAGGGGAAGAACGCGGATATGGCCCGGCAGCGCATCACCGAGTTGGAGCAGCAGTCCGCTTCGGCTAAGAAGTAGGCTTCGCGTTTTGGAGCCGGGCGCTGTCGGTCCCCGCAGTTCGCTTGTCGCGTGCCTTGCCACGGGCTACCCTAATAGTTCATGTCCTTCCTCGGTCCGACCAGCGACCCTCTCCGACAGCAGCTTATCGACATAAGGAACAGCCTGCTACGGCTTCACAAAGCGCTGCTCGATTCGGAACGCTCTCTGTATGAGAAAGTCCATGGTCCAATCGCGTCTCCGAGTGCATTCCTGCAGTTGCTGATTGGCGACTCCTGGTTCGCATGGCTGAAGCCGATGACCGCTCTGGTTGTGGAGATCGACGAAACGCTTGCCGCGCGCGATCTGGCCGACACCGACGATTTCCGGCAACTCATCTCCCGAGCTGGTATTCTACTGAACCCAGAAGAAGCCAATCACGGCTTTGGCGAGCACTACTCCGATGTCATTCAGCGAGACTCGGGCGTGGCTCATTTGCACGTCGAGATAATCCGGCAGATTCATAAACCTGCGTGATGCCGACAGGCTGCTAAGTTCGCACTAGAGGGGCAAATAATCACTATGAGAACGACCGGAAATACGATTCTGATTACGGGAGGCGGGTCGGGCATTGGCCGCGGGCTGGCAGAAGCTTTTCACGCGCTGGGAAACCAGGTCATCATCGCCGGGCGCCGGAAACAGGCGCTTGCAGAGACAACCGCCGCTAACTCTGGTATGCGTTCCTTGCCGCTCGACATCATCGACCCCGCCGATATCCGGCGGTTCGCCGCCGAAGTGGCAACCCAGTACCCGGCGCTAAATGTGCTCATCAATAATGCCGGCATCATGCGCCTGGAGAATTTGCAGGCACAGCAGGAGGATGTGGCCGATGCGGAAGCCACGATTGCGACCAACCTGTTGGGCCCGATCCGTTTGACGGCGGCGCTGATGCCGTACCTCAAGAAGCAGCCTCAGTCGGTGATTATGAATGTCTCTTCGGGGCTGGCCTTTGTGCCGATGGCCCCGACGGCCACGTATTGCGCCACGAAGGCCGCGATCCACTCCTATACGGAGTCGCTGCGCTATCAGCTAAACGGCACCAGCATCGAGGTCATCGAAGTGATCCCGCCTTATGTGGCCACCGACCTGATGAGTGGCGCCTCCGACCCGCGTGCGATGCCACTGGAGAAGTTTATTGCCGAGACGATGGAGATCCTGAAAACGCAGCCAATGGCGACAGAGATCTGCGTGGAGAACGTGAAGCGGCTGCGATTTGCGGCCGAGAGCGGGCATTATGATGCCGTCTTCAAAGGCCTCAATGAGGCGATGGCAGGCCTGCATTAGGCTGGGTGTGCCTTCTGGTTCGATAGAAGAGGAGGCAAATCTGTTCTAGGATAGACGGGAACGAGGTGCGACTTTGTCTACTCCCCTCTTCGAATCCAGCTCTTAGCCGCGCCGGTACTTGGGCTCCTGATCATGCTGGGCGTCTGGGCCGCTGTCATCAAATTGGGGATTCAAGTTGTCACGTGGGATCGGATCTATCGGTACTTGGAACTGATCGCAGTCTCGGGCATCATCTTGGCTTTTTTCGTCCTTCTGCGTCTCCCGATGACCGGACCTTTCGACTTGATCTTTATAACCAGCTGGTGGAAGTGGTTGTACCTCGTGATCGTAGCCGCTGTTGGGTCGGTGCTGGGCGCCTGGGCGGTCCTCTGTGCGGTGATCGTCTGGCCTCTTTTGCTTCCCTACAAGCTACTCGCGAACTACGTACTTTCTCCGGACGCCACGCTACTAACCGCGCTCGTGGCGTTTCCCATCGTGTTCTTGGTGAGCAGTGTTGCCTTTACGATGGTGTACCTGGCGCTGATTCAAAGCGGAAAGGGGAACTTGACGAAAGACAAAATCGCGTTGTACACGCCGGGCGAGTCGTGGCCGCTCGTTGAGATGTTCTACTTTAGCCTCAGCACGATGGTGAAGGGAACTCCTCAATACGAGGCGCCTGGCTGGTGCCGCTGGACAGCTCTGGCGGAGATCACAGCGGGCCGGCTACTGGAAGTTGCGATGGTGACGGTGGGGATTGGCACTATTCTGAAGCGAGGGCTGGGCGGCACACACCCTTGAACATGTCGCCGGCCCGGTATGTCTCTGGCTCCCGCTGAAACGGTCTAATCACTTCCCGTAAGCGACAATAGCCAGTGCGAAGTAGGAGAATCAGGTTGTCCAGGAAGAATGAGGGCACCAGTGAAACTGACTTGTGGATTGGTGTTGTTCCTGTTTGCGGCTGCGTCCGGTTCGGCGCAGACCAGCTGGAAGCTGACGTGGAGCGATGAGTTCAACGCCCGGGCGAACACGCCTCCGGATTCGTCGAAGTGGATCTACGACCTGGGTGCAACCGGATGGGGAAATAACGAACTCGAGAAGTATACGAACAGCGGCGAGAACGTCTTTCAAGACGGGGACGGCCACCTGGTCATCCGAGCCATCAAGACACCATCGGGCTACACGTCGGCCCGGATCAAGACCCAGGGGAAATTTGAATTCCAGTACGGCAAGCTTGAGGCGCGGATGAAGCTGCCCAAAGGGCAAGGAATCTGGCCCGCATTCTGGATGCTGGGGAACGACATGGAAGCCGAGGGCTGGCCGGCCTGCGGCGAGATCGATGTGATGGAGAATATCGGCAAGGAGCCCTCGACCGTACATGGCACGATACACGGCCCGGGTTTTTTTGCCGGACAAGCCCTCACCAGCAAATATGTTCTAAACGGGGGGGCGCCCTTGTCGGATGATTTCCATGTCTTCGGCTTGGAGTGGAAACCCAATTCGCTGGCCTTTTATGTGGATCAGCAAAAGTACGCTGAGATGACGTCCGCGAATCTTCCGGCCGACTCGAAATGGGTTTTTGATCATCCCTTCTGGATCTTGCTGAACCTCGCCGTCGGTGGTGATTGGCCAGGGCCGCCGGATGCGACAACGGCGTTTCCGCAAACCATGCTTGTAGATTGGGTTCGTGTTTATCAGGCGGACACGGCGGTCGGCGCGAAGTAAGTAGCGCAGGGGCGGGTTGTGAGAGAATACCGGCGACTGGCGAACGAGCTCAGAGCCAGTGGCATAGATTGGTTGCAGACATTTAAGGAGGCGCAATGCCTATGAGTTCAAGAAGAGAGTTTTTCACGAACGCCGGCGCGGCGGGGCTACTGGTTGCGGGCGTGCGTGGAGTGCACGCGAATCCGCTGGGGCTGCCGATCGGCTGCCAGACCTGGCCGGTCAGGGACATGATCAAAAAAGACTTTCCCGGCACGATCAAAGTGTTGGCGGGCGACGGATTCCAGATGATCGAGCTGTGCTCGCCGTGGGGGTATTCCGATTCGGGGTTTAAGGGTCTCCAGAAATACAAACCGGAAGAACTGAAGAAGATGTTGGGCGACCTGGGTGTGGGCTGTATCAGCTCGCATTTCGGAATCGGCGAATTGAGGAAGAATCTCGCGGAACGAATCGAGTGGGCCAAGGGCGTGGGGCTGACCCAGATGATGGTGCCAAGCCTGAGTGGGCCCAAGACACCGACGATGGACGACGTTAAGAAGGCCGCCGATGAATACAGCAAGATGGGCGATCAGACCGCCAAGGCCGGCATCCAGCTAGGCCTTCACAACGAAGACTTTGAGCTGACGACGGTGAACGGCAAGCGGACCTATGACGTGCTGCTGGAATTGATGGATCCGAAGGCGGTGAAGTTTCAGTTCCAGGTCTCCACCATTAGCGCCGGATACGACGCAGCAGACTATTTTATGAAGTATCCTGGGCGCTTCATTTCGATGCACGTGCAGGGGTGGTCCGCCGAGACCAAGAAAATAGTAGCGGTGGGAGAGGGTTCGCTCGATTGGAAGAAGATCTTCACGGCGGCGAAAACGGGCGGAGTACAGAACTACTTCGTCGAAATGGATTTGCCGTTGATGGCGGCCAGCGTACCGTATTTGAAGGCCCTGACGGTTTAAGCAAGAGGGCCGACTATTTCGCTACATGCGCAGGAAAAAGGGCGCCGCGCCTAGCCCAATGCCGGCCGAGCCCGGTTTCCTGTTGGGATGGACTGTCGCGCATGGATCACTGCTTAATCACCGTGCCGTCCTGACGGCGCACTTCGCCCCAGCCTCCGTTGAGCCGCTTTCTCTCGTCGGATTCCCCATGGCCGAACGGGTATTTGGCTGCTGCGTTCTCATTCACCTCGACGCCCCAACCGGGCTTGTCGTTCGGGTACATGTACCCGTCCTTCATCTCGGGGCAGCCGTCGAACACTTCGCGGACCTGGTCATTCATGGGCGACCATTCCTGGATTCCGAAGTTGTAGGCAACCACATCCAGCGTGACGTTAGCGCAGTGACCTACCGGCGACGTATCCGGGGGACCGTGCCAGGCTGTTTGGACCTGGCACATCTCCGCCATTGCGGCGATCTTGCGGCAAGGCGTCAGCCCGCCCGCCTGGGACACATGGATGCGAATGAAATCGATCAGTTGGTCCTTAATGAGTGGCGACCACTCGTGCGGGTTATTGAATAACTCACCCATCGCAAGCGGGGTCGCGCATTGCGAGCGGATCTCACGGAAGTAACCGATGTCTTCCGGTGCGAGTGGATCTTCCAGGAAGAACAGCCGGAACTGTTCCATATCCTTGGCAAACTGAACGGCCATACGCGGCGTAAGGCGCTCATGCACATCATGCAGAAGCCCGATCTCATCACCCAGTTCCTTGCGGCCTTGCTCAAAGAGCTTCAGTGTCTTTCGCGTATAGGGTCCGGGCTCAAAAACCGATCCCTGATAGAGCGCTGTACCCGATTGGTTATTCTTCAAGGCAGACGCGCCGTAAGCGGCCATTCCCTCAATGCCGACCTGTAACCGGACGACCTTGAATCCGCGCGCGATCAACTGTCTCGCTTGGTCGATCGTCTCGGAGATCTCACTCCCCGCGGCGTGTCCATACACCGTCGCGCCTTCGCGGCACTTTCCGCCGAGTAGTTGGTAGACCGGCATGCCTGCCTGGCGGCCCTTGATATCCCACAGCGCTTCATCCACCCCGCTGATGGCGTTATTCAGCACCGGTCCATTGCGCCAATAGGAAGAAGCATGCATGGCCTGCCAAAGGTCATCGATCCGATCCGTGGTTTTGCCGAGCAAGAACGGCTTCAGGTAGCGGGTGACAGCTTCAACCACGAGGTCAGCCCGCTGCGTGAAGGTAGCACAGCCGTAGCCGTACAACCCATCCTGATCGGTGGTGACTTTCACCACGACCAACCGCACACCGCCGGGCGCGCAGGTGATGACGGTGACGTCACGAATCTTTGGAGTCGGCATTCCGCGCAGCGCGGAAGCGGCAGCCAAGGCAAGAAATTCTCGACGCAGCATGTTGGCGCCAACATATCAGACTGCGCTTAACGGCAAGGCCGGTCAACGCTATTTCAGCAGTTGATTGCCAATCAGTTCGTGCAGTTGTTCGGTCAGCCGGCCGCGATCCTTCAGCGTCAAAGCAGCAGTCTCGATGGGTGCCAGGATTCGTAACGTCACGCGGCCGGGCCGCACGATGGAGGAGTGCATCGGCAAGACCTCGTGCGTCCCGATCAGAACAAGGGGAACGATGGGAGCGCCCGCACGAATCGCGATGTAGGACGCACCCTCTTTGAATGGCTGAAGCACGCCATCGAGCGACCGGCCACCTTCCGGGAAGATGAGCATCGAAATGTGACGCCGCACGATGGTTTCAGCTGCCAACTGCATGGTCTTCACGGAAGCGCGCGGGTCGTAGCGCGGCACCGGGATGTGGCCCGCCTGCCCGAGGTGGGTTCCCAGCAGCGGGATCTGAAACAGGCCACGTTTGGCAAGAAAGCGGAATTGCACCGGGATGCTGGCCATCACCACCGGAGTATCCATGTAGCTGGCATGATTCGACGCCAGTACGTAGCTGCCGTCGGGCCGAATGTGCTCCAGTCCCTCCACCGTGACCCGAATGCCGCTCACCAGGAGCAGGGACCGGGCCCACGCGCGCGCTATCCGGATTTGCCGATCACCGGTCTTATCAAAGAATGAAATGGCGACACTAATGAGGCCGAAAAAGATCGTGGAGAGAATGATCAGCGGAGCGGTAAACAGAACCGCACGGAGGCGAGTCATGAAGGCTTATTGTACGAACTCGTCTGAAACGGCCTGGCGGGCCAGCGGAAGTACGACCGGCGGGAATGCGCTTGGCGCCCTTAGGCGAGGCGAATCAGGCTACGTTAACGCCCTTACTCTTTTCGTCGTAGGTGCCGAACAGCGAAAGCATATTCGTCAGACTGAGCAAGTCCTTGATCCGCTTGGTGAGGTTCTTCAGTCCGATTTGGCAGCCGATTTGTTTCCCGGTCAAGCAGAGGCTAACCAGCGAACCAAGTCCGGTGCTGTCGATCTGGTTGAGGCCGCCTAAATCGAGAACGATGGTCCGATGAGTGGGCATCATCGGCTTCAGCTTGCCCTCAAGGGATTCGGTCTGGCCAACCACCAGTCGACCGCGTAAGCAGACCGTCGTCGTGTCACCCTCTGTGGTGACCTCCATGTCTAAGGGGGACTGTGGGGCGTTGAATAGGCTTCCGGCCATGAGAAAGCTCCTCTTTGGTTAATACCATGCTGCACCCGTAAGGAATTCGCATCGGACTCGCAATTTAGCCAGCTCCGGCTCTTTTCCCTTCCTGTTCGGCGCTGCGGCTCCAATGGCCCGTGCGCTCTCTTATCGCGGCTATGATTAAGGTCCGCGTCCCCTAAAAGGATTCTAACGCCCAACACGCGAAACCAGCGTAATCAATTGAACTCGAGTGGGCTTTTTGCGTGCCCGTGCCGCCCAGCAGCCGCGCAATCCGGCCATTCCAAGACGCTACGTAAGATGCAATACACTCTTTGTCGGCTTGCTAGCTAGCCAGCAACCCCCGGGCTTCGCCCACCAGGAACAGCGATCCTGAGAACAACACGATAGCGTCCGGGGGGGCTTGGCCGGCGATGTCAATGGCTTCCGCAACTGTCAGGGCGATGGTAGCGTTCGGATGATCGGTGGCATGAAGCAGCGCTTCCGGACGAAGGGCGCGCGGGAAGCTGGGCGCGGTGAGTATCAAGCAGTCGGCGAGAGGGAACAGCAGGGTGGTGACCTCCTCCACCGCCTTGTCGCGCATGGTTCCGTAGACAAGCCATACCGGCCGGTCGTGACAGAACTCGCGGATATACTGCGAGAGGGCCCTGGCGCCGGATGGATTGTGGGCTCCGTCGAGCACAAAGTCGGGGCGCCGCCGCACGAATTCGAGTCGCCCCGGCCAGCTCGCTTGGGCGATCCCTTCTTGGATGTCGCTGGAGGCCAGATCCAGTTCGCGGCAGGCGAGGATAGCGGCCACGGCGTTTTCAATCTGATGCCGTCCCGGCAGTGGGCAGCGATACTCCTCGCCATCTATCGCGAACCGGGAGCCATAGGCGTCCGCCGAGATCTTAGAAACGGCGACATCCTCCACTCTCTTCACGGGGCAACTCAATCCCACGGCGCGCGCTTGGATCACGGCCTCCGCACTCGGTTCCTGGCGGCCCATGACGAGGGGCACGTGCGGCTTCAGGATGCCTGCCTTTTCAGCCGCGATCAAGGGCAGCGTATTGCCAAGAAAGGATTCGTGATCGTAGTGGACAGGAGTAATGACGCAGAGTTCGGGTGTGATCACGTTCGTGGCATCAAGGCGTCCGCCCAAACCGACTTCGAGCACCGTCATCTCAGAGCGGTCCCGAAAGACGAGAAAAGCCATTGCGGTGACGGTCTCGAAATAAGAGGGGTGCGCGTCGATTTTGCCCTCATCGATCAGCTGCTCCGCGACTCGATGAACTTCCTGGAACACCGCGGCAAAAGCATCGGGGCTGATGGGACGCCCATCAATCTGGATGCGCTCGGTGGGGTCTACCAGATGCGGAGAAATGTAGAGCCCGGTGTGGAGGCCCGATTGCCTCAGAGCCGACGCGATCATGGCGCACGTGGATCCTTTGCCGTTGGTTCCTGCAACGTGCACGAAACGCTGCTGACGTTCGGGGTGGTCGAGACCCACTAGCAGCGCCTGCATGCGCTCCAGGCCGAACTTCGCACCGGCCTTGAGTTCATTGCCCAATGCGTATAGATAGCGCACGGAATCCGGGTAACTCATGCGCTTTTCCGGCGGTACCGGCGATACAGATAGGCGGCCCAAGCTGAAAGTAGGATGACGCCGCCGATCAGCTTAGTTTCGAAGAGCCACACGTTCTTCACATCTTCGGTGGGAATAAACGAAAACAGGATGGCGACGGCGGAGACAGAAAGCCCCGAGGCGGCGGGGAGGCGTAGGCCGAACTTCCAGGCCGACGCAAACATATATATGAACGGGATGAACAGCGTGATGACGGACATGTCAACCATGATTTGATAGGCCGCGCGAAAAGTCTCCCCCAGCTGGCTGATGACCAGCAGAATTCCAGCGCCGCCGCACAAAACAAGAATGGAAACGTACGGCGTAGCGTATTTCGGATGAAGCTTAGCGAAAGAGGCGGGCAGCAACTTCTCGATGCCGAGAACGAAAGGCAGACGGGCGCAGGCGCCGACATATGTACCAAGCTGGCCACCGACGCTGAGAAGAACGGAGCACGCGATCACAACTGGAACCCACTGCCAGCCGATGGTTGCAGCCGCTTGGCGGCTGGCCTGCGCCAGTCCGACCACCGGACTGGTAGTCTGCGGGGTCATGAACACGAGGATAGCCGCGGTGCCCACGATGTAGAAGAGCATGACTAGAAAGGCGCTGATCCAGGTGGCGCGAAACATGGTGCGGCGGGGGTCGCGAATCTCACCGCCCATGATAGGACTTAATTCAAGTCCAGTCATGCCGAAAGCAAGCTGCGACCAGAAATTGAGCTTATTCAGGTCCAGCGAGGGAAAGAGCTCGAAGTGCGTTGCCGGCTTGTGGCTTATGAGAAACACAATTGCCGACAAAACCAGAACGCTCCAGATAATGTATGCGCCAATCCCGCCCAGATTATCCACCCACTTCGCGACACGCAGACCAACGTAGTTCGTGAACGCGATGGCTCCCAGCAGCAACAGCGCCGCCGGCAGCAGAAAACGAGCATCCTCGGCGTAAGGCACTAATCGGGTACTGAACGAGTAGGTCACCATCCCGATGCTGGCTACGATCAAGCCGGGTATCCAAAACAAGTTACTGATGTAGTAGAACCAGCCACTGGCGAAGGCATGGCCTGGACCGAAGGCCTCGCGAGTCCAGATGTACAGACCACCCTCCTGGGGGAATCGCCGGGCCAGGTTCGCGGCGGTGAGTGCGATAGGAACCTGAAACAGAATGGCTGCGGCCGCCCAGAGGAAAAGCGATCCGGACCCCGCATGAGCCGCAGCCGCGATCCAGCGCATGCTCAACACGGCGGCGACGTTGAACAGCACCAGGTCGCGCAGACCCAGCTCACGCTTCAAATAACCGGTCACCGTCTCTTCGGCGATAGGTTCGGGTACAGTATCAGCCATTTTTCCGGCGGGCCGCCGAAGCTTTCATCTGGACATAGTAGCGCGCGGCGAAGGACTTAACCCCGTACTCTTCACCTGGTAACTCAGAATCTTTACAAACCCGCGAGCGGCATTTTGCTCACTCGCTCTCAGCTGCAAAATGCTTGCTCAGCGAAAGGTAGGCCTAGGCCCAATACTCTTCACTTAACGATCCTAATGGCTGCGGAGATGTCGCTGAGTGGCGAACGCTTGTAGCCGCGGCGCAGGGGAAAGTTACTCATCTTGCGCTTGACCCCTCGGGGATTGCGACGATTGCGGCTGGAAGCGGCAGACTCGTCGAGGATCTCGTCCAGCACCGCGTTATGGAACTCTTTTCGACCCCGAGGGGGGAATGGCGCCGAAGGCGGCCATCTTGCGGCGGACAACGCGCACGGCGTGGAGGAAGGACAGTCGGTCGGGATCCTTATCGACACGCAGCGCCGCTTCGTGCATGAGGCCGCGCACGGCGAAATGTGCCATCAGCAGACCATAGAACTCCTGCCGTACCAGATCCGGCGTTTTACTGCGGAGCACGATATGCGCGCCCCGCAGATGAGTCTTGAGTTCGTCGAACGCGGTTTGTCGGCTGCCGAAAAGGACATGGGTACCGTTCTCCACCAGCGATACGAAGCGGATCTTTGGATAGGCGCTCTCCCCGCGGCTGGCTCCCGGACGCCCGAACGCTTCGTGGTTGCCATTCTCGTCGGCGACATCCAGCGTGCTGCCGTCAACGCTGATCAGACGCCACGCTCGATACCATGCGCCCTTCGTCGCCGCCACCGCGACCGGCCTGACCACTTCATCGTGCAGTTGCCGCACCGGCTCCCATCCCAGTCTGGTTCGCGCCTGCGAGATCCCTGAATTACCAGCCACATTGATTCCCGCCGCGGGTTCCACCAGCCACTGGATTCCTTCCAGCAGACAACGCAGCACTTCCCGATACGACGACTGCATGTACAGCGCCAGCGCGATCACGTAATACACGACCACATGCGCCGGCAGGTCGCGCTGCCGCACACTCTCTTTCCCCGTCGCCGCCAGCGCCACACGAATCTTTTCCAGCGGAAAGGTTTTGGCTACCACGCCCAGACTGATGTAGTCGGTAATGCGGCTGCCAGCGGGTAATGAAGCCACTGTGCGTGACATCAGTCCTTCCCCGCCAAGCCGGTTTGCGCACTTGCGCACAAAGAATAGGGAAAGCGTCCCCGGATAACCCGATTGAAGTAGCTGCCTTTGGAAGGAGCGCCCAGCAGAGCTTCATAGACCGCCGCAGGAACGCCGTAGTAATGATAGATGGCCCGGGTGCGGAACTCCAGTTGCAAAATCCCGCGGCGGCCATCGTACGCAAGTGCCCGCAGAGTGGTTGATTCCAACCTCGTTTCGTTCATGAGTGACCCCTAGGAGAGGCTGCGCTCTAGAACAGAATATCATAGAAATGTTTGTTAAGTGAAGAGTATTGAGGCTAAGGCCCCTGATGCGCGCCCCTGTGAAACCTTTTCATTGTGAAACCGTTTTATTTGCAAACGTTAGACCATTGATGATACTCTCTCGGCCCAGAGGGAAAGGTCCATGCGTCTATCCGCTTTGTTCTTGCTCATCTGTTCCATACCGGGCTTCACACAGACCATAACGAACGCGCAGTCGCAGGAACTACGGACGGAAGCGCTCTCACTGAAAAACGATCTAACCGTTGGGAATTACGAACTCGCGTTTGCACAAATCGGTGAGATGAACCTCGTCGTGGCTGGGTCGCCTAAAGCCAAAGACCTGCATGAGAACGTCCCGAAGGTGAGCCAAGACCCTCCTTCGTCCTTCCACTTGGCTCCGGCTGCGACCACCCCGTTACTGCCACTCGCGGATAAACTCCTGGCGGCGATTGATACCGGCGTCAGAAGCGGATGTCCGGCTTCAGATTAGAAGGATGATCGACACACTCGCCAATACGTACCGGGCCGAACAGAAACACGCGCAGCTAATGTTAATGCAAAACAATGCAAAACCAGGAACGGAATTGGAAGATCGCTCACTCGCCCTCTCAATATCACTCGATGATCCACTTGCCAAAGGTCAAGGGTCTATTACTCAAGCTGTTTCGATTGCAACGAGGCTTCAAGCTGTTCTTGATGAAGAATCTGCAAAGCATCTATGGATGTGGGGCTATACATCACGTCTTTAAATGATGCACTGGGTCGCGCAGCTTTGGCAAAGGGAGAGTACATAGCTGCACTTCAGTACTTGCAAAAGCAAACTGAACTCCCAGATGATAAACAAAACTTGTTGTGTTGTTTTGGCCCGAATTTATGGCTTGCTCAACAATTGCTAAGAGCCGGATACACAAACAATTTGATTGGCTGGGATACAGTCGTTGAGGCGAGACTAATGAAACGAAATGAAACGATACTTTGTATTGCCTCTTCTATTGTGGACTTTCGTATCAGTAATCAGCGCCACTTGCAATCTCGACTGGCAAGATGCCGCCGACACGACGCTTATCATATGTCTACGGAAACAAGTTTTGGTATCGCGCAAATATCTGGGCCGCCGCTTTTCGAACTGATCACCTTTGTTACGATGTCTTTCTGATGTTCGGGCGTTGACTGTGAACTTTTAACGTAAACGAACTAACAAGGCCGGACGTTGACTGCAGTCTTCAAAATCCTCGTGCGGAGCGTCAAAGTCGGGCGACATCCAACCCGGCTCGCTGGTGCCTGGTTCGCGCACGATCGGCCGGCCACTCACATCACTGATTTCCAGTATCTAGAACCGTTTCCTTTTACGAAAATTATCTTCTCACCCTTGGCTGCCTTGTCAGCCAATTCTGAGAGCCGAGTGGCGGCGTCCGTAACGTATATTGCTCCAGAAGCAGATTATAGTGAGTTTCGCTTGCCGGCAGGCTTAAGCATGGGCTGGATCAGGTCGAATACGTCCATCGCCACGATGCGATTCCCCGGCTCTGTTGGATGGATGCCGTCGGATCGCATTAAGCCCGGTTTATCGAAAACATGCACCAACAGGAAAGGCATCAAGCGCACTTTATATTTCTTTGCCAAGTCCGGGTAGATGGCCGTAAAGGGCTTGACGTAATCGGGCCCGTAGTTCGGAGGCAGCGTGATGCCGGCCAGAACCAGTGGAATCTTTGCCGCCTGCAGTTGAGTGATCATCTCTGCGATGTTCTGGCGAGTGTTTTCGATCGGCACCCCGCGCAAGCCGTCATTGCCGCCGAACTCCAACACCACGACGGCCGGCGTTGCCGCGATGACGTTTCCGATGCGCGCCAGGCCGTCTGTCGAAGTGTCGCCGCTGACGCCCTGGTTATCCACTCGGTAGTGGTAACCCCGCTCGTCAAGCAGATCCTGAAGAAACGCCGGATAGCTCTTGCCTTCGACGCCCTGCGTGAGGCTGTCCCCAAACGTGACAACCACAGGCCTCGCGTCTTGGGACGGGGACTGCGTCGACGGCGGATCGGCCGGTTTATCGGAACTTTCCGGCGTTTCCGCACGTTCTTGGGTAGTAGCGGCAGTATCTTTTTTTGACGAACAACTGGTGGAAACGAGCGCCAGCGGCAGGGTCAAGAAAAGACATGTTGCAAGAATGAAGAAAGGCCGCATCCGCTCTCATCTTATCGATACGCATGTCATTTGACCCGAGTTCCCCCACACCACGCACGGTAATTGACGTGCGCCAAGTCGTGAAGAGCATCAACAACGGTTCCAACGTGGTTGATATCCTGCGCGGCATATCGTTCTCCGTTCCGCAAGGGCAATTCCTCGCTGTGATGGGCGCCTCAGGCAGCGGCAAGAGCACGCTGCTCGGGTTACTGGCCGGACTGGATACCGTCACCTCCGGCGTCATTGTGCTCGACGAAACTGACATCACGAATCTGGGTGAAGATCAGCTGGCGCGGGTGCGTGGACGGAAGATCGGTTTCGTCTTCCAGTCCTACCAGCTGGTCTCGACGCTGACCGCGAAGGAGAACATTCTTTTGCCGGCCGAACTCAGTGGACTGGAGGGCGATAACGAAGCGCGAGCAGACGAGTTGCTGGAGCGCGTCGGGCTCAGCAATCGCGGCCACCACTACCCGATACAGCTCTCGGGCGGCGAACAACAACGCGTGGCTCTGGCGCGCGCCTTCATCACGAGGCCGCCCATCCTCATGGCGGACGAACCCACCGGCAATCTGGACAGCGCCAACGGTCAGCATGTGCTTGAACTGCTGCTGCAATTGAACCGCGAAGAGAAGACCACGTTAGTCCTCGTGACCCACGACCGGGAACTGGCGCAGTATGCCGATCGCGTAATCCTGCTTCGCGACGGACGGATCGTGAGCGATGAGCTGGCGGCCAAGCCGGTAGGAGCGTGACGGTGTTCTTCAGCACAAGCGCCAAAATCGCATGGCGTGAACTGCGGTCGGCCCCGGCGAAGTTCCTGTTTGTTGTGCTGGCCGTGGCTGTCGGTGTGGGCGCGCTCAGCGGCGTGAAGGGATTCGGGCTCGCCTTCAAGAGCATGCTGTTGCGCAACGCGAAGCAGCTCATCGCGGCCGACCTTCAGGCGCAGGTATGGAATGCCCCGACGGAAGAGCAGCTTAAGAAGGTTCAGCTCGCAGCGAGCAAGCGCGGCGTAATGACCCGCGTGACGGAGACCATTTCCATGGCGGGCTCCGATCATTCGAGCGTGCCGCAGATGGTCTCGGTGAAGGCGGTAGATCCGTCGGTGTATCCGCTGTATGGCGAGCTGGTGGTCGAGCCCAAGGAGCCGCTGGCAACGCTGCTGAAGGACGACACGGCCTTGGTGAACCCCGAGCTGTTACTGCGGCTCAAGCTGAAGCCCGGCGATCAACTGCGGCTAGGCGGCAAGAACTACTTAATCGCGGGAACGCTGGTGACCGAGACAGACCGGCTGGCGTCTGGCTTTGGCCCGGGCATGCGCGTGCTGATCAGCCGCAGCGGTCTGGAGCGAAGCGGCCTGATCCAGTTCGGCAGCCGCGCCGCACAGCGTTTTCTGTTCAAGCTCAACCCGGGCGTGAACGTCGACAAACTGAAGGACGAGTTGAAGGATGCGCTGCCACATACGTTTATTAGCGATTTCCGCGATGGTGATGCGGCGGTGGCGCGCGGCATCGATAACGCAACCATTTTCCTGAGCCTGATCAGCCTCATTGCGCTGATCGTCGGTTCGCTGGGTGTGGCCATGGCCATGTACTCGCACCTGCAGCAGAAGATGGACACCATTGCCGTGATGAAGGCGGTGGGTGCGCGCTCGAATCAGATCATGCAGATCTACCTGCTGCAGACGTTGTGGCTGGGCATTGCGGGCGGCCTCATCGGCGTGGCAATCGGCGCAGTGGTGCAACGGGCATTCCCGCTGCTGATCAAGCAGGTGTTCGAGATGCTGCCCGAAGTGACGTTCGATTGGTCTTTCAGCCTGCAAGGCATGTGCCTGGGCGTGCTGGCAACGCTGCTGTTTACCGTGCCGCCCCTGCTTGGTATACGCAACATCCGCCCCAGCCTGGTTTTTCGGCGCGAAATGGCGGACGCCAAGAAGCCCTGGCGTGAACGCTGGCGCGACGCTCGAGCCAGTTTCGCTGTAGCCTTTCTGATTCTGATTGCTTTCGGATTAATCACGGTCTGGCTTAGCGACTCCTGGAAGATGGGAGCCTACTTCATTGGCGGCCTGACGGTGAGCCTGATCATCCTGACGGCAGCCGCGGGTCTACTATTGCGCGTGATGCGGTTCCTGGTCAGGTGGCGGGGACGGCGTCTTCCGTCGACCTTTCGGCACGGTTTCGCGAATCTGTACCGGCCAGGAAACCAGGCACGATCGGTCCTGGCCGCTTTGGGAATCGGCGTTATGTTCACGCTGACCACCTACCTGCTCCAGAAGACGATTCTGCATGAAGTGATAACGGAGGGTCCAGGCCGTTCCGGCAATCTGTTCCTGCTGGACGTGCAGACCAGTCAACGTGAGGATCTGTCGAAGCTGGTCGAAGCTCAGCCAGGCATTGATGGGAAAGTGGAGTTCATCGGTTACGTGGTGGCGCGATTGTTGAAGAAGAACGGAGTGCCTGCCGATCAACTGCCCAATCTGAGCAAGGAGCGCAGAGACCGGCTGCAGACCAGCAGGGTCACCATGATGCCGCAGATGCCGAACACGGTCGAACTGGCGGAAGGCCATTGGTGGAAGCCGGGCGATGCGACACCACAGGCCGCAGTCGCTGAAGACGAGCGGCGCTTCTACGACTTCAAACTGGGCGACAGGCTTCAGTATCAGATCGCGGGACGTACGATGGAATTTCCTATAGTGGCGACATTCAAGAGGACGGCGCGGTCGACGGTGCGGCTGGACGTCGTGGTGCCGCGAGATGCAATGAAGGGGTTACCGGCTGTCTATGTCGGGTCGGTCCGGGTGACGCCGAAGGACATCCCCACGGTCGAAGCCGCCGTTTTTGACAAGTACCCGACGGTCACCGTGATGAACCTGGCCGAGATTTTGAAACGCATTCAGGAAGGTGTTGACCAGGTCGCCCTAGTGATTCGCTTTCTGGCCGCCTTTGCGATTCTGGCCGGCATCATTATTCTGTCGGCGAGCGTAGCGGGAACGCGCTATCGCCGGATCCGCGAAGTAGCCATCCTTAAGACGCTGGGCGCCACCAAGCAACGCATCACGGGCATCTTCTCGATTGAGTTCTGCATTCTGGGCGCGGTGGCAGGGCTCATCGGCGGGGTGCTCGCGAACATCTTTAGCAAGGTTATTGCCGAGAAGTTCGTCGAGGCCTCGTTCAGCTTCGACTGGTTGTCGCTGTTGGTGGTGACCGTCGGTACGGCCTTACTGGCGAATCTGGCAGGCTGGGCAGCCAGTGCCCGTATCCTGGACCAACGCCCCCTGGAAGTTCTTCGCGGCGAATAGACCTGGACCGTTATCATGATCTTTCTGGCCTGTAGATCATGAGCCCCGACATTGCTTTTGCCGAGACCATCCCATCCAGTTGGTACACCAACCCCAATGTGCTCAAGGTCGAGAATGAGCGCATTTTCTTTCGCACTTGGCAGCCGGTCGGCTATGTGTCGAAGGTCGCCCACCCGGGCGAGTATTTAGCTTGCGAAGTAGCGGGCGAGCCGCTCGCGATCGTTCGCGGCAATGATGGAGTGCTTCGTGCGTTCTCCAATGTATGCCGGCATCGCGCGTCCATTATTCTGCAGGGAAACGGCTGCGCGAAATCATTGCGCTGCCCTTATCATGCATGGACCTATTCGCTCGATGGAAAACTTCTGGTTGCACCTGAATTCGAAGGCGTCGGCAACTGGAAGTTATCCGATGTTTGTCTGCCCCAAGTGCGAGTTGAAGTCTGGGGCCCATTCGTATTCGTCAACGTCGATGGCCAGGCGCCGCCGCTGCCGGAGGTCATGGGCGATATCCCCCGGGGCGTGGCCGAGTTGGGTTGCCCGATCGATCAGCTCCACTTTTCCTACCGCCGCGACTACGTGATCAAGTGCAACTGGAAGGTCTACGTCGACAACTATCTGGAAGGCTACCATCTGCCGGCGGCGCATCCATCACTATTCCGCGAACTGGATTACGACCAATACCGCGTTGACACGTTTCGCTATTACTCATCGCAATATGCCCCGATACGGCCACCACGCCCCTTGCGAGACGAACCGCGCCGTTATAGCGACAAGGATGCGGGCAATCGCGCGTTGTACTTCTGGATATTCCCGAACTTCATGCTGAACGTGTACCCTGACAATCTGAGCAGTAACATCATTCTGCCGCTGGGCCACGATCAGACGCTAACTATTTTCGAGTGGTTCACGTATCCCAAGAACGGCCACGCCGCGGAAATTGCCGCCGACACGGTACAGTTCAGCGATGAGATTCAGCAGGAAGACATCACAATCTGCGAGAACGTGCAGAAGGGGCTTCAATCACGAACGTATGACAGAGGACGCTACTCGGTGAAGCGCGAGAATGGTGTGCACCACTTCCATACGTTGCTGGGGGAGTTTTTAGGTGAGGCGCTAGGCAGGTAACGCGCTGAAAGGCACCCAACTTCAAGCGATATTCAGGAGTGCAGGGCCCCCTGCTTCTAGAAAGCAGCCGTGCGCTTGGCTGCGCCTCTCATCGGCCCTAAGGAGCAGTTCCGAATACCCAGGTAAGGACTGCAATGGCGTCAGCCACGGATCACTTACTAGCGCTGATCCACAGAGAAACCCACGCTCGATCACACTGGAAAGCATGGTAGCGGATCGCTCGCGCTCGTTAATCTTCGCCAGTTGCCGTGCCGTGTAAAAGAGGGTTTCAGGATCTCGGCCTGTCAGCAACTCTCCCTCGACGATCGCGCGTAGACATGCTGCGAAGTTCCCTTCGAGGTAACGTCGGAGCGATTGCATAATTGCGCGGAAGGCCCCGGTAGCCCTCCCTGATCGCTCGCGTTCACAGAGACATGCCAGGGCTTTCTCGTTTTCACCTAGCATGACCATGGCGGCACAATCAAGGTAGTAACCGTGCGTTCCGTAGGACTCAAGCGCCTTCTGATAGTCTCCAATAAGAAAAAAGGTGTGCGCGACGCTCGTCGAAAGATGTGGATCGAGGTGTCGAGCACGCTCATGCGCAGCCACGGAAGCGTTTAACTCCCCGCAATACCGGCAGGCCTGGACGAGCCCCGCGAACAGGTCGGGATCGTTTCGACGGAAGCGTGCGCGTTCAAGCAACCTCAGCATTGCCGGCAGCGCTCGACCCTTGTCGGATTCGATTTGGGTGTATAGGTTATGTGCGATCGGAAGGTCCGGATTGAGAGCGAACGCTTTGCGAAAAGCCTCGTCAGCCCGTGCCAAATTCTGGTCGGCATCCTCCCCGAACTTCTCAAGGAAGCGGTAAGCCCGCCCCAACCGTGCCCAGGTAGGCGCATATGCCGGGTCTTCCTCGAGACTCTGTATATAGAGGTCGCGGGCGAGCCTCATGTTATCTAGAGTTCGGGATTCCACAATCTGATTGGCGCGAAGGTAATATTCGTACGCCCTGGCATTCGCGGGCATGTCGTGCCGGAGAGTGCGGTGTTCCCGTTCGCTCAGCGGCAATCGGAGCGAGTGCACAATACGGTCGGACAATTCGTCCTGAAGCCGGAAAAGATCTTGCACCGACGCCGTGACCGTATCCGACCAGATCACGGCTCCACTTGGGGCCTCGACAAGTTGGTAAGTGAGCCGAATCTGACCTTTGGAACTCATCAATGACCCGGTCAGGATGGCGTCTACGTCCGCTTCGGTTGCGACTCGCCGGGGATCCGGAGGGCCCTCGAAGCGGGCTGCAACCAGACTCGAACGTACAACGATGCCGTCGGCGCCCGAGAGGGAACTGCTGATCGCGTCCGGCAGACTGTAGGCGAGAAAGTCAGTCTCCTCATCACTCCTGAGCACGCGAAACGGCAGTGCTATCAGACGCGTAACGGTTCTCGCTGGGACCAAAACCGCCGTGCTGGAGGACAGCGCCACCGCTGATAGCACGTTAAGCATTTCTTGAGCCGAGCAGTAACGGTCCTGAGGGCACTTTGCCAGCGCGCGGCGGGTAACCTGATCAAGTGCCTCGATTTCTCGTGAACCGGCGAGCAGGGGCGGGTTGTGGTGCACGACCGCGTAAAGCACGTCGAGGATCGAGGCGCCTTCGAACGCGGCCCTTCCCGCGAGCATTTCGTAGATGATACAGCCGACAGCGAAAATATCGGAGGCTGGACCAGCGACCAGTCCAGCAACTTGTTCTGGCGCCATATACGGCGGAGTTCCCACGATCCTTCCAGGACTCGTCAAGGTCGTAGCGGTTCTCGTACGCTCCGCATCGCCGAGGAGCACGGTGCATTCTGAGCGCGCAAGGCCGAAATCGAGGAGCTTTACGCCATGCGGCGTCAGGAACACATTCGAAGGCTTCAGGTCGCGATGGACGATTTCAAGAGCGTGCAACGCACAGAGCGCTTCCAGAATCTGGCGCGCGATCTGCACAGCCTCAGCGACCGGCAGCGGTCCGCCCGCCAGCCGCTCTGCCAGCGACTGTCCCTCGAGTAATTCCAGCACCAGGAAAACCGTCTCGCCGTCTTCGCCCGCGTCGAACAGCTGGCAGACGTGGGGATGACTCACCCGGGCAAGCGACTGAGCTTCGCGCCAGAGTCGTTTGCGCGCCTCTTCCGTCTCGTCCGTGCCGCGGAGGGTCTTGATTGCGACCGCTCGTCTGAGGCGTTCGTCCCTGGCCTCATACACCACACCCATGCCCCCCTCCCCGATTTTTCGGACGATCCGGTAGTGGCCGACGGTCTCGTGCACAGGCACCCTGGTTCATACTAGTCCCACGCTTTGCATCGACGCAATGCTACCAATCAATCCGTTTTCTTAATGTTCGTTTTCGGGTAAACCCTCCCGGATGCGCACACGAACCACTAGACCTGCGCGCATAAGTTGTCCCAATTCAGCGGCCGCCTTTGGCGTTATCGGTGCCAGCAGCATTCGCATGATCATGCTGAAGCCTTGGCTGAACTACTGCGCAGTGCCGGCGTTGGTGGTCGGATGCACCTTTGCGCAGCCTATGCCCGTGCAGACTTTTCCTCTTCGTGATACGAATGGCTTAATTGCGCCTAAAGTGAAAACGGAGGCGGTGAACTATCTAGGACGCGAATCCGTCCGGATCACCGTGGACGGGGACGACCGCGATGGCCTCGCGCTGCTGCCGGGCACCGATTTCCAGGATGGAGTGATCGAGGCGGATATCGCACTGAAGACCACAACGCCGCCGGGTGTCCGGTATCCGGGCTTTGTCGGGATTGCGTTCCGCGTCCGGCCCGACGCATCGCACTACGAGTTGTTCTACCTCAGGCCGGGAAACTCGGAGGCGCCGGACCAGGCCATGCGAAACCATGCCGTCCAGTATGTCTCGGAGCCCGGCTTCGGATGGTATCGCCTGCGCCGGGAATGGCCGTGGGTTTATGAGTCGCATGCGGAACTGGCGAAGGAGACCTGGACAAAAGTGCGGATCGAGGTGGCCGGCCGCGCCGCGAAACTCTATCTAAACGGATCGGCCAAGCCGAGTCTGGTGGTGGATGGTTTGAAGGGCGAGGATTTGCGCGGCGCCGTCGGGCTCTGGGCCTTCACCTTGGAGGAGGCATATTTCTCCAACGTGCGCATTACGCCTTCCGTGCCGCAGAACCTGAAAAGTGGCTCGGACATCGCTGGTTCCTGGGAGATGCAGTATTCCAGCGACGCGGGCGGGATGGGCGCATTAATGAAATTACAGCGCGATGGAAGCAAAGTGACCGGAACATGGTCCGGCCCACTGGGAGAGGACCGCGCGATAGCCGGCACTTGGCGAAACGGCTACGTGGAACTTTCGTTCCCTGGTGAGTGGCCGAAGGAGAGCCCGAACGGCGCTCCGGGCCCGGTCAATGCGCTTCTGGCCGGTTGGATCGACGGCGACTCCGGCAAGGGGCGGATGCGCGTAGAAGGGCGTTCCGACGGTGTCTGGATAGCGAAGCGTAAGGAATAAGAGCCCTCCTGTCCCGGCGAACTCAGCACACCGCTAGGCAGCCACCATGTGATGGGGGTCGATCACGAACTTTTTGGCAGCGCCACGGTCGAAGTCCCGATAACCTTCAGCGGCCTGGTCGAGAGAAATGACCTCGACATTCACAGCCTTGGCGATCTGGATCTTGTCGTGTAGGATGGCCCGCATCAGCTGGCGATGATAGCGCATAACCGGACATTGGCCGGTTGTGAAGGTATGAGATTTTGCCCACCCGAGTCCGATGCGGATGCTCAGGTTGCCTGTCTTAGCAGCAGCGTCCACGCCGCCCGGGTCGTCCGTCACGTAAAGGCCCGGTATTCCAAGCGCTCCGCCAGCGCGTGTGATCGTCATTAGCGAATTCAGCACTGTCGCGGGACGTTCCACCGCGGCTTCCGCTCCGTGCCCTCGGGCTTCAAATCCGACGCAATCGACCGCACAGTCCACCTCGGGGACGCCGACAATCTGCTCAATTTGCTCGGCGAGCGAAGCTGATTTCTTCAGATCGATGGTTTGACATCCGAAACTCCGCGCCTGTGCCAGGCGCTCCTCGATCAGATCTCCGACAATGACCACGGCTGCTCCGAGCAGGTGGCAAGCAGCAGCCGACGCTAAGCCCACGGGTCCCGCACCGGCCACGTACACGATGGTTCCGGGACCGACGCCCGCCGTGACCGCGCCATGATAGCCGGTCGGGAAGATATCGGAAAGGAGCGTTAGGTCCTTGATCTTCGCCATGGCCTGCGCCTTGTCGGGGAATTTGAGCAGATTAAAGTCAGCGTACGGGCACATGACGTACTCCGCTTGGCCTCCGACCCATCCACCCATGTCGACATATCCGTACGCCGCACCTGGGCGCGCAGGGTTGACGTTGAGGCAGATGCCGGTTTTTCCCTCTTTGCAGTTGCGGCATCGCCCGCAGGCAATGTTGAACGGTACCGAGACGAGGTCGCCCGTTTTGATGAACTCGACGTCGCGTCCCGCCTCGAGCACTTCACCGGTTATTTCATGCCCCAGAATCAATCCCTTGGGCGCGGTTGTGCGTCCACGGACCATGTGCTGGTCGCTGCCGCAGATGTTCGTGGTAACGATCTTCAAAATAACGCCGTGCTCGCATTTACGAGTGCCGAGCGCTAGCTCCGGGAAATCTATTGAATGAATCTCTACTTTGCCGGGCCCCATGTAAGCGACCCCTCGATTGGACGTGGCCATGTCTAGTTGCCTCCTTCGGCAAAACTTCGCGCGGTGAACATAACATCAAGTCTTAGCGGGGGTGTCAAGTGGCTCGCCTTGCCGCGTTGATTTGAATCAGGAAGCGTCTTGGGGATCGTAGCGCCGCGATCAGGAGGGCAACCGCTTTTTACCTTTCAGATCGCCGCACAGAAGGGCGCCGGCGAACTCTTATGATGGCTACGGTATCGGCCCGGAGGCTGCCCGAACTCACGCTTGAAGGCGCGATTAAAGGCCGCCTCCGATTCGTATCCGACGCCGGCGGCAATCTCCGCGACGCCCCGCGATGTTCCTTCCAGTGACCGCGCGGCCAATTGAAGCCTCCAGAGGGTCAAGCACGTCATGGGCGGCTCAGCGAGGTACCGTGTAAAACGTTCCACGAGAGCCGGCCGTGAAATGCCCACCTCGCCCCCGAGATCGGCAATCGTCCACGGATGGGCGATGCGCCTATGCAGCAATCCGAGGCTTTTCCCCACAATAGGATCGCGTGCGCCTGCGAGCCACCCCATCTGTTGCTCGGGCAAACCGGCAACGTAGCGCCGTAAGGCATCAACGAACAAGGCCTCCGACAGCTTGGCAAGCATCGCTTCACCGCCGAGCCGCCCCGAAGCTGCTTCTTCCACCAGGTGCAGGATGGAGTTCTCAAGCCACCAGTGTCCGGAGCGATCCGTCCGCATATTGACTTTAAAGACTGGGGGCAGTCCGCTTAGTATCGGCCGGCTGAGGTAGGGATCGCAGGTCATGTACCCACACACGAATCGCGAAGTATCACCGCCGCCTCCAGCATGCAAGGGGCTCAAGTCGTGCGACTCAATCTTGGCCGTAATCCCGTAGTTAGGGGCTGGCCGTTTGGTCCCTTTGCCGCTGCTCATATGGTGCGGATGCCCATGCGGAAAGATGACAACATCTCCAGGCCTAAGCTGAAGGGACTGTCCGTCCGCTAACTCGACGACTGCTCCCCCGTCGACAACCAGATGGTAGAGCACAAAGTGTGCCGTCCCCAGGCCGAGAGCAGCCGCCATCGTAGCCGACGCGGGCGCCGAAAAACCCCAGGGAGCGGAGAACTCGGCGCTGAAGAACACGGCGCCGTGCAGCTTAACCCCGCTCAAAATCTCGGAGAATGCATCCATTCAGACCTTTGGACTGCCTGCAAAGTTCCCCGGGTCTCCGCGCAAAGAAATCTGCCTTCGGGAGCCGTTCGAGCAAATTGTAGCGACGCTCGGGCATGGTTGTCACGACGTAGGCACCACACAATGGTGTCGTGAGTAGGTTCTTCAACAAATCCTCTGAGGGTTAGTCGAGGCAGAAGGGAACCCAGAACAGACTCTCTCGCGGATGGAAGTGTTGGTATGAAGGAGCATTATGAATCCGAACAAGGCGTAGTGGAAAAAGGGCGACTTTACCGAAATTGCCGCCTTCATGCGTGAATCAGGAGAAGCGTCGTGAAGTCCTTGGCAGTCTCGCCGCCGCTCAAGGCCTTGGACTTGGGCTGCGGCGACGGCACTACGGCCGTTCCACTCGCCCACTTGGGGGCTGACGTTGTTGGAATCGACATCGCCAGCAACCTGGTTGAGGCCGGCAACAGGCGAGCCGCACAGGCGGGTCTCAACAGGCTCAAGTTCCAAGAGGGAGATGCCTGCAACTTGCATGGGGTCGACGATCAATCGTTTGATTTGACCCTTTCCGTGTATTTGGTGCGATGTTTGCGCCCAAGCCTTTCGAGGTAGCCAAGGAGATGGTCCGAGTGACAAAACCGGGCGGCCGCATTGTCATGGGCAATTGGATTCCTGGCGATCCGACTTTCGTTGCGGATTTGCTGAAGGTCAGCTCATCCTTCACGCCTCCCCCTCCAGAGGGCTTTGTCAGCCCAATGACTTGGGGCGTGGACACTCACATCATCGAGCGTTTTGGCCAGGCCGGAGTTCCGAAAGAAAGCATTTCGATGGTCAAGGACACGTTTCACTTCATTTCCCATAACAAAGGCCCGGCAGAAGTGGTGGAGTCATTTAGGCGATTTTATGGCCCGACCCTGAACGCCTTCGAAGCCGCTGAAAAGAGCGGAAGAGAAGAAGAGCTCCACGAGCAGCTCCTGGAATTAGCGAAGGTGCGGAACAGGAACGCTAACGGGGGCACTTCAATCCCGGCTACCTTCTTGCGCGTGACGGTTTGTCTCTGAGATGAACCACCGATCTGAGGCCCTCGCCTTTCGTCTCGAGGATCATGCCGTGCGCCACAGCTATCACGATCTCGCAGAGATCCGAGCGGCGCTCACGGCCACACCTTGACGCAGGCCGCTCCCTCTGTTCTGGACCGCGGCGCCGCTGGGAGTAGGATATCCATTACGATGGAAATCACAGCGGCGCAGCGGGACATACGAACGGATTTCCTTGGAGGGTTCCCGGGGCAAATGGTGGCCAGTGGGGTGTGGTTTCTTTCCGCCGCCACGGCAACGTGGTATTCGTCCAACGCCGCGATCTGGGTACTGGTTCTGGGCGGAACATTCATTTTTCCTCTCACCCAATTGCTGTTACGCCTCATGGGTGTTGCCGAAGGGGCACCCCATGAACGCCCTCGCCACGCAAGTGGCGTTCACTTTGCCGCTCAATCTTCCGTTGATCTTAGCGGCCACAGTCCATAACCGGTACTGGTTCTACCCAGCGTTCATGGTTGCGCTGGGCTCACACTACGTGCCGTTTATGTTTCTGTATGGAATGTGGCAATTCGGCGCACTAGCAGCCGGGTTACTGGGATCGGGGGTCGTCATTGGCATGTATCTCCCTACCGTGTTTAGTTTGGGCGGCTGGTTCACCGCGGCCGCACTTCTGGTGTTTGCCCTCATCGCGCGAAGTGTCGTGCTCTCAACCCAGAAATAGACTCTCCTCGTTTGTTCAGCCCTACGGGGGTTGTGGGGTGGTACACTTCGCCCATGCTTGCCGTGCCGTCGCCGGCGGCATCACCGATCAATGACCACCTATGCTGCACAGTCCCCGCGCGCACCGTCGCTCGCCCTTAGAATTCTGCGGGCAATCGCGAACACGTTCGTTTGGTTTGTGGCTTTGCTGCTCACGTTTTGGGCGGTGGCTGCACTTTATGTCGATGTCCGAATCGAGATGTTGCGAATTCCGACGGTCGTGGTTTACGTTCTTACCGTCATCGCGATCCTAAGAGTCTTCAAACTCAGCCTGATGGCCGCCGCATTATGTTTGGGATGCTTTTGTATCGTCCTTTTGTGGTGGCTTAACCTGAAGCCCACCAACACGTCCGACTGGCAGGCCAACGTCGACAGGACAGCGTGGACTGAAATGGACGGGGACAAAGTCACCATTCACAATCTACGGAATTGCGGCTACCGCACCGAAGACGATTACTCAAATTGCTGGGGCGACAAGACAGTTTACCTATCTCAACTCCGCGGTGCGGATCTGTTCTTCACTACCTGGGGAGTGCCCTATATCGGCCACCCGATTGTGAGCTTCCAATTTGGAGACAAAGAACACATCGCGTTCTCTATTGAGGTGCGTTACAAGGTTGGCCAATCCTACTCGGCGTTACTTGGTTTTTTCCGGCAATTCGAGCTGATTTTCACGACGGCAGAGGAGCGCGATGTGATTCGGCTGCGCACGAATTTCCGCAAAGACGAGGAGGTGTTCATGTATCACCTGAACATCACGCCCGAGCAGGCGAGGGCGATCTTCCTTCTCTATACCAACTACGAGAACAAGTTGAGCAAACAACCCGAGTGGTACAACGCGGTGACTAAGAACTGCACAACCACGCTCGACCGGCAAATGGCGGCTGACGTGTCCAATCCTCAGCCATGGAATTATCAGCTGCTTTTGAACGGTACTCTGGATGCTCTTTTGTATCAGCGAAACCGGCTGGTTACAGGCGGTCTGCCATTCCCCGAGTTGAAGCAGCGAGAGCACATTAATGCTGCGGCTCAGGCAGCCGGCAATTCGCCCGACTATTCGGAACTAATCCGCGTGGGCCGGGCAGGATTCTAAGGGTCGCTAGATTCGTGAGCCAATAGGAATATGCGGAAAACCTTCATCAAAGAAAGCCTGCCGGACGTTTCGACCGAGCCAGGTCAGTGGCTTGAGCTTGAAACCCTCGCCAGCGTGGCAGTCACGTCGGAGACCCCTGACCATCCGATTGAATCTGTCTTTTCGGCCCCAGCTGGTGCGGGATGGCGCGCTGCCGAAGCCGGCAAGCAAGTAATCCGATTGATATTCGATCAGCCCCATGACGTTCACCGGATCCAGCTTCGGTTTTCTGAGACTGGCGTGGAGCGCACCCAGGAGTTCGTTCTTGAATGGGCGCCCCCGGGTGGTCCGCTCAGAGAGATCGTTCGCCAGCAGTGGAACTTCAACCCCGAAGGCGCGAATTCTGAAGTCGAGGATTATCACGTCGATTTGAAGAGTCTCTCCGTTTTGCAGCTAACCATCAATCCGGACATCACGCACGCCCTTGCCCCAGCCAGCTTGAGCCATTGGCGCGTGGCCTGATCGGGCCGTCGCTACGCGTCGTCGCGCAAGTCGAACCACCCATTGTGTAATATGGGTGCGGCCGCGACTAACTTGATGCGCCGATGAAGACGGCGCCAGCCAGTGGCCTCACACATATGAAAGAATTCTCAAGAAGATCACTTGCCAAGCGGCTCACGGCTGCCGGAGTCGCCGCCGCAGCGCTCCCGAAAAATGCGTCGAGCCAATCGCCCGCTCCAAAACGGTTCGCTTTCCCGGCCGGCTTCAAATGGGGCTGCGCCACGGCTTCCTATCAGATTGAAGGTGCCGTTGCCGAAGACGGACGGGGGCCTTCGGTGTGGGATAAGTTCTCGCACACGCCGGGCAAGACACATAAAGGCGATACCGGAGATGTCGCGGACGACTCTTATCACCGGTACAAGGAAGATGTCCAGCTGCTGAAGAGTCTCGGCGTAAAGGTCTATCGCCTTTCGATTTCCTGGTCGCGCATCTTTCCGGAAGGCACGGGCAAGCCCAACGATAAAGGCATCGCCTATTACGAGAGAGTTGTCGACGAGTTGCTCGCGAATGGGATCGACCCATACGTGACGCTGTTTCACTGGGACTTACCGCAGGCCTTGCAAGACCGGGTCGGCGGATGGCAGTCTAGCGACACATCGAAGGCCTTCGCGGCATACGCAGGATACGTGGCTAAGCGGCTCTCCGACCGCGTTCATCATTTCTTCACGACCAACGAACTGGTGTGCTTCACGGATCTCAGCTATAAAATCGGCCAGTTTGCGCCAGGTCTAGAACTGCGCCCGGCTCTTGTCAACCAGGTGCGTCACAATGGCTGCCTGGCTCATGGTTTGGGAGTGCAGGCGATTCGAGCAACTGCTAAGCCCGGGACGCAGGTGGGAATGGCGGAGAACGCAGTTGTCTGTGTTCCCGTGATCGAGTCTCCATCGGAAATCGCCGCAGCTCAGAAGGCGACACGGCAAATCAATGCCCCGTTTCTGACGGCTGTGATGGAGGGCAAGTACACCGACGCGTACCTGACAAAGGAAGGTGCGGACGCCCCCAAGCACACGGATGCGGAAATGAAGGCTATCAGCAGCCCGTTGGATTTTCTCGGACTGAACGTCTACACGCCGGAGTATGTGCGTGCCGACGACTCCCAGGCGGGATTCTCTATGGTTTCCCGCCCCGTCTCTTTTCCGCACATGGCATCTAACTGGCTGTACATCGGGCCGGAAGTGATCTATTGGGCGGTACGGAATGTCAGCGAGGTCTGGAAGCCGAAGGAGCTGTACATCACGGAGAATGGCTGCTCATCGGATGATGTGCTGGAGAAAGACGGTCATGTCTACGACACGGACCGGGTCATGTATCTTCGCAATCACTTGACGCAGCTGCAGCGGGCCGCCGTGGAAGGCTATCCGATCAAAGGCTATTTTCTCTGGAGCTTGCTCGACAACTATGAATGGGCTGACGGCTACAGCAAGCGTTTTGGAATCACCTACGTAGACTTCAAAACGCAGAAACGAACGCCGAAGCTCAGCAGCGCTTTCTACCGCGAAACGATCGCCCATAACGCTGTCGCGTGAGCGCCGCTGAAAAATCCAAATCCGCTTGCTGACAGCGCGCGGTTCTGTGCTGCTTGAGTGTTCGCGCAGATTTTGACGCGAGCGATCGTGGAACTGCCGGTTCCCAGCACGGAGCCGCCGCGTCAGCAAGCGGACCTATGGGAGCCGTGGCCGTACAGGAGGGCCGTGCGCATGTGGGGATTGGAATGAGATTGCGGTCTGTTTCATACACCTCTATTGGGCTTTTTGCCTAAGGTTGTGCGGCCCTTGGGCAGAGCACGCAGCCTGCGGATGGAGTACCAAAACTGCCACCGCCTCGCTGGTCCATTTGGCAATGGACGGGTTAGTTATAACTGGATGGTTCCATCGTGCCGGGAACAGTATTCCAGCGATCCGAAAGCGCGCAATGCGCTACTGGTTTACTTTTGGCATCCGACGTCGCAGAATTCAGCAGATGCGACGCAAGCATATCTCCCTGGCTCGCAGCGGATAGATTTGAGCCTCCAGCAAGGGGTGCGTGGATCAGAAGCCGCGGCCAGTCTGGGAGCCATCCGCTAGCTAAGCTAGATTCCAGTCTTTGCTGGCACTGCAGCATGCGAAGGCAGGGCGTCGCACATTACTTATAGGCGCACGCCCTGCAGCTAGCTCTACAGGCGCTTTAGACCCCGCGTGGGTCTCGTTACGTCACCATAGCGTCACCGCTTTTGGGCAGCCTGTTGGCGATTTGACCTAAGTCTTTTATTTACTTGGCGTCCCCAAGGGGATTCGAACCCCTGTTATCGCCGTGAAAGGGCGGTGTCCTAGGCCGGGCTAGACGATGGGGACGCTACGGCGGGAAGCGGAGAAGCCGCTCTTTCTACTCTAACGTCGCACGCAGGCTTGAGTCAACCAAAGGCGGCGTGCTTCGGAGCACAGCCATGTCTCGGGCGCCGAACGTCGCGCGCTCTCCGCTTCGGAGCAGGGCTGTAGCCTTATAAGCCGAGAGTCCTCTCGGCTTTCGACCGAACTTCGATGCCGAGTCCATGGGTCTGCTCTCTTTCAGTCACCTAGGAGAGCGCGGATGTCAAGAGGCAATGAGCCGAACAACGCTGGTAGTGTTGGTTCCCGCCGGAGCCGCCCGTCGCAATAGGCCGCCATCAGAACCGCGCGCAGACCGCCAGGGCGCGCTTTGAGGCGCGCGAAGTTTACCCTTGCGGGCGAGCACGGTTCTGGTAGGAATTGTGCCGACGGGCGGCTCGGGCCGGAACAAACACGGTTCCCGCTGGTGAGCTCAGAGCCTGTGTGCTGATTCGCGCTGTCGGGCTGATTGCCGTTCCCTCCTTTGCTTTTCGTTCTGAACTGAGGGCCTCAGTCCGGTGAGTCACCTATTCGCTCGCTGGTGAAGACAAGAACTTTCTTCATCCCGGGTTTCGCATTCACAAACACGGCCTTGTCAAGGCAAAGACTAACCGTCGCGCTTACCCGTTATTGGACGAAGCTACCGAGGCCGACGTCGGCTCCCGGTAAAACTCTTTCTTGGTCAGAACCCACCAACACCGCTCAGCCAGATGGCGTGCCACGGCCACCTTCGCCTTGCCGCTCAGTTTCGTGTTCCCTTTCACTCGTTCGTACCGCCGCACCACGTGCGGATGCCGGTTTTCCATGCGCCGCCGTTGCGCCGCAATTACATTGGCCGCTTCCACGAAGGCCCATTTCAAATAGTGATTGCAGGCCCGCGGCGTCGGCCCCCGCCAGCTCTTCCCTCCCGAAGCGTGCGTTTGCGGCACCAGCCCGGCATAGCGGCCAGCCGCTCCGCGCTCCCGAATCGCTTCACATCGCCAACCTCAGTCCAGAATCGTGGCCCCCAGAATCAAGCCCACGCCAGGCATCGTCCACAACAACCGAATCCAACCCAGCGGCTCGAGTCGCGTCTGAATGGCGACTTCCTGGCTCTGGACACGCCGTTCCAGTTCCCACATCGCCAGGTACTCCTGCCGCAATCCCTCCCGTGTCGCCGGCGGTAGCTCCTCCATCGCCTTCAGCAGCGCTTGCCGGCCCTTCGCGGTGAACCAATCCCGATACTCAACCTCGTCTTCTTCCTCCACTAGCGGCTTCAGACCGTGTTGCGTTAGCACACCATCGATTCGGCACTTCAGCCCGCTGACGTGACGCCGCAGTACCAGCCGGCTTCGCACCAGTCCCCGTAGATCCCGCCGCGCCCCGCGCGGTATCCAGACTTCCGGCAGCGTCCCGCTCCGCAGCAGGATCAACAACCCGGCCGCATCCCGAGAATCGAATTTGTTGACCCCGCTCATCCTCTTCTTGGCTTCCAATGGGTTCGTCAGGTGTGGCTCCAGATCCGCTTTCTCGATCTGCTCCACCATCCACATCCAGTTCAATCCGGCTTCCAGCGCCACCGCACTCCCTGGCTCTAGACTCTTCAAGAACCGCTCCAACTCGCCCCCTTCATGGTTGACCCGGATCGCCGGACTCATCCGGCCACTTTCGCCCTGGATCCGGAAAACCGAGTATTTCTTGTGCGTATCGCAACCGATCAACTGTGTCATATCGCTGCAAACGTTCCTTTCAAACGTCTGGGCGTAGCGTACTCCAACGCTGCGCCCGCTGCAGCGCTCTCATAGAATCACAAAGGATAGAGATTTGTTTTTTTCGATCTAACGTCTTTCCTCTCAACGCCTTCCCCTAAGAACGCATAGGTCCCATTTTGCAGTCGGAACCACGTCCAATGCTATTTCATGGTTCAGGCGAGAACATCCGTCACTTTTCACTAACAGAGAGAGACATTATGTCTGATGTATTGAAAGACCGCCCTGACCTCAACGGCGACGTGACAACTGAGCAAGGTCCGGCCACGCCGGATTCGGAGGAACCGGAACCAGACGCTGGGCAACCAGCATTACCCGTCGACAACGGCGCGGAGAAAGGAAACGGCTCTGGTCCAAGTGACGATTCGGAAGTGGATGCGAAAACTCGGGCAAATCGCGAGAATGCAGAGGAATCGACGGGGCCGCGTACCCCCGCCGGGCGCGAAGCCTCTTCGAAGAACGCCGTCAAGCACGGCCTCTTCGCCGAGGACCTGGCCCAGCATCTCAGCGAAGAACAAATGGAACGCTATCAGGGCTTCGTCGAAGGCATCGTTAAGGATCTTCACCCCGCAGGCGACCTGGAGTTGCACCTCGCGCAGCGCATCGCCGACATCCAGTTCCGGCTCGAGATGCTTCGCACCGCTGAGTTCAAGATCTACATGGGCGCGGCCATCCCTTCCCCGACCATGGAAGGCTGCCTCCTGAAGACCAAAAACCCGATGGGCTTGGCTTCGCTCTACGACCAGCGCTTTCAGCGCTCCTTCTCGAAGACTCTGGAGGAATTCCGGCACGCGCAACAACTTCGATTGGATCAGGAGAAACAGGCGATTGAGGAGCTTCAGGCGATTGCTGCCGCGCACATGCAGCAGAACGCCCCGTTCGATCCAGCCCGGTTTGGCTTCGTTATTTCGAGCGAACTACTCTTCAAGAAAGTACGCCTCGGCAATGCCAAAAAAATGGCTCAATTCTGCACGGTTGACGGTGTCGTCGAGAAGAAAGTCGTCGCTACCCTCGCCGGCGGGCCCAAAAAGGCCGCCTAGTCCGTTCCAAACGATGCAGAAAGGAGGGTGGGCGCCTTCGCCCGCAATCGGCGCCTCGTCGATTCTCAGCTGGCAGAAATTCACACCAACAATGATTAGGGACTTGACGCCGCGTGAGGGAAATCGGCTCCCTTTGTCGCATATCAGGCAGAGAGGAAAACGAAAGCCATGAAATTCTTCCTATCACGGTGCGTGACCGCAGCCTTTTGCATCCTGTCCGTTTGCATCTTGTCGAGTCTGGCGCGAGCCGGGACGTTAACGGAAAGCTACGGTCTTTCTGGGGTTAATTTTCTCGGTGGTGGCCCGGTTAACTCGCCATTGCCCGGGTTTAACAGCACACTCGGCACTTTGACCAGCATCAGTGGCACATATGCCGCGACTGCAGTGCTGCTGGAGGGAAATGCGATTTCGTCCAACATCAAGGTGGAGGATCCGAACGGCGTTCTACTGAGCACGATTACATTCCCTAACATAACGGGACGGGCGGAACAAAGTGAGTCAGGTACCTTCACGGTGCCGGTCGCTGACCTTGCGGACTTCTTAGGCACCGCGAACATCGACCTGACCCTGGTTCCATTTACAGCCTGCCGGGGCTCAGCCATGACTCCTACCGGCTGCAATGCATTTACCGCCAACGTTGGCGGCACCGTAACGTACAATTTCAATCCGCCGGCGGGCTCGGCGACGCCCGAACCGGCGAGCTTGGCATTGCTGTCGGCCGGTCTGGTCGCGTTCGGTCTGTGGCGACGAAAGACCAAGCCTGGAAAAGAGGCCTAAGAGATAACAACGTCCGATGGATCGATTGTGTAGCCTTCGTCGCTCGCGGTTTTGACTGCGGCAGCACGCAGCGCAGCCTCACTGGCGTCCTTTGGTTCGGTGGAGTGGCGGCGAATGACTTCCTCGCCGACCTGGATTCGAATCAGCCACCGGTTACCCGGTTCATCACGAGAGATTTCAACGCGGTCTGCCTTCATGTCTTTAGAATGACAGAATCTTGGCATCTGAAGTGGGGCTGGGCGCCCTCGCCCGCGCAGGACGCCCACGTCCGGCCATTCGAGTAGAAGCTACACGCAGACGTTGAGGAATGAGTCCATGGCGAGGGTGGCGCGGCGGCAGACTTCGGCATGACGGGCTTTCTTGTCGTGTCGAAGCTTGTGGCGCGAGGCTTCATCCAGCCAGGGGAGAAGATCGAAGGTGATGTTGGCCGGCTGGAAGTGTTTAGGGTCGGCGTTGGTGATGTAGTGGCAGAGCGAGCCGAGCGCGGTTTCGCGCGGAGGACAGTCGACGGGGAGGCCTTGCGCAAGCTGCGCCGCGCCGCGGCCCGCGAGGAGTCCTGCGGCGATCGACTCGGCGTAGCCTTCGACACCGCAGATCTGCCCTGCAAAGAAAATGCGCGGATCGCTCTTCAGCTGAAGAGTGCGTGATAACAGTGACGGCGCGTTGATGTAGGTGTTGCGGTGCATCTGGCCGAAGCGCAGAAACTCGGAGCGTTCGAGACCGGGGATCATGCGAATGACGCGAGCCTGGTCGCCGAACTTCATGTGGTTCTGGAAGCCGACCAGGTTGTAGCTGTCAGCGCGCTGGTTCTCTTGCCGGAGTTGCACAACAGCCCAAGGGCGGCGGCCGGTGCGCGGGTCGTCGAGACCCATGGGCTTCATGGGACCGAAGCGTAACGTGTCGCGGCCGCGGCGGGCGATTTCCTCGATGGGCAGGCATCCTTCGAAGAAGGGCGTTCTATCTTCAGGGATGTGCGGCTCATAGAATTCCGCCGCGAGGACGGCGGTGATGAAGGCTTCATACAGCTCCTTGTTGAAGGGACAGTTGATGTAGTCTTCGGTACCATCGAGTGACTTGCCGTAGCGGGAGGCGCGGAAGGCGATCGACATATCGACGGATTCGGCCGCGACGATGGGGCTAATGCTGTCGTAGAAGTAGAGGCGATCCGAGCCAGTGACGCGACTGATGTCGGTGGCGAGGGCGTCACTGGTGAGCGGGCCCGATGCGATGATGACGATGCCTTCTTCGGGGATGTGCTTGATCTCGCCGCGACGCAGCTCTATCTTGGGATGGTTTTCGAGGGCGCGTGTGATCTCGGCCGAGAAAACTTCGCGGTCGACAGTGAGGGCATGTCCGCCCGGAACGCGGGCGGCCTCGGCGGCCCGCATGAGAAGTGAACCGAGGCGGCGCATTTCCTGCTTGAGCTGCCACGGTGCGGAGTTGACCTGTTCGCTCTTGAGTGAATTGCTGCAGACGAGCTCGCCAAGGGAGTCCGTTTTGTGAGCGGCGGTCCGCTGGTGCGGCCGCATCTCGTGGAGGACGACACCGATGCCCGCTTCCGCGGCCTGCCATGCGGCTTCGCATCCGGCGAGCCCGGCACCGATGATGTGGATGGTCACATGACTATTGTAGGTTTTGGGGAAAGTTGGGAGGATGACGATAGATGAAAACGACGCTGGAACTTCCCGATGCGCTACTTAGCCGTGCGAAGTCGGCTGCGGCTCAACGAGGCATTGCTTTGGATGAGTTCGTATCTGAGGCACTTGCGGATAAGTTGAAACTCGCAGAAGCCATGCCTTGGATGCGATCGTTCGGCAAACTTAAGGGGCTTCGGACGGAGACGGCAAGGATCAGCCGGATCATCGAGGAGGAGTTTGGCACGATCGAGGGGGACCGTTGCGATGCTAAGACTCCCTAGGAGGAAGAGCCTTTCTGTCAACTTCTGCAGACGGAGGTCCCAAAGCCTCCAAGGCCTTATCACGGACAAACCGAGAACGCTCACGATTCGCAACGAACTCAAGGAACCGGCGTATTACTGACCTCTGTTCTTCACTCAGTCGGTTGAGCCGGTCTTCCCGCCAAGCTGCCAGGATTGGGAATTTACGATCACTCTCATGCGGAAAGAAATGAAAAACAACGTGGTCTCGAACGTCGTTTGTGCCGTCCAAAGTCTCCAACGCGCAAAGTAGCCAAGCGGGGAGAAAAGACGCGAAGGCAAGCGGGGTCAGAAGCGGAAGGTCCGAATAATGACGTTCAACAAAGTCCCGGGGAATTGAAGTCCACGACTTGCCCTTCAGATTCTGTGCGAGGTCAAGATCATCGTCAAGCTGTTCGGCCCATTCGCTGGCGTCGGCGGGAGTGACCTCGCCATTGAACACAGCTGGCGGAAATGCCGATTCAATGTTCTTTCGCAGATCCTCTTCGGTGTTTGTGCAGTTGTCGATCCAACTGGATTCTATCGGTGACGGCTCAAGCCTGGGGGCTTAAGCCGGCTGCCCGTCCCTTGGGCGGACGCGGCGAGCGTGAATCTCCGTCGGAGGCATGCCTCGATAACGATCAGAGAATGGGTTGTATTCAAAACAGGACGACTTACGATCGCGAGATGCGCCGAGCGCGCAGAAGGGAGGTGAAACCAAAAGCGGCCATGATGATTCCGAAGATTAGAGTGATGGTGAGCTGGCCTCCGCTGCGCGGGTCCGAATTAAGCGATTTGTAAAAACTGTAGGCGCGGTAGAAGGCGGGGATGGCGAACAACAGGAAAAAAGCGCCGATGAGCTGATTCCAAATGATGCGGGCCGGTTTAACAACGTGTGGAACGACGTGTTTGGTGAAGTTCCTCGCGATGCCCGGTTTGAGTCTCACCACGCCTTCAGGTTAGCATCCGTTGGAAGGGTATGAATCGGTAGACGTGAAAGCGGCCAAACATGCGATTCGGATGCTACGCTTAAGGTACCCGGAAGGGAGCTGACTTTCTCTTGGACGACCGTTTAAAAGACTTGATGCAGGAGCTTGGGAACGCGATCAACGAGTCGTTGTCCGATTCCGACCGGATTGCCTCGGCCATTGGCGAGATCAAGCAGGCCGGATACGACGTCTTTCTGGTGCTGGAGGCAACGATCGGGTTCAATAAGCGCGACGAATCGGAAGAGTCCGACGAAGACGAGCACCCCACGGAACACCCGGGCGAGCCGGCGAAGCTCGAGTCGGCCGGGCGAATCAAGCTCACATCCTCGGACCACAAGTTCCTTCGCGCACTGAAGATTTCGGTTGACGAAGACCGAAAACGCCCTGACTAGAGCTTCAAAAGTTCCCGATACACTTCGTACGTTTGATGGACCGCGCGGGTCCAGGGAAACTCTGTTGCACGCAAACGACCCCGTTGGGAGAGATCGGCGCGGAGGTTCTCGTCTTGAATCAGCTGGGCCAGACCTGCGGCAATCTCGTCGGTGTTGAGAGGATCTACTAAGAGAGCTGCGTCGCCAGCTACTTCGGGCAGAGCCGACCGATTGGACGTCAGAACAGGAATCCCAAACGCCATGGCTTCCAAAACCGGAATGCCAAATCCCTCGTCAAGCGACGGAAACGCGAAAATCGCAGCCCGTTGATACAAGGATCTCAATTGCTCCGAGGAGACGTAGCCGGTGACCTCAATCCGCTCACGGGCCGGCGAGCGAGCGATCCGGTCGAGGATCGCGGGGGCGCCATAGCCGCTGGGAGAGCCGGCCAGGATCAACCTCCATTTCGTGGAAGCGCTTTCAAACGCCTCGATAAGCCGCACCGTATTCTTACGTTTCTGTAGAGCGCCTACTGTGAGGATCAGTTTGTCGCGCACGACGGGAACAGGGTCGATGGGCGAAAGGTCCGTTCCGTGGGCGATGACGCGAACGCGAGACGGATCCACGCCGAGCAGCGAGCTTACCTGGCCGGCGGTGAATGCGGAGACCGCAATGATGAGGTCGGAGTTGGCAGTTGCGCGCTTGGCCTGATCGGCGAATCGGTTTCGGAATTCGGCGGTAGAGTATTCCTCGGTGAGGACGAAGAGATCGTGAAAGGTGGTGACGACGCGAGGCGACGGGCGGCGGTCGATGCGCTGATTGAGAGCGTGGAATAGATCGGCATCGATGGGGATGGGTGATTGCAGGAGGCGGACGCTAACAGGCGCGGCGGAAGGGGCTCCTGGCTTTCGGAAGAGGTTCTTGCGGAAGTGGCGGAAGCGCAGGCAGTGAACGAACTCATCGCCTGGGTAGGACGAAGCGAGGCCATCGAGAATGTGACGCGAATAAATGCCGACGCCGGTGGGATTGGGATCCGCTGCGTACGTGGCGTCCAGAGCAATTCGCACGATGACCAGTGTGGCACGGTGAAGCTTTAGCGATTTTGCTTACAATCCGTATTCCTTGAGCTTGCGATAGAGGCTGGTGCGGCCGATGCCCAGTAGAGCGGAGGCGACAGTGCGGTCTCCCTTGGTGTAACGGATGGCTTGGAGGATGGCCCGTTTTTCCACCTCGGCCAGCGGAAGAACAGACTGGGAACCAGCTAAGCTAAGAACGAGGAGACTTGCGATGGAGTGTCGTACGATTCGGCCGTCACCTGCCTTTCGAGTGAGCGGTTGAGCACAAACGACGGAAGGTCAGCGCCGTTCAGCCAAGGGCCGGAGTTCATCGCGATCATCTGCTGGAGGACGTGTTCGAGTTCGCGCACGTTGCCCGGCCGCTCATATTCCAAGAGGGCGTCCATCACTTCTTCCGTGAGGCGATGGCCATTCCCATAGATGTTGATGAAGTGCGCGATGAGGACGGAGATATCGTCTTTGCGTTCGCGAAGCGGGGGAATGCGGAGACGCATGACGTTGAGGCGGTAGAAAAGGTCCTGGCGAAAACGCTGCGCCTGGACTTCGGCGCCCAGATCGCGATTGGTGGCCGCGATGACGCGGAAGTTCGAGCTGCGCTGGCCGAGCCCGCCGACCGCTCGAAACTCCTTCTTTTGCAAGACCCGAAGCAGTTTCATCTGGAGATCGGGAGGCAGCTCACCGATCTCGTCGAAAAACGCGGTGCCACCATTAGCGGAATCGAGGAGACCTAGCTTTGCGGTGTGGCACCGGTAAACGCACCCTTGGAGTAGCCGAAGAGTTCACTCTCCATGAGCGGACCGACGAGAGAGGAGCAATCGATGACGACGAACAGGCCGCGGCCCTCGACGTTGTGGATGGCCCGGGCCACCAGTTCCTTTCCGGTTCCAGTTTCACCGAGGATGAGATCCGGGAAGTGCGAGCGACCCATTCGCATGAGCAGGCGATGGATCTCCTTCATGCTCGCGGAGGATCCAATCAAGCGGGCAATTGGCGAAGTGTCAAACGCGACCTGAGGTTGCACGATAGTCCCGATCTCTGGAGACAGATTTTCCAGTAAGGAAGTGCAATTGCAGGCCGAAAGTTCTCTTATGCCTTGGGGGTCGGCAAATACTACTGGGCAACTTGCGATGCGGGAGCCGGCGTAGGCGATACCGGCGTGGGGTCGAGATGTACGACGAAGACCTCGAATCCGAGTTCCTGTTGAAGACGAGAGGCGAGATCCTGCGCGTCGGCAATCGAGGGCGCCTTGCCCACGAGAACCCTATAAAGCATAGGATTGCCGGCGCGAATGACGAGTTGGGCGGTCCCGTATTCGTCAGCGAGCTTCGTCCGCAGATGTTCGGCGCTCTCATGGACAGAGTAGGCGCCGATCTGGACGGCATAGAAGTCGCCTAGTATGACCGGAGCGTTTGGCGCAGGGGTGGCTTTGGCCGCTATGACGTCCGTGTCGGGATGGGGAGCACTGATGACTTGCAAGCGGACAGGGCCGACGCCGGGCCCTAGTAACTCAATCTGGCGGGCGGCGGCCTTGGAGAGATCGATGATGCGGCCATCTACAAATGGTCCGCGGTCGGTAATGCGAACATCGACCGTGCGGCCATTCGACAGATTCGTGACATGGACCCAGGTATTGAAGGGCATGGTGCGGTGCGCGGCCGTCAACTTCTCCATGTCATAGATTTCGCCGTCGGCCGCCTGACGCCCGTGATAGGGAGGACCATACCAACTGGCAAGACCATCTTCCGTGGTACCGGGAGGCGCTGGGATGGCCGGTGCGGCATGAGAGTGAGGCGCCGGAGCAGGAGGATGAGCGGGAGCGGTCGCAACTTTCGATTTATGCCCGCATCCGCAAAGCGCGAGTGCGATGAAGGCCGCTGGCACTGAGACGGGAGTGATTCGCGAAATATGCACCGCTGTGGACGATGGTAGCCATCTAAAGTGGTCCACGCAAGGTGGCGACGGGTGGATTTTCTCCCTAAAACATTTCGGGCGGTTGTGTTTAATCCGATTTTGGGTGGTTTGGCGAGTCACTTGCTGTGGCTCTTTGTGATTTTTTTCTTGACTTCTCTTCTGAGAGATCTTATATATGAATCACACTGCGATCTAGCTGATTGCAGATTTACGTTTAGGGAGAATCAATCGAATGAAGAACGCAACCAAGAAGGCTGTTAAGAAGGCCGCCAAAAAGGCCCCAGCCAAAAAGAAGAAGTAGACACCATTTCCCCTTGCAAGGGGATCAACCAAAAGAAACGCCTCCGCAGTTTGGAGGCGTTTTTCATTTTGCGGACGGCTTGCGCAACAACATGACGTGGAACGAGTCTCCCATCCCGTAGACGAGCTGCTTCCATTGCAAGCGCCAGTGGGCATCAGCCGAGTGCCAACGGCGAGTGAGTTCCTCTTCACCCCAGATGGAGAGTGCCCAAGATGCAAACGATTGACGCGCAACTAATTCAAATCCCGAGCGCAGGGCCGAATCAGTGAGTGCGGCCAGATTCACGTGCGCGGTGATGTCCTGGCCGCCTGGGTCAGCCAGAACGTCCTCGACAGCCTGGTGTTTCCGATAAGACATGAGCGATCCGAAAGGAAAACGCGCCAGTTCGCGGACTTGATAGCCATAGTCGATAACCAGAAGGAAGCCCGAGCTCAAGAACGTCGCAATCCTCGCTAGCCAATGTTCCGCTGCGAGGTTCACTTCGAGGAGGCCACCATCCGGCACGGACTGCCCGTAAATCTCCGCGTACTTCGCCAACGGTGGAAGCAGTCGGGGGCTGGTGGCGAATTCGAAGCGAGCGTTCGCAGCCACGACGCAAAGCTCGCGCCAAGCGGGACCGCAGCGGCGAAGCAAGTGCACCGGTAAAGCATCGAAGAATTCGTTGGCGAGGACAAGGCCTTGCATTTGGCTTGGCAGTTCTCCCCGACCGAAATCGTAGTCCCTGTATTTCCAGAGGGCGAGTGCTTGGGACATCTCACCGCGACCCGAACCCACCTCGAAGACCGAGAAGTCGGAATCCGTCTCCAACTGGGCGACGAAGGACGCCATCAGTTCACCAAAGACCGGCTGCAGTTGCTCGGCGGTATAGAAGTCGCCTCCGCGGCCGAAAGGTTGCGGAGCTTTGCGGTAGTAGCCGGAGGAGGGATCGTACAGGGCGAGCTCCATGAACCGCGCGAACGAGATGGGTCCGAGCCGATGGATCTCACTAGTGATTCTTTCGGCGAGGTCGGATTGGCTCGGCACGCCCTCATTATCCTGGACAAGTTCCATATGATGTAGCAATGGCCATCCGTCTCGGTTACGACACGTATACGATACGAGCGCTGAATTGGAACGCCTTTCAGCATCTGGATTACGCTCAGCAACAGAAACTGGACGCCATACAGTTCTCGGACCTGAGCAACTTTGAGAGCCTTGAGCCGGCGTACCTGGCGAAGGTGAAGGCGCGTGGCGAGGAGTTGGGGATCCGGATCGATGCCGGCATCGGATGCGTGTGCGAACTGTCGAAGAGCTGGAACTCCAGGCGTGGGGCGCCCGCTGCGTTGCTGGAACAAGGGCTGGAGGTAGCGCATGCGATTGGCGCGACGGTCATGCGCTGCTACATGGGATCGCAATTGGACCGATACGGGGATAAGCCGCTTGAGCAACTAATGGAGGCGACCGCAAAGAACTTCAAGGCGGTCCGAGCGAAGGCAGTGGATCTGAACGTAAAGATTGCGATTGAGAACCACAAGGACATGCAATCGTGGCAGGCCAGGACGTTAATTGCAGAAGCGGGAAAGGATTACGTGGCGTCCAACCTGGATTTGGGAAACCCATGCAACGTCATGGAGGATCCGCAGACGGCCCTGGAGACGCTGGGGCCGTTTGCGGCGACCACGCACATTCGCGATACGGCGGTGTATGAGGTTCCGCGGGGTGCGGCGGTTCAATGGACAGCCTTGGGCGACGGCAGCGTCAACTTCAAGAAGATTGTGAAGCGGTATGAAGAGATTTGTTCGGCGGCATCATTTCATTTGGAAATCATCACTGGCCGGCCGCCGGAGACTCTACCCTACTTAGAGACGGCTTTTTGGAAGACCTATCAGGGGATGCCGGCGCGTGACTTTGCGGCGTTCATCGCGCTTGCGAAATCGGGGCAACCGTTCGCTGGCAGGATGGTGATTGAAGACGTGGAAGGCAAAGCGCCGAGTGGTCCTTTCAAGCCGGCCTTGGAGTATCAGCAGAAATACGACCTGGAGCGAAGCTTTCAGTACGCGAAGGAAGTGCTGGGCGTTGGCATGAGACGGTAGAGGCCGCCGTCCGTCAAGCGATGTCGGGCAGAAGGAAACTCTTTGGCTGACCGAAGGCGCGCGTGACTGCCTCAGAAGCGATATATCCGCTACGAACAGCTCCTTCCATCGTGGCCGGCCAGCCGCTCTGCGTCCAATCGCCGGCGAGGAACAGGTTGGGAATGGGCGTTTCGGCGCCAGGGCGTTTCGCTTCGAGACCTGGAACGGCCGAGAATGTCGCACGGACTTCCTTCACAACATGCGCCCGCTCGAGGCGTGCATTCGCCGCAGCAGGGAAAAACTCGCTAAGCTCGCGGACGGCGAGATCGATAATTTCCGCGCGTCCCATGTCAACGAGGGAGCGGGAGGCGCTCACGACCAGTTGCACGTACTTGCCTTCGGACTTGTTGTAGAGCCATTGGATAGTGCGATCGAGCAGGGTTGCATGCGGCAGGTTCGTGATGGGCCGATCGAACCAGAGGTGAATACCCGTGATCGGTGAGTGCTGGAACGAAGATAGATCCAACGTCTCTTGGGGCATAAGAGCACTGAAGCGCTCGAAGGGCACAGCTGACACGTAGGCGTCGGCCTGGATAATTCCATCGGCTATCTGAATTCCAGAAACAATACCGGAGGCTATGCAAAGACGCTGAGCGCTGGAGCGGGGCCGAATCTCTACCGAGGGATAGGCGACCCAGACGTCCGGCGAATAGAGGTCGGCCAACGGGACATTGGGAACACCCATTTCATAAGAATCGTTGTGCGCCAGGAACCCGAGCCAGAAGACCTGGAGGCCGTGGGAGGCGGCCATGCGATCGAGTTCTTCATTGATTGCGCTGAGCAGCACCTGACGCCAGAACCGTTCCAACGCAACCGGGCCCTGCTTCTTTTCCTGAAGCCAGGCGAGCATGGTGATCTGGTCGAGATCCTTGCGGGTTTTGTATTCGGACTTCACGGCGAGCAGGCCACGAGCCACGTCGAGTTTGTCTCGAAGCGAAAGGAAACGAAGGCGAGCGAAAGATTCGGTGAAATGCAGGGGCGCGGGAAGGAGGCCGCGCTGCATAACGGACATTCGGCCGCCAGGCTCGATCCAGAAGAACTCGCGATAGAAGTGGATACGATTTTCGACACCCAAGCGTCGGTAGAAATCGATCAGGTTGTTACAGCAGCGCAGGAGGATGTGCTGGCAGTTGTCAATTGTGATGGCGCCGTCCTCGGCGTTGTTCAGAGGGTATGAGGTAGCGCGGCCGCCTAGAAAGGGCCGCGCTTCGAGAACGGTCGTGCGGTAGCCCGATGAACCTAATGCCAGGGCAGTCGAGAGGCCAGCCAGTCCGCCACCTACGATAGCCACGTGGACGGGCCGTTCCTGCGGCGGATTCAAGCGCGACACGGAAACTATGACCCGACCGCGGCAGGCGAACTGGAGTAGACCGCAATCATATTCTCCATCAGCCGCAAGCCGCAGTCCCGCTCCAGAGTGAGAATGGACTCCGGATGGAACTGCACGGCCTCAATGGGGAGTGTGCGATGGCGGACGCCCATGATGATGCCATCTTCGGATTCGGCGGTGATTTCGAGACAGGACGGAAACGTGGTGCGGTTCGCGTAAAGGGAATGATAACGGCCGACACGAAAGGGCGATGGAAGGTCGCGGAACACTCCTTGACCATGGTGATGAACAAGTGAACCTTTCCCGTGCATCGGGTAATCGAGAATATTGAGCGCGCCGCCGAAGGCTTCCACGATGCCTTGTAATCCGAGACACACGCCGAAAGTGGGGATATTACGCCTGGCCAGTTCGCGAACCAGAGCAGGCACACCGAAGTCGGAGGGCCGGCCCGGGCCGGGCGAGATCAGGACAACGTCAGGACGAGCCTGGTCGATCATCTCAAGCGCCAAGGCAGAACGATAGGTGGAAACAGAGGCGCCAGTTTGCCGAGCATAATTCGCCAGGGTGTGAATGAAGCAATCGTCGTTGTCGACGAGCAACAGGCGAAGGCCATCGCCAACACGACGCGAAACGTATTGGTCGTCAACCAACGTTTGGTTGGGAAGGAGGGTGCGAAAGAAGTTGGATGCCTTGAGGCGCGTCTCCTCTTCCTCATTTTCAGGAATCGAGTCGTAGAGCAGCGTGGCGCCGGCAGAGTAGCGGGCGCTCCCATTTTCCAGGTGAACGGTTCGAATCAGAATGCCGGTGTTGATGTCGCCGTTCAGGCTAAGCATTCCGACGGCTCCGCCGTACCAACCACGCGCGTCCTTCTCCAAATCCTCGATGGCTTGCGCGGCAGCCTTCTTCGGAGCACCGATAATCGTGACGGCCCACATATGGGTTAGGAACGCGTCGAGCGAATCAAAGCCGTCCATCAAGGTGCCCTCGACATGGTCGACAGTGTGAAATAAACCGGCGTAGGATTCGATCAACCGGCGGCCAATGACGCGCACAGAGCCAGGAACGCAGACACGGGACTTGTCATTGCGGTCGACGTCGCTGCACATGGTGAGCTCCGACTCCTCCTTGGTGGAGTTGAGGAGCTCGCGAATGCTCTCGGCGTCGCGAATGGGATCGCCGCTGCGGCGAGCGGTTCCGGCGATAGGACAGGTCTCCACTCGGCGACCTTCCACCCGGACAAACATCTCCGGAGATGCGCCGACCAACTGCTCGTCACCCATCTGGATGATGAATTCGTAAGGGCTCGGGCTGGCGGTCTGCACGCGGCGAAACAGCTCGGACGGGCTGGCGGCGAAAGGGGCGCTAAAGGTCTGACGAAGGACCACTTCGTAGTAGTTGCCTTGACGCATGCCTTCGCGAACGGTCTCCACATTGGCCCGGTACTCTTCGGGCTGGTGGTCGGAGCGTATTTCGGCAGGGCCGGGCTTCACTCGGGACTTTCGGATTTTGGGGGTGTCGCGAGGAAGGCCAGCTGTTGAGAGATCGTCCGCCGAGAAGTCATAGCTGTAGCGCTCGATTACTTCCTTCTTGCGATCCATGAAATAGATGTCGTCGCAGAGGAAGAGATGAATGTCCTTCTGGTTCTCCCGCGGCAAACGCAGACGAATGGGATCGAACTGCAGAAGCAGGTCGTAGCCGAAAGCGCCGATGAGACCGAGACGCGAGTCGGCAAGATTCTGAAACTCGTTGACCAAAGCGCGCAGGATCGAGAACGGAGACGGTTGTTTGCTTCGCTCCTCTTCGGGAAAGACAGTAGGGAGCGGATTCAGTTGGCCCAGGAGGGCAGCTTCGGATTCCTCGAATGACTCCCAGTGCGGGTGCGCACGCAAAACGCGGGCGAGGAGCTGGATGAGAACGCGGCCACGGTGGTTGAGAGCGTGAATCTCAAAGCGGCGGCCGCGGCATATCAGTTCGATGGACGGCGCGATGCTGGCAAAATCCCAACGGGAGTAACGCTCCGGATACTCGTAACCCGATGAAAAATAGACGCCGCGCTTGGCATCCAGCTGGGTCAGCAGTTTCTGGAGGCCGCGCGCAAAGGGAATCTTGACTGTTTTACGGCTGACGGTGATGCCGTGAGGAGTGCTGTAACTCAACTGCGACATGGGAGAGGGGCGAATGGGACCTGAACTCTCAGGATAGCGTGCCGAGCCGCAACAGGAGCTCCGCATGGTGGGAACGGGGAATCACGTGAATTGACCGCTTTGGTCGCCACGCCGGTTTTGTTATTCTCGATGCGACGTTAGGTTTTGATGGTCAGGTTAGGGATGATGTATGTCCGGGTCAACTCGAAGAACATTTCTTAAAACAGGTGCTGCTGCCATGACGCTTGCGCAAACGGGATTGAGTCAGGGTCCCCCGCCGCCGAAGAAGGCGAAGATCACGTCGTCGGTGATGCTGTGGACATTAAGCGGGGCGTTCGACGATAAGCTGGAGACGTCCGCCAAAGCCGGGATGCAGTCGGTGGAACTGGTGACCGAGTATATTCACTGGACCGACGAAGACGTGAAGAAGTACAAGAAGATGTCGCAGTCGTTCGGTTTGGGCATGGATACGCTCCTGGCCCAGAACGACTGGACCAAGCGGCCGGTGACGATGGTGAACCCAGCGCATCGCGAGGCGTTTCTGGCGGATGTGAAGAGCGGGATTGAGTGGTCAAAGAAGCTGGACGTTCCGCAGATCATTCTCATGAGCGGCAATGATCAACCCGGGATGTCGCATGAGGAACAGTATGCGTGCCTGCTGGAATCGGCGAAGCGGGCGTCGGATCTGGCGGCGGCGTCGGACGCAAAGCTGATTATCGAGCCGCTGAATTCGAAGGTGAACCACAAAGGCTACTTCCTGAACAACTGCACGGAAGGGTTGAAGCTGGTGAAGGAAGTGGACAATCCGCATTTTCGCCTGTTGTTCGACATCTATCACGAGCAAGTGCAGGTGGGGAATGTAATCCGCACGCTGACGGAGGCGGAGCCATATGTTGCCGTGTATCACATCGCAGACAATCCTGGGCGCAATGACCCGGGAACCGGCGAGATGAACTACGACAACATTTACAAGGCTATCCAGAAGACAGGGTACTCGGGCTACATTACGATGGAGTACTTGCCGGTTGGAGACCAGGTGGCGAGTCTGACGAAGTCCGTGACTGAAATGCGCAAGGCTGTGAACGGCGGGGCAAGCGGGTAGAGTGACGATCAGGCCGGGAAACCTGGAGAGTTAAACTCGGTTCGCCTTGGGTTTAGCGTTCTAAGGATACGCATGCGTCGTCGAGCATGTATTTGGAAATGAGTTACGTCGTGTCAACGAATCTGCCCTCCGTTCGAGCAACTGTGACTCTGCTACCCGGCCTTGAGCATCCTCGGTGGCCCAACAGAGGAAGTTATATGCCCCACATCGTCATCGGTAACCTTGATAGAACAGAGACGGGCATTGGAGCAGGCAACCGGTTAACCGACCAGTACCTCGGCGTTTGGATCCGAGACGCTCCCGACGAATGTCTTCCAGGCCAGAGCGCAGAGGTAACGCTGATTCTGATGTACTGGCCAGATCTGAAGTACGAAGCTGTTGTTCCGGGAGCGACCTTTACAGTGTGCGCGAAGGCCCAAACGTAGTCGGATTCGGGCACGTGCCATCGACGAGTGCTAGTTGAGGCCTCCTTTCACGTCGTGCCATTGCGCACTTTGACGGCGTACGTTTTTCGAGGTGTTGTTTGCTGCGACAGCAGGCCGGGGCCTACCTTACATCGGCTTCTACTTCAAGTATTTTCCAATTGCTGCATCGATGGCGGCATCGGTCTTGGCCGGGAGCTTGATGTTCTTGAAGAGGCTCCAGCGTTCGATGTGAGATGCCGTTTGGCCAGGTTGAAGGTTGACCAGTGGGCCGAGCGTCTCCATCTCCAAGAACGTGTCGGCGGTGTAGGTTTCATACGAGCAGCCAAAGTCGGGATACTTGGCTTTCGGATCGGCAACGGTCTTCTTCACGAATAAATCGCTGCCGAGCAAGTACGCTCCGACGGTGTGCTGGTTGAAGAGACCGGTTTTTTGAGGCCGTTTGTTGCCAGGCTGCTGTTGAAGAAGAACGTACTTGTAGGTGAAGGTCCAGCGGGGATCACTGAAGTCGGTATAGGCCCACATAGTGAGCGGGTTGGTGGGTGCCAAGTACTCCTCGTGGGTCCCACGAAGCGGGAATGCGGCAATGGCCAGACCATTCAGAGCCATTTGAGTTAGGGCCCAGGGCGCGAGTTCACGCGCTTTGCTTCCCGCGTTCTTGATGTGGTGGGTGACCTCAACGTCAGAGCCGGTTTCATTGAGCCGGACGACGATCACTTTTTGAAGGCTCGTTTCCTTTTCAACCGGTTGGGTAAGGGTGATCACGTGGCCTTTGATAGTGGCTTGAACCGGGCCATTGTCCAGCGCATAGGTATCGTGCAGGTCTTCCGGAGCTGCCCATAAACGATGACCTCCGCGCCCGAACCATTTCGATTCTCCCGACTTTCCAATCTCGTCCTTGAATTCGACGAACAAATTCTGACCGCCCACGAAGCCATAGCGCATGATGCGCGGGCCGACGTCGGTGGTGACGATCAGTTCCACCTCACCGTTGGTGATGCGGTAACAATTGGGCCAGCCATCGTAGGGCACCTTTTCTATCTTCACTTCGGCTTGGGCGAAAGCAGCGGTCAAAACAAGCGCCAGGGAAAGAAACAACGGGGTTCGTGACATTCCAAGACATTATGTCGCACTCCGGCAGTCATTTCATCGCAAGGATGGCGTCGAGGACCGTGCCGGTACGGCAGCATTCGACGGAATGGAATCCAGCCGCGACGCACATTTCCCGGTATTCGGAACAGGAGCGCTCTCTGCCCTCGGTGCAAACCAGCATATTGAGGGATTGCATCAACGCGTGGCGAGGGCCGGTGTGATCGTCGTCAAGCAGCGTTTCAGCGATCAGTAAGGCTCCTTCCGATGGAAGTGCCAGGTGTATCCGGGTAAGGAGACGAATGCATCGATCGGGATTCCAATCATGAAGAATACGACCGATCGCGTAGAGATCCGCAGTTGGAAGGTCGTTGGCGAAGAAGTCGCCCGGTTGAAAAGCGACTCGATCGGCAACCGCCGATCTGGCAATGCATTCGCGGGCGAGGTCGCCGACAGCCGGCAGATCGAGGACGGTGGCTCGGAGCGGGGCATAGGCTTCGCAGGCGGCAACGGCGAGGTGACCGGTTGCGCCGCCAAGATCCACCAAGTGCCGGAAGCGAGCCAGGTCGAACACGCGAACGACGGCTTTTGACGTGAGTTGACCCAGGCCGTGCATGCCGGTGAGGAAACTTCGTTTCGCCGCTTCGTCGCGGAAGAAATGATCGAATAAAGCGGTTCGGCTCCCGAAGGTCTGCTCCCAGCGATTAGTGCCTTCGCGGATCGCGTCGTGCAGGTGGCCCCACAGCGGGTAGAGGGAGTGTTCGGAATAGACGATGTAGCCGGCAAGACTATCGGGGCTGGCTGAGACGAGATACGCCTGTGCGGTCGCGGTGTTGCTGAAAGAAGAGCCTTGCTTCTGAAGGAGGCCGAGGGACACACATGCATTGAGCAGGCGATCCGCGGCATCCAGATTCAGGCTCAATCGCGAAGCGATCTGGTCGGCGGTCCGCGGACCAGGAGCGAGTTCGTCGAAGACACCCAGCGACGTGGCGACAAACATGGTCTTCGATCGGCGGAAGGCGTGAATGTACTCGAGAACGAGAGGCGCGTTCGCTGAATCTGGATTTGGGAATTCCGTTTGTGTCATGAGAAGTGATCGAAGGCGAGTGGCTTGAGAATGCGACTGTCGAACCGTACGGTGCCGGGCTTACCGCGCCTGATTTCGCCGATGCTCGTGATGGATAGTCCAGAGATTAATGCTGGCACCCGTGATTTGGGGGAAGCGGTGAAGAGCAGTTCATAGTCCTCGCCACCGTGAAGGGCCTGTTCGAGAGTAGCACCGGGTGCGACCGGGATGGTCCCTTCCAGTTGGGCAGAGACGCCTGATTCGAAACACAGCCGATGAAGGTCGAGAGACAGGCCGTCGCTGAGATCCATGGCAGCCGTAGCGGGAATCTTACGCAGCGCGATACCGGCCGCAAGACGCGGTTGGGGACGAAGATGCCGTTTCCAGGCGGCGCCGGTTCGGGTTTCGAGGCCAAGCGCCGATGCGCCCAGCGCTCCCGTCACGTAGATGCCGTCGCCAGGCTTGGCACCGGAGCGGATAAGCGCTTTGCCGCGAGGGACGCGACCACAACACATGACATCGACGACAACCCGATCGAAGCGCGAAAGATCTCCGCCAGCCAACGCGACGTTTGATTTCTGGGCAAGAGCGAGAAGTCCTGTGTAGAAACGTCTGAGCCAAGCAGTGGAGAGTTTGGCGGGTAGAGCGAGCGATACCAGGCAGAAGGCCGGCTCGGCACCCATGGCGGCCAAGTCGGAGAGCGACCGCGCGAGAGCAAGATGACCGATGTCAGCAGCGGTGTGCGAGTCGAGCTGAAAGTGGCGGCCCTCGACGGTAAGGTCGGTTGTGAAGACGAGGTCTTCGCCGGGCCGAGGCCGGAAGATGGCGCAATCGTCACCGATGCCGGTGAGCAGTCGGCTTGATTTGGCCTTGCCGGTTAGCTTTCTGATGCGGGCGATGATCTCGGGTTCACGCATTGATACGACTCCGGCTTTGGTTGAATTGGGAGAGCCGAACTGGAAGTCCGGCGCGGGTGTGGGCACCCGCCCCACCAGGCGTTTCTGAGATCGCTCTATTCATGGAAGGCGGCAAGCACCAGGCCAGCTGGTAGGTCTTCGCCGAAGACGCGGCTGGAGGATGCGAGATCATCTTCCTGGCCGGCTAACTGACGGAGCAGATCTGCGGACTTAAGGCTCGATTCACAAGCTTTGCGAACGAGATCGAGGGTCGCCGGAGGGAGATCGCGGGACGCATCTCCGGTCTGGCGCGACATCTGCACGACAGCTTCCAACAGCGACGGCGACCCGGGGATCGGTAGCAGCGCCTCGACCCAACGCGACACGATGGAGGCACCAAGCACTTGGTTGATCGGACCGCGAAAGAGCTTTCTCGCACCGAGCCGGGAAAGGCACCAGGGCGCAGCATCGCCCAATTCTCCTGTCTTTAGCATCGCGAGCAGGCTGTCGCCAAGCTGTATTTTGGTCTGCAGCGGCAACAGCTCGAGGCTGGCGGCGGTACGCCACATTTCGCGATAGAGACTCTGATTTATGCGCTGCTTGCGTTTCTGCTTGGGCAGCAGAATGGGCGACAGGCGCTGGAAGATGTCGGCTTGCTGGTTGCGGTTGAGACCACCCGCGATGCGGCCGGCGAAGATCCACCAATCGATCTCGCATTGAACCTGATTGGGGAAGGTGAGACCCGAGGCGTAGATACGCCGAGCCTGCTCAATGCGGAATTCGTCTCCGGCAAAACCGAACCCAGGGCGAAAGCAGAAGCCGGCGATGTTCAGCCAGCGGGATTCATGCGCGGCGTTCTTACGGCGGCCCGTCAGCGGACTCAAGCAGTTGGTCAGCGAAGGCACGGATGGTAGCGAGCGGCCAGGAGAGCCGCCCTAAGCCGAGTTGTTGTTCCAGGCGAGTAGTGAGCTGTTCGATTGGCAGAACGCCGCACCCGGACGCGAATGCGTCGCGAATCAGATGCACGGCAGAGGCTTGTGCGTCTTCGGTTACGACCGCGCTGGAGCGAACGGTAGGAACGGAGGTAGCGTTCGGTTTCTGCGACAGCCTTACGCAACTGGAATTCGAGTTTCCAGCGATGCTCACTGACGTTCGAATCGGCCCAGGTTTCTAACGTGCCGAGCTCGTGAGGCGAGCGCCCAGAGCAATGGGAACCAGCCGTTCACCGCCCTTGCCGAAACGGATGACGGCATGCAACGGTGCGTGGAGGCGTGGATCGCTAGACGGATCGGAGGGGTCGATGGAGGCATCGAAGGCTACAACATCGCCCGCGCGATCTTCCGTGCGGCTCAGCGAACTGTACAAACGAAATGCGACGGGCTTATTGGCAACGAGTTGGAGACCGGTTTCCTCGAGTCGAATTTCCTGCCCCTCCTCGGTGCCACGAGGAACCAGGCAAACGGCGCGCAGTTGGTTTGAGGATGCGTCGTCCTGGAGTCCGAGGAAGTACGAACGAGGCAGACCACCACGCACGAGAACACCACTGCCGGTAGAACGGACATAGGCGTAGTAGGCGGCGCCGATGGCGACGGCGAGGTCGAGGTCCTGGTTCTCGAAGACGGCCGGGCGGCGACCATACCAGTGTTCGACAACATCCGCGATCCGCGTGCGAAAGACCTCGGGAATGAAGAAGCCGCCGTTGAACAGAATCGCGTCGACACCGTGCACGGCTTCAGGGGCCGCGGAGAGAAACTCGGCCAGATGACGAGTGACGGCGGGATCGGAGACATACGGAAGTCCCAGTTCGCGAAAGACGCTTTGTTTATCCTGTTGAGGCTTGTCTGATAGTTGGCAAGGCGGGAGGAATCCATCGAGTGCCAGCTCAAGCACTTCGTCGCGAGTGAGGGAAGTTCGCAGCGTGCCGCCGATGAGGGATGTCCCTGCCCCCGCCAACGTGATCTCGATGGCCGACGGTCCACCCGCATTGAGGATTTGTTCCTTGGCTGTCGAGCATTGACGGCGGAGCGCGCTGCGCTGGCGAAGAGATAACGATTTGCCGAGTTTCGATTCCGCCAGCCAGGAAAGAGCGAGATCGAGATTGTCGCCACCCAGGAGCAAGTGGCGCCCGACGGTGGTGCGAGTAAACTCGACATGATCGCCGCTGCGGTTGATGCGAACTAGCGTGAAGTCGCTGGTGCCGCCGCCGACATCGCAGATGAGCACGAGCTGGCCATCGTGCAATTCGCGATTGGAGCGGGAGAGATGGCTGGAAATCCAGGCGTAGAAGGCACTGGCCGGTTCTTCGATCAGCGCTAGCTTTTCGATTCCGGCTTCGCGAGCAGCCTGAACGGTGAGTTCGCGTGCTTCTTCGTCGAAGCTGGCGGGTACTGTAAGCACGACATCCTGCTCCGAGAGAGGAGACGATTGCACTTTCGTCCAGCAATCGCCCAGATATTTTAGGTAGGCGGTGGAGGCTTCGACAGGCGACAGAACGCGTCCCCCCTCCTGAGCATCCCAGGGAAGAATCTTGGCGGTGCGATCGACTTCTGGATTCGAGAGCCATGACTTGGCCGAGTGAACGGTCCGTGTGGGCAGCAAGGCGCCTTGTTCGCGCGCGTAGGTACCTACAACAGGCGGGTCACTGAGGAAGAGAAATGAAGGCAATGTGCGGAGTGCGGCGAACCTCTGTGCATCGACCTGCTGCTCAATCGGCAGGACGTGAATGGGTGGGAAGTCCGCATCGGCGGCTTCGCGAGGGTCGATGTAGGCGAGGGCCGAGTTGGTCGTGCCGAGGTCGATGCCGACCTTCATGCTTTCGCGCGCTCCCGGACGTTGAACTCCAGCTTCCAACGACGGCCGTCAGTCGCCACGCACCAAAGCTCGAGCATGCCGGTCTCGGTTACTTTGCTTTCGAGCGTCACAGGCACTACTTCCTCTTTCGCGTCCGATTGGTCGCGGTTGGGTGGCAAGTAGACTTCGATGGGAGCAAGCTCCTCGAGTTGATCGTCGATGTCATCGAGCAGCAGGCCGGGCGGATCATCGCGGCGCGAGAGGGAAGAGAAAAAGCGAAAGACAGCGTGCTCGCCGACAACGAGCGCAAGCTTTCGACCCGGAAGTTGAACTTGCGACCCTTCTTCCAGACCGAACGGCACGACCGTGAGGGCTTTCATCGGCGCCGGCAGACCCGGAACGGCGGGCATCGCCGTTTCGATGCCGACATAGTAAGTGCGTGGTACGCCGCCACGGATGCGGACACCCTGACCGGTCCGAGCCAAGCCATAGTAAGCGGCTCCGTAAGCGACGGCATGCATCAGGTCCGAGCGCTTGGTCTCGTCCTGCAGCGTAACGACCGGCGGCGCACCCGCTTCGCTTAGCCAAGTGTTCAAGACCGTGATTAGGCGCTCCTCGATCGCGTCGGCCTGCAAGACGCCTCCGTTGAACAGGAGATGCGTTGGGCGAGCGATACCGCTTGCATTGCCCGCGCGATTTGCGGCTTGCATGAGGAACTGCGCTAAATGACGTGTGACGGCAGCGTCGGACGCGTAATTAAGGCCCACTTCCATGAGGCCGGAGTGACGCTGCTTCTGGGGTGCGTCCGTGGAACCGACCACCGGGAAGAATCCGTCAAGCAATAAGGTGCGCGCTTCGTCACGCGTCAACTTTGTACGAATGCTGCCGCCAACGAGGCCCGTGCCGCGACCGAGAATGGTGATAGGCACTTCGGTTTTAGCGGACGCTTCATCGGCCAGCAGCGCCTCTTTCGCGGCACGGCACTGCTGCCAGAGCGAATGAAACTGCACCCGATCGAGCTTGGTGTTCTTTGCGGCGAGGTTCTGGTTGACGTAGCGCGCGAGGGCGAGATCCATGTTGTCGCCACCCAGCAGGATGTGTTCGCCGACCGCGACACGCTCCAATTGAAGTTCTCCATCTTTGTCGGCGACGGAGATGAGCGTGAAATCGGTGGTGCCGCCGCCGATGTCGAAGACGAGAATGAGGTCGCCGGGTTTGACGCGGTCGCGCCAGTCGGCGTGACGTTCGAGCCATGCGTAAAAGGCCGCTTGTGGTTCTTCGAGAAGAGTCACTTCCGCGAAGCCGGCGAGTTGGGCGGCGCGCTGCGTTAATTCGCGAGCGGCCGCATCGAAGGATGCTGGAACGGTAATCAGTAGGGATTGCTCTTCGAGAGGCGTAGCCGGAAACTTCTTATTCCAAGCAGAACGCAGATGGAGCAGGTACTGGCGCGACGCTTCGAGAGGAGAGACTTTCGGAAACCCCTCCGGGGTGTCGATAGGGAGGAAAGCGTCGGCGGGATCCGCATTCTGGCTAGACAGCCAGCTCTTGGCCGAAGCAACCAGGCGGTGGACATTCTCCGCGCCACGCTTTTGCGCGAGACTTCCCACGATGTACGCCGGGCGATCCTCCCAGGGCAATGCAAGCGAACCTTCGACAAACTCGCTGTCGCCGGGGATGTAGAGAAACGAAGGCAGAAGTGGCTGCTCCGTGACTTCTCCTGGATTGACGAGCTGAGGAACGTCGAAGAGCGAGACCGGAGCTGTGTCTTGTCCGGATTCGGCCGGCGTTGCATAAGCTAGTGCGCTGTTGGTGGTTCCGAGATCGATACCGACAACGAACTGCGGTGCAGCGTTCTTGTCAGAACTCTTCGTTTTGCTCTTGTCTTTAGTTGACATGTTGGCGTGGTAGCGGTTTGCGATGGGACTCTAATGCCCGCGCTATTCGACTTCGATTTCCGCTGGAGCGAGAATCGATACGTTCGTTTTACCCACGGGCGGCAGTTGAACAGACACGGCTTCCCAGCCACGATGGCGCAGCAAACCTCCGGGTGCCTTTCCGTTGGCAGGGACGTTGCCCAGCAGTTTAATGCGATTTGCGTCCGGCGCTTTGGTGGCATCAAGCTTCTGGTAAGTACCCTCTACGCCGTCTAATACGGGACCCAGCTCGACATGGCGAGTGAGAGAAGCGCGGCAGTCTGCATGGAGGTTCCGAACCGCGGCGCCGATCTGATCGTCGGCGTAGCCAGATACGTCTTCCATTAGAAAATCGATCAATCGGGAATCACGTTGAAGAATCTGAAGAAGCTGAAGAGCTCCATCACTGAGCTTGATGGTTGGCGCCTGCGGAGCAACGGGTGCGGGCTTCGCTTTCACAAAGCCGAACTCGCTGGCTACTTCCTCGGGTAAAACCCCGGAGAAGAGAATCGAAAAGAAACTGCGAAAAGCTGATGAGACTCGCGACAAAAACTACCTCTCTATTCAAAGGATATCAACCATTGGCTTTTCAAACACAATGCGTGAAGGCAGCCAGGGACAGCGCTTCCAGCACGCTGCTAGTTTGAGGTGATGACTCGATTCAAGACAATCAGGGCTCTGCGATACGTGTCGCTTTGCGCGCGTGATCGTCTCCGATCGAGGCTCGCGGTTCACGATGTGTTTGCGATCACAACATGAGCCGCATCTTTTTTCAAAGTACCCGCAATTTGCCAGTTCTCAGTCTGCAAAGGATACGAAGAGAAGGATGATGAGGACCCAGATGACCAAAAGATTGCAGTGGATCAAAACAAATAATACGGTTATAGTAGAAACAAAGCAGTACCAATTTGTTTGAAGGGAGAATCATTCGTTATGGCAACAAAAAAAGCAGCGCCTAAGAAAGCAGCGAAGAAGGCAGTCAAGAAGGCCGCCAAGAAAGCTGTGAAGAAGGCGACTAAAAAAGCAACCAAGAAGAAGTAATGAAGGCCGCACAAGCGGCGTTCAAAAACAGTAGAGGGCTTGCCGAGAAATCAGCAGGCCTTTTTCTTTTGTGTTGAGCGGATTCTTTCACAATAAGCATGGCGGAGCTCTTTACTGGAATAGGGATATGAAGCGGAGTGACCTTGTTCGACTGATGGTCCTGAACGCGATCTCCGACGACTACGAGAACGTGGATCAGGTGATCCTCCCGCATGTTGCGAAAGACTGCGCCAAGCTCGGACTGACGGTTGAACGATCTGAGATCGTAGATGCCCTGTCTGAACTGGTCGGCGGTGGATTGGCAAAGGCATACCTTTTGCCCAGCTCGGAGCCCCTTCAGGGTATGCCAGGGGTCGATGCAGTCGAGGAGAATTTCACAACGTACTTCTACATCACCGAGAAGGGAATGGATCTCCATCTCTCCGACGACACATGGTGGCCATTCGACGATCAAGGTGAGCCGCTCGAATCAAGGTGAGACCATGACAATCAAAAAGCCCATCCGGCCGAAACCGGATGGGCTTTCCTTACCAAGACTAGCTAATGGATTAGTAATCCATCTCAGGGCCGTGGCCGCCCGGCATGGGAGCAGCGGCCTTCTTCTCGGGGATCTCACAGATCATGGCTTCGGTGGTCAGCATGAGAGCGCTGATGGAGGAAGCATGCTGCAGAGCCGAGCGAGTGACCTTCGTGGGATCGATCACGCCGGACTTGACGAGATCTTCGTACACGCCGGTTTGGGCGTTGAAGCCGTAGTTCGCATCACTGTTGGAACGAACCTTCTCGAGCACGATCGCGCCTTCAAAGCCCGCGTTGCCAGTGATCTGACGCAGCGGTTCTTCGCAGGAGCGACGGATGATGTCGATACCGATCTGTTCGTCACCCACACCCTTAAGGTTGTCGAGGGCCTTCGCGGCGCGCAGGAGTGCAACACCACCGCCAGGAACGATACCTTCTTCAACGGCAGCGCGCGTGGCATGCAGAGCATCTTCGACGCGGGCTTTCTTTTCCTTCATCTCGGTTTCAGTGGCAGCACCGACCTTGATGACAGCCACGCCACCGGCGAGCTTGGCCAGGCGCTCCTGGAGTTTCTCGCGGTCGTAGTCGGACGTGGTTTCATCGATCTGGGCGCGAAGCTGCTTGATGCGCGCTTCAATCGCCTTCTGGGTACCGGCGCCATCGACGATGGTCGTATTGTCCTTGTCGATGGTGACGCGCTTGGCGCGGCCGAGGTCTTCGAGGCGAACGCCTTCCAGCTTGATACCGGTCTCTTCCATGATGGACTTGCCACCAGTGAGAGTCGCGATATCGTCGAGCATCGCCTTGCGGCGATCACCGAAACCAGGAGCCTTCACGGCGGCGGCGTTCAGCGTGCCACGCAGCTTGTTCACCACGAGGGTGGCGAGCGCTTCGCCTTCGACTTCCTCGGCGATGATGAGGAGCGGCTTGCCGGCGCGAGCAATCTGCTCGAGCAGCGGAAGCAGGTCCTTCATGTTGCTGATCTTCTTTTCGTGGATCAGGATGTAGGGATCTTCGAGCACCGCTTCCATGCGATCGGGATCGGTGATGAAGTACGGAGAGAGGTAGCCACGATCGAACTGCATACCGTCAACGGTCTGCAGCTCAGTCACCATGGTCTTGGATTCTTCGACCGTGATGACGCCGTCCTTGCCAACCTTCTGCATCGCTTCGGCAATGATGTTGCCGATGGTGGCATCGCCGTTGGCCGAAATCGTACCGACCTGAGCAATTGCATCACCCGAGACTGGCTTGGAGAATTTCTTCACTTCCTCAACGACCGCTTCAACGGCCTTCTCGATGCCGCGCTTGAGAGCCATCGGATTCGCACCGGCAGCCACACTCTTCACGCCTTCACGGAAGATGGCCTGTGCGAGGATGGTAGCGGTTGTGGTGCCGTCACCGGCGATGTCGGAGGTCTTTGACGCAACCTCGCGAACCATCTGTGCTCCCATGTTCTCGAGCGGATCCTTCAGCTCGATTTCCTTGGCGACGGTAACGCCGTCCTTGGTAATGGTGGGGCCGCCGAATTTTTTCTCAAGAACCACATTGCGGCCCTTGGGACCGAGCGTCACCTTGACGGCATCGGCCAACTGATTCACGCCACGCAGGATCGCCTGGCGGGAGTTCTCGCTGTAAACAATTTGCTTCGCTGCCATAGTTTTCTTCTCCTGATTTCCTTACTTCTTTGCGCCCACAGCAACAGGCTCGAGGATGCCGAGGACTTCATCCTCACGCATGATCAGGTACTCATTACCGTTGATCTTGATGTCGCTGCCCGAATACTTACCAAAGAGAATGCGATCACCAACCTGCACGTCCAGGGGAATGACCTTGCCATCCTCAAGACGCTTGCCTTTGCCCACGGCTACGACTTCCGCTTCCTGCGGTTTTTCTTTCGCAGAATCGGGAATGTATAGGCCGTTTTGAAGAGTCTCTTTATCTTCAATCCGTTTGACCACGATGCGGTCGTGAAGCGGACGAATATCCATACTCAATACCTCCAGGGTTTGAACAACTTGGAACTTGTCGCTCGGAGAGCGATGCGGGAGCCAAACAGATTTGGCTACCACCGTATTATTAGCACACTGGCACCCCGAGTGACAAGAACAATTTGTAAGATAAAGATTCTATTGTACTTGTATTACTGGCAGCAACAGGTATGACAATGAGAGACTTAGATTTTCACATGATGTTCGGCTAAATGATAGCCGGGGCCAGCTCTGATATCCTTTATAAAAGATAGGCAACGCACCCTGTCGAAGTTTCGTCCCCCTCACGGCAGCCTGTCTTCATGGAGTTTTCGGGGGGCTTGCTCGCGCGGCCCACTCCTTAATATGCGGCGACTCTCTGTGCTCCTTGGTCTCGCCGCCATCATTCTTTCCGCGATTGTCGGCTATACCTATTCCCGGCGAATCAAGTCCGGAACGGGCAGTGCGCCGACGCCGCCTCCCGCCATGTCGCCGAGTCTTGAAGCGACGGGAAGCGGAGGTTGGGTCTACAAAAGAAGCAATGCTGTCACGCACCAGCCGGAGGTCCGGGCGGCTGCGCGCGCCTATTCGCGAATTAAAGAACCGTCTACATCACTGGTAGAAGACCTCAAACTACGGCTGTATAACAAGGAGGGCAGTAGCTACACATATGTGCAGAGCGCCAAAGCCGTGTTCGATGAGGCGTCCGGAGTCATGATCTCGGACGGGGACGTTGCGATTATCATGAACGTTCCTGCCGATAAAGAACCCGATGACAAAGAGGCAACCGCCAAGTTGATTCGCGTGCAGGGCAGCGGGGTTCGATACGAGACCAAGACCGGACTTGCCACGACGGAGAAGCCCGCGAAGTTCCAGTTTGCTGACGGTAATGGCGAGGCGGTGGGATTAGCATACGATCCGTCGAAGCGAGAGCTGCATTTGAAGTCGCAGGTCTCGTTGAACTGGGTTGGCAATGCGACACCCGACAAAGTGATGCATATCGAGGCCGGGGATTTGCTTTACAAGGAACTCGAACAGAAGGTCTATCTCTCTCCGTGGTCAAAAATGAAGCGAGGCGCGACGACCATCGAGGCCAAGGACACGCTGGTGACGTTGGAGGACGGACGGCTGCACCAGGTGGATGCGGAGTCCGGCAAAGGTGAAGAGATCCAGGACGAGCGTGATGTCACTTTCTCGGCCGACAAACTGATCTCGTTTTTCAATGACGACGGAGCCATTACGAGCATCGTGGGCGAGAACAATGCCCGCATCGTAACGGTTGATCCTTCAGCAAAGACCAACGTGACCTCCAAACGTGGCGAGCTTCACTTCCTGGTGCAGACGAAACAAGCCGGGGATAAGGTATCGAGCGATAGCGTGCTGCAGTCTGTTCAAGCGGATGGCAGCGCGATGGTGGAATCGGTCCCGCAACCGAGGCCGAACGTGTTGCCGGCCGAGACGCGGATTCTGCGCAGTGAGCATTTGTGGATGGACATGAAGCCCGGCGGCCAGGAGATCAAGGACATTCAGACCTCGGCTAAAGCGCAGCTGGAGTTTAAACCGAACCGGCCAACGCAGTCGCATCGCACCCTGGATGCCGATCGTATTGTAATCAACTACGGGGAAGAGAACTCGATCGACAATTTCCATGCCTGGAAAGCTTCGACTCGGACGGACCGGCCCCAGCAGGCGACTGCCGGCGAGAAGGTTCTGATTGCGGCCAAGGCGGGTCTGGATAAGCAGGCGGACGGCAACGACACGAAGAAGACGGGGCCGCCGGCGCCCGCTTACACGTGGAGCGATGAGCTGGTTGCGAAGTTCGCGCCGAAGACAAGTCAATTGACGGCGATCGATCAGATCGGCTCATTTCGGTATCAAGAGGGTGAACGGCAGGCGCGCGCCAAACAGGCGCATTTGGATCAGTCGGCAAACCAGATCACACTAACCGAGTCGGCGCGGGTGTGGGATGGCAGCGGCTCCACGGCGGCGGACACCATCTTCATGAATCAGCAGAGCGGCGACATGGATGCGACGGGCCACGTCGCTTCCACGCGGCAGCCCGACAAGAGTGCGCAAAGCAATGGTTCACTGCTGGATGATTCCCAACCGATGCAGGCGAAGGCCGACAAGATGGTGGCCCGGGATAGCAACCTGAAGATTCGCTACGAAGGCCATGCGGTGGTGTGGCAGGGCGCAAACCGGACAGCGGCGGCACAGATTGACATCGACCGCGATGCCGGGACCTTCCATGCCGCGGGCAACGTCGTGAGCGAGCTGCAAGATAAGAAAAAGGCAGGCGAGTCTGGTGCTGTCCCAGACTCGTCGAAGGACAACAAGAAGGATGCCAAGTCTGACAGCAAAGGTGCCGCGGCAAGCAGTACCAACAATGTCCCTACGATTTACACTACGGTCCGTGCGCCCGATCTGCTGTATGACGATGACAAGAAGCTGGCGCACTATACGGGCGGCGCGAAACTGGTGCGCGACAAGATGACTGTGACATCGCAGGAATTGCGAGCGTTCTTCAAACAGGATCAGGACAAGAAGGACGACGATAGTTCGTCTCTAGACCACGTGTTCGCCGACGGCGATGTGATCGTGAAGGACGTGCGCCCAGACCGGACGCGCACTGGGACAGCGCCGCATGCCGAGTTCTATGCCGACGACAACAGGTTGATCCTTAGTGGCGGCAAAGCGCAGATGGTAGACAGTGTCAAGGGCACGACGGTGGGCGAGGAACTAACCTACTTCAACGACGACGACCAGATGCTTGTGAAAGGCGAGAAGAAAGCCTTAGCCGTCACGCACATGAAGAAGAAATGACACATCGCGCGGGCCACTTGCTGGACGGGGCTCGTGCCTTATGCCGCCGCTTAGTCGCTCGTTTGAGGCGACGCCGAGGCCCATTCGAGCACTCCCCTATCATGTAATCAGTTCCCGATGAGAATTCTACAGACGCTGGAAATCTCGAAGTCGTATAGCGGACGCCGGGTGGTGGACAACGTATCGGTACGCGTGGAGCAGGGGGAAGTAGTGGGTCTGCTCGGTCCAAATGGCGCAGGCAAAACCACTTCGTTCTACATCATCGTCGGGCTGATCAATCCTGATTCGGGCTCTGTAATGTTGGACGAAGATGAAGTGACACGCTTGCCGATGTACCAGCGGGCGCGCAAAGGGGTCAGCTACCTACCCCAAGAAGCATCGGTCTTTCGCAAGCTAAGTGTGGAAGACAACCTGATGGCGATTCTGCAGACGTTACCAATCAACGGCCGGGAGCGCCGTGAGCGGATGAAGATGCTGATTTCGCAGCTCGGGTTGGAAACGGTGCGCCACAGCAAAGGCTACATGCTGTCAGGTGGAGAGCGCCGACGCGTGGAGATCGCGCGATCGTTGGTGCTGGAGCCGAGTTTTCTTTTACTGGACGAGCCGTTCTCGGGAATCGACCCCATCCAGGTGCTGGAGTTGCAAAAGACCATTTGGGATCTGAAGCGCTCGGGCATTGGTATTCTGATGACGGATCACAACGTGCGGGAGACGCTGGCGGTGACGGATCGCGCCTACATCATTAGCAACGGGCGGATCTTCCGTTCGGGGTCGCCGAGGGCATTGGGAGACGATCCGGAAGTGCGACGGATCTATCTGGGCGATAACTTTTCCCTGCCGCCGGGACCGTCGGATCGGCAGTAGCAACCAGTTCTCAAACCCATTCCTCCGTGACCTTGCAGTGTCGGACTGTGTGATACGCTTCACGATCGCCATGGGCGTGCGCGGGGGTTTTCCCGGTGCATGCCTTACACCCCTCCAGGAGGCTCTGAAGCAGGAGATCGCAAAGGAGTTTCACCTGCCCGTGGAGTGTCCGACGCGGCGGGAGATTTTCCGATCGGACTTAAGTACACAGGTAAAGTTACGGGGTTCGGATTGTCTTTTGATCGAGGGACCATACGTTAGCTTTTTAGGCACATCACCGCGAAAAATCGACGATTTTGCGCCTCATGGACCCACGATTGCGGTGATACACTGAAGCCAAATGAGTTCGCTTTCGCAACGTCTTCACTTAGGAGTCCAGCAAAAGCAAGTACTCACGCCTGGCCTCGTCCAGATGGTCACGGTGCTTCAGCTCAACCGCATGGAGCTGAAGGACATGATCATCAATGAGATCGCCGAAAACCCGGTACTTGAGGAAGCGACTGAGCCTGGCGAGGAACTGACTCAAGGCGAGGTTCAGGACTTGCTCGAGAGAGTGCGGGAAGGGCAGCCTGCCGACCAAGACTTCCTGGAGCGGGGCGACGCCGGGGGCGTCCTGCAGGTGCTCGATACCCCAGAGCCTGAAGCCGTGATTGAACCCTTCGCTGCCGGTAGCCCGCTGGAAACTGCTCCGATTCCAGCGGAAGAGGCGCCAAAAACCGAAACGGATCCATTTGAGGAAATCGATTTCGGGAGTTTTTTCGACGACTACCTGGATCCGGGATTTAAGAGCCCGGCTTCGGAGTCGGTTGAGAAGCCTTCCTTCGAAACGTTTCTCTCCTCACCCGTCACGCTCAGCGATCATCTGCAGTCGCAGCTTAGCGTCCTGGTCCTTCCGGAGCGGACCCGGCAGGCCGCCAACAGCATTGTCGGTAACCTGGAAGAGAGTGGATATCTGACCACTCCGATCGAAGAAATCGCCGCCACCGAAGAGTTGAGTCTGGAAGAACTGAGGGCTGGGTTAAAAGCAGTTCAATCGCTTGATCCCACCGGCATAGGGGCGTCGACGCTGCGTGAATGCCTGCTGCTGCAGCTCGAGGCACGGGGCGGGGTGGGTAGTGTTGCGTGGAACATAGTTCACGACCATTTGAAATTGCTCGAAACGCGGCAAATCAATCAGCTAGCCAAGGTGCTCGGCCGACCCCTGGATCATATTCACATCGCCGTGAGCGTCATCCGGCATCTGGACCCAGCTCCGGGGCTTCGTTACGCGAACAACAATGCGAGACAAATCGAGCCCGACGTCTACATCACGAAAGACGGAGAGGATTACCTGATCTCGCTGAATGAGGACGACGTTCCTCAGTTGCGCCTTAACGGCGACTACAAGCGGATGCTGGATCGCGAACAGGAGCCGAGCAAAGACGTCCGAAATTACGTGAAGGAGCGCTATGCTTCTGCACTGCAATTGATCAAGAATATTGAGCAGCGCAAGCAGACCATACTGAAAGTCTGCCAATCGATCATACGAAGACAGGGTGGGCTCTTTGAGCACGGCCTGGATTATTTGAAACCGATGATGATCAAAGAAGTTGCGGAAGAGATAGGCGTACATCCTTCCACCGTGAGCCGAGCCGTTGCCAATAAGTACGCACACACGCCGCAAGGCGTTTTTGAGCTTCGATACTTCTTCTCTGAAGCCGTGCAGGGCCCATCCGGCAGCACTACGCCGCTGCTGATTCTGAAACGGCGCGTGAAGAAGATGATTGAGGAAGAGGACACATCGCACCCACTGACGGACGAGCAGATTACCGCCCGCCTGCAGTCCGAGGGTATCGACGTAACACGGCGAACGGTGGCCAAGTACCGGGAGGATATGAAAATTCCTTCTACCCATCAGCGTCGCGTTCGGAACTAAAGTTGCGAACGCAGGACCGGGCAAAGCCACGATCGCCGGCCCTCCATTAGGAGAACCCCATGAAAGTTACCTATACCGGTAAAACGAAAGAATTCACCGCCAAGCTCGAAAAGAAGATTCAAGAGAAGCTGACAAAGCTTGGCAAGATGATTGAGCAGCGCGGCGAACGAGAGGCGCATCTCGTTCACCAGGTGGAGCGGCACCTTCACAAGGTGGAAATCAAAGTGAATTTCTACGATCACGCCCTTGTTGGGCGCCGCCGCCGATTCCGATCTTGCCATGTCCGTTGCACAAGCCGTTGAGAAACTGGAAAAGCAGATCGTCAAAGCGCGCACAAAGTGGCGGGATACACATCGAGATCCGAAGAGCACCCGCGAGCAGAAGGAGTTGGTGGCAGGGAAAACTGAACCTGCCGCCGCCCAGAAGCCGAAGGCGTCCAAGCCAAATGGGAAGGCGGAGCCAACGGCGAGCCGCTTCGAAGGGACTGCCGAAGGTGTACCGCGTCGCCCACAGCAAAGGCCAAAAACCGATGACGTTAGAGGAAGCGGTTATCGCCATGGAACAGGGCGCTGATTATGTGGTCTACCGCGACCCTGAAAAGAGCCGCCTGACGGTTCTGCTGCGTCGGCGCGACGGCAACTTCGACTTGGTCGAAGGGTAGGCACGTTCCTAACGGGCGCCCAATTATGCGCGACGCGCTAACTTTCGTAAAGTAGAGTTCATGCGCGACGCCAAGCCAGAGCAACGAAAACCTCGCCGGAGGGCGGCGAAACTCAAGAAGGACAAGGCCGCCAGCCCGGAGTTGGTCATCCTCACCGGGCTGAGCGGCTCGGGTAAGGGCACGGTTCTCAAGGCTTTTGAGGATCTAGGTTTTTATTGCGTCGACCACCTGCCGATCGAGCTAGTTGAGAAGTTTGCCGACTTGACGAGAGAAGCAAGAAGCGCCAAGCGCGCGGCTCTGGTGATTGACATTCGCGAAGGCGACACGTTGCGGCAGTTCCCGAGCGTGTACAACAAACTTCGCCAGAAGATAAAAGCGACGCTGCTGTTCCTGGACGCCGACGACGAAGTATTGCAGCTCCGATTCAGCGAAACCAGGAGGCCGCATCCGCTCGGCACGGACGACTCAGTGTTGCTCAATATCCGGGAGGAGCGCACCCAGCTGGCTCCGATTCGAGCGATGGCGGACCTCAGCATCGACACCTCGAAGCTGAATGTTCACGATTTGCGAGCGCTGATTATGGAACGCTTCGATCGTCGTCAGCGAGCGAAGGAGATTCTCGTCTACGTGAACAGCTTCGGCTTTCGCAATGGCGTTCCTCCCGATAGCGACCTGGTTTTCGACGTCAGATTCCTGCCAAACCCAAACTACATCCCGGAATTCAAGCCGCTGAGCGGACTTGATCCAAGTGTGGCCCGATATATCAGATCCTTCCCTCAGACGGAGGAGTTCATGGACCGCATCACCGAGTTGCTGGTCTACCTGCTGCCGCATTATATTCGCGAGGGCAAAAGCTATCTGACCATTTCCATCGGATGCACAGGCGGCCAGCATCGCTCTGTGATGATTGCGCACGAGATCTACAAGCGTTTGAAAAAGGCTGGGCACAGCGTCAAGGAAAGCCACCGCGACGTCCAGAAAATTGCGGTCGCGAAGTCGGCCGGCTGATGCGCAGACGGGCAGCTATTCCAAGCGGCGGCCGACCAGCCAAGCCGCCAATATGGCTACGGCGACGGCGCCACCGTGCCACACCAGAATATGCGTCGCCTTGAGTATGGGACAGTGCACCGTCAGCACCAGGAGTGCCGATACGCCTGAGAGTGCACCAATGCTGACAACCGTAGCAAAGCGATTGATCCTAGCTCCCCGCCTCACTACGAGGGAACCGAGCGTTGCCGTAACAATCGCCGCCGCGAGACCGAGCCAGAGACAGGTTCGCTGCATCGCCAGCGTCTTCCAATCCGTGACATCGTGAAACATCAGCGCGACCACAAAAATGAAGGCGACTGCGAGGGCAAGCGCCACTTGTAGTACCGGCACGCGTTGCAGGCTGCCAGGAATCATTCGCTGGGCGAGGCTAAAGGAAAGCAACAAGGCACCCACGCCGATGATGGACAACGTCAACATCTTCGCCATTGCACTCAGTGCGAAGAAGCCTGCAGATCCCGTAAGCCAAACGGCGAGTGCAAGAACGGCTATCAGCACAGCCGCGAAAGCAGTGGCCAGCACCCAAGGTGGGGGAATGGGCTTGACGGGTTTCAGATCGGCGAGAACCGAAGTCAAAACACGATTGCTTAATCGAGTTGTGTTGGATTCAGGTACGAGCGTGGCGGCAGGCTGCGCGTTGTACAGAGCCTGGCACACCGGGCATTGAGCTAAGTGGCGCTGTTCGTCGGGCGAAAGGGAGGCAGCGGTAGCAACGAAGTCCAGATGCCGGCCGATCTCGTATGAGCGAACCTCAGGGGGTTTCATGCATCCTCCTTTCGAGCGATGCGATGGTCCTTAACGCCACCGGATGGGAAATGCGAGCCGGTGGCCTGCCAGTTCGCAAGCACTGCCCGGAGTTTCTCATAGGCGCGGTGCGCCTTCTGCTTCACGGCCCCTCCCGTTGAGGACGTGACGCGGGCCACCTCGTCCACCGTCATGCCCAGCACTTTAAGCATAGTCAGGACTTCGCGCTGGGAATCGGGCAGGTAACCCATGAGAGTCTCGAAATCGGGCAGCGACCGATTGGGCGGGGGAGGGGCGGCGTGAGTTTGAAGCTCGGACAAATCGACTTGCTCTTCCTGGGATTGGCGGCGGCGCGTCTTGCGAAAGTGATCGACGCGCGTATGTCGGGCGATGGCATAAACCCACGGCAAGAGAGGCTCGCCGGCCCGATAAGTATGACGTGCGCGGTGAATGCGTAATAGCGTTTCCTGAACCAGATCATCGACGGCCGGGCGGGTATCGGGCATACTTCCAAAAAAACGGCCGAGAATTGGGCACAGCGTCGACAGCAGCCGCTCGGTGGCGGACGCATCCGCCTGTTGATAAGCCACCATGAGCTGTTCGAGCTGTGGCGAGTCATCATCTTTCCGCGAAATTGGCCCTACTATGGGTTCGCTCATGGACGAAGACTAGTTACACTGCACCGCATTCCATTCTCGCGCGTTTGGCCGCGGCATAAGGTGGGCCCCGACTTGAAGTGTCGATTCCTTCAGCGAATACGAGACTCACCGGAGTACACATTGAATCCGCCCTCTGAAAGACAACCAATCAGCGTCAGCTGGCGAGCCCGGGCTGCCTCGATTGCCAGGCTGGAAGGAGCGCCAATCGCAATCAAGATGGGGGCGCCGGCGACAATTGCCTTCAGCACCTGTTCGAAGCCGCAGCCGCCGGTGAGGCCGATGGCGTAGTTCGCCAATTCCGACCCTTCGAGAAAGCAGCGGCCGAGGAGCTTATGGAGGGCGTTCACCGGAGCAACATCGTCGAACACCGCGTCCACGGAGCCAGCCGCGCTGATGAGCGCTGCCGTGTTAGGACCAACGGCAGAAGGATCGTCAGTGAAGCGCGGCTGTAGAAGACCGGGCACGCGGAGAATGGTGCCGACATCGAACCTTGGTGCGTCCAGCGGCGGCGGTGATGCGGATTCCGGGATGGCCTCAATGCCGCGTTTGCCGCATAGCCGGCAGCTAGAGTTGACGAAGCGGGTGTGAGGCACGTGCGATTCGACGTCCACATCACGGGACAGTTCAGCCAGATACTCATTAGACGTGGTGGCCTCTCCGAGCGGATGCAAATCGAGCAGCTGGTTGCGGCGCTTGATAATCGATTCGCCGAAGAGGTAGCCCGCCACCAGCTGGCGATCGGAACCCGGCGTCCGCATCAAGACGGCGAGGCTGTCGACTTTCGGCACGTCTTTGAACCAGTAAAGAATCCGGATCTCCAACGGCTCCTCGACGACAGAGAACTCGGAAAGTCGTTCCGCGCCGTCGAGGGACTGTCTTCTCAGAGCGACAAGTTTCGCGGCCCCATCGTTTGCATTGGTCGACATGCCCACTGACATTGTGGCGCAAGGGCTCCTAACAAGTTCTAGGCGCCGCGGAAAAAAGGACGAAAACCCTAACGGAGGCGCCGGAACTCGTCTTGACTGACGCCTAGTTGATCTAGGATTTTGTGAAGAGGGGCGGCCCGATTTCGCAAACCGCTGTGTATTGGTATGGTCACCGCTCGCCCGTCGGCATGAACCCATCTCTCATGCGCGCCGAACTGACGTTCGCGATAGAATCCGAGCCTTGCAGAGCTAGGCGCCTAAACTCCTCCGCGCAAGCGCTAGGCATTTACGATTGCGGTGGTATCGACAGGAAGCGGCAAACCCTCGTCCCGATACTCTTCAGCGATCAGATCGAAGAGGCGCTCCAGGTCCAAAAGGGCATCCGCTCTCGTCGACATGAGCGCATAGCGACCCTGAATCGTGGGGATCTCGGCAACCCAACAGTCAGGTGATTCCGATACAGAACCACTTTGTAATCGTCGATCGCCACCTCTTCAGTCGAGCCGACCTTCACCGCCTACCCCTTCAAGATAGTGCCATCGGGCTGCCGGGAGCATCGGTGACAAATGCTTCCGGCACGGCTAGCGTGAAACGACGAAGACTTCCGCCGAGCGGGCGGGCAACGACACATGCGCCAGTCCTTTGTTTACGATAAGGCTCGGAACGACATCGAGTCTGCCATTCAGCTTCGTTCCGTCCTTGAGAGAAAGACTGCCCAGGTTCAATTCCGCCTGGACTGGCTTGGTGTCGTTGTTAACGGCGACAATGGCCGTCTCGCCGCCACTGCGGCGAGCGTACACCCAGAGCTGCTCGTCAGCCAAGAGCGTGACCTGTTCGCCGCTGCGCAGCGACGGAAGAGCGGAACGCAGGTGGGTGAGTTTCTTGACGTGCTCAAAAACACCACCCTCTTCCGGAGTCCGGCCAGATGGCGTGAACGCGTTATGCGAGTCATTCGGCCACCCGCCGGGGAAGTCGCGCCGGTTATCGGGGTCGCTGCCGCCGCGCAGAGCGATCTCGTCACCGTAGTAAATCGTCGGTATTCCGCGCAGCGTCAAAAGGCAGGTAAAAGCGAGTTTCAAGCCATCCACCGTTGCGCCGGGTTCACTCATGAGGCGTACTGTGTCGTGATTCGCAAAGAAGGTAACCAGCGAAGCCGGCCGCGGGTACAGATAATCGTGCCCCACCATCCGGGCGACTTCGCGAAGCGCATGGCCTTTGCCAAAGGCTTCTTGCATCTTGAAGTAGGTCGGGAAGTCGAAGACCGAATCAAGTCCTGTATCGATGCCTTCATGTTCGCGCCCACCCTGGAAATAGGCTTCGAGCGCCGGGTCTTCGTCAAACACTTCGCCGACGGCTGTAACGGCGGGGTACTGCCGCTTGATCGCAGCCATCCAGTCGCGCCAGAAACTACGCTGTACATATGGCCACGTGTCCTGCCGGATTGCATCGAAGCCAGCCGTGCCTAGCCACCACAGCGAATTCTGGATTTCGTACTGATGGACCTCGGGGTCTTCCTGATTCATATCAGGCAGTATGTTGATGAACCAGCCATCCGTTACCTGGCGGCGCAAATACGGCGAGCCATTCGGATCGGCCAGATTCCAGATCTGCCAAGTCTCGTTCAAGTGATTGGATTCGGTGCCATGGAACCAGGTGGGTGTCGGTCGCATTCGCCACCCACGGATGGTATGGCCCCACGTGGTTGGTGACCTGGTCCTGAATCACCTTCAGTCCTAGTTTGTGAGCCGCGACGATCAGTTGGCGTAGCTGGTCGAGAGTGCCGAGGTGCTCTTCGACGCCGTAGTAATCGATTGCGCCGTAGCCATGATAGTCGGTCATCGGCTGGCCGTCGTATTTCTCTTTTTCGTTGAGGCCGTTGTTGTTGTCGTAGACCGGAGTCATCCAAATGGCCGTGACACCGAGGCTCTTCAAGTACGGCAGATGATCGACGATGCCCTTGAAATCTCCCCCGTGATAAAAGCGCGGCTTGGTCCGGTCCAGAAGACCGTGAGAAACCGAAGGGTCATCGTTGGTTGGATCGCCATTGGCGAACCGGTCGGGCATCAATAGGTAGACGATATCGTCGGTGGAGAAACCACGAAAGTTTTCGGCCGCCGACAGAGGTTGGGCGATTCGAAAAGGCACTCGCGCGGTTCCGCTAGGCGTGGTCAGATCGAGGGGGTAATCGCCGGGCTGTGCGTCCCCAGGTATTGAAACGTCGGCGAAAACATAAGTCCCATTGGCGCTAACTTTGATATTCGAGATCTGTAAGCCCTGCTTCGAAGAGAGCCGAGCACCGGCGAGTTGATTGCCGCTAATAAGAAGCCGGACTGGGTTGATGGAGTGCGCTGCCCACCAGTTGGGCGGCTCAACCTTGCTTACCTGGGGTTGTGCGTTGACGGAGATGACGCCGGCAAAGATAACGAGAAGTAGTCGGGAAATCATGCGATTTTCGGTTCCATAAACGCAGGGACCGATTCCTTTTTCCCGGCCGTCACAGTTGAATCCTGAACGCGCTGCATCAGCAACGCAGCGATGATAAGGCAAACGCCACCCGCGATGACAGCCTTCAGCCGATCGTTGTTGAAGAGATTGGACATCACCCAGCCAAAGCCTAGCGATGCCACGATCTCCGGGATCACGATGAAGAAGTTGAAGATGCCCATGTAAACGCCGGTCTTGTTGGGGGGCAGACAACCGGACAGGATGGCATAAGGCATGGAGAGAGTGCTGGCCCATGCGATACCGACCCCCGCCATCGAGAGCAACAGCAGCCAATAGTTGTGAATGAAGGCGACTGATAAGAGTCCCGCCGCGCCGCACAGCAGGCAAACCGTGTGCGTGCCTTTTCGACCAATCCGGGCGGCGAGCACCGGAAGCAAAGGAGAAAACACGAAGCAGACCGCCGAATACATGGCGAAGCACATGCCCGCCCACTCCACGCCCTGCTTATAAACGGGGCTTTGGGTATCCGCGGCGCCGAACACGTTATGAGCAACCGCAACCGGGAAGTAGAGCCACATACAAAACAAACCAAGCCAGGTGGCCAATTGAACGACGGCCAGTTGCCGCATGGTTTTCGGCATGCCTCCGATGGACACTAGGATTTCAGATGCACCATGACTCATGGCTTGGAAGAGCGATTGCTTCTGGGCCTTCGCGCGCTGGAATGCCGCCAGATCCTCGGGCGGATACTCTTTGGTTGTGAATATGGTCCAAAGCACGCATCCAAGAAACGCTACCGAGCCCGTGTAGAAAGAAATGCGTGTCGTATAAGGGATGGCATTGCCTGCTGCATTCGAGCCTTCGCCGATGGTGCGCGTGAGAATCCAGGGCATGGCCGAAGCGACTACCGCACCAATACCGATGAACAGGCTCTGCATCGAAAACCCCTTCGTGCGCTGATCGGCAGGAAGCATGTCGGCAACGAATGCACGGAACGGCTCCATGCTGATGTTGATGGACGCGTCTAGAATCCAGAGCAGCCCCGCTGCCATCCACAAACTGGAAGATTGCGGCATCAGGATCAAGGCAAATGAGCTCAGCAGTGCCCCGCTTAGGAAGTACGGCCGACGTCGCCCCAGCCGGTTCCAGGTGTGATCGCTGAGATAGCCGATGATGGGCTGCACAAGAAGGCCGGTGAGCGGCGCAGCGAGCCAGAGAATGGGAATCTTGTCGGCCTTTGCTCCCAGGTATTCGTAGATGGCACTCATGTTAGCCATCTGGAGACCCCAGCCGAACTGGATTCCCAGAAAGCCGAAACTCATATTCCAGATTTGCCAGTAACTAAGACGTGGTTTTTCCATGTGGCCCCCTTCCGAGTCCTCGACGTGGGCCGTTACGTTTACTTGGGAACACGGTCATACGTCACAGCACATTCTTTCAGACGTGTCCGCAGGTCCGCTGAGAAGGCTTCCGGCTGCATGCGCCAGCGCCAGTTGCCGCCCAAGGTCCCTGGTTTATTCATTCGCGATTCGGCGCCTAGCCCCAGAATGTCCTGCATCGGGACAATCGCTGCGCGCGCTACGGAGGCAATCAGCGCGCTGATCAGCGTCCAGTGCATCTCGCTGCCATCCGTATTCAGATAACGAAGCGCGAATGCCTTCTCTTTTGCGACGTCTTCCGCGGTACGGGTACTGTCTCCACCCTCGCTGTGCCACCAACCGAGTACCGAGTCGTTGTCGTGCGTTCCCGTGTAGGCAAACAAGTCCCGAACGTAGTTGTGGGGCTTGAAGTCGGGTGCTTGCGGGTCTTTTCCAAATGCGAACTGGAGAATAGCCATGCCCGGGAAGCCAAATTCTTTGCGGATCGCCTCTACTTCAGGCGTGATCACTCCCAGGTTTTCCGCGACAATTTCCAGATCGCCCAATTGTCCGCGGACTGCCCGGAACAGGTCGGCGCCTGGGCCTGGCGCCCACCGGCCGTTAGCTGCGGTCTTCTCGCCGCCCGGCACTTCCCAATAGGCCTGGAAGCCCCGAAAGTGATCGAGCCGCACCAGATCGAACAAATGGAATGTGGCACGGAAACGCTCAACCCACCAGGAATATCCGCGGGTGGCCATCTCGTTCCAGCGGTAAATGGGATTGCCCCATAACTGGCCGGTTGCGCTGAAATAGTCTGGCGGAACTCCCGCCACAACCGTCGGCTGCCCGTGATCGTCGAGAAAGAAGTCCCGGGGATTTGCCCATACGTCCGCACTGTCATGAGCCACGTAGATGGGAATATCGCCCATCACTTTGACACCGCGATCACGGCAGTAGGTACGCAACTCATTCCACTGGCGGAAGAACTCGAACTGCAGATACTTCTGGCATTCAATCGACCCGGCCAGCTTCACCTTCCAGTCAGCCAGCGCTTTGGGAGTACGGGAAATCGTATCATCGTCCCAATCCGTCCAGACATGTTCAATGCCGTTGAAGTGCTTCAGCGCAATGAAGAGCGCGTAGTCTTCCAGCCAGGCGGCGTGCTTCTCGCAAAAGCTCTCGAACGACTGCAACTGCTCGGGCTGCGCCTTCTGTTTAAAGTTGCGGTAAGCCCCTTCTAACAAGCCGGTTTTCCATTCGATCACGCGCCCGAACCCAACCTCGTTGGCGTCGAAGGTCGGCGCAGACTCGAGATCGCCCTGCGCGAGGATACCTTCGCGGACTAGCAGTTCGGGAGAGATCAGCAGTGGATTCCCGGCAAATGCGGAAAACAACTGATAGGGCGAATCTCCGTAGCCCGTAGGGCCGAGCGGCAACATCTGCCAGATCGTCTGGCCGCAGTCGGCAAGCTGACCGGCAAACCGATATGCCTCATCGCCCAAGTCGCCGATTCCGAGGCGAGACGGCAGGGACGTGGGATGAAGCAGAACGCCGCTGCAGCGAGGAAAATTCACGAGACTACGTTATCAAAGCGAGTGGCGGCCCATGACCGCAAAATGGCCCTTCACCATTTATAGAAAGGCCGGGCCACGAGATTTGCATTGAAGTATCGCGAATCGCCAGTCACTTCCTCGCCGACCCAGCCAGGAAGTGAAACGGCCTGCTTCTCGTCCTTGAGCTCCACTTCCCCGGTAATCAGTCCGAGATTGTCACCCTCAAATTCATCCACGTCCCACACCAGGCCGCCAAACGAAATGCGATAGCGCGTTTTTTCAATCAGCGGCCGTTCGCACAGCTGATCGAGCATCTCGTTCGCATGAGCCAATGGGATTTCATACTCGTACTCAGACCGGGTTGCACCGGTACTGATCCCCTTGACGGTGATGAAGCCCTGCTCACCCGCAGTCCGAACGCGAACGGTGCGCTCCTTCACGGTGCTGAGATAGCCCTGGCGGTACCGCTTGCCTGGGTCCGGGCTGCGCCAGGAATCATCCTTGACGAGAAACTTGCGTTCGATTTCTTTGGGCATTTGAGTATCTAACATCATGATCCCAGGAAACCGGTCTCCAGCGGTGCCCTGCCTAGCTCGCTGGCGCGTTGTACGATTCGATCCGAATGATGTGATCGCCGCTATCGAACTGCACCGCCTGACTCGGGTCTCTTTTTGGGATGCACTCATTGTTCATGCCGCCCGGCTCTCCGGATCGGCGGTTCTCTATCGTGAAGACCTCCAGCACTGCGCGATGCTCGGCGTCGTCCCGGTCGTCAATCCTTTTCTGGCATCAGCGCCCTGAGCTTTCGATGGTCCGTCCATCTCTGCGTTCCCCCATCAAACGCAGCCAGCCGTTTCGGATAATAGTGAACGTGCCCAACCACCTCGCGAAGGTCTCCGACGATGCGGCCCTACGACGCCTGGCTGGCGCAGAGAGTTACGCGCGGGGCCTCGACTATTTCTCTCACGGCCACGTCGAATCGCTTGAAGAGTGGGAGGGGAGGATTCAAGCCGTCGTGCGCGGGGGCCAGGACGACTCAGTCAGGCTGGCTGTGGATGACGGAGTCGCGGATTATGCGTGCGACTGCCCCGTGGCAGCGAAGGTTCCTTTTGCAAACACTGCGTCGCGGCCGCGCTCGCCTGGTTGAAACCCACCCCAGAGGCGGCGAAGTCCGGGCGCGACAAAGCCAAGAGCATCAAGTTGGCCGACGTCAGGAAGACCCTCCAGACCGAGGACAAAGATGCACTGGTGCAACTGTTGCTCGATTGGGCCAAAGACGACGACCGTCTCCGCGAACGGCTGATACTCCACGCGGCCCGCCGCTCGGGGCCAGGCACTGGCGCTACCGCAGTCAGACAGGCACTTGAGAAAGCCGTTCGGGTTCGCGATTTCATGTCGCGCCGCGAGACGGCCGGCTGGGCACGTGGCGTCGACGGTATCATTGATTCGATCGAGCAGTTGCTGAACGACGGTCACGCCGCCGTCGTTATCGAGTTGTGCGAATCGGCCCTGCTGTCCTTGATCGGCGCTATGCATTCAATCGATGACTCCGATGGCCACTTCGCCCCGCTTCGAGACCGGTTACAAAGCATCCACTACGGCGCGTGCGAGGAAGCCCGGCCTGACCCGGCGCAATTAGCAGCCCGCCTGCTTGACTTCGAGTTACACGGTAATTTCGATGTCTTTTACGGCGCTGCGTCGCAATACGCTGACATCCTGGGACCGACGGGCCTGAAGGTCTATCGGGAACTGGTCGAAGCAGAATGGGAAAAAGTGCCGGCCCGAACCGCAAAGGACAAGCACGCCGAATTACACCAGTACTTCACCATCACGCACATCATGGCATTTCTGGCGAAGGAATCAGGCGATATCGAACAGCTTGTCGCCGTCATGTGCCGCGACCTATCAAGCGCATACGCCTACTTGAAAATCGCCGAGGTCTATCAAAATGCCGGCCAGTACGACCAAGCGCTGCTTTGGGCAGAGAAAGGACTCAAGTCGTTTCCGGAACACACCGACCGCGGGCTCCAGGAATTCGCGGCGGACGAGTATCACCGGCGCGGCCGTCACGGCGATGCGTGGAACTCGCTTGGACCGCGTTTTCGGAGCGGCCAAACCTGGAGACCTTCAGGACGCTGGAAATGCACGCGAAGAGAGCGGATGCCTGGCCCGAGTGGCGTGGTCGCGCACTTGCCGAGATCCGCCAAGATATTGCGAAGGCCAAAGAGAATGAGCGCCGTCAGCCTCAACGCCGCTGGATGCGAGCTGACGTCGACCATTCCGTCCTGGTGGAGATCTTCCTGTACGAATGCGCTCCGGAAGAGGCCTGGCAGGAAGCTCTCGTGGGAGGATGCTCGACGAGCTTATGGCTCCGCCTTGCAGCCACCCGAGAGAAAGAGCATCCCGAAGATGCCGCACCCATCTACTTGAAACAGGCTGAGGCCGCGATCGCCCGGACTGGCAACGGCCGTTATGAGGAATCTGTCGGCCTGCTAATAAGCGCCGCAGCCGCAATGAATCGGATGCAACGCAACGCCGCGTTCGTGTCCTGCCTGGAGGCCCTCTGTCTGAAACACAAGGCAAAGCGTAACTTCATCACGCTTGTCGAGAAAAATCGGAAATCGTTGTACCTGGCGTAGGAACAGGCAACGGGTGAAGTCTACTCGCGAGTGCCGCGAAGGATTCACCAGCGGCGTTAACGTACCGGCGACGCTAAGAAGTGGCTGGGGCTGCTGGGACGTTAGCAAGGCCCTCGCTGCCTCCGGGAGCCTGCGTCAAGATGAAGATTCTTTTAGTTGCAGGGAGTTGGCCGGCAAAGAAACAACTGGCGGGCTTTTGCGCCATAATCGAGTTGTGACGTCCGGGCATCCGCGCATCACGAGCGAACCCCACAAACGGGACGGCAAGCCGTGCATCCGCGGCATCCGGATCACGGTCAATGACGTCCTTGATTGGCTCTCTCACGGAATGACTGAGGAGGAAATCCTCGACGAACATCCCGGCCTTGAGAAAGAGGACTTCGCGGCGGTGTACGCGTTTGCGGCAGAAATGGCCAACATGGCGTACGGCCACCACTAAGCGCGTGCGCATCCAGCTAGACCAGAATCTCTCGCCGAAGCTAATTCGGAATCTGGTCGGCACCATTCCCGGCCTGGAGTCAGTGTACGATCACGATCTCGTGGGAGCATCCGATTCGTTCATTTTCGATTGGGCCCGGAACGCCAATTTTGCCGCCGTGGTCAGCAGCGATCGCCATTTTGCGCATTTGGCAGAGCGCCTCGGTCCGCCGCCGAAGGTGATCCGGATCGAACGATGCGATTTTCCCGCGAGGGTCATCGAAGAACTCCTACGGCGGGACGCACCTCGAATGCATGATTTTCTGGAGGGAGATCGGGCCGTACTGCTGCTGAGAATGGCCGCGCTATTGGGCGTGGTAAAGCTTTGAATCGCGCGCAAGCCGCCGATTTTATTGGTTGCGGGGGCAAGATTTGAACTTGCGACCTTTGGGTTATGAGCCCAACGAGCTACCTGACTGCTCCACCCCGCACTTACATCTTAACAAACCTCATGGAGCGGCAGTACGAAACAGCTCAGTTTTTTGCTTATCAGGCTGATAACAAGACGTTTGCGCCCAGATTAACGGATCATCGAGAAGCTGAGCGGCCCCAGGATGACGTTGCTGATATTCGACACAATCTGGGCGTCGGAAAGTCCCGGCTGCGAGCTCAGCTTCTTCCAATCCGGATCCGTCACAAACGCGTGCCAGAGCTTCTGCCGGGCGGCCAGGTCATCGAAGGAAAGCATGTAAGTCAAGCTCGGCTGCCGCGGCCCAATGAGCGTCTCGCCGAAAAAGATCGGCCGCATGCCGACGTGCTGAAAGATGGCAATCTCGCCACCATTGAACATGGCGATCTTCTTCGCCAACGTGGCTTGCGTGTGGGACTCATACGTCCTCAGTTCGAAGATGCGGGGAGGACGCTTGTCATTTGGATCGGCGAGCGCCGCCTCCGGCATCCCGTCAAAGCTACGCAGCAGTGTGCTGTCGATGCGAATGTACGGGAACCCATTCTCCGGACTCAGTGCCGCCAGCTCTTTTTGATAGACCTGATCGGCGGCCAGCCTGGCGATGGTCTCCTGAAGCAGAGCCAGAGATGCGTATTGCGTGATCGTCAAGAAGTAAGGCCCGTCTGGGCCAATTTCGTTCTTGAAGGCACCGATCAGCTTGCCGCCGGCGCGAGCGAGCGCAGGTTGCTTCGACGCGCGCAGGAAATCGGAAAGACGGCTAGCTTGATCTTCAAAGCTGTTGTGCAGCCGGAAAGTTTGAATCTCCAGAAACGAGTTGGCTGCACCGCCGGGAGTTTGGGCAAGGGAGGAAAGATTTGTCATCGTGGAAGCGGCCAAACCGGCCAGCAGATTTCGTCGGTTCATTTCCTCGACTCTACAACAGAGTCACTTCCCCTCTTGGGCCGCCACCGAAGTTTCGGGCCTTGATACCGGCAATGCTCCAAACCGCCGTTGCCGGTTTCGAAACTCATCCAACGCGGCGATCAAATCATTTTCTCCGAAATCGGGCCACATGACGGGCGTGAAGTAAAGCTCTGCGTAGGCGGACTCCCATAGCAGGAAGTCGCTGAGACGCTGTTCGCCGCCGGTGCGGATCAGCAGATCCACATCCGGGCTGTCAAACCGCTCCGTGAAACAAGTACGATCGGGAACCGGGCCCAACGTCGTCCAGGCGCGGAACATCGAATCGCGGCTGGAGTAGTCGATTGCAAGGCGCACATGTAGCTGGTGACCTCCGCCAGTGAAATCCTCGGCTTCCTCGATGGCACGGCGAGCGCTGGCTGGAATGCGGTCGCGCCGGCCGATCACTGAAAGGCGGATGCCCTCCCGCACACAGGCCCCCAATTGGCGGCTCAAGTGGAATTCGAGCAGCGCCATCAAGCCGTTCACCTCAGCGGCAGGGCGTTTCCAATTGTCAGCGGAAAAAGCGTATGCAGTGAGCGTGGTGATGCCCAGCGATGGCGCGGCTGCGACGACACGCCGGAGCGCTCTCTCACCCGCCTGATGACCCGCCAAGCGTGGGAGCCCTCGCCGCTGCGCCCAACGGCCGTTTCCGTCCATGATGACTGCCACATGAAAAGAAGTACTTTGCATAATAAAGTAGCACTCCAAAAAATTTTACCGGTCACGCATAGCGTGGATGAGAGCCTCCATGTGGTCCAGGTATCGTTCCAAGGCCTTCCGGCCGGCAGCTGTCAAGCCGTACTCCGTCTTGGGCATTCGGCCTTCAAACGACTTCGTGCACGTCACATATTGCGCCTCTTCAAGACGCCGTGCGTGCACACTCAGGTTGCCATCCGTAGTTCGCAGCAGTTTTTTCAACTCATTGAAAGTCAACGTGTCGTTGACGGCCAAGGCGCTGACAATTCCAAGCCGCATGCGCTCGTGGATGATGCGGTCGAGATGCGGCAGCGCATTCTCAACCGACGACTGATCGGCCTTCACGGGCTTAGCGGAGCGGTTCTTGCCGGAGACAACATCCGTGCTCCGAGCGGCAATTGATTTAGCCACCGTGCCTCCTTGCAATCAGGAAACCAAAAACAACGTGCAGGCCGCCAAATCCGGCCATCAGCCAGGCATCCTGCCAGGCCGGCGGGGCAAAAAAGGACAGTGCGCCAAAGAGCATAAAGCACAGTCCCATCACCGGGACTATGCGGACCGAGAAGGCGCCCCCGGTGACCACAGCCACGCCATAGAGCATCAACCAGAGACCGGGAATCACTGACAGCTGCTGGATTTGAAACAGCACAATGGTCAAAGCCGCGCCGGCCAGAAGCGGTGGAACGAAGCTCAACAGAGCCCGGCGCGCGGGCCTGGACTGCAGCGGCATGGCGACCCGCTTGGATTTCCAGCGAAGAAACACCACGCCCATCAGCAAAGCTAAAATCGCCTCGATCAGCCATACCGAAAACTGCTGCGAAAGAGGATGCCCCATGGCAACCAGGCCAGCTACCAGGGCACTAGCGCCAATCACCACGCCGCCCCATCCCGGAACAGCCGTGAAGGACGCGGCGTTCTCCATGGTGTCGCGGATGAAGCGCAGATTATCAGCAGCGCGCCTATCGATGGGAACAGGCTCGCGAACAACCCGGGCCGGATGGGCAGAGGCCATGGATAAAGTATAGGCCAGCTACTTTGCGATGTAAAGCCGGGATTTCGGTGCTGTCAGGGTCAACGAGACGCTAAAAGCTCAGCCGGATTCCGCCAACTGCCCACAGCCGGGGGCTCGTGAATCCCTCCTCGTAATAGACCTGGTCGAGTAAATTGGCCACGCGCACGTAAAAGCGAGCACTCATGCGCTCCGACAGCGGTAGCGTGTATCCCCCAGAAAGATTGAGCGAGCGAGGACCACCAAAGCGATAGGCCAGCCCGTAAATCGGGAACAGGTAGGAATCGCCTCCGGAGAAATCGAGGGTCGCATCAACGTGCTTTCCAAATTGCTGAGTAGCAAGGAATGTAAACGCATTCGGTATGATTCCCGGAACCTGCACTGGATTTATCGCTGTACCCGTTGAGAACTCGGAGACCCGATCCATGGCATTGGTGTAGGTATAGGAAGCAAAAAGCGTCGTCTGGCGAGCCGGTCGGAAGTCGCCGCTCAGCTCAACGCCTCTGGCAATGCCGCCGCCTGTATCGAAGTATCCTCCGTAACGACCATACGGGTCCGTGGCGGGAGTGATGAGCGTGCCATCGTCGAAACCGATGCGCTGCTGGAAGCTGGTATAGAAATAAGTCGCGCTAAGGCGAAGACGCTGTTGAAACAAATACTGATCAACGCCACCGTCGATGGAAAAGGAACGTTCCGGGCTCAGCCGAGGATCGCCAATCGGAGTAAATGCGCCACCGTAGAAATAGGTCCCAAATCGCTCGTAGAGCGACGGCATGCGAAAGCTGTTGCCGGCGTGGGCCCGCAGCTTCGTAGCCGTGGATCGAAAATAATACGAGATCGAGGCATCGCCAGTTAATGCATGAGGCGGCGAGGGAATGCTGATTCCCGCGTAAGGCGAGTCGCCGCCGGAAAATGTTGGCGTATTGAGGCTGACTGCCTGGTAACGCCCGGAAAGTAGAATCTGCAGCCGGTCGTCGAGCAGCCGGATCTGATCCTGGGCAAAGAAGGCGTTGTATTGCTGCGAATCCGCCGTACCGGCATTGACGCGTTGGGTAGGATCGGGATTCTGATCGGACGAGACATTCTTGAAGCTTTCGCGTTCATACTCGTATCCGGCAGTGATGGCCTGAGCGTGGCCGGCAAGATAATCGACCCGGGCTTGCACAGTGTTCACACTGCCGTTGTAATCGTCAGCAGTGTTAAACAACGGCTGGTAGCCGCTACCTGCGGGGCCATCGAGATTATCCCGATAGCTGTTCAAGAACTGATAGTCGACGTGGAAGGTAAGGTGTGACGTATCCTGATACTCCCAACGAAACAGTTGCGTCCCAAAGTAAGAATTGAGACGCGAATCAGGGTCATTCAGTGAGGGAATGAACGTGGCATTGCCCGGATCAAACGGCAAGCCATCGTTGGCCAGGCGCAATGCGGAAGGCGAGGGTGCGATGGCGGAGATAATGCCACTCGCCGGAGTCACCACACTCGCCGCCGGGTACGGAATGCTCTGGATCTGGAGGTATCCGGTATTGTCAAACGTGCGGAAACTGATACGCATCTTCGGCGTAATTGAGTAGGCCAGCATTCCCTGTCCCGACCAGTTGCGGGTCGCGCCGCCGCCGTAAACTCCTTCAGTTACGTTGAGATTCACCAAGCCTGCCGAATATGCAAGCTTGTCGCCCAAGAAGCCTCCCGCAATCCGCGCCGCACCGCGAAACAACCCGAGGCCGCCGCCCTCGACATCGAGATTGCCGTGAGTCGCGCCGCCCCCGCTGTCGGTAATGATATTGACCGTGCCGGCGGTGGAATTAGTTCCATAAATGGAAGAGCCGGAACCTCGCAGGACCTCGATCCGCGAGGAGTCTACCAGCAGCAGGTCACCGATGAAAGCGCTCGCGTCACCCTCAACACCGGTGGCATCGCGCAGACGAAACCCATCGACGAGCACGGCCGTGTCCGACGCGCGCCCACCGCGAATCTGAATCGTCGTGAACGCGCCGGGGCCACCGCGTGTGCTGACGCGAAGGCCCGGCACAATCCGCACGGCATCTGCCGCATAGTTGGTGCCTTGCCGCTCTGCGGCATTTACGTCCACGACGTCGAGCGCTTTCGAGGTCTGGTCCACAGATTGCGGGCTGTTGGATGCCGTCACGTTAATCACTGCCGGAATGGTGACGATGGAGAGTTCCAACTTCAGTTGTTTACTCTCACCCGCATTCAACGTGAGCGATAAGGGTTCCTGCAACGCCAAACCGGAGGCTGAGGCCTCCAGCAAATACTCTCCCGGTGCGAGCGAAGGAAAGCTGAAGTGGCCATCAGCCTCCACTAGGGCCGTTTGCGCGATGGTATTGGAACGCGAATAGAGCTTCACCACGCTGGTCGGGACAATCGCACCGGATGAGTCACTAACGACGCCGCTGATGGATGCCGTCTCGCCCGCGATGAGATACCCAGTCGATAGCGCTGCGACGAGCGCCAAGGTAAGTGAACGAATGTGTTTCAATTGTCGACCCTCCCTCGAGGCGGCATTAGAATTCGCACGTATGCGTGCGAACTGTGGGCAGGTCTTCGGACTTACAGGCGGGGCGAACGGAGAGCGCAAGAAATCCTGCGTCTCGTCGCTGGTCTACCGGCCCGGCTTCCCATGCGCTTCGCGAGCGAACGCACACAGTGCTCAAGGTTGGGCTTTCGCTCCTGCTTACCGCTGCGGGGCAGTCCTGGATTCTCGCCAGCTTCCCTTTTCAACGCCGAATTCCCAAGCAAAGGGAATCCAACATAACCTACAGCATTCCTAGAATACCGAACTGAAAACTGATCCGGTGGTCTTCAGCCAGACTGAACGTTCGCGCACTCATCGAGCAATTGGCGTGGACGATCTCGCTGGTCAGAGCACGACGCGCTTGTCGCCGTCCCGCCGCGTGACCCGCTCGCGGTCGAGGTATTCAAGCAAGGGTATAGCGAACTTCCTCGAGACCTGCGCCCAATCCTTGAACTCCGGTACGGAGAAGTGACGGCCGCGCTGTTGAGCGAGCGATTGGCGCAGATGCGCGAGCACGTCGCTGTGAAAGATCAACTCTCGCGAAATACGCACCAGCCGGTTACTCTTGAATAGGAAATCAACCAACGGCCGCGCCTTCTTCACGTCGAGCGAAAACTTCGCCAGCACGTCAACCAAGTCCGGCGGCTGAAACCCGGAAGACCGATAGGCGGCTTCGATCCTTTCGATCGCCTCCAATTCCGGTTCGCTGAAGGATGCAGAGTGAGACGATAATGCCACCGCATCCGCTTGCACGGTCACGGACGGCGTTCGGCGCAGCAGTGTATCCGTCAGCGACGCCTCGATTCCTGGAAACAACGCTTGGCGCAGCGTTTGAAGTGCCGCGCCATTCATGGAAGGGTTGCCTTTGTGAAACTGGTCCAGCCACTTGATCGTCAATGCCTGTTTTCCCCTAATCCAATCCTGCGTGATGACTCGCTGCTCCTGCTCGGCGAAAAACAAGGAAGCGTCACTTCGAATCAGATCGTTCAAGCGGCCGCCCGGAACGCCTGTAAGCTGGATCAGGCTTGTTAGGCTGCGTCCTTGCGCGGCTTCACTAACTAGCAAGCGGACACGTTCAGCCAAGCCAGCGTCCGCCAGCCGGCGCGTGCGTACCAGCGTTCGGTCGCGGCGCAGCCGCAAGGGCGGGAATGGATCGATTACCGTGCCTCCCGCAATGGTGATCGCGGGCGAAGCTTGTCGAATGATGAAACGGTCGCCTGGAAGCAAGAGCATCGGCTGGCGGAATGCAAGTCGCGCAACGAAAGGGCGATCGGCGCTTCGCGAAAGGAGTTTCAATCCCGCCTCCACCTCGGCCGTGCCGGTGTAGATCCGAACAACAACCCTGCGGCCCGTAAAAGCTGCCGGATCCGTGTCCGCAATGCTGGCCCAGTCAATCGCCGCGTCGGCCCGCAGAGTAGTTTCTAAGACGCCGCTGGAGGCTAGGACGAAGCCACGTTGTAGGTCGCCGGCTTCAACCCCCGTGAGGTTCACTGCAGCGCGCTGCCCTGCAAAGGCGGTTGGAACAGATTTGCCGTGAACCTGAATTCCACGGATACGCAGCGAGCGGCGGCCCGGATAAACTTCTACGGAATCGCCAGCGCTAAACTGACCACTCAACAACGTGCCGGTAACGACCGTGCCAAAGCCACGAACGGCAAAGCTGCGGTCGATTGGTAATCTCGCAAAGCCGCCGGCATCACGAGCCACCGAGGTAGAAACCAGCTTCCCCAGCTCGGACCGTAGTTCACTCAGACCGGCCCCCGTCTGAGAACTCACCACAACAACCGGCATACCTTCCAGAAATGAGCCTTGCACCAATTTGCGTATGTCGCCCGCTGTCCGTGCTAAACGGTCTGCAGCAACCAGGTCTGCCTTGGTGATGGCAACCAAGCCCGACCGTACTCCCAGGAGCCGGCAGATTTCAAAATGCTCCACGGTTTGAGGCTTCACGGACTCGTCGGCGGCGACAACTAGTAATACGGCGTCGATACCGCCGATGCCGGCTAGCATATTCTTGATAAATCGTTCGTGTCCGGGAACGTCAATGAAACTGACAGCACCACCGCTCGCCAGAGGCATATGGGCAAAGCCGAGATCAATCGAAATACCCCGTCTCTTTTCTTCGGCGAGCCGGTCTGTATCGATGCCCGTCAACGCGCGGACCAGCGATGTCTTGCCGTGATCAATGTGGCCAGCGGTGCCAATAACGATATGGGCCGTGCTGGTAAGACGTTCTGACATGCGCTGGCTATGGTTCATTATCGCGATGTTCGCCGCCGGGCCGGCATCCGGCGCCAACCGCCGCGTACAAGAGCCCCCTCCAACATTTCATGCCACTGTTACTGACGTCCGAGTCGATGTCGAGGCCCGTGAAGGGAAACGGCTCATCATGGGATTGGTCCGGGATGACTTTGTGGTCTGGGATGAAGGGGAAGTTCAGCCGCTGGTGTATTGCGGCCAGGAAGCGGTGGGCCTCGATCTCGTCCTGCTGCTGGATGTCAGCGGGAGCGTTCATCGGCTACTCGGCAAAATCGCGGCTATCGGTCATCAGGCCCTGGACGAGCTGCATGAAAACGACCGCGTGGCGGTGATGGCTTTTAGCCGATTCTCAGGCCTGGTTCAGCCGCTGACGAGCGATCACGAGCAGGCCCAGGCTGCGTTAAATCTTGCAGCACAGGGAATGGCCCTGGGATCGGGTACCCGGATAAACAGCGCTGTGATTGATGCGGCCCGCTATCTGAAGGGTACGAGGTCGGAGAACCGCTCACTGAAAGAACCCCGGCGCCAAGCGATCGTGATCGTCACGGACAATAATGGTCTCTCGTTCTTTGGCTCATCCAAACGCGCTATCCAATTCCTATTCGAGGCCGATGCAACGCTGAATGCCATCGTTGTCGGCGGCCACCCGCATCCCCAGAAGTTCAAAGACCTGCAGGGCGTAGACTTCGAGCTGGACGATGTTTTTGTACTGGCGGATGAGACCGGCGGCGAGGCCGAGACGGCTTCCAACAACCCTCAAGATCGGTTGCGCGGGATGATCGCGGACATCCGGAACCGCTACAGTCTTGCCTATCGGGCGCCCGCGGCTAAAGCTGGAGCGCTACGCCACATCAAGGTTGACTTGAGCGCGGAAGCTCGTAAGAAGTACCCGACGACCAAGTTACAGGCACGCAGCGGATATTATGTGAACACAGAGTAGGTTCGCCTTCATGCTTAAGAATCGTCTCGAAGAAGTCCGACAACGCCACGCCCGCGCCGAAGAAGGAGGTGGTCCAGAGCGGCGGGAGCGCCAGCATCACGAAGGAAAGCTGTCGGCCCGCGAACGTATTGACCTGCTGCTCGACGAGGGAAGCTTTGAAGAGCTGGACAAACTGGTTCGGCACCGTTCGCATAACTTCGGCATGGAAGACACCGTGATCGATGGCGACGGTTTCATCACCGGACATGGCACGATTCACGACCGCCGGGTTTTCATTTTCGCCCAGGATTTTACTGTGTTTGGTGGTTCGCTGTCGGAAGCCAACGCTCAGAAGATCGTCAAGATCATGGATTTGGCGCTGAAGGTGGGCGCGCCCGTAATCGGCTTGAATGATTCGGGCGGGGCACGTATCCAGGAGGGCGTGGTTTCGCTGGCCGGATATGCGGATATATTTCTGCGAAACACTCTGGCCAGTGGTGTGATTCCTCAAATCTCGGCCATCATGGGACCCTGCGCCGGCGGCGCTGTGTATTCACCCGCATTGACCGACTTCATATTCATGGTGGAAAACACCAGCCACATGTTTGTGACTGGGCCGGACGTAATTAAGACCGTCACACATGAGGACGTAACCAAAGAAGAAGTCGGCGGCGCGATGACACACAACGCAGTGAGCGGCGTTGCTCACTTCCTGTCGCACGACGATGAGGATTGCTTGCGCCACATTCGGGAGCTGATGCAGTTTCTGCCCCAGAACAACGTGGACGGCGCACCGAGAGTTGCGACAAAGGACCCTTCGGACCGGTGCGATCCCGAGCTGGACCGGCTGATTCCCGAAGAATCAAACAAGCCTTACGACATCCGGGACATTATTACCCGCGTTGTCGACGACGCTCATTTCTTTGAAGTCGCCGAGCATTTTGCCCGGAATATTGTGGTCGGGTTCGCTCGTATGGCTGGACAGGCGATCGGCGTTGTGGCGAATCAGCCCAGCCATTTGGCCGGTTGTCTTGACATCAATTCCTCCCTCAAGGGCGCGCGTTTCGTGCGGTTTTGTGACGCCTTTCAGATTCCCATTCTGACGTTCGAGGACGTACCCGGTTTTCTTCCGGGCACAGCTCAGGAATTCGGCGGCATCATCCGGCATGGCGCGAAGCTGCTCTATGCGTACGCTGAAGCCACGGTGCCCAAGATCACCGTGATCACCCGCAAAGCCTACGGGGGCGCCTACTGCGTGATGGGGTCGAAGCACCTGCGCACGGATATTAACTTCGCCTACCCAACTGCCGAGATTGCGGTGATGGGCGCTGAGGGCGCGGTTAATATTCTGTATCGCCGGGAACTCCAGTTGGAGAACGATCCCGATGAGGCCCGCAAGGCCAAGATCGAAGAATACCGGGAGCGCTTCGCCAGCCCATTCGAAGCCGCCGAGAGGGGTTATATTGACGATGTTATTGAGCCTCATGAAACGCGGCCCAAGGTGATTGAAGCGCTACGGATGTTAGAGAACAAGATTGACACGATGCCGAAGAAGAAGCACGGCAACATCCCGTTGTAAAAGTCTGTGTGAAAACTCCAGCAGTGAACCGCGCGCGTGAATAAGCGGACCTAACTGAGCCGTGAGCGTGCGAGCCGCTGGGAGCTAGTCCGTTGACTCGGTCCCGACCTTCAGCACCGCAAGGAATGCTTCCTGCGGAATGTCCACTCGACCGACGCGTTTCATGCGACGTTTACCCTCTTTTTGCTTCTCGAGGAGTTTACGTTTCCGGGTGATATCACCGCCGTAGCACTTCGCCAATACGTTCTTTCGGATGGCTGAAATGGTCTCGCGCGCGATGATCTTATTGCCGATCGCCGCCTGTAAAGCAACCTCAAACATTTGTCGTGGAATCAGCTTCCGCAGCCGTTCAATAAGCGTCTTGCCTCGCTCATAGGCGAAGTCGCGATGGACGATCATCGAGAGCGCATCCACTGGCTCCCCGGCGACGAGCACGTCGAGCTTCACAAGCGGCGAAACGCGATACCCGGAGAGATGGTAATCGAGCGAGGCGTAGCCGCGCGAGGCCGATTTGAGCCGGTCGTAGAAATCGAGCACGATCTCGTTTAACGGCACCTCATACAGCAACAGGACACGACCCGTGCCAATGTACTCGAACTTCTTTTGTACGCCGCGCTTCTCTTCCAGCAGTTTGAGGATCTCGCCGATGTATTCCTCGCGAGTGATGATTGTGGCATCGATAATCGGCTCTTCGATTTGCTTGATGTTCGAAGGGTCCGGGAACTTCTGCGGATTGTTGACCTCAATCACCTCATCAGCCGTGGTGGTTACGCGGAAGCGGACGCCTGGCGCGGTGGTAATGAGATCAATCTGGAATTCCCGTTCCAGCCGCTCCTGAACGATCTCCAGATGCAGAAGACCAAGGAATCCGCAGCGGAAACCGAATCCGAGCGCCGCTGAGTTCTCCGGTTCGAAGTTGAAGGCGCTATCGTTGAGCCGCAGTTTTTCGAGCGCGTCCCGCAGCAGGCCATGCTCGTGCGACTCTACCGGGTAGAGGCCCGCAAACACCATCGGCTTGATTTCCTGAAAACCGGGCAGGGCTTCGGTGGCCGGGTTCGCGTCGTCGATGATAGTGTCGCCGATCTGCGCATCGGAAACGGTCTTAATGTTGGCGAACAGGAAGCCAGCCTCGCCCGCGGTCAGTTCATTGCACGCAATCGGTTTCGGCGACTGATATCCCAGCCCTTCCACTTCGAGGACGCGCCCGTTCGACCACAGCCGGATCTTCTGTCCCATACGAATCGTGCCATCGACAATGCGCGCCAGGATGATGACGCCGCGATAGGGATCGAACCAGGAATCGAAAATGAGGGCGCGGAGCGGCGATGCCGGATCGCCCTTGGGCACGGGCACCCGCTTGACTACCGCCTCCAACACTTCCTTGATGCCGATGCCATTCTTAGCGCTGGCCATCACGGCGTCACTGGCATCCAGGCCGATTACCTGTTCGATCTGTTCGCGTATACGCTCGGGTTCGGCGGACGGCAAGTCGATCTTGTTAATGACCGGGATAATTTCCAAGTCGTGGCTAAGCGCCAGGTACGTGTTCGCCAGCGTCTGCGCCTCGACGCCTTGAGAGGCATCCACCACCAACAAGGTGCCCTCACAAGCCTGCAGGCTGCGTGAAACCTCGTACGTAAAATCGACGTGCCCCGGCGTGTCGATCAGGTTCAATTCGTAAAGATTGCCATCGTCGGCCTTGTAGTTCAAACGCACGGCATGAGCCTTAATGGTGATTCCACGCTCCCGTTCCAGGTCCATCGTATCGAGAACTTGCTCCATCATTTCTCGTTGTGAGAGTGCGCCCGTGTATTCAAGAAGGCGGTCGGCGAGCGTGGATTTCCCGTGGTCGATGTGGGCGATGATCGAGAAATTACGAATGAAGCGGGGATCCATGCGGTAAACTAGGGCCTGAATCTGAATTATCCCATAGCGGCACCGTCATCGCCCTTAAATATAAGAAGAAACAGTGATTTAGCGCGGTGGTCGCGGTCACCGGCCCCGTTGAGTTCATGCCCTATCAGACATTTCAAGGATCGCTGGACGCGGCTGGTCTCCGAATCGGCGTCCTGGTGAGCCGCTTCAATGAGTACATCACCGAAGCCCTCTCCAGAGGTGCGCTAGATGTACTCGAACAACATGGCTGTCCTCACGAGAATGTCATCTTCGTAAAGGTTCCGGGCGCTTGGGAATTGCCCATGGCCGCCCGTGAACTGGCCCCGCACTGCGACGCCATCGTCGCGCTGGGAGCGGTGATTCGTGGCGACACCCCGCACTTCGATTTCGTGGCAAACGCCGCGGCCGAAGGGCTGCGACGCGTGGCGCTCGACTCTGGTGTTCCTATTTCGTTTGGCGTATTGACCACCGACGATATGCAGCAGGCAATGGATCGGGCCGGCGGCAAGAGCGGCAACAAGGGAGTGGAAGCAGCCGAAGCGGCGATCGAGATGGCCAACCTGTTCAAACATCTCAAGGGACGTACTTAGCTTCTATGGCCGCGGCACGTCACCGGTCACGAAAACGCGCTCTGCAAGTGCTTTTTGAGTGGGACATGCGACGCGATTCTATTGACAGCGCGATCAGCCACTACTACGACACGCTTTACTCCGAAGAGAGTGAAACCAAGCCTAAGATCGACCGTTTCATGGAAGAATTGGCGCGCGGTACAGTTCAACAATCCGGGGAAATCGACAAGGTCATTGAAGAGAGGGCTCAGAACTGGCGCCTTGAGCGCATGGCTGTGGTCGACCGGAACATCCTTCGCCTGGCCATCTTCGAGATCCGGCAGAATGCCGTTCCACCTGCCGTCATTATCGACGAAGCCATCGAATTGGCCCAGCAATTCTCCAACGACGAATCAATTCCCTTCATCAACGGAGTGCTGGATGCCGTTCGACGGCAGACAGTCGCCGCGGCCAAATAGGCAGTCTCGGTGGAGGAATGGCTGGTCTGGGATCGCGCCGTTCGCTGGGGCCGAGATCCAGTAACAGGAAGTGGATTTGGCAGGACAGTATCTGAGCATGCCTTCGGTGGCAGCTTTGACGATGCGTGCCCTGCCATAACAGCTACGCTCTAGGTATGGCTGGCGTTGTTCGGCACCGCCAGGTACGCGTGAACGTTACCTCCGTTGTCGAACGCGAAGCCGATGATCTCACCAGAGCCATTGATGGAACATGCGGTGGCGAGGTGCAAGGGAGAACCGGCGGGGACGAGCGTGTTGAGGTCAATCAACTCCTCGTGATGCCTCAGAAACGCTCGCGGGTTGAAATTGGCGTCTAACGACACGCCCACGATATGGGCGAGGTCGTTAATGCCGAGGGCGGCGCTATCCACGTCCCCCGGAAGCGTCCCGAGATCCCGCATGCCTGTCTCGCGCGTCCAGAGGAAAGCATGAAAGGTGGCGTCCCCCGGCAAGTCTGAACTGCCTATCACTTGGTCATGGTTATTGAGGTCGATTGCCGCGATTCCATCTCCGTGCCCCGTACCTCCGAGACTGCCCAGGTCGATGGTCTCGCCGTCTTTCCAGAGCAGGGCGTGCAGAGGCTGGAGATTGGTAAGCCAAATGGGGTTAAAGGCGGCGCATACGCCGGATCCACCAGCCGCGTGGCCCGAATCGTTGATGGCGTGAGCGTTGCCGTCCGGGTCGCCGGGATACCTGGCGAGTTCGTGGACATCTGCATCGCGCCAAACCACGGGCTTGAACTCGAGTTTTTGCGGACCGGAGGATGGGCATGTCGAGTCCGACGCGCCGTTCTCTGCCATCCCGGCCACTTCACCTTGGCTGTTGATCTGGTTGGCTTGGCCGTTGTTGCCTCCCACGGTCGGAAGCGGCGTCATGACGCCGTTTTGCCACAAGAATGGAAGACAGGTCGTGCCGGAAGATGCCAAGCCAAGTGCCGCGAAACCGCAGAACTGCTCGCCTTGTGGGTCCGGGCTGTCGGTTTGGGCTTCACCCACAGCTTGCCCCACCCGTTCACGCCGTACGCCTGGCTGTTTTGTCCTTTGAGTCCGGGCTGACCAAGATCCACCTCCCGGCTCTTATACCGAAGCCAGGCATGAATGATGTCTCCGACTTGCGTCGCGCCAGCGACCCGGCCGTTGTTGCTGATGGCGAACGGCTGCCCGTTCGGGCCCACCACGCTGAGATCGATGACGTTATAAGTTGGCGGCTGGGCCAGGGCAACCGCGGCGATCAGGTGTCCTCCGACAATGGTTTTCCAAAGTGTTTGTTTGAGTCTCATGTACTGCTCCTTCATCAGGCGATAAGGAATACGCCCACGCGAGGTTACACACAATCCCGGGCTTGATGTAGTATTGGGAACCGCTGGATTATGACGCTCTGTCCTCAGTGCGGTGCCGAATTGCAAGGCGAAGATCCTGCCGGCATGTGCCCGAAGTGTATGATCCAGGGCGCTTTCGATAGTTCGGTTGGCGCAGATGAGTTCCGGACTCAGACGATTGACGCCGCGATAGCTCCAGCCGGTTGTGACGAATTCGGCCGTTATCAAATCCTTCGACCTTTAGGTGAAGGGGGCATGGGTACGGTGTACCTGTCCGAGCAGCGCGAACCAATTCGCCGCTCTGTAGCCCACAAAGTAATAAAACTCGGGATGGACACGGACCAGGTATTGGCTCGCTTCGCCAACGAGCGTCAGGCGCTGGCGATGATGGACCACCCCAATATCGCGCGGATCTTCGATGCAGGGGCCACGCCCAAGGGCCGGCCTTACTTCGTCATGCAGTACATCGAGGGCATACCCACAACCCGGTACTGCGACGACAAGCGGATGATCGTCGGCCAACGGTTGGAACTTTTTCTCGCCGTCTGCCGCGCAGTTCGGCACGCTCATCAGAAAGGCGTGATTCACCGCGACCTCAAACCATCGAATGTGCTGGTGATGGAGCAGGATGGCACCCCGGTTCCGAACGTGATCGATTTCGGCATCGCCAAGGCTACCGACCAGCGGGCCGTGGAGACTACTCTGCTAACGCAATTCGGCCAGATGGTGGGCACACCGGAGTACGCCAGTCCTGAGCAGGCCGAGGTGACGACCGGAGATGTGGATGAGAGCTCCGATGTGTATTCGCTCGGGGTACTCCTGTACGAGTTGCTGATCACCACTGTCCCTTTCGACGCGGCCAGAATGCGGCAGGTAGGTTTAGCCGAGATGCTCCGAATCATCCGCGAAGAGGAGCCTCCGCCGCTTTCGCGAAAGCTAACGACGATGGGCACGGCAGCGGCCGATATTGCCGCGCGCCGCCAGACGGACCTAGCTTAGCTAAGCTAGCCTCTCTGCGTCGCCTCGTGGATGGTGACCTGAACAAGATCGCGATGAAGGCGTTGGAAAAAGTGCGGGACCGGCGCTATCCATCGGTGACTGAGTTCGCAGCCGACATACAGAGATACACTGAGCATCGGCCGGTGCCCGCGTCTCCGCCGGGGGACCTATACCGAGCGCAGAAGTTTCTTCGCAGGCACAGGCCGGCCGTTCTCGGCGCAGCCGCCGGGCTCGCGTTAATCGTGTTGAGCGGAGTGACGGTTTGGTCGCTCACGCACCGTGAGCCTCAACCCAAACCCCAGTCGACAGAGAAACGCACTATTGTTCTCGCCGATTTCGAAATACCACGGGCGATCCGGCATTCGACGGTACGCTCCGCCGGGTAATGGTGGGGGAGCTTGAGAAATCCCCGTACCTTAGCGTGCTTTCCGATGTGCGCATGAGCGAGACACTGCGTCCGATGGTCCGGCCCGCGGATACGAAGTTCACGCCGGATGTTGCGTCCGAAATCTGCGAGCGGACAGGGAGCGCCGCAGTCCTGGAGGGCTCGATCACAAGCCTCGGAAGCGAGTACGTCTTGGGCTTGTGCGCCAGGAATTGCCGCACCGGAGATGTTCTGGATGAAGAGCAGGCGTCCGCGGCCAAGAAAGAGGAAGTGTTCAAGGAGTTGGGCCAAATGGCGAACCGGTTCGGAAGTCGGGCAGGAGAATCGCTTCCAAGCGTGAAAAAGAAGCCCGGTGAGCCGGACGAGGTAACCACGCCCTCACTGGAGGCCTGGAAGTCCTACAGCGCGGCCACGAAGCGTTTCCCACACAGGGGACAGTCAGCGGAAGTCATCTCACTCCTGAGGCGGGCCCTCGAGAGATCGATCCGAGATTTGCGATGGCTTATGCCCAGCTGGGCCGGGCTTATTCCGACCTTGGGGAACCCGAGACTGGGGTGCACGATATAGCCAGGGCCTATCAACTACGGGATCGGGTTAGCGAGTCGGGAAAACTATCTCATCACGTTCAGCTACCACCCGGCAGGTAACCAGAAACCTCGAGCTTACGCGTCAAACCTTAGAATCCTGGGCACAAAAGTACCCTGGGGATAGGTTGCCTCACGGATACTTATCGGGCTTCACGTCGTCGGGGTCAGGACATTGTGACAGAGCGGTCGAAGAAGGTCAGAAAGCGATCGAACTAGATCCGGATTTCGCCATCGGCTACGAGAATGTGGCTTGGGCCTACATCTACCTGAACCGCTTATCAGAAGCAGACTCAGTACTTCGTAAGGCATCGGAACGTAGAAGGGAAGTCGCTCAGTTTTCGCTATGCCGGTACGCTATAGCTTTTCTGAGAAGCGACAGGGCAGCGATGGAAAGGGAAGTGAGCCAACGCCGGGCAAAGTCGGAAGCCCAGGGATGGTTCGAGCACCAGGAAGCTCTGACCTTCGCGTATCAGGGGCGCCTGAAAGACGCGGCCCGGCTATCGGGCAGCGCGGTGACGCTCGACAGGGAGGTTTGCTGGAGCGGGCCGCCCAGTTTGAAGGCGCTCGTGCCGCGTGGAATGCGCTATTCGGGAGTCGCGCGGAGTCCCAAAGAAACACGGCAGCGGCATTATCGCTTTACCGAGGCCGGGACGCCGACTATGGACCTGCCTTTGCGCTGGCGCTTATGGGTGACTCAGCGCAAGCTCACAAGATCGAGGTGGACCTCGAAAAGCGCTACCCGGAGGACACATCTGTCCCATTCAATTACCTGCCTACGCTGCGGGCGCTTGAAACGCTCAACCAGGGGGCCCCGGCGAAAGCGCTCGAAATGACCCAAGCCGCCACTCCGTACGACCTGGCTGTTCCGGGTACAACGTTCTACACGGGCGCCTTCTTCGGAGCTCTCTATCCGGTCTACGTGCGAGGCCTGGCGTACTACCGGATGGGCCGCTTCGGCGAGGGTGTGGCTGAGTTTCAGAGAATTCTTGATCATCCAGGTATCACGCTGAATGATCCGATCGGACCAATGGCGCGCCTGCAACTGGCCAGAGCGTTGGACGCTTCCGGAGATCGCGCGAAATCAGCCGCCGTCTACAAGGATCTCCTCGCTCGCTGGAAGGATGCCGATTCCGATATTCCGGTCGTCCAACAAGCAAAGGCTGAATCTGCCAGGCAACTATAAATTCCGGTGTAACTTTGCGTTCCGGATTCCTTATCATGTTCAGCGGAATGGCTGTGAGGATAAGACGATGACGAACGGCCAAACCATGCACACGCTGCCCGGATCATCGCAGTTTCCGACGACGCGGTGGACTCTGGTGGTGGCTGCCGGCGATCCGCACCGGAAGGAAGCCCGTTCCGCACTGGTTTCCCTTTGCGAGAACTACTGGTATCCGTTGTATGCCTATGTGCGCCGGCGCGGTTATTCAGCCGATCAGTCGCGGGATCTCACCCAGGAGTTCTTATGCGCGTGCCGGAAGGGCGGTATCTCGATCGCGCTGACCCGGAAAAGGGCCGTTTTCGATCGTTCATTTTGACTTCCCTGAGATTCTTTGTAGCCGACGAAGAGGACCGCCAGCGCGCGCTCAAACGCGGCGGCGGAATGGTTGTGCCACTTGAATTCTCGTCCGGGGAAGAGCGCTATCAGCGCGAGCCTGCGCACGTTGAAACGCCGGAGCGGATTTTCGAGCGGCGTTGGGCGCTCGAGGTGCTCGACCGGGTCATGGAGAAATTGCGGAATGAGTTCGTGCATCACGGTCACCTGGAACATTTCGAGCGGTTGAAGGTGTTCCTTCTCGGACAGTCTGACGCGCCGTATGCCGCGCTGGCTCAAGACATGAGCACGTCAGAAGGGGCGCTCAAGGTAGCCATTCACAGGCTTCGCAAGAGATATCGCGAGCTCTTTCGCCAGGAAATCGCCGACACAGTCGCTGATCCGGTCGAAGTCGAATCCGAACTCCGGTTTCTGGCGGCCGTGCTGACGAGGAAGTAGCACCGACAACGGGTTTAGTGTCGCAGCCGAGTTTTCTTGATCTCGTTCTTGGCATGGCATGTACGAAGCCAAGCTGCGGACGTGCTCGCTGTCGCGAGATCAGAGCCCTTCTGCCATCAAGGCCCATCACTTCCCAATACAAAACGTCGAGAATATGCGGTTCAGAATGTCATCGGCCGTCGTCGCGCCGGTAATGGCATCCAGCGGTTGCAATGCCGCATAAAGATCCAGCAGCAACATCTCATGCGGAATACTGAACTCCACCGCCCGCTGGGCGTGTTCGAGAGCCTCTAAGCTCTCACGCAGCAGATTGGCGTGCCGCAAGCTTGTGATGCTGCCACTCTCCGGTGTCACAAGTCCAGCGGGGGCAAGCCGCCGCAACACCGCCTGCCTAAGGTCATCAATGCCCGCGCCCGTGACGGCTGAAACCGCGATCAGTTCTGAAGCAGCGTGAAGCTCCCGAGGCAGGTCGGCTTTGCTACCCACCAGAAGTGGCCGCCGGTCGTCAAGCTTGGCGATCAGTTGCTCGTCTTCCGGCGCGAGCGGCTGCGCCAGATCCAACACCAGCAAGGTGAGGTCGGCGTCGGCGATGGCCTCGTGGCTGCGCTCGATTCCGAGCGACTCCACAATGTCGTGGCTCTCGCGAATGCCGGCGGTGTCCACCAGTTTCACGGGAATTCCTTCGAGGCTCGTGGTCTCGGAGACGGTGTCGCGAGTCGTGCCCGGAATTTCTGTGACGATGGCCCGATCCTGCTCCAGCAGCCGATTGAAGAGGCTGCTTTTGCCGACGTTTGGGCGGCCCACAATCGCCAGTGTGAACCCTTGAAATACGAGCCTTCCGGAATGAAAGCTATCGATGAGATCTCGAATGCCTCGATGGATGGGCTGAAGGCGGCGAATGACCTCATCCGGCGTCGCCACTGAGATGTCGTCCTCCGCGAAGTCGATGCCCGCTTCGAGCAGCGAAATCAATTCCACTAATTGCTCTTTGAGTGGCCGGATTCGGCGCGATACCGAGCCCTCCATCTGCTGCGCGGCGACCCGGGCCTGATAGAGCGTGGTTGCGTCAATCAACTCGCGCACGGCCTCCGCCTGGGGCAGATCAATTCGCCCATTCAGATAACCACGAAGAGTGAATTCGCCTGGCTCGGCAAGCCGCGCACCGGCCCAGAGCGCCCGATCAACGCAGAGCCGGAGCACGACGGGGGAGCCGTGGCAGGAAATCTCTACGACATCCTCGGCCGTGTAGGATCTTGGCTTTCCGAAGAACGAGACGACCACTTGGTCCACCGTGGAGTTCGTAGCGTCAACCAGTTCGGCAATCTGGCTCGACCAACTCTTCCAGTACGGTTCGCTGTGAAACCGCAGAATCCGTTCGCAGATGGCAATGCTCTCAGGGCCGGATAGCCGCACAATTCCCAGGCCTCCGCGGCCCAAGGGCGTGGCAAGAGCGACGATCGTGTCGCGCAGATTCATGAATCGAGAAACTGGAGGCTAGCGGCGATCGCGGCCGGGGCGGCCAAACGGTCTTCGCGGCCGTTCGCCTTCGCGGTGTTGTGGCCGATCGCCACCCTCGCGGGGCCGAAATGGCCGCGGCGGGATCGGCGGCGCGGGCGGCGTAGGCATATCAGCCGGAACAATGACGACTGCCCGGTGCGGCCCCACGCCCAGACTTTCGCTGCGCAGTTCTTTTTCATCGCGCAATGCCAAGTGGATGACCCGGCGCTCGCGGCTGGTCATCGGGTTGAAGTGGAACGGCGTGTGGGTGCGCTTCACCTTCTCCGCGGCGGCGAGCGCACTCATGCGCAACTCTTCAATCCTCAACAACCGATAATCATTGGCGTCGAACGAAAGCAGCGAGTGGTCTTCGGCCGGCACTCGCAGTGCCTCCATGGACAGGTGCTCCAGTGCAAGCAATAGCTCGCCACGGTTTGCCAGCAGCAGGTCCACGTCGTTTCCAGAGAACTTGATGGTTACTTCGGGATTCTCAACCTCGGGATGCGGACTCTTCGTTTCGGCGAGCTCATACTCCAGTTCGAATCCCGCAGTGGACAGAATGGGTTGAAGAAACTGGTCCAGCTTCGGCTTCATCGACTCGATGGTGTATTTCATGCTTTTACTTTTTGCTAACCCTCTTCACGGGCGCTTTCGGTGGCGGCGGTGGCGGCGTGGGCATCGGCATAAAGCGATTGATGATCAACTGTTGGAGCACACCCACCACGTTTCCGGTTAACCAATATAGTACAAGGCCGGCTGACGCGTAGTAGAACATGAAGCCAAATATAAGCGGCATGAACATCATCATTTTCTGCTGATTAGGGTCGACACCCGCGGCTGGGGTCATGCGCTGCATCAGGAATTGCGTCGCGACAAGAATCAGAGGCAGCAGGTGAATGGGCAGCGTCTCTGCACGGGAAAGGTCTGTAACCCATAACCAAGGGGCGCCGCGAAGCTCTATCGCAATGTTGAGCACCCGGTAGAAGGCATAGAAGAATGGCAATTGCACCAGCATCGGCAAACACCCGCCGACGGGATTGACGCCGTTTTCCTTGTACAGCGCCATCACCTCCTGGTTCTGTTCTGCCTTGCGGGGATCACGCATGCCGATGTCTTTGTATTTCGCGTTGATCGCCTGAATCTTTGGCTGCAACGCCTGCATTCTGCGGGCGGAACGGAGGCTGGTGAACTTCAACGGCAACAACAGGAAGTTGATGATGGCGGTGACCAGAATGATCGCCCAGCCAAAATTATGGGTCCAATTATCGTTCACCCAGTTCAGGCAGAGAAACAGCGGCTTCGCGATGACGCCAAAAAACCCCCAGTCGACCAGTTGTGCGAGCTTCGGATTCACCTGCCGAAGTATGTCGATGTCTTTCGGACCGACAAACACCGACAACCGGTTCTGAACCCCACTTGCCACACCCGCGCCCACGTAAGGCTGCGGTTTTTCCTCGCCCTGCGGCGTCAACGGATCGCTGTAGGTGCGGAGTTCCATGGTCGACGAATCAACCGGGAGCGCCACGGCCGCAAAGAACCCATCTTGTATGCCGGCAAACGTGAAGGTACCAACCTCCGTAAACGGGCCGTCTTTGGCGTCTTTCGCCGTCTTCTCGACCAGCTTGTTATTGGCCGTGTCGAAGTGAACTGTGTGTTCCTGAGCGATGGCATTCCGGACCGTCTGGTCGCCAAATCCGCCACGCCATGTCAGCAGATGCGAAAGCGGCGCACCATTGTAAGTGACTTCTGAACGCACCTCAGACAAATAGCCCGATTTGGTGAACTGCACAGATTTCTTGACCAACGTCTTGCCGTCTGAGAATTCGAACTCTGCACCCAGGTTGTCCTCGGCTGGCTTAACGACATACAGCGCGTTATTAGGATCCGTACTCGTAGTCTGGCCCTTCAGATCGATCGCGAACGGACCAGGGAGGCCCACAGCGGCCGGGTTCACCAGGTTGAGCGGCTTCCCATCGTTGTCCTTGTATTTCTTGAGCAGCCAGCTCTTCACCAGCCCGCCTTTGTTGGTTAAGGTGATGGTGTAGACGTCGGTATCGATTACCGTAACCGCTTCGGCGCTGGCCTGTAGCGGTTCCAGTCCGCCCGTGCCTGCGGCTGCGGCAGCAGTCACAGCCTCAACCGGCTTCACTGCCTCGGGTTCTGCCGCTTTCTGCGCGATTGGAATAACGGGCTTGGGAGATGGCGCCGGCTTAAAAAAATATTGCGTGCCGAGGAACACCAGCATGGTCAGCGCGAAGAACAGGAACAGGCGCTTTTCCATCGACATCTCCGGTTTCGGATTTCCAGACGGTTCAGGCATGATTCACACTCATTGATTTCTGTGCCCGGCGATTAGGTGACCGGGTCGAAGCCGCCCTCGTGAAAAGGATGACAGCGCGCCAGTCGCTTCAAACCCATCCAAACACCACGCACGGCGCCGTATTTGGCGACGGCCTCTATCATGTATTCGGAACAGGTGGGGGAGTAACGGCACGCCGAAGGCAAGAACGGCGACACGAACTTTTTGTAGCCCCGCAGCAAGGCGATCAAGACTTTTTGCATCGAAGAAGTACACGGCTCACCTCGCTCGATAGGTCATCAAACGATGCATCCAGTGCAGCGCGGCGAGGATTGAAGACGATTGCCCAATCTTCCTCTAATTGTGACAGGTGAGCACGCACGGCTTCGCGCATGCGTCGCTTGAGACGGTTCCGGAGGACAGCGTTTCCCAGAGCCCGGGGCAACGTAAAGCCAACCCGCGACGGTTGCCCGACGCCTTCCAGCGATAGAAAGAAGGCTGCAAAGTAGCGGGAGGTCACGCGCACACCGGCTTTGTAGACCTTTCCGAACTCGGCGGACCGTAGGACTCGTCTTTCTTTGGGAAGCGTCAGGGGAGTAACGGCAAAAGAAAACCGCGGACTACCTGGATTCGCGCACGGCGCGCTCATCGCTCACGGTCAGCTTGTGACGGCCCTTGGCGCGACGGCGCGCCAGGACAGCGCGACCGTCGGCAGTCTTCATCCGCACTCGGAATCCATGCGTCTTTGCCCGCTTACGATTGTTGGGCTGAAACGTACGTTTTGGCATAACGAATCCTAACTTATTGAAATCTCTTGACTTGGGAACAGCGCTCTGCGATGGAAGGCAGAATCAGGCAGAGCGCACAGGCACACTACTGACAGTCCACTGAACCCTAAGCATTGAGTATAGCGGGCGGCTTTCTGCGGTGTCAAATGAGGCCTCCCGGGGAGCTCAGGCAATTCGGCGACTTGTGGTTGCGCATGCGGCCCCAGCATCCCATTTGAACACCAGAGTGGAAGAATAAGGAGAGATGGCTCTGCACATAGAGTCCGCCACCGACCCCGCGCAGTATCTGGAAGATGCATCCGGGCAGCGAGGGGCCGCCGACCGCGCATTCGCCCCGGCCGACATCAGCTCGCTTTGCGAGATCCTGCACGAGGCGTCAGCCAGTGGCACTCGGGTAACCGTCGCGGGTGCACGCACTGGCCTCACGGCGGGCGCTGTTCCGCAAGGAGGCTGGGTCGTCTCGCTCGAACGATTCAATCGGCTATCCATCCGAAATGGCTCAGCCCGCGCCGGCGCCGGGGTCTCGCTGCGCCAGATCCAGCGCGAGGCGGCTGCAAGCGCCCAGTTTTTTCCGCCCGACCCTACCGAGACGTTAGCTTCACTCGGCGGCGCGATCAGCAACAATGCCAGTGGCTCGCGAAGCTTTCGATACGGGCCCATCCGCCAGCACGTGCTCGCACTGCAAGTGGTGCTGATGGATGGCCGCATCCTGGACGTCTCGCGCGGCGACAAGGTGGACTTCCCCACACAGGTCATCCCGTTGCCCAACACGACCAAGCACTCCGCCGGCTACTATCTACGACCCGATTTGGATTGGATCGACCTGTTCATCGGTAGTGAGGGGACGCTGGGCATCGTGACGGAGGCGGAGGTGCACCTCCTGCCTGCGCCGGCCGCCCTCCTCACGGGCGTCGTCTTCTTTGAACACGACAATGCCGCCTTGGCTGCCGTTCGAGCGTGGCGCTCCATCGAAGGTCTGCGCATGCTCGAGTACATGGATGCCGGGTCACTGAATTTACTGCGAATGAAGTACTCGGAGATACCCTTGGGAGCCCGCGCAGCGCTTCTTGTAGAGCAAGAGCTTTTGACGCAGCCTGGTGAAACGGCGGCGCAGTCTCAAGCCGTCGATTTCTGGAGCGATCAATTAACTGCTTACTCGGGTTTCGACACGTCCTGGTTTGGATCCACCGCGCTGGATCGAGAGCGGTTTCGTGTCTTTCGCCATGCACTCCCCGAAGAAGTGAACAAGCTCGTTCGAAAAAACGGAATACAGAAGCTTGGTACCGACTTCGCGGTTCCCATCGATCGCAATGAAGTGATTCTCGACTACTATCGAAAACGCTGCAACGAGTCCTTCTCTGGACAGTACGTCGTCTTCGGACACATTGGCGACGCCCATCTGCATGCGAACCTGCTCCCGGCAGATAAAGCCCGCGTCACGCTCGCGAACGAATTGATTGTCGACTTCGCCCGAATGGCGGTTGCGCTCGGGGGCACCGTCGGGGCCGAACATGGACTCGGCAAACGCAAAGCTCATCTCCTCCCACTCCTCTATAACGCCGAGCAAATACAAGCCATGCGCGATGTCAAGAGCCACCTTGATCTACAATGGTTACTCGGACGAGGCACGTTATTTCCTTTTAATGGATAACTACACATAAAGTTTTCGCTAATTACCATCTTGACGAAACCCCGCCTTCACGTTTAGACTCAAGAACGGTAGGTAAAACCCATGATGACCACACGCCAAATGACGAGGTTCAAAACGCCCCTCTGGCACGGCCTCCCTGAGGCGCCGTGTGCCGGCGCGCGGCCATTTACCAACCGCCTCGATATAGCTCAACTGGTAGAGCAACAGACTTGGAATCTGTGGGTCGCGGGTTCGAGTCCCGCTGTCGAATTGGTCCTGACACGACCAACTCTGTAAAGCCAGCCTGCTTCTGAATTCCCGTCCAGCAAGTATTTAAGGCAAGGCCGCCTCGGTGGTCCAGCCATAAACAACTGCAAGCGGTTTCAACACTCTGCAAGAAGTTGAAACTGTTGCCGGGTTCTCCAGTTCGCTTCTCTTTTCACCGCGGCTACCCGCGCTGACTTGGGCCGGCGACTTGACCCCTCGGCAACTATGACTCACTTCCGTGAGGAGACCGGGGGCGGCGAATTCAGACGGCAGGCAATAACTAACAACTAACTGATATGTAACTAAAGAAAGAACTAACCAAAGAGGTGTCTATATGTTGTGGAAGCGGATTATCGTAGGTGATCAGGAGCGGATCCTGATCGCGAAGAACGGCCGGTTCAGCACGATTCTCGCACCCGGCGAGTATCGCCTGTTCCTGGCGCCCACCGTTCGCCTGGAAGTGGAGAAACACTTTACGAATTCCCTCGTCTTCCAGAGCACATGGGCAGACTACCTTGTGAAGGAGCGGCCGCAGTTGGTGGCTGACCTTTTCACTGTGGTGGAGACCACCGATACGCAAGTGGCCATGGTGTACGTTGACGGCAAGCTGTTCAAGGTGCTAGCGCCCGCAAAGCGCGCTTTGTTCTGGCGTGGTTTGTCCGAAGTGTCGGCTGAGGTCGTGGATGTGATCGATGAACCGTCGATCCCGCTCGCGAAGCTGCCGGCACTCGAACGTCTGGGGCGCGAATCGCTGGCGACGTTCAGCATCGTGGAGGAGGCACGGGTCGGCCTGTTGTATCTTGACAACCGGCTGACCCGAACTCTTACGCCCGGTAAGTACGGGTTTTGGGCCGTAACCAGCAACCCGCGCGTCGAAGTTGTCGATCTGCGGCTGCAGACCCTTGAAGTACCGGGCCAGGAGATCTTGTCGAAGGACAAGGTTTCGCTGCGCGTCAACATTCTCGCTGAGTTTCAGGTCATCGACGCGATCAAGGCCAAGCAGATGGTGAAGGATTTCACCGATTATCTGTACCGGCTTTTGCAGCGCGCCGTGCGCCAGACGCTCGGCCGCAAGACGCTTGAAGAAATTCTCGCCGACAAGACCGACGTAGACGAAACCGTTGCGGAGGCTGTTCGGACCGAGATGAGCGCGATGGGTATCCAGGTTGGATCCATCTCGCTGAAGGACATCATTCTGCCTGGGGACGTGCGCGAAATCATGAACCAGGTAGTATCCGCGGAGAAGCAGGCGCAGGCGAACCTCATTCGCCGGCGCGAGGAGACGGCCGCCACGCGTTCGCTGTTGAACACGGCGAAGCTGTTGGAGGATAACCCGATCCTGGTGCGTTTGAAGGAACTGGAAACGCTGGAGAAGCTGGTCGAGAAGGTGGACCGGGTCAGCGTTAATGGTGGCTTCGAGGGCTTGCTCGAGAACCTGATGGAACTGCAGACGGCTGGCCCGAAGGGCGGTGCGAAGTGATCCGCATCGAATGTGAATGCCTGTACGTGACGCATGACGGGCCGACTCCCCTTCGGAGCCGGGCCCGTACTTGCGTTTAGGGCCTCTGGGTTCTGCCCATCCCGTTACCATCGTTGGTAAGCGCACTTGCCGGCTCAACCTCCAATTCGGACTACGCTCGCGTCTCTAGTTGCGGATTTCCCTCATCACGCCCAAGACATCGCGGTCGTTTCAAAACTAGGTCTTCGGCGCCACGCGACGACCTATGCCGAGTTGTCGCGTCTCACTGGGCGTTTCGCCGCGGAGTTGGAACGCCGCGGGATCCGGAAGGGTGACCGCGTCCTGATTTGGGGCGAGAACGGGGCGCCGTGGATCGCAGCGTTCTTTGGCTGCGTGCTGCGCGGCGTCATCGCGGTGCCGATCGATGCCCACGGCTCGGCGGATTTTGCCGAAAAGGTGCGACGCGATGTCCAGCCGCGCTTAGTCGCTGGCTCGAGAGATCACATCACCGGACTGAATCCGGAAACGCCAAAGCTCGCCTTCGAACACTTCGACGCGATGCTACCGGAACGCGGTGACGTGACGCCGATAACGGATCTTGACGAACGCGACACGCTGCAAATCATCTTCACCTCCGGAACCACCGGCGAGCCGAAAGGCATCGTCCATACACATCACAACGTTCTGGCAAGCCTGCGGCCCATTGAATCGGAAATGCAGCAGTATCTGAACTACGAACGCATTTTCCATCCGCTGCGATTTCTCCACACCTTGCCCTTAAGCCACGTGTTCGGCCAGTTCATGGGGCTGTGGATCCCGGCCCTGTTAGGGGTTGAACTCTTCTTTCCGCCGCGCATCTTAGCGTCGGAACTGATCGAGTCGATTCATGATGAGCGCATCTCGGTGGTTGCTGCTGTTCCACGAGTGCTCGAGCTGCTCCGAACGCACCTGCTGATCAAATTCCCTGATTTGCCGGCGCGCTTGGAACGGGCTCGCACGATGCCGGTGTGGCAGAAATGGTGGCTGTTTCGCGACGTTCATCGCGCGTTCGGCTTGAAGTTCTGGGCGTTTGTCTGCGGCGGCGCTTCGCTCGACGCCGAGGCGGAGCAATTCTGGTTGCGGCTCGGCTTCGCGGTGGTGCAGGGTTACGGTATGACCGAAACGACTGCGCTGGTGAGTCTTAACCATCCCTTCAAAGCGGCTAGCGGCAGCATCGGTAAAGTGATGCCCGGGCGCGAAGTACGCATCACCGATCAGGGCGAAATTCTGGTTCGGGGCGAGACTGTCTCAGGTGCCACTTGGCAGCGCGGCCGCATCGTACCGACGGAGTCCGAATGGGTCGCGACCGGCGATATCGCCGCCCTCGATGAGGCCGGCAATCTCCGTTTTCGAGGGCGAACCAAGGAAGTCATCGTGACCGCGGCAGGCCTCAACGTCTATCCCGAAGACCTGGAGGCGGAGGTCTTGCGGGCGCCGGGCGTGACGGGTTGTGTCGTCGTCGCGAGCGAAGAAGAAAGCGGGCCCGAGCCGATGGCGGCTGTGATCGCTCAGACGGACGAACTCGCGGCAGACGCCGTTCGGCTCGCGAACGATCGCCTCGCGCCATTTCAACGTATCCGCCGCTGGATACGCTGGCCGGACCCGGATTTCCCCCGCACGCCCAACGGTAAGATTCTTCGCCGCGAAGTGGCCGCCGCACTCGCGGCCCGCAGTCACGGCCGCAATGGATTTGATTCGTCGCTCGCAGGCAATGAACTCTCTCGGCTGGTCGCCGAGTCGTTGGACGGAACGGCGGCCACGATCGATGACGATGCTGTGCTGGACGATCTGTTCGACAGCCTGGGCGGCATCGAGTTCCTTTCCCGAGTCGAAGAGCGCTTCGGCTTGGCCTTGACGGACGCCGATTGGATGCAGCATCGGACACTCGGCGATCTGCGGCGCTTCCTGCTGCGCGACTCACGCTCGCCAAACGGAGCTGGGGCCAGTGAAGCCGTCGTCAGTCAGGACGCCGAGCCGCGTCCGGCGGCAGACGAACACATCTATCCGAAGTGGACTTGGGCGTGGCCACAGCAGATGATCAGGGCTGCGTTTCTGGAACTGATCGCTCGGCCAATCTGTTGGTTCCTTGCCAAGCCGCGTGTCGTCTCACAGCTCACCTCGGTGCCCGATCGCCCGGTCTTGATTGTGGCAAACCACGTGACAACCTATGATGCCGCGCTGGTGATGTATGCCCTGCCGCCAAGAATGCGACGTCACCTGGCAATGGCGATGTCCGGCGAAATGCTGCTGGACCTAAGGAAAGGGCGCAACCAGGGCAACGTATTCTTGAACCTTCTGGCGCCCGCTGGCTACTTCCTGATCACCGCGCTCTTTAATGTTTTCCCGCTGCCGCAGCGCACCGGCTTCCGCAGAAGCTTCGCCCACGCCGCCGCAGCCATGGATCACGGTTATCACGTCATCGTATTCCCGGAGGGTCGCCGTTCCGACGACGGGCGGCCACTGCCGTTTAAGTCAGGTGGCGGCTTACTGTGGTCGGAATTGCGGTCGCCGGCACTGCCTGCCTACCTGGAAGGCCTTGGCGAGATGAAGGCTGCGGGCCAACCCTGGTTCCGCTCGGGCCGCCTATCCATACACATCGGCACTTTGATCGAGCCTCCCGATGCGCTTCCCCTCGAAGACGCCACGCGGCTCCTCGAGCGCTCCGTATTTTCGCTGGCTCCAGGCAATCCGTAAGCTACTTCTTTAAGAACTCAGCAGTCTTCCCAAAATCGCCTTCGAAGACGAATGTGCTGATGCTGTTGCGCGTCCGTGGCGCCGTCTCGCGGTCGCGAAGCTCCGGCGTCAGAATCGATGGATCCGCCTGATAGCCGATTGCGATAACCGCACCAATGTCGTAGTTATCCGGAACGTGAAATGTGCTGCGGGCTTTTTCTGGATCGAAGCCCGCCATCTGGTGCGTGATTAAGCCGAGTGAAGTTGCCTGTATCAGTAGCATGGAGACGGCCTGACCCAGGTCGTACATCGCGTGCCGATTCGCATTCCCGTTCTTCTGGAATACCTTCCGCGTGAGACCAAGTACCAGCACTGGAGCGTTCTTGGTCCATAGCTGGTTGGCGGGCACCAACGTATCGAAGAGCTTGTTCCACGATTCGGTGCCCTTTATTCCCACGATGAAGCTCCATGGCTGTTCGTTGCTGCTCGAGGGCGCCCAACGCGCGGCTTCAAACAACTGTGCGAGCAGTTCCGTCGGCACGGCCCGCTCGGCCGCATAGGCGCGCGGGCTCCAGCGGCTTGAAAGCGATTCATGAATCGGGTGTTCCGCCAAGGCGGGCTTTGCGAGAAGTTCGGGAGTGCTGGAAGACATGATCACAATTCCTTCTTAAACGGTTAACTACGTTGAATGGATGCGACGGGGCTGGGAGTTGACGCAGCAAAGGCCACAGTCACAGTTCTTTGCGAGCCGCGCGCGTCAGCAAGCGGGTGTGGAGATGCGTGATTGAACCTCCAAACTTGCGCTCAGCCAATCACCTGCAGAATCAGGCAATTGAGATAGTGCGTCTCCGGCACCGTCAGCAAGATCGGGTGGTCCTGCGCCTGAGTCCGGCGCTCCAGCACGCGCAAGCGTTTGCCGCAGTCGAGCGCCGCAGCGGCAACCACTTCCAGAAGATGTCTCTCCGTCATGTAATGTGAACAGGAACAACTAACTAGGATTCCGCCAGCCCGGAGCAGCCGCAACGCACGCAGGTTTATCTCTTTGTAGCCTCGCGTCGCGCCTTCAACCGCCCCGCGAGACTTGCTGAATGCGGGAGGATCCACCACTACCAGGTCGAAGCTTCTGTGGGCCGACACCAAACCCGGCAAGTATTCCAGTACGTCAGCTTTTTGGAATCGAACGTTGGCAATGCTATTTACCTCGGCGTTAGCTTGCGCGACTGCTAAGGACGGAGCGGAGCTATCCACACCTTCGACACTTTCACATACGCCCGCCAAGTGAAGCGCAAAGCCTCCCGTCGCGGTAAAGCAATCGAACGCCTTCCCGGATCCGTACCGCCGCGCGGCCAGATAGTTCTCGCGCTGGTCCAGAAAGATACCGGTCTTCTGGCCTTCCAGCAGATCTACCTGCCAGCGCAGCTTGTTCATCTCGATCTCGACACGTGGCGGCACCTCGCCCATAAGCACCTTGGTCTCACCCGGAAGGTTTTCTTTCGATCGGCTGGGGATGTCGTTGCGCGCCACGATGCCCAGCGGATGAAACAGGTCGGTAAGCACGTCGACAATTACAGCGGACAGACGGTCCACCCCCTGGTCTAGAAACTGAACCGCCAGGTAGTCGCCGTATTTGTCGACTATCAGGCCCGGCAGCAGATCGCCCTCGGCGTAGACCAGGCGATAGGCGTTCGATTCGGATACGACAAGGCGCCGCAGCTTGTGCGCAGCCTCGATCCGCTTCTTCAGGAACGCCGGCGTCACGTCCGGTTCGCCATGTTCGCTGAGCAGGCGCAGCGTGATCTGGGAAGTGGAACTATAGTGGGCCAGGGCTAAGGTACGGCCCCTCGGATCGAGAACCCGAACCGCATCACCCGGCTGCGCGCTGCCGCGATCCGCGACGTCGCTAGCGAACACCCACAAGTGACCCGCCGCGACGCGGTCAGCGGCCTTGCGATTCACGCGCACGATGGGCAAAGAAGACATCTGCCCTATTTGAACAGACGCGGCTATCGACGGTCCCAAAAAACAGAATAGGCGGGAACCCAGAGGCATCCCGCCGAAAAGAATACACGTATTTAAGTTTTGTGCTCCGATTCCAAAAAACTGTCTACCACTTAGTGAACTTCCACCTTGATGGTCCGCGGTTTCGCAACTTCCTTCTTGGCAAGAGTCATGGTCAGGACGCCATTCTTGAAGTCGGCCTTCACATTCTCCGGGTCAACCGTCTCGGGAAGGCTGAATGCCCGCACGAACGAACCATAGCTGCGCTCAATCCGGTGATAGCCTTTACCATTCTTCTCCGACTCAAACGTCCGGCTTCCTTTTAAGGTCAGGGTGCCGTTTTCAATCTGAATATCGACGTTCTTTGGGTCCACTTCAGGCAGATCTGCCTTCAGCACGAGTTCATTGTCGGTCTCAAAGATGTCAACAGCAGGAGTCCACGGCCGCGAACCCGGCTCACCAAAAAGGCGCGAAACCGAATCCTGGAACAGCCTTAGCCCAGTCGGGAAATCCTCAAATTCTGACGTAGCGAAAGGTGAATATTTGATCATTGGCATTAATCGATCCTCCTTCAATCTGGATCTATCGTTAGCATAAGATATGCGTCGTTGATTGTCAAGTCACATTAGTCTTTAGCGAGCAGATCTATAGAGATCGTGCATGGCACTCCACTTTTCATTTAATATCAGCTATTTAGCAGTTGCGCTGCGCGGACACAAAAGGGGATGGACTCGATTCCTGGAGAAAATTTGGCTCCAACCGGGGCTCGTTTTTCCACACTAAACTTGCGTCCGCCGCCCGCCTGAGGCATCTTGAAGCCATGGCAAAGGCAACACAACAACCTGATGGTCTGCTCCAGGAGGGCGACAAAGCCCCGGAGATCTCTCTCGACACCGACAGCGGCGAACCGTTCAAACTGTCCTCGCTGAAGGGCAAGAACGTGGTGCTCTACTTCTACCCCAAAGCCGACACGCCCGGCTGCACCAAGGAGTCCTGCGAATTCCGCGACACCACCAAGAAGTTCACCAAGGCCAACACGGTGATCGTCGGCGTTTCACCGGACACCACCAAGGCGCAGCTGAAGTTTCGGGAGAAGTTCGATCTGCCGTTCTCCTTGCTGGCGGACGTCGACCACAAAGCCGCCGAAGCCTACGGGGTCTGGAAAGAGAAAAGCATGTACGGCAAGAAGTACATGGGCATCGAGCGCACCACCTTCGTGATCGATGCCAAGGGCGTGATCAAGAAGATCTTTCCCAAGGTGAAGGTGGACGGGCACGCCGAAGAAGTGCTCGCGGCGCTAGGCTAAAGCGGCAGCCGCTACTCTCTCAGCTCGACAATCGTCGCCCCGGTGCCGCCTTCCGCCGGCGGCGCAGCGTAGAAGGTGGCCACATGCGGACTCTTCTGCAGGAACGCCGCAACCGCCTTCTTCAGAATGCCCATGCCGTGTCCGTGGATAATGCGGACGCGATTCACTGATGCCATCGCCGCAGAATCCAGGAACTTGTCGACATGCTCCAGAGCTTCTTCGGCGCGCTGGCCGATGAGGTTAATCTCGCGGTATGATACGTCCCAACTCGGCCCTGACTCCAGCGAGACGTTCTTCGGAAGCTTAGGCTGCGCGGCGCCGGAGATCACTTCGGCAATGTCTTCCGAAGAGACCTGCATTTTGAGAAAACCCGCCTCCACCTCGAGCAATCCATTCTTGAGGATGCGGCGCACCGTCGCCGGTTCCCGGACATCTTTCAGCCGCACCCTCGCGCCTTCTTTCAGGACCGGCAGTGGCGGCGGCGCGGGCTGCCCCTCAGGCGGTTGAAGCGCCTCCGTGGCCTCCTCGCGAAACTCCCGTTTGGTCTTGGCGATCAAGCGCGCTGCTTGCTCGGCGGCCTTCTTCTGGTCGGCTGCGTTGACAACTTTATCGATGGTGGTGCGAGCCTGCACATCGAACCGAGTCACCAGCTCTTCGACCTGCCGTTGCCATTGCTGGCGGCGCTTCTCTTCGCGCTGGATTGCTTCGCGTTCCACCGTAGCCTTCTGCTGCTCGAGGTCACCGGTCGCTTTTGCCAGTTGTCGCTGCTGCTCGGCGTGCTCCTCGATCTGGCGATGTAGTTCCACCAACAGGTTTTGGAAATCAGCCTCCAGCTTCGGCAACACCGAGCGCGCATGCGCGATCACCTCGGCCGGCAACTCCAGCCGGCTGGCAATATCGAGGCCAGCCGATTTTCCAGGTAAGCCAACACGCAGCTGATAGGTCGGCTGCAGGGTCGCTTCATCGAAACCCATCGATGCATTCACCACGCCGGCCGTCTTCGTCCCGTAGAGTTTTAAAGGGAGAAGATGCGTCGACGCCAGGCAGAACGCGCCCGTCTGGCGGAACCGGTCGAGAATCGCAACGCCCAGAGCGCCTCCTTCTTCGGGGTCGGTAGCGCGGCCCAGTTCATCCATCAGCACGAGGCTGTTCGGGGTCACGGCTTCCATCATTTGCTTGACGTGGATCAGGTGGCCGGAGAAGCTGCTGAGGCTCTCTGCAATCGACTGGCTATCGCCGATGTCGGCCAGCACATCATCGAAGAACGGGAATACCGCTGCCGTCACTGGGACCGGCAGCCCCGCATGCGCCATCAACGCCAACAGCCCTGTTGTCTTCATTGTGACGGTCTTGCCGCCGGTATTTGGGCCGCTGATCAACAAGCAGCGCTGCCCCTCGTTTAGTTCAAAAGAGACGGGAATAATCGGGCGTCGCTGCTTCCGCAGCACCGACTCCAACAGCGGGTGCCGGGCATTCTCGAGAACCAGTCGCCGCTCGGCGTTGGGACTGAACTTCGGAATCACGGCCTCGAAATCGACCGCAAACGACGCCTTCGCAAACAGAAAATCGAGGTGCGCCAGCGTCTCGGCGCATGCGATGATTTCGTCGCAGTGCTCGCGCAGGTTCTCCGTAATCTCGGCCAGGATGCGCTCCGCTTCGCGAAGTTCGTCTTCTCGCTGCCGCACCAGCTGGTTGTTGAGCTGGATCGTCTCCAGCGGTTCGACGAACAGCGTGCGGCCCGATCCGCTGGAACCGTGAATTACGCCATCAACGCGGCCCTTCTGGCCAGCCACGATCGGCACCACGAACCGGTCGTCGCGGATGGTGACAAAATCTTCTTGAACAGTTCCGTCGGACCGGTGCTCGCGCAGGAACCGCTCCAGCGATTGCTGGATAGTCTTCTGCTGCTTCTCCATCTCGCGCCGAATTCGTCCCAGTGCGACGCTCGCTTGGTCGGAGAGTGAACCGTCCGGCAAGAATGCTTTGCCGAAACGCCGAACGAATCCACGCAGATCCGCCATCGAATCGGCGCGGCGCGCCAGACGCGGAAAACGTTCTCGCACGCCAACCAGCAACGTTCGATACTCGCCCGCGATTTCGAGAACCTGGAATAGATCCAACAGCGCCTGGCCATCCAATCGCGCGCCTTCTACACGCAGCAGCGCTAGCGAAGGACGAACATCATGGAGCTGGTTGAAGCGCAAGCGTACCGCGGCGCCCCGCGAGCCCTGCGGATTCGCTGCCTCGCGTAAGTAAGTGATGGCTTCACCGGCGTCCGCCAGGTCCGCTTCCACAGCAAAGCGATTGCCACCGGGTTCCACCTCGAGCAGTAGTTCGGCGCCGGCCTCGCTTCCTGCATAGGAAGCGACCAGCACCTTAAGCTCTTCGAACTGCAACAGCGACTGGCTACTGAATGGCATGGATGAACTGCGAACTACGCCCGAAACACAGGCATATCCGAGACGCGGCTGGGATGTACTTTCTGGATCACTTCGCGGGTGCCTTCCGTCAGCTTGACAGATTCAACCGAAGTGAGCGGCACCCATTTCACCTGATCCGAATCATCGCCCGCCTGCAGCTTCCCACCGAGCACGGTGCAGAAGTAATCCACGAGCACGTAGTGATACTCGGCCCGGCCCTCAGTATCGCGCATGATCCGTTCAAAAATCGTGGCGATCGACGTGGGCTCGACCAGAAGACCGGTTTCTTCGCGAACCTCGCGGGCAATCGCCTGGTCGAGGTGCTCACCCGTCTCCACCGCACCGCCGGGAAGCGACCAGAAACCCTTCAGTGGTTCGTGCCCGCGCTGCACCAACAGTATCGAGTCCCCTTCGTAAATGAGCGCCCCAACCCCAAGAATCGGGCGTGGAGGGTATCGTCGGCTATCGGTGTTAGAAACCAACCCTCATTCTATTGTGGGACCGGTTGTCGACGGTGACAGGGCAGGTTTGCACACCTCTAGTTTTGGCAGGCGTTGAAGCGAGGCCGCCGGGGCTTCACCCCCGCGAATTCTAGAGGGTTTCATCGATATTGGATGGGTAATCTGCCGTTGTCAGGAAGCGCGGATTGCCCGCATCCGGCTCTCCGGAAAGAGTCGCCGGAGGCATGCGCAGGCTGCCACTGAGGAGAAAGTTGACGAAGAGATAACAGCCCTAGCTGGCGGCAGAAGATGTCGCCTTCTTGGACGGAAACACATTGAGGTACCGGCGATTCGTTTGACAGAACTTGTCGCGGTCCCAGCGAAATGTGAAGCCCAAAAAGTCTAACTAAGCTCGCCTGCTTCGCCTTCAAATCCACCGTGCGGCAGCGGTGAGATCACACCACCTTGCGTTCCTTTCTGCGGTCGTTGGATCTTCTGTTTCTCTTCATTGCCTTCCGCCGCTTCCCAAACGGGAGTGCGCAACCAAAGGCGAATCAGGTGCAACAGGGAACGATCCACCACGCGCATCCGCACACAAGCTAGTAACTGCTCGTGCGGAACACCGCGTGATAGCCAATCCGCACATGCCTGCGGATTTCCTCCAGCGCCTGGTGCGTGCGCACTGCGTCCGGGCCGAACCCGTACGAACAGGCCCGAAAATCGGCTTCAAAGATCGGCTCCACGATCAGCAGAACCGCCATCTGCACAACTGCCGCAGTTGCCCATTTGCTTTGGGAATGTAGACGCGCCGTACGGCCCGCGGGGAGGGCATCGGTTATTCTCTTGAAGAGGTAGGGAAAGTGCCCGCCGCACCTCAGCTCGACGGCGACGCAGCGGGCGGGTCTGTGGCGCCGGGCACGGCGGCCCAACACCAATAGAAAAAGCCGGCTGTTTAGGCCGGGCCAGGTGTGCGTTCTCCTTGAAATCACCGATCTGCTTTTCAGCAGAATCGAGTCCGCGCTTACTTCTCGTCAACCAGCCGATAGACTTCGCGCTTGGGGAGGCCGAGCAATTTGGCGACAGCTTTGATGGCGTCCATGCGGTCGAGGCCTTCTTCCGCCTGCAGGCGCGCGACTTCCTGCACGGGGTCGAGATCCGCCGGGACCTTGTACTCGCCGCCGCCTATGACAAGCGTGATCTCGCCCTTCACGGAGGGACGGGCCTTCAGTTCCGCCAGGATAGAAGCGGCGTTTCCGCGCAGCAGTTCCTCATAGAGCTTGGTGAGTTCGCGCGCGACGACCACCGGACGGGCGCCAAGGACCTCCGCGATGTCTGCCAGGGAATCGAGGATGCGGTGCGGGCTTTCATAGGCGATGGTCGTGGCGGTTTCCGGGCGTAGGGATTCGAGGAGCTTGCGGCGGCCATGCTGTTTGGGCGGCAGGAAGCCGATGAACCGGAACTCGTTGCAGGGAAGTCCGGATGCAATCAGGGCGCTGAGGGCAGCCGAGGCCCCAGGGAGCGGGACAACGGGAATACCGTGAGCGATGGCGGCCTGGACCAGCCGGTAGCCAGGGTCGGAGACAAGCGGTGTCCCGGCGTCGCTCACCAAGGCCAGCGATTCGCCGGACTGCAGACGGTTCAAAAGCTCGGCGGTTCGGCTGGCTTCGTTGTGCTCGTGATAGCTGACGAGAGGCTTGTGGATCTGGTAGTGGTCCAGGAGCTTTTGGGTCTGGCGGGTATCCTCGCAGGCAATCCGGGAGACCTCTTCGCGGAGAATCCGCAGGGCACGGAGGGTGATGTCCTCAAGATTTCCGATCGGAGTAGAGACGAGATAGAGAGTGGCCGCCAAACAATAAGCAGTGTATCGTTGGCTTGAGTGGAGATGCAGACCCTTTCCGATGAGACAGCCGCCGGCTACCCGTCGCTCTATTACCGGTGGCGAGATGAGCGTTCGCCGATGGTCGTGGAAATAAAGATAGATCTGGTGCCGCGCATCCTGGCCGATCTCCAGGTGGCCGAGGAGATGGGGTTGGAAGGGGGCGGAGTGCTGGTTGGCTGTTTTCCGAGATCGATTGGCCCGCCGCTGCTGCGCATTGAGGAGTTTGATACCGTGGGCCGGCGGGGTGGAGATGGGCTGCCCTATATTCTCTTGGCCGAACAGCGTATACGATTTACGACGATCCGGAAGAAGGCTGCGACGCGGGAGCTATCTGCAGTGGGCTACTTCCGGAGCCACTTGCGAACGGGCGCGTTTGAGCTGAGCGTCGGCGACCGGGATTTGATGTCGGCGGAATTCAGAAACTCCATTCATGTCGCGCTACTGATCGGCAAGGATCAATCGGGCTGGGCGAACGCTACGAAAGAGCGGCACCTGGCCACGTACTTCGTTTCGGTAAACGGCGTCGTCCAGAATCGCGTAGATCCTGTGACGTTTCCGTTCGAGGTGGAGGAACTGCAGCAACTCGCGCTCTCGCAGCCGAAGCCGCCGGAAAGCCGTCCGGCAGCCGCCCCCGGCAAAGATCCGGCGGGAATGGAGCCGGCGACCGTGGTCAGGGAGCCCTTCGTTACCGGACAAGGTTCTGGCGGCAACACGCGCCGATTTGCTTGGGCCGGCGTTGGGTTGCTCGCGCTGCTTACGCTGCAGTTTGTCGTTTGGGGATGGCAGCACCCCGGAGGGAGCATGCCCTGGTCGTCGACCCGACTCGAATTGAGCGTTGCAACGCAAGGGTCTGCGACCTCCGGCAATCAGTCGCTTCACGTGACCTGGAACCACGGCAGCCCGCTGCTGGCGAATGCGACCAAAGCTGTGCTCACGGTCAGTGACCGTGCAACGCACAAGACGATTCAAGAGTTGGAATTGGCCCCCAGCGACTTAACGGCCGGCAGCGTGAAAGTGGAGATGGCCGCCGAGCCGGTGGAAATCAGCCTGGTGCTTTGGATGGCCGACGCGACACGAGTGACGCAGGTAGCCGAGCCGCGGTCGTAGCCAGACACAGCCGTGGCACAGCGCGGCTTTGCCGCAAATGGAATGAGCGGTGGGGCTGGACGCCCACGTCCGCGCCGGGCGCCCACGACCGGCTCTGCCTAGTCTCTCAGTAATCATTGCTACGCAAGAAACAAAAATTTAGTAAGAAAGGCCTTCAGCCTGTGGGGTTTCAGAGCAGCCGCCCGTGAAGTAAGCGGATGCGGGACAAAGCCGACCCGGACTGGCCGCAGCCTCGCTCGCTTCAAACAATGCCCTATCACCGCCGCAAGTAGAGACCGAATTCGCCGTTGCGCACGTCGAGAGTCACCGCACCGCCGGGCGGAATCTTGCACTGCGCGACCAGTTGGGCCACAGGCTGCATCACGTGGCGCTGAACCGTCCGCTTTAGCTCTCTTGCGCCGAACTCAATGCTGGTCCCTTGTCGAGGAGCAGGTTTCGGGCCGCCGGTGTGTACAGCATCCGGAACGCCCGCATGCCGAGCCGTTCGCGGAGAAGCACCGAGAAACCGGCGAGTATTTGATCGAGAATCGCGGAGTAGGCCTTGCGGTCGAGAGGCTTGAAGGTCAGCACGCAGTCAATGCGGTTCACGAATTCGGGCGAGAACTTACGACGAACAGCCGACATGCCGACCTTTTGCAGTTTCTCCTTGTCCGCGGGGTCTACCGGCGGCAGGAGCGCTTCAAAGCCGAAATCCGGCTTGGGGCGCGCTGGATGGCCTTCGCTCCGAGATTACTGGTGAGGAAGATGAGTGTGTTCTGAAAATCGACGGTCGTGTTATCGCCTAGCCGGAGCGTCGCTTTGTCCAGGATTCCCATCAGCAGGCGAGTCATAGATGGCGCCGCTTTCTCGATTTCGTCGAACAGGATCAGAGAGATGTTGCAATCTTCCGTCGCGACGCCGTTGACCTTGGCCTGCGACAACATAGGCAGCGTCTCGCGGTGGCCCAGATAGCCGGGAGGAGCCCCGATCAGTTTGGCGACTTCGTGCTCCATCTGGAATTCTCCGCAATCCACTTTGACTAGGTTCTTCTGGCTGCCGTGGAGAACCTCGGCGAGCGCCTCAACCGTACGGGTCTTGCCGGTACCGGTGGGCTCGAGCAGTAAAAAGACTCCAATCGGCCGGCCTTCAGGCGAGAGTCCCGCCTGGTGCATCTCGATTGGAGAGAGGATTTCTTCAATCACCTCATCCTGACCAACCAACAGTGCTTTGAGTCCGCGATAGATTTCGCACCCTCCGACGTCTTCTTCTTCGTCTTCAGCCGGAGGTTACGGGCGCTGATTAGGTGTCGTTGATTTCATGCGGCGTGCTGAATGCTCCCTTAACCAAGAGTCTAGTGGCGAAAGAGAGCTGCACTGCTGCGGGCGGTGCCAGGAGAACCGTCTAGAATCATACGTATCTTATGGATTAATAGCCGCTTAATAGAATTTTAAATTTCGGCCTTCGGTCTGTGACTGAGTATGGGAGCTGAACAAAGTCGGGCGAAGCGAGGGCGCAGTTGAGAGCGACACTCATCCCTCATGATGTCTATTTGCCGGGTCCTAGAGAAAGCCAGGCCGGGACGAGCCCCCCTGTTCCGCACCCGTGGACCGGCGGCCGTCCCATTTCGAACTGCGCGGTTGAGTCACAAGCACCGGACCGAAATATACCGAACAAAATCAGCCTCTTACAGTCCAGTTTTCCAGCAATACGCTCAACAGACTCTCAGACTAAGAGTAGAAATGGTCATCTAATGATCAGCGCAGGTTGCCGTAGGTTTCAGGGGCTGAAACGGTTCCTGATTGTCGAAAGTGGGTTCGTTTTTTCAGGCAGTGATTCAGCTACCAGTTTGCTCCGGGGCCAACAGTTCGTTTCGCAAAAAAGCAGTTCAGGCCCTGCTAAGTCCGTCGAGCCCATCGATAGAAACGGCATAAGTCATTATTTGTTAATAAGTTGAGTTCGAATGCACCACCCGTGACACAGAGTTCCTGGGACCCGAAACCGGCTGCCTGGCCTGGACGGAGGAATGAACGGAACCGATCAACTCAGTCCGTTTCCTAATCTGCTCGCTGCGCGTCGCGCCAACTTAGGGCTCCAGAGCTTCAAAGATGGCTAACTACTGGAGGATCAATGAGATGAGTTTGAATGCACAGCCATAATTCCGGGCCTCGGCGATGCCGGGTTCATGTCGTAATCTCGAAACTGGCAATGACCACTTCGTTTCGCAAAATGGTGGCAGCGCCTTCGGTCATCCGTCGCCACGTTCATCGGATCTCCGATAAGTCTTTGTGGGTCAATAAAATGAGTTCGACACTGCCGGGCGCGAAAGTGTCGATGACGGAAGTGTCAGCTGATCAAGCTATGGAATGTAACTAACTTGGGAAGGGGTTGGCGGGGACGACGGGGCTCGAACCCGCGACCTCCGACGTGACAGGCCGGCGTTCTAACCAACTGAACTACGTCCCCAATATGGACAAACTACGTCGGACCAGATCAGGATACCACAAACTATGAGCCCGGGCTGACGACGCCCCCGCTTTGCGGATTTCTCATTTTATCTTTATGTCTTCCTTACGAGACGGTGCCTAGAGTAGGGGTAGGTAAACGCTGGTAAGCGGTTACAAAGGACTCTATGGCTGACCTGCTATTCGTCGCTCTCACGATCTTGTTCTTTCTGGCTTGCTGGGCTTTTACCAGGGCCTGCGACCGTCTCTAACCCTGACTCGCTCCCACCCCGGGCTTGGCAATCAACTTCTTGAGGATATTGAAATGGAATACATAATCGGTGGCGTAACTACGCTGTTCCTGTTCATTTATTTGCTCTACGCACTGCTCCGTCCGGAGAAATTCTGACGAACCAGATCGGTTGAGGCTACTCTATATGACATCCAATGGTCTTCTCCAAATCGCCGTTTACTTCGTCGTGGTGCTGGCGCTCGCAAAGCCCATGGGCATGTTCATGGCTCGACTCTTCGAGGGCAAACGGACTTTTCTCCATCCAGTGCTGCGCCCGCTTGAGGTGCTCTTCTACAAGCTCACTGGCGTCAATGAAAACACAGAACAACGCTGGACCCAGTACGCGGCATCGCTGCTGGCCTTCAGCATTTTCAGCGTTCTCTTCGTTTACGTGTTGCAGCGCCTGCAAGGTGTGCTGCCGTTCAATCCGCAAGGCTTCAGTGCCTCGAACGTCCCCCCTGACCTGGCATTCAACACGGCGGTCAGCTTCGTTACCAACACCAACTGGCAGAACTACAGCGGTGAGTCCACTCTAAGCTACCTGGTTCAGATGGCAGCGCTCACCGTGCAGAACTTTGTTTCCGCGGCGGCCGGGATCGGCGTCGCTGTCGCGCTGGTTCGCGGATTCGCGAGACAACAAGTGAACAGCGTCGGCAATTTCTGGGTGGATCTCACCCGAGCCACAGTTTACCTCCTGCTTCCGATTTCGTTGGTCGCCGCCCTCTTCCTCTGCTCTCAGGGCGTCATCCAGAACTTCGACGCTTATACCAAGGTGAAGACCCTGGAGGGCGCAACTCAGGTAATCGCCCAAGGGCCCGTCGCCTCGCAAGAAGCGATCAAAATGTTGGGCACCAACGGCGGCGGATTCTTCAATGCAAACTCCGCCCACCCGTTTGAGAATCCCAGCCCGCTTACCAACTTTGTGCAGATGCTGCTGATCTTCGTTATCCCAGCGGGCCTTACCTATATGTTCGGCGTGATGGTGGGCGACCGGCGCCAGGGGTGGGCCATATTTGCGGCATGCAGCGTGATGTTCCTGGCTGGCGTCTTCGTTTGTTACCCGGCAGAGCAGCACGGAAATCCCACTTGGAAGTCGCTCGGCGTCGAGAATGCCGCCACCGCCACCCAGCCCGGCGGCAATATGGAAGGCAAGGAAACCCGCTTCGGCATTGCCGCGAGTACACTCTTCGCCACCATCACAACGGACGCCAGTTGTGGCGCCGTGAACGGCACGCATGACAGCCTCACGCCGCTGGGTGGTTTGGTTCCGCTGTTTAACATGGAGACCGGTGAAGTCATCTTTGGCGGCACGGGAGCCGGCCTCTACGGCATACTTCTCTACGCCATCCTGGCGGTCTTCATCGCCGGCCTCATGGTAGGCCGCACCCCGGAATACATCGGGAAGAAGATCGAGCAGAAAGAAGTCAAGATGGCGATGCTGGCGTTGATCGCCGCAGCCTTCAGCACGCTGTTATTCTCGTCGGTCTCGGCGGTGATTCCCTTCGCCGAACCCACCAAGGACGCCAAGGGCGCGGCCGTTCCGCACGGCTATTGGAACCCACCTGGAGCCGCCGTGAACAACCTCGGCAATCCCAGCGCGCACGGCTTCTCCGAGTTGCTCTACGCTTACTCCAGTGCGGCCGGCAACAACGGCAGCGCCTTCGGCGGTCTTAGCGGCAACACGCCCTGGTACAACCTGACGCTGGGCCTCACCATGCTAGTGGGCCGCTTCTTGTTCCTGATTCCGCTGCTGGCAGCCGCGGGCAGCCTGGCGAAGAAGAAACGCGTGCCCGATTCGGGAGGCACGCTGCCGACGCATGGGCCGTTGTTTGTTGGCCTGCTGGTGGGAACCGTCGTTTTGGTCGGTGCGCTCACCTATTTCCCGGCGCTTGCGCTTGGTCCGATCGTTGAGCACTTTCTGCTTCAGGAGGGGAAGCTCTTCTCTCTCCTGATGCTCCCGTTTTGGAGTTAATATGGCCACCACAATGACACCTCCACATACAACTCAAGGCGTTTCCGGTGGCTCGCTGCTGCCGGGTAAGCTGGCACGCTCCCGGCCACTGCTTGACCCGGAGATCATACGACGCGCTCTGCGCGAATCGTTCGTCAAATTAAACCCGGTAACTCTGGCGAAGAACCCGGTTATGTTCGTGGTGGAAGTAGGCGCAGCGTTAGTGACCGTATTCCTTGTTCGCGACGCTCTAGCCGGAGGCGCCAATCTCGGGTTCACGACTCAGATCGCGTTGTGGCTTTGGTTCACCGTCTTGTTCGCCAACTTCGCGGAAGCCATGGCCGAAGCGCGCGGGAAAGCGCAAGCCGACACGCTCCGTAAAACCAAGAGCGACTCGGTCGCCAAGCGCATTCTCGCGAACGGCAACATCGAATCGGTTCCCGCTTCGAAGCTCCGCTCCGGAGACATAGTTACCGCCGAAACCGGCGATCTCATTCCCGGAGACGGCGATGTCATCGAAGGCATCGCGACCGTTGACGAGTCGGTCATCACGGGGGAAAGCGCCCCTGTCATCCGCGAATCGGGCGGCGATCGAAGTGCCGTAACGGGTGGCACCCGAATCCTGTCCGACCAAGTCAAGATCCGCATCACCTCGAACCCCGGAGAGACGTTCCTCGATAAGATGATCGCCCTGGTTGAGGGTGCGGAGCGCCAGAAGACGCCCAATGAGATTGCGCTCAACATCCTGATTGCCGGGCTCACCCTGATCTTCCTTATGGCGGTGGCCTCGCTGCACCCTTTTGCTATCTATGCGGTGAAGTCTTCGGGAGCCGGCACCGTTCCCACCGTGGCGGTTCTCATTTCGCTGCTCGTCTGCCTCATCCCCACCACCATCGGTGGCTTGCTTTCCGCCATCGGTATCGCGGGCATGGATCGAGTGATGCAGCACAATGTGCTGGCCATGAGCGGCAGAGCCGTAGAAGCATCCGGTGACGTCAACACCCTGCTGCTCGATAAGACCGGCACCATTACGCTCGGCAATCGCCAAGCCGTGGAGTTTATCGCCTTTCCTGGTGTGAACGAACGCGACCTCGCCGACGCCGCACAGCTAGCGAGCCTCGCGGATGAAACTCCAGAGGGCCGCTCGATTGTGGTACTTGCCAAAGAAAAGTACGGAATGCGTGGCAGGGAGGTCGCGGCGCACGAGGCCCACTTCATTCCGTTCTCCGCCTACACCCGGATGAGTGGCGTCGACATTGACGGCCGCATGCTGCGCAAGGGCGCGGCTCACTCCATCGCGAACTTCGTCCGCGAGTTAGGCGGGGATGTGCCGGAGTCCTTTGATGACGTCGCCGATTCCATCTCTCGCAGCGGTGGCACCCCACTGGCCGTGGCCGATGGCCGGCGCGCTCTCGGCATCATCTATCTGAAAGACATCGTCAAGGGCGGCATGAAGGAGCGCATTGGCCAGTTGCGCGCCATGGGTATCCGCTCGGTGATGATCACCGGCGATAATCCACTGACCGCCGCTGCCATCGCCTCCGAAGCCGGCGTGGACGACTTCCTTGCCCAGGCTACCCCCGCCGACAAGCTCGCCTATATCAAGCGCGAACAGAGCGAAGGCCGGCTGGTGGCGATGACCGGCGACGGCACCAATGACGCACCCGCACTGGCGCAAGCCGATGTGGGCTTGGCAATGAACACCGGCACCATGGCGGCCAAGGAAGCTGGCAACATGGTGGACCTCGACAGCAATCCGACCAAGCTCATTGAAGTTGTGGCCATCGGTAAGCAACTGCTCATCACCCGCGGAGCCCTCACCACGTTTTCCATTGCGAACGATGTGGCCAAGTACTTCGCCATCATTCCGGCCATGTTCATGGCTACCTATCCGGCGTTGGCCAGCTTCAACATCATGGGCTTGCATAGTCCACAAAGCGCCGTGCTCGCGGCCGTCGTCTTCAATGCCCTGATCATCATCGTGCTGGTGCCGCTCGCGCTGCGTGGCGTGAGATACCGGCCATCCGGCGCAGCCTCCCTGTTGCGGCGGAACTTGTTTATTTACGGCCTGGGGGGCATCCTAGTGCCTTTTCCTGGAATTTGGCTGATTGATCGATTACTGGTGCTGTTGCACCTTGCGTAAGGAGTATTGAATTTATGTGGCAACAACTCGCACCTGCATTCCGTATGACGTTGCTGTTGACCGTGCTTACCGGCTTGATTTATCCCGGTGTCGTCACCGGTCTTTGCCAGGTTCTGTTTAACAAACAGGCTCACGGTAGTTTGATCACCCAGAACGGCCAGGTGGTCGGTTCACGGTTGCTCGGTCAGAATTTCGCTAAGCCTGAGTACTTTCACCCGCGGCCTTCGGCAGCCGGCAACGACGGCTACGATCCAACCGCCTCCAGCGGCTCGAACCTGGGACCTACCAATCAGAAACTCTACGACCGGATGAAGACAGCCGCGGCCCAGTTCCGCAAGGACAACCCGACTTATGCAGGCGCAATTCCTGCCGATGCTCTAACCACCTCGGGGAGTGGCCTGGATCCCGAAATCAGTGTCGGCAACGCCGAGGCGCAAGCGGCCCGCGTCGCCGATGCCCGCAAGGCGTCGCCTGAACAGATCCTCGAGACGGTTCGCCAGTTCACAACACAGCGTGATCTCGGAGTCTTCGGCGAACCGCGGGTCAACGTGCTCGAATTGAACCTCGCCCTCGACCAGAAGTACCCCAGCACCGCAGGGACACCGCAACCACCGGTAAAATAAGAACGTGAGCTCTTCACTCCAGCAACGTCCGACCCCTGAGCAGCTTCTCGAGCGCCTCGCCGAGGAAGACGAAGACGAAAGTCGGGGCAAGCTCAAGGTATTCCTGGGGTATGCGTCCGGGGTCGGCAAGAGCTTCCGGATGTTCGATGAAGGCCGCCGTCGTCGGGAACGCGGCCAGGATGTAGTGGTGGGCGCGGTGCAAGCCAATTCGGCGCACGAGGTTCAGGCGCTTGTCGACAGCATGGAAGTCATCCCGCTCCGCGTCGTGCACGGCACGCCGGTCATGGATGTTCCTGCCATCCTCCGCCGCTATCCGAAGGTCTGCCTGGTGGATGGCCTTGCCTACGACAACCCACCGTGTGAACCGCATGCCAAGCGCTGGCAGGATGTCGAACAGCTCCTCGAAGCCGGCATTTCCGTTATCACTTCGGTGAACCTCCAGCACATCGAAGAGAAGCGCCAGCAGGTGGAAGGCATCACCGGCAAATATGTACGGGAAACGATCCCGCTCAGTTTTCTGAACCAGGCGGACGAGATTGCCGTGGTGGACGCCCCGCCCGATGCCTGCATGCGGATCAAGAGTGAAGAAGGCGCGGTCGAAACCCGCCAGCTCGGCCAGCAGCAGCTCTCGGAGCTGCGCGAGATCGCTCTGTTGCTCGCCGCCGATGTAGTGGACGAGCAACTCAGCCGCTACCTTTCACGCCACGGAGTCGAGCAGACCTGGGGCACTCAGGAGCGGATCCTGATCTATCTCTCCCCGCGTTGCGACGCCAAACGCATGATCGATAGCGGCGTTCGCAATCGCGACCGTTTCCACGGCGAACTATTGGTGGTTTATGTCGACCAGCCCGAGTGGTCAGACGAACAACGGTCTCGCATCGACCAAGGTCTCAATTACGCCGAGCAAGTGAACGCCGAAGTTGCCAAACTCGATGGCGAGGATATTCCCGCTACCATCCTCAGCTTTGCCCGCTCGCGAGGGATCACCCAGATCTACGTCGGCCACAGCGGTCGCGAGAGTTGGTGGGAGCGCTGCTTCGGAAGCGACCTCGACAAACTGATCCGCGTCGCCGAAGGGATCGACGTCCGCGTCTTCCCGCACGCCTGATCAACGCACCTAAGCTCGGGCCGACCAGAATACCCGGCCGTAACCGATCTCGCCGGTCACACCAGCCTTAACGGCCGAGCACGACGTCACGCTACGGAAGCCTGCCCACTCCAAGGCCGCCCGAATCTCGCCAGTCTCGTAACATCGCTGAGGCACCACGCTATCCCGGCGTTCCCAGCGTCCATCCGGTAACTGCCGGAACCAGACGATCTCCGTCGCCACTTGTCGCGTCACCTGGTCAAATCGGCCCCTGACGAGGCTCACGCTAGTCGGTGTAACCCGGGTGCTCCACTCCTGCCAGTCCATCCGGTACGCCTCTTCGCTGTTCATGTCGAAGACAAATGGCGCGCCAGCCAGCAGCGCCCGGTGCACGTTGCGAAACGACGCCTTCAACTCGTTCAGCTCTAGAATGTGGTTCAACGAGTCAAAGGTCGAGAGCGCACCGTCGAACTGCCCGGTCGATTGGAACTGCCGCACATCTGCCACCAAGAAGCTCGCCGCCGGCAGATCCCGCTTCGCCTGTGCAATGAGCTCGGCCGACGCGTCCACGCCCGTCACGTGATACCCTCGCGACACCAACTCGCGAGTTACGTGCCCGCACCCGCAGCACATATCCAGCACCCGCGCTCCCGGTTCGAGCTCGGAGAAAAACAGCGACTCCAGCGCTGGCGTCGCCTGAGGCAGATACCAATCGTCCCAGTTCTGGTAATAGAGGCCGGCAATGGGATCGTACGGAGAATGTGCGGACAAATCGAGTTTCGCCCCAGTGTAGCGGAGTTAGCCCCCTGTCTTACTATCGAGATGTCGGGAGGACGCTCTTCCCTGCGAGAGGATTCGAATGGCAGGCTATATGGCGCAGGAACAACGCTACCAGAGCATGGTGTACCGCCGATGTTGCCGGCCGCAGAGAGTCTTCCGAAGCGACAGTAATAGACACCGCATAATACTGGTTTGATGAAAAATCTGATTCTGGTTGCCGGACACGCGATTCCTTACCGCTTCGACCGCCTCGATTCGGACGAGGGCTGGTATCTGAAGCATTTCCAGGCGGGCGAGGGTTGGCTGTATGTCGAGCACCTCCGGAGAGGCGTGGAACTGGCCGCGGTGGATCCGGAGTCGCTGTTGCTGTTCGCGGGGGGTCAAACGGATGGGCGGGCGGGCCCGCGGAGCGAAGGACAAGGTTACTGGCTGGTGGCCGAATACCTTACCTGGTTTGGACATCCGGAAGTGAGCGAACGGGCGACGACAGAGGAGTTCTCGATGGATTCCTTCCAGAACCTGCTGTTTGGCTTGTGCCGGTTTTACGAAGTGACGGGCACCTTCCCGGAAAGCGTCGTCGCGGTCGGCTGGCAGTTCAAAGGCGCGCGCTTCGATCTGCACCGCGAGGCGCTGCGATTTCCTGCAAACCGGTTCCGCTACGTCGGCGTGAACGACCCACCGGACCTGGAGAGAAACTACCAGTTCGAAGCAGCGCGCCGCGAGATGTTCCGAGGCGATCCGTACGGAGCGGGCGCAGAGCCTGTGGCGAAGCGTTCGGCCCGCAATGTGTTCCGGCGTCACCACGGTTATCAAACAAGCTGTCCGGAGCTTGCTGTGTTGCTGGAGTATGCCGGGCCGGCGATCTATGGGGGGCCGTTGCCCTGGGCTGACTAGCCCTGCGCAACCGGCGCGCGAAACTTTGATACAACACGAGGGTACAGGAGACCACCTTTGAAACGCCACATTATGAACGTACTAGCGACCGCACTGATCACCGCGTGCGACATCCAAGCTCAAAACACGAACCCGCATTTCGCGGAGGGCAAGCAGATTTACGACGTCGTCAAGGACAACCTGATCCAGATGGCCGAGGTTATGCCAGAGGAGAACTACAGTTTCAAGCCGACGCCGGATATTCGGACATTTGCGCAAATGGTGGCGCACGTGGCGGATGCCCAGGCTCGGTTGTGTTCGGCGACGATGGGCCTGCCACAATCAGTCGACGCAGCATCCAAAACGTCGAAAGCGGACCTGGTTGCCGCGCTGAAAGCATCGTCTGGCATTTGCGATTCAGGGTGGATCACACTTGGCTCGGCAACCGCTTACGAGACGATCAAAGTGGGACCCTACGAGAGGAGCAAGCTGGCTACGCTGGAATACAATTCCGTTCATTCGAACGAAGAATATGGCTACATGGCTGTATATCTGCGGCTGAAAGGAATTGTGCCTCCTTCGACGGCGAACCGGAAGAAGTAGGTGCGCGGCACTGGCTGTGCCTGGTTACCCCCCTGTTGGGCCGAGTTGGTGAACCTTCCTTTGGCCGTACCGCCGATCTGATAGTCGGGCTGTCCCACTACACCGGCTTCTGCCCGGGAAGTTTTCACAGACTCAGACGCGCGCGGTTTGCGGCGGTTTCACGCAGACTCGTGAGCAAGCGGACCCGGCCTCTTTAGCACCAGTCTGGCTTCACACAAGAAACTGAATCGTCATGATACCCACGCCCGTTAAACTGGTCTCATCGATGTCCGAACGGCCCTTCGTTCACCTACACTGCCACACCGACTACTCCCTGCTCGACGGGGCCTGCGAGATTTCCCAGCTGATGTCGGTTGTCGAGCAGCAGGGGATGCCGGCCGTGGCCATGACCGATCACGGCAACCTGTTCGGTGCGGTCGAGTTCTATAACGCCGCCAACGCGAAAGGCATTCACCCCATCATCGGCTGTGAGGTCTATGTATCCCAGCAGGGACACAAGACCCGCTCCGATACCGACCGCTACAACCACCTCATCCTGCTCTGCGAGAACCTGGAAGGCTACAAGAATCTCACCAAGCTGGTTTCGACTTCCTACCTGGAAGGCTTCTATTACAAACCACGCATTGATAAGGACCTGCTCGCCAGCCATTCCAAAGGTCTGATCGCGATGTCGGCTTGCCTGCGCGGCGATATCAATGAGACCATCCTCAACGACCGCTACGACGAAGCAACCCGGCTGGCCAATGAATACGCCGACCTGTTCGGCCGCAACAACTTCTTTCTGGAACTGCAGGACCACGGTCTCGACCAGGACCGCAAGGTGATGCCCGAGGTCAACCGGCTCGCCCGTGAAACAGGTCTGCCGCTGGTGGTGACCAACGACGCGCATTATCTGCGGCACGACGACGTGAGAGCGCACGAGATTCTGCTTTGCATACAGACCGGCAAAACCATGTCGGATCCCAACCGCATGCGTTTTTCCACGCCCGATTTCTTTGTCAAGTCGCGCGCGGAGATGATGCAGCATTTCGGCGAAGTGGAGCACGCGCTCGACATCACCTGGGACATCGCCCAGCGCTGCCAGCTAAAGCTCGAAAAGGTGAAGGACCCGTTCCCGGACTTCGCGGTTCCGGCCGATCACACCGCCGACACCTACTTCGCGTGGGTCGCTCGGCAAGGCTTTGAGAAGCGGCGTGCGCGCCTCGAAGCCCTCCAAACGCAAGGCCGTCTGAAACACGCTCTCCCCGATTATGTGGAGCGGCTGGAATTCGAAATCGCGATGATCCAGAAGATGAAGTTCAGCGGCTACTTCCTGATCGTCTGGGACTTCATACGCTACGCCAAATCCAAGAGCATTCCGGTTGGCCCGGGCCGCGGCTCCGCTGCCGGCAGCCTGGTGAGCTACGCCATGGAGATCACCGACATCGATCCGCTTGAGTACGGTCTGCTGTTTGAGCGCTTCCTGAATCCGGAACGCGTCAGCATGCCCGATATCGATATCGACTTCTGCACCAAGGGCCGCGGCGACGTGATCCACTACGTCACGGAGAAGTATGGCCGCGAACGGGTGGCGCAGATCATCACCTTCGGCTCGCTGGCCGCGAAGGCTGCCATCAAAGATGTGGGCCGTGTTCTCGATATGAGCGTTCGCGGATGTCGACAGAATCTCCAAGGTGGTCCCCAAGCAGCTCGACATCAAGCTGAAGGATGCCATCGGCGATCCCCAGGTCAAAGAGGCCGCCAAGGATCCCCGCGTCAAGGAAGTGCTCGACGTCAGTCTGAAGCTGGAAGGGTTGGCCCGCAACGCCGGTATGCACGCGGCCGGGGTGGTGATCTCCTCCGTTCCGCTGCGCGAACTGGTGCCGCTCTACGTCACCAGCAAGAACGAAATTGTGACGCAGTACGACATGGTCGGCTTGGAAAAACTGGGCCTGCTGAAGATGGACTTTCTCGGGCTCACCACGCTCACCATCATTCAAGATGCCTTGGCGCGAATCAAGAAGTATCGCGGCGAGACCGTGGTAGTGGAAGACTTGCCGCTCGATGACCAGGAGACTTACGAAAAAATCTTCTCCAGCGGTTTTACCAGCGGTGTTTTCCAGTTTGAATCGTCGGGCATGCAGGACATCCTGCGCCGCTACCAGCCCAACCGCATTGAAGACCTGTGCGCTCTGAACGCCCTCTACCGCCCCGGCCCGATCCAGGGCGGCATGATCCCCGACTTCATCGACCGCAAGCATGGCCGCAAGCCGGTGGTCTATGAAGTTCCCCAGCTGAAGCAATTGCTCGAAGAAACCTACGGCGTCATCCTCTATCAGGAGCAGGTGATGCAGATCTCCAACGTCCTTGCGGGCTACTCGCTGGGCGATGCCGATCTGCTGCGCCGCGCCATGGGCAAGAAGAACGCCGTCGAGATGGCTAAGCAGCGCGACCGCTTCGTCAAAGGAGCCGTCGCGAATGGCTTGCCGGAGAAGAAGATCCTCAAAATCTTCGACCTTATGGAGCAGTTTGCCGGTTACGGCTTCAATAAGTCGCATTCCGCCGCCTACGCCTACCTCGCCTACATCACCGCTTATCTTAAAGGCTCACTACGCGGTGGAGTTCATGTCTGCTCTGCTCACCTCCGAATCGGGCAATACGGACAAGATCGTCAAGTACATCAATGAATGCCGCGAGCGGGGCATTGCCGTGCTGCCGCCGGACGTGAACCAAAGCGACCTGCATTTCACCCCGACTGGCGAGGCGATCCGCTTCGGCTTGGGCGCGGTCAAGAATGTCGGACAGGGCGCGGTGGAAGCCATCGCCAAGGCCCGAGACGAAGGTGGCCCCTTCTCGTCCATTTTCAATTTCTGCGATCGGGTGAACCTGGGCGCGGTGAACCACCGCGTAGTGGAGAGTCTCATCAAAGCAGGTGCGCTTGATTCGCTCGGCGGCAACCGGGCCCAGCTCACGGAAGCTATCGATCGGGCAATCGATTCCGGCATGCGCTCGTCACGAGACCGGGAATTGGGCCAAGGTGGTCTGTTCGGCTTCGTTGCGGAAGAAGAAGGGCACGCCGAGCAGCCGCTGGTCACACTGCCCGATTGGACCATGGATCAGAAACTGTCCGGCGAGAAGGAGATGCTCGGCATCTACGTCTCCGGCCATCCCCTTGATCAGTACGCCGACAAGATCTCCGAACTCGCTACCCACACCACGGACAATCTGGAAGGCCTGGAAAAAGGCACGCCCGTGGCTCTTTGCGCCATGCTGACCGGCATCGCTCGCAAGCTCAGCCGGGACGGCAAATACTTTGCGGCCATGCGCATCGACGACTCCCGCGGCACGTTGGAAGCCATGCTGTTCTCCAACCGCTACGACGAACTGAATCCGCTGCTGAAGGAAGACGCCGCCGTGTTTCTCCGCGCGCAGGTTCTGCCCGAAGAAGGCGCGCCGCCCAAGCTCAGCATTCAGGAACTGGTGCCGCTCGACGATGCTCGCGTCAACCTGCCTTCCCTCATCTCGATCCGGGTGGTTTTGAAGGAAGAGCCGGCCGAATCGAAAGCCGAGCAACTGAACCAGCTCTTCCAAAGGAAGCGCGGCGCCACCGAAGTTCGGCTGCGACTTGAAAAACCGAAAGACTTTTCAGTCATTATGGATGTGTCGACCAAGGTGCGGCCCGACCGGGAGTTCCGGGCGGAGCTGGAACGAATCTGCGGACCGGAGTCCCTCGAGGTCCTGGCCAATTAACGTTAACGGGGAGAGGGACATACTGATTTATGGCTGAAAACGAATCTGCGGCGGGCGCTCAGCCCGCGCCCGATCCTGCGTCTCTGTCGACAACGGACCCGGTTGCCGTGTTCGAGGCGCCGGTTGCCATCGCGCCGGAGGCCGCCGCGGAGCCCCACAACGCCAGTTACCAGCGCGTGATCCTCGCCCGGCATCCCAAGCGGCCTCATTCCCTGGACTACATTGAGCGGCTTTTCACCGGTTTTCAGGAACTGCACGGCGATCGGGCATTCGGCGACGATAAGGCCATTGTCGGCGGATTTGCCTTCTTCGAAGGACGGCCGGTAATGGTGATCGGCCAGCAAAAAGGCCGCGACACCAAGCAGAAGCTGTATCGAAACTTCGGCATGCCCAAGCCCGAAGGCTACCGAAAGGCATTGCGCCTGATGCGGCTGGCCTCCAAGTTCGGCCGGCCGATTATCACGCTGATCGACACAATGGGCGCTTACCCCGGCATTGATGCGGAAGAGCGCGGCCAAGCTGAAGCCATCGCCCTTAACCTTCGAGAGATGGCCCGCTTGAAATCTCCTGTGATTGCCGTCGTAATAGGCGAAGGCGGCAGTGGCGGCGCCCTGGCGCTGGGTGTGGCCAACCGGGTTTACATGCTCGAGAATGCCTGGTATTGCGTGATCAGCCCGGAGAGCTGCGCAGCCATCATTTGGCGCGATTCCGGCAAGGCCAACCTGGCCGCCGAAGCGTTGAAACTCACGGGCCCCGATTTGTTGGGGATGGGTCTCATCGACGGCATCATACCCGAAGGGCCTGAAGGAGCTCAGGTCGATCCCGAAACTGCTGCCCTGTTCCTTCGCGATGCCCTGCATAAGGCGCTGAACGAGTTATCCGGCTTGACGCCCGAACAACTGGTGGTCGATCGCTACGACAAGTACCGAAAAATGGGCAACTTCTTCCACGAGCTCGCGCCATGAACCGGAACGTCGGCATCCTGGTCTCCATCGTAGTGGTCGGCATCATCGCCCTGATCGCCTACTCCACCATGGCGGGTGCTCGCTACCGAGTGAAGGTCTGCATGACCTACAACGGCCGGAGCACCTGCCGGACTGTCGCTGCCCGAAGCGAGGAAGGGGCCGTCAAGTCGGCCACCACCAACGCCTGCGGCGACATCGCCAGCGGTGTTACGGAGAGTATGGGCTGTGAGCACACCACCCCTGACAGCATCACCTGGCTGCAGCGCCCCGCCAACTAGGCTGACGTGGGCACAGGCCTTCAGCCTGTGAAGCATATCCTCGGTTCAGCCGTTTGCCCTTGAGCCAAGCCGTCCGTCACGCCTCGGGACCACTCCAAATGATTGACTGTAAACGGCTAGTATCCATTGGGGATACTGTAGTTGCGTGATACCATGCAAAGGGAAACCTGCGGAAAAGGGAACAAATCGTGCCCCATTTCCGTCTGACCTTCCCGAGAGCATGTCGTTAGTCCGTTTGCGGTCCTGCCGGGTCGTGCATGGATTGCGCCCTCAGTACCGGTCCCTAGCTTAGGAGAGAGTCGCCGTGAAACGAAAGTGGAAGATCCTTGTTCTAATTCTGTTGCTGCTGCTGGTGGCGGGTGGCGTGTACGCCAGCATCCAATACTCCCAGCGCGGCATCGTGACCGTGCAGACGGGCAAGGTGTCCCGTCAGGATCTTGCCTCCATTGTTACCGCGTCCGGTGAGGTTAAGCCGCGCAACTACATCAATATCGGCGCGAACGCGATGGGCCCGCTCACTGCTATCTACGTCAAGGAAGGCGATCACGTCAAGAAGGGCCAGATCCTCGCCTCGATCGAGGCCATCCAGCCGAATGCCGATGTGAATGCGCAGAAGGCCTCGGTGAACGCATCATTGGCCGATTCCGCCGCCAGCGAAGCTGGTTTGGTGGCGGCCGATGAAAGCATCAAGGCTGCCGAGGCCACCCTTGTGCATGATAAGGCTGACCTGGATCAGAAGAAAGCCGACTATCAGCGCGCCAAGGGACTGTTTGAAGCGAAGCTCCTCGCCCGCCAGGATTTCGATGCCAAGGAAGCTGCTTACAACCAGGCCGTCGCCACCATTGCGGAGTCAGAGAGTAAGATCGCCCAAGCCAAGGCTCAACGTGCGCAAAGCGCTGCGCAAGTCGCCTCCACACAGAAGCACGTTGCCCAGCAGCAGGCGATGCTGATTCGGTCCGATGACGTGCTGAAGAACTTCAATGCCATAGCGCCACTGGACGGAGTTGTTACCAACTTGCCCGTTCGAGTGGGCGAAACCGTGGTGCAAGGTATCCAAAACTCCGCCGCGTCGACGATCATGACGATCGCCGACATGTCGATCATCACCGCCGAAGTGAAGGTAGATGAGACCGACATTGTGAACGTGAAGCTGGATCAACCGGCTGAGGTCACCATCGATGCCATCCCGAATAGGATCTTTAAGGGGAAGGTCATCGAGATCGGCGATACGGCTATCGTTCGCTCCACCGGCTTGGCGGCTTCGCAAAGCACGACTTCCAGCCAGGAAGCGAAGGATTTCAAGGTTGTCGTGGCGCTGGACATTCCTCAGGACCTGGTCCGTCCGGGCCTGTCCTGCACGGCCAAGATCACCACCGCGACCCGCAAACACGTGGTTGCGATACCGATCCAGGCGCTGACGGTTCGGCAGAAGGGCGACCTGGTGCCGAAGAAGCCCGGCGTCCCCGTGACGCCTCCCACTGACCCAGCCGCCATCAAAGCTGCCAAGGAAGAGATTCAAGGTGTGTTTCTCGTGAAGGGCGAGAAGGCGGTGTTTCAAGCCGTCGAAACCGGCATCACCGGTGCCACCGACATCGAAGTGACCAAGGGCTTGAACGACGGCGATCAGATCGTCACCGGCAGCTACAAGATCATCCGGACCCTACGTCCCGACGCCAAGGTGAAGGTGGATAACAAGCCGCCCGTCGTACCGAACGCTGAAGGTTAATCGAGCGACCTATGCAAGAAAGAAGACAGCATGGCCACCGCCCTTAACGAACTCGCTGCCAAAGAGCGCGGCGAACAGCTCCGTAAAGACGGGATCGTTATCCGGACCTACGATCTTTGGAAGACGTACATCATGGGCGATCAGGAGATCCACGCCGTATCCGGCGTCGACATCGAGATTCGCCGCGGTGAATACGTTGCCATCATGGGGCCTTCCGGCTCCGGCAAATCCACCCTGATGAACCTGATCGGCTGCCTCGATTCACCCACTAAGGGTCTTTACTACCTGAACGGGAATCTGGTCAGCGAAATGAGCGATGACGAGCTAGCACGCATCCGGAACAAGGAGATCGGCTTCGTCTTCCAGACCTTCAACCTGCTGGCCCGTGCCTCCGCCTTGCATAACGTTGAACTACCGCTGATCTACGCCGGCATCAGCTCGGCCGAACGCCAGGAGAAAGCGAAAGACGCGCTGCGGGCGGTTGATCTGGAGAAGCGCATGCTCCACAAGCCGAATGAACTCTCGGGCGGCCAACGCCAGCGCGTGGCCATAGCCCGTGCGCTGGTGAACCATCCTTCCATCCTGCTTGCCGACGAGCCGACCGGCGCTTTGGACTCCGCCACCGGCAGTGAAATCATGGGGTTGTTCGAGCGCCTTTATCAGGAAGGCAACACCATCGTGCTGGTCACCCACGAACTCGACATCGCCATGCACGCTCACCGCGTCATCCACATCCGCGACGGCAAAGTGGAACGCGACGAGGCCGTACCGAAGTAGCGCAGGCTACCTCTTCCAGGTCAGCAGCAGCACAAACAGCACGATCCAAACGAAATCCAGGTAATGCCAAAATGTGGCGACCGCGTTTGCCCATACGCGCGTCGTCATCTGATACTTGGGTCCGCTGGCATCCTCGCGAGTTCGCCGCAGCAGGTAGAACAACCCCGCCAGGCCGACCAGAATATGCACGCCGTGCATGCCTGAAAAGATGAAGATGAACGAGGAATGCGGATTGCGTTCGAGCAAGACGCCGGTGTGAAGAATCTGAAACCAGGCAATCAGTTGAGCCGCCAGGAACAGGAACCCCAAGCCAGTTGCCCACCAGATGAGGTGATAGAACGCCCGCTGATCACCGTGCTTCAACCGGCGGCGGGCGGTCTCGAGTAGGGCGCTGCTGGCCAGCAGTAGGGCGGTGGATAGCCACAAGGTCTGGGGCAGTTCAATGTGTCGCCAGTTCTGCTGTACCTCCGACCGGTAGACGAAGGCAAAGATCAGGGACCCGAACGTCATCGTTACGATTGCAAGGGTCACCAGGATGCCAACTTGGTAAAGAGCGTTGAGATCCCGCTCCTTCTGTTTGGCGTTGCTGTCAGTTAAGGTATTCACAACGGTTTATAGATGCTTGGAACGGTGAAGCGGCCACGCCATTTGTGCTGCAATAAGGAGATATGAAGTCGTGCAGACTGCTCCTCATTGTCGCTCTTTTGCTTCCGGCGTTGGCCTCCGCGGCGACGCGGACAAAAGCAAGCCAGGATGCGAGGCTCGCAGCCGCCTCCCGGCGTCCCGACAAAGACGGATGGATCTTCGTGCACCTTGAAGGGGATCCGGGCGCGATCGGGTACCAGCACGGCTACCTGCTGGCGCCTGAGATCGAAGACAACAAGAAGGCCATTGAACTCTCGACCACACACGAAGTGAAGAAGTCGTGGGCAGAGTTGCGAAGCATCGCCGAGAAGGTGTTCTGGCCGCAGGTTCCGGCGGAGTACCGCGCCGAACTACAGGGAATGGTCGAAGGCCTGCATGCCCAGGGTTCGCATCTCGACATCATCGATTTGGTGGCGATGAACGGCTACATGGAGTTCTCGTACTATACCGACGAGATGAAGCGGCGCCAAGGCAAACCGGAGACGGCTGTCCCAGCGGAGCATTGCAGCGCCTTTGTCGCAACCGGTTCCTACACCAAAGACGGTCGCGTCGTGATTGGCCACAACAACTGGACGGACTACCTGACTGCTACCCGCTGGAACGTGATCTTCGATATCTCACCTACTGCCGGCCACCGCATTTTGATGGACGGCATGCCAGGCTTGATCCACAGCGCGGATGACTTCGGGATCAACGACGCCGGCATTATGATTACAGAAACCACAATCTCCGGTTTCCACGGATTTGATGAGAAGGCGGTTCCTGAGTTCGTCCGCGCCCGGAAAGCGATGCAGTATGCGGAGTCGATCGACGATTTCGCCCGCATCATGAAGCAAGGCAACAACGGCGGTTACGCCAACACATGGCTGGTGGCGGACCGGAAAACTAATGAGATCGGGAGATTGGAATTGGGGCTCAAAAACGTGACGTTTGACCGATCGAAGGACGGCTACTTTGTGGGCGCGAACTTCCCGATCAACGCGAAGCTGATCGCCGAAGAAACCGATTACCAACCGGGTCCGGAAGTGCCCGATCAGGTGCGACACGTGCGTTGGGATCAATTGATGGCTGAGTACAAAGGCAAGATCGATGTGACAGCAGCGGAGAAATTTGAGACCGACCACTACGACGCGCTTACGAAAGAGATCGACCCCAACGAGCGAACCATTTGTGGCCACGTTGACAAGTCGGGACGCGGCATGAAGGGATGGCAGCCCGCTTATGGTCCAGCCGGGGTTGCGCAGGCCAAGGTGGGAGACAGCGCGATGGCCGAACGCATGTCATTCATTGCCGGGATGGGTCATCCTTGCGGCGTGGAGTTCCACGCGGCGGAGCACCTCAAGGCGCATCCGGAATTCAAGTGGCAAACTCCTCTGCTTCGCGACATCAAAGCGAATCCGTGGACGGTGGTGGAAGCCACGCCGGCCAACGTGCCTCCCGCGACCCGCTAGACCATCAGGACTTCGACTTTCTTTGCCCGCAGCTCCCGAACCATGTCCGGCGGGGCTTGGTCGTCCGTAATCACTCGTTGCACCTGACTCAGGTGGAGCGACACCGACAGACTGCGGTGGCCAAACTTGCTGGAATCGGCGATCACCGTGACTTCCTTCGCCGCTCTCGCCATGCGGTAGTTCAGCTGCGCCTCCAGAATGTCGAGGGTCGTCAGCCCCGCGTCCAAATCCAACCCGACGGTGGAGAGGAACAAATGGTCGGCATGCAGTGTGCTGATCATATGCTCCGCCTGGGGGCCGACGAAGGCGTTCGATACGTGGCGCAGAATGCCACCGATCATTAACAACGAAGTGTTTGCTGCATCGGCAAATTGCATCGCTATGTTCAGCGCGTAAGTGATTACAGTGAGGCGGTCTATGTTGGCGCGCCGGATTTGCGATGCCAGTTCCGAGGATGTAGAGCCGGTGCACAGAATCACAGTCTGAGAGGGCTGGATCAATTGCACGGCGGCGCGCGCGATGCGAACTTTCTCGTCGTGCCTGATGGATTCCCGAACCTTCAGCGGATAATCGGGACCGGTCACCAGCGGCCGAATCCCTCCGCCGTGCGAGCGCACCAGCGACCCGTTCGCGGAGAGACTATCCAGATCGCTGCGCGCGGTTACTGCCGATATGCCGAAGAGTCTGCGCACTTCGCTCACGGTGATGCGGCCCTGGCGCTCCACGATCTCGGCGATCTCTCGCCGTCTTTCTTCCGTCAACAGCCTCGTGGTGGTTGGTAATGTCACCGACATGGTGAAATCCGAAGTCCGCCTCCGCAAACCCGGAATGCCTCATTACACAGCAGTCAAGAAAGAAAGGCAAGTCCGGAAGGTTTATGACCGGAGACGACGGAGCGAAATCAAAAGAAACCGATTGGCCGGGGCCGAACTGGCTACTTCCCTCGGCCAGCTGCGACAGCGGGCTTGGCGTTGTCGATAGGTGTCGGACCGGGGGCCGGAGCTTCTTCGGACCGGATCATCCCTAACGTTTTGCGCAGTTCCGTGTCGAGCTTGGTGCGCACGTCCGGGTTGTCCTTCAGGAATTGGCGGGCATTCTCACGCCCCTGGCCGATCCGTTCACCCTTGTAGCTGTACCAGGAACCACTCTTCTCGACCAGGTTCTTCGTAACACCGAGATCGATCAGGTCGCCTTCTTTGGAGGCACCCTCGCCGTAGATGATGTCGAACTCGGCCTCGCGGAAGGGCGCAGCAACCTTGTTCTTTACAATCTTGACTTTAGTGCGGTTGCCGGTGACTGTGTCGCCATCCTTGATCGCGGCAATGCGCCGGATATCGACGCGCACGGAGGAGTAGAACTTCAGGGCACGTCCGCCGGAAGTGGTCTCCGGGTTACCGAACATCACGCCGATCTTCTCGCGAATCTGGTTGATGAAGATCAGGCACGTGTTTGACTTCGAGACGAAGCCGGTAAGTTTCCGCATCGCTTGGGACATTAGGCGAGCCTGCACGCCCATGTGCGAATCGCCCATCTCGCCGTCGAGTTCGGCCTTAGGAACGAGTGCGGCAACAGAATCCACCACCAGGACGTCGATGGAGCCGGATTGAATGAGAGCGCTAGTGATTTCGAGAGCTTGTTCGGCGAAATCGGGCTGGGAGACGAGCAAGTTGTCCACATCGACACCCAGTTGCTTGGCATAACCCGGATCCAGGGCATGTTCCACGTCGATATAGGCTGCCATACCGCCCTTTTTCTGGGCCTCGGCCACCACCTGTAACGCCAGCGTCGTTTTTCCGGATGATTCCGGGCCGAAGATCTCACAGATGCGTCCACGCGGAAAACCACCCACGCCCAGTGCGTAATCCACCGAAATCGACCCGGAGGAGATGACGGATACGGGAACGATCGCTTCATTGGATCCGAGCCGCAGAATCGACCCTTTGCCGAACTGCTTCTCGATCTGGCTCAACGTGGCGGTCAATGTCCGGGCGCGGTCTTTATCTTCCATGGTTGTTCCTTCCAGGCTACTCAAAGGCGGGTGGAAATAGCGGCAGCAAGCTGCCTCTCGGGGGCTCTCTTAGTATAACGCCAAACAAAACAGGGTGATCCTGTTTTATTGGCTTGTGGCGCACGCAGTCTTGCGTGCCGCGTCGGCATTCCTGCCGACGTTCGGTCTGCCCGTTTGCAAGGTTCAGGTTACGACAGACGCTTGGCGTAGTAGCCCTTGCGCGCTCGGACCACCAAGTCTTTGCGGCCCCTCACCTTGATATCGACCACGTGGTATTGGCCGTCGTCGTGCTCCGGTTCTGGCCGGTAGAAGAGGTTGTATTGATGGCGCAACTCGTTCGCGATGTTCTCAAAGGACTGGTTGAGGTCGCTGGCCTGAAACGGGAAGAACGGGGTGCCGCCGGTCTGTTCGGCGAGGTAGCGCATCACCTTGTCGCCGTCGGTCACGATATGACTGTTGTTGGTGGAAATCGTATAGATGACGACGTCGGCTTTCTGAGCCATTTCCAGCGCCTGGTCACGGCTGTAGTGGCTCTGATTGTCGTCTCCGTCGCTTAAGATGACCATCGCCCGCCTGAACTTGTACATGGGCTGATCGAGCATCAGCTTATCCTTGCAAGCGAAGTAGATCGCGTCGTACAACGCTGTGCCACCGCCTGGACGCAGGTCGCGGATGGCGTTCTCGAGCTTGTTCGTATCGTTGGTCAAGTCGGCCACCAGCTCAGCGCCCGTGTCGAAGCTGACGACAATCGCTTTGTCCTTTTCGTGGACGATGCTATTCACGAAGTTGGAAGCGGCCTCTTGTTGGAACTTGAACCGGTCGCGAATGCTGTTGCTGGTATCGATCAGAACGGCGAGCCGCAGCGGTAGGTCGGTTTCTGCGGTGAAGTCCAGAATCTTCTGGGGCGCCTTTTTCTCGAAGATCTCGAAATCGTCGCGGGTGAGATCCGTTACAAATCGTCCGTGCTTATCCTGCACCGTGAACAGCATGTTCACGCGGGTCACGTCGTAGACGATTCGACTCGGATCGGTGGTTTGAGCGACTTGGTTGTCCGCTGGTGCGGCCGCCGGCTTCTTTGGGTTTGCAGGAGGTGCTTGCTGGGCGCGGATCGCGACCAACGACAGGCCTGCGCAGGTGAGGATCGCCGACAGTAGAAAAACGACGCGCTTCATGGACTTGCCCCTATTCTATCTGCGACGCAGCGGGGGCAGTGGCGGGTACAGCGCTATGAGTCGTTGGGGGCCCATCCATGGAGTAGGATTGGCTCGTGCGAGGATTGCTCATCGTTGTTCTGGCGGCTGTAGCTTGGGCGCAACAGGCGACGCCGATCTTTCCGGATGACAACGAGAAGCCAAAGGAAGGCGGCGCAGCAGAATTGCTGGAAGCGGTCTGCCCCGGGAAAGTGGTTACCGGCAAACAGATGATATGTGGAGACGTGTGCCCGGAATTCACCGGCTTTCGGGGAGATCAGCTTGATTGGCGTGTAGTTTCAGTTATCCGTGGGCACTTTCTATCGCCGACCAGTGATGACGTGGCTTTGGCTGTGTTGGGCTGTGAGGCTCACAACATGAACTTCGGCGGCACGGTCGTTCTGACAAGGCATTCAAAGAAATGGAGGATGCTCTGGTACAAGCCTGGTGTCCAAACTGAACAGTGCCACAAGGTGCCACTCGCAGACGGGCGAGAAATCCTCGTATGTATCGGCCAGTACGGGGGACAGGGGTCCATTTCGACGTCACTGTATGTTCAAGACCTGCTGTCGCCTACGGAGAATCTTATGGCCGATGAGAGACAGGCTGCGTTCTTCGAGGTTGTCGATGACACCGCCACTTGCGGCTGGAACATGGAAGACGAAGCAAAGCCCAACCCCCTAACACTGCAGTACATCGAACGGGTAACCTTCGGGGTTCAACGCAAGAACAAAACGGTACTGTCGGTAATCGCCCGCTACGGCGAGAGATCAATGACGCCGGCGGACGTGCAGCAATGCCTCGCGAGTGGGTCGACGAACGTCAACCCGCCAACCAAACGTTACGTGGTCGACTTTCTCTTCGACGGTCATGATTACCAGGTCGCTCCGTGGAGCCCAATAATCGAGGAAGTTACCGCCGACCATTGACCGGCGCAGAGACTTGCCGGCAGAGGTCAAAATGCGCTCGGTGTCAGCGAGCGGACGCCAACCTAGGTGGCGCGGGCTTTAGTCTGCTGAGCCGAGATTTGTCTCGGCTTTGGTTTCCATTCCGATTCGGGGCGACGGGTGGAGATTCACTCAGACTCTGAGGCCGATCCCATTCCCGATTACAATCTCTCCGAGGTGGGCGGAGGGCTCTTCTCCCGCACCAGCACTAGATACTCCTTCAATTCGGGCGCAAGCGGGCTCTCGACAGTAATCCATTTGTCCGCAGAGGGAGAACGGAAGCGCAAGCGGTGGGCGTGTAGAAAGAACCGGTCTAGCGCGGGGTAGCCCGGAATCACCTTCGGTGCTGCATACAGCGAATCGCCGACCACCGGATGCTTTAGGAAGGCGAGATGGGCGCGGATCTGATGTGTGCGCCCCGTTCCGATCCTCACTTCCAGATAGTTGAACAACTCAAAGCGCTCCAGAACTTTGAACTCCGTATAAGCGCTGCGGCCGGTATCGAAGCGAGCCGTCATGCGAGTACGGCGAACCGGGTCGCGAGAGATGGGGCGGGAAATGTGCCCTTCGATAGTTTCCATCTGGCCGTGGACTAGCGCGAGGTAGACCTTCTCCACTTCGCGCGTTTGAAACTGCTCGGCCAGTGCGCGATGGGCCTGGTCGGTTCGCGCCACCACCAGGACGCCACTGGTATCGCGGTCCAGGCGATGAACAATGCCCGGCCGCAAATCGCCGCCTACACTGGAGAGCGACTCAAAGTGATGGAGCAGGGCATTCACAAGAGTGCCTTGGTGATTTCCGGCACCGGCATGCACCACCATCCCGGCGGGCTTATCCACTACGACGACGTCAGCGTCTTCATAGAGCACGTGAAGCGGGAGATCTTCAGCTTCGGCCTTGAGCGGCGGCAGATCCGCCGGCTCTACGGAAATGCACTCGTCGCCGCGGAGCAGGTACGAGGCCTTGGCCGCCTCATCGCCAACCAGGACACGGCCTTCCTTGATCCAACTCTGCAAGCGCGCGCGGCTGTATTCCGGCAATCGCTCATGCAGCAGCGAATCCAGCCGCTTGCCCCGGTCGTTCCGTTCCGCTTGTACAGTCACTATTCCGTATTCTAGTGAGGTGCTCACCTCACGCACGCGCCGCGGGCCGGATGTCCCTGCTCCGAGCTTAAAGCTACCGGATCGCGAAGCTCGTGCCTAACCTCGCGCGGCGCCGCACTCTTTTCTTCCTGGGCCTCTTTGCGGCGCTACTTGCGTCGCGCCTCTGCCATCTGCACATTCTCTGGGCGGAAGAGGGCTACGGGTCGGCCGGCGCAGTTCAAATACTTCACGGCAAAATGATCTACCGCGATTTCTGGTTCGACAAGCCGCCCCTCGCGGCCTTGCTGTATATGCTTTGGGGCGGAACCGCAGGCTGGGCGCTGCGTGTCGCGGGCTCTTTATTCGGCTTGCTGACGGCCTTTGCCGCCTGGCGCTGCGCTTCTGCGTTGTGGTCGGAACGAGAAGGGTATTGGGCGGCCGGATTAGTGACGTTCTTCCTGATCTTTGACATCCCGGCGGCGGTGATGACGCTAGGGCCGGATCTCATCGTGGTCCCGCTGGCCTTCGCGGCCTTCGGCTGCGTTGTGAAGAACCAGCCGGTTTGGGCGGGCCTGTGGTGCGCGGTCGCGGCTCATTCCAATGCCAAGGCCCTGTTATTGGTTGCGGTGGTTCTGATTTGGGGCGGTCGGCGACAAGCCTGGAAGATCGCGGGCGCATTTCTTGGCGGGAGCGCCGCTGGTCTCGCTGGGCTGGCCGCCACCGGTAGCCTGCATGCCTATTGGACGCAGGTATGGGAATTCGGAAGGCTCTACTCCCGCGACACGTTTGTGGAGGATCCATTACGCGAGGGCGTAGTACGCTCACTGAACTGGCTGGGGTTCCACCTTGCGTTGGTGGTACCGGCGGTGATAGCGCTAAGGAAAGAAAAGGGACGCACTCGCTGGCGATTTGCAGTCTGGCTCTGTCTTGCTGGGGCGGGCGTGTGGGCGGGCGAGCGTTACTTCCCGCGTTACTACCTCATCCTGGCACCACCTGTAACATTGTTAGCGGCCCGGGGATTTTTTTTGTTGAGCGGGTGGTACCAGAAAGAAGATGCGTTACAAAGTGGTACTACCGATAGTGCCACTTCAATTGTGGAAGCGGTCCCTCTGATGGGTCCACAATGGCGGGTTGTTTTCTACGGATGCCTGGCGCTGCTCCTGATTCCGCTGGTGCGGTTTGGTCCACGTTACGTCTTTCTGGCTAGGGATCTACTGCGTGGACAGCCGCATCAATGGGCGGATGTCGCGCTGAACCAGGATAGTCAGAAAGTTGCCTCAGAGATTTCTGAAGTTATTCGCTCGCGTGGAACTAGCGACCCATCGCTGCTGGTATGGGGATACCGTCCGGACTTGTTTGCGTACACCCAGCTTCCGGCCGGAACGCCGTATCTTGACAGCCAAATGCTGACCGGCGTGATAGCCGACCGGCATCTGACGAGCACCAAAGTGAGCTTGTCGGGGACGACGCAGAATCGTACAAAGTTGATCGAGGCGCGCCCCACTTTCATCGTCGACGGCTTGGGGCTATTAAATCCGAACCTTGCGATTACCGAATATCTGGAGTTGCGGTCGTGGCTGGCGGAGAACTACGAAGAAGTAGGGCGGACGAAGGATTCGGTGGTGTATGTGAATCGCAGGCGCGACCGATAGGCGGGACGCCGATCAGCGCCGATTTGTAGAGGAGGCTCATGAACACAAAGCTTATACACGACGTTATGGCGGAGACGCAAGCCGGGAAGTTGATCTTTCCGGAGGTCGTACGCCGACTCCTGGAAGCCGGCGTCGAGTCCTATTTTGTCGATCTTGCCAAAGCAGAAGAGGCGGTTTATCTGCTCGATGGCAAGACGCAGGTTGAGAAGATGACGCTTCCGTTGTCGGCGATCGCAGAGGAGTTTTCTTTGCCCGGGATCGTATCAGCCATTGGCGCGGCCCAGACAGATACGATTCGTTATTCCCGGGTTCGCGAGCCGCGCTACAGCAGCCGGAGAGATTGCTTACTGGGCATTTCTGACCGGCAAGAAGGTGATCTATTTCGGCCGCGAAGGCGAGTTTCACGTTGAGGAGTTTCCACGCCCTAACTCATAACGGCCATTCTGAAGTGTGAGCTTACTCCGGATGTCCGTGTCCGTATCGCAGCTCGCCTGCCTCAATACGAACGGCGAGCGCGTTCCCTTTGGGCGGCAGGGGGCAGGGTGCCTTTGCTTCGCCCTAGCTAGCTAGATCAAGAGAGCGGGTCTAACTCACCGCGAGCGTCAAGCCAGGCGGGGCGGTTAACGAACTCACAGCGTTATTCCCGGGCCATCGACTCAGCAGCCGCGCTGATACCCGCGCCACGTCGTCCATGGCTGCGTCGAGATTTCGCCAGGCTTTTACGGCTTTTCCGCCTGTCACGAGTGCCTGCAGCTTTGCGAATGGCGCGCTGTCCCACGTTACTTGTCGAAGAATCACCGGGACGACCTTTGCATTTCCTAAGTCATGACGCTGCATTGCAGCTACACCTCGACGTCATAACAGTACTCGGAGGCCATGAAATCAGGGCTGATCAAAAGAAGGATCACCTTCGCCGAACTGAGATGCTCATCGAGCGCGCCGCGCCATTCGACTCCGGCAGTGATTTTTGGGTCGTGCCAAGTCTCTATGATCCCTTGACGCTGGAGAATGGTGAGATGTTTATCCAACTCGGCGCGCAGGTCCTGGTCCCTCTGAGAGTAGGACACAAACACCGTGATCGGACCACCTCCCTTCTGTTCTAGCGCGGCAAGAAGCTGGATCCTTTCATCTGTGATTTCAGCTAGGCGTGAGCAGGCTCCGCTCGTCTCCTGGCTTTCTCCTGGGCCTATGCCGGCCATCTGCTCTTCGAGTTTTGCGCGTTCCCCTGTTAATTCGCCCAGCTTTACTCGCAACTCCTGGCGGCGCACGTCCGATAGGGCTTGTCTTCCATTGTTGAAGGCGGTTCAACGCGGGGCGGAGGTGCCACCTTCCGCTTCGCACGGTCCCATATCCGGCAGCCTGCGCGCGATTTCCTCGAAAAACTGAACAAAGTCGATTTGCTCCATCCTCCCGAACCGATCAAAAAGAAACAGCGTAACCTGGAGCGGTCTACCGTCTCCCTTTAATCGATTTGCTATCACGTCAGCCATCTCGACCGGGATCTCTTTATAAGAAAACGTGGCAACTCCCGCGCCAATGGCGGGGAAAGCGATCGAGTCAAAAGCAAGGGCGTCAACGAGATCGAAACAGCGTGAAACGGAGCGTCTTACGGTCTGTTTGGTGTCCGCCTTGGCCGCTTGACGATCAATCGTGATGGCGTGAAAAGTGTATTGAGCCCGCAACCGACCGGCTGTAGTGACGATCACGTCTCCGACCTTTGCTGGCACCTTCTTCGCTGCGTCAATCATGATTTCTTGTCCACCGGCGCGGGGGATCGAGGCCGACACGCCGCCGTTCATAGTGATGTAGTGGTCATCCGAACTTACAATCACCTGCGTTGCAGCAGAGGTGATGTCTCCGAAAGCGATCGTGAATCGGCTGGCGCCGAATTCGTAGGTCTTTTGATTCAACTAGCGCCGCTGATTATGTTACCCAGCTTCCATGAGTGACGTGCAGGGTGTGGAGAACGGCAGAGAATGCGAGCCAGCGTTCATCGGGCTCTGAGAGTTGTTCGCTCTATTCCGCGTGCCCCTTCCCATATCGCAGCTCGCCGGCCTCGATGCGAACGCCTAAAACATTTTCTTTCGGCGGCAGCGGGCACGTTGCATATGGTGTGAATGTGCACGGCGGGTTGTAGGAGCGGTTGAAGTCGAGGATGACCTTGCCGTCGGCTGGCAGCGGTGTATTCAGCATGCGTCCGGCCTGGTAGGTTTCGGTTTTGCTGGTGAGGTCTTTGAAGATGAAGAACAAGGTCTTGCCTTCGTAAACGGGTCGCATCCGAAACGTCTGACCTTGCAGAGCGAACTCGACGACGCCGGGACTGATCTCCATTTCCGTCTCGCCCAAAATGTTCGGCACGGGAATCTCGCGTTCGTCGGGGGTGAACTTCGCCTCAATGCGGTACTCCGGATTGATCGGGAAATACTTCATGCCCGTGAAATGCTCCAGCACCGGGTTCTCTTTGTCTCTTGCCCGCAGTGCGAGCCGGTTGCCGCGCTTGATGACGAAGAACGAAACACGGCCGACCGTCACCGTGTCAGGAGTATCGCCGGTGTAGTTGAGAACCAAGGTACCGACGACCGGTTTGTGATTGACTTCCAGACGATCGCCGGCAAGGTTCGTGAGTGTGACCGTTCCGTCGGCAAGCCGGATCTTGGCTACCGCCGCCGGAGCCGAACCGGTCGGTAAGACAAAGTCGTTGGCTTCACCCGAGCCGATGGTGTTGTCGCCCACCTTCAGCCAAAACAGGCCGACCAGGGTGAGCCACCCATCCGGCGAACGCAGGCCTTGGTCCCGATGTTGTTGCCATGCTGCGATCTCGTTACGATAGTCGTTCGGAATGTTGGCGGAGGAGGCCATGGTCATGAGCGCGACAAAGCCGATCAAGAACGAGGTCATTGAGAGATTGTAGCGGAAAATTCTGTGGGCAGGCTGGCAGCCCGCCCCGTTTGAACGTTCGCCTCGGCGGCCAGCTGCAACTACCGGGTGATTGCATCGAACGAAGACTCAACCGGAACCTTCTGCGTTCGGGACTCCTCCACCCGCGGTTTCTCTTTCGCCACACTTTTGGCAGGCGGATCCTGTGGCCGCCCTTCCTTCGTGCGCGAATCGGCCAAGCCTGGGTTGGCTTGGGGTGCGATGGCGACGGTAATGTCTACTTGGGTTCCCGCCGGAACCCGTGCACCAGCTGCCACCGATTGCGCCACAATGCTTCCGAGCCTCGCCGCGGCGTCTTCCTTCTGCACCGTACTACCCAAAACGAGATGTTCCGCATTCAACGCACTTCTCGCTTGCTCGTGCATCTTTCCCTGCAGATCCGGGACCGCTATCGGAACCGCCGCCTTGCGCAGTTGGAACAGATAGAATGCTAGGCCAGCCACCGCCAGAAGAACGACGGCAATGAGCGCGAAGAAGCGGGCGCCCCATGGGTTCCCGACGCGACCTCGCTCCGACGTAGTTCCGTGTTGGCGGTTCGAATCCTCCGTTCTTGTGGCGTCGCCGAGACGTAGGCACGCAATGCCTTGATTAACAACTGAACATCGGAGTCCCAGCGTGGATGGGTTAGCTCGATGGCATTGCGATACGCCAGGTCCTTCAGGTCCTCCGGAATGGGTCAACCCTCGGCGTGGAAGCGCCTTGCACCAACACAGGGATGAGTGGAATGTCGCACTTGAGCGCCGTCGCGGTCTCCACCCGCACAAAATCAGCTGGGTCGTCCAAGCGACGGTTTCCGGACGTATCTTTCGCACTCAACCACCCTTTACCAATCACCGAGAGAAATACACCACAGTATATGAGGATAAGCTCTGATCAATAGCCTTCCGAAAGTCCCTGCCAGGCTGCATTGCAGTAACGTCCATAAACACTGAATCGGGACCGAACTCGGCAACCAAGTCGTCATAGAGCCGGCCGGCTTGGCCTTCCGTGTCGTCTCGCCTGTAACTGATGAAGATTGAGTTCATCGAGTTGCCTCTCACAAAATGTACTCGGCGACCTGAGAACGAGCCTCACTGCTACTGCCCCACGAGCGACCAACCGCAATCACTAGGTTTGAGAATACTCCAAAGGAGCCATCTTCCCGTGGCGTTCGAAGCCTGGTCCGGTCTCCCATAGAACGTCCTCGCGAAACTGCCTCCATTTGTGACCATAGTTAGAGGGGGCGAGCGTTATGCCCGCCGTGACTGAAGGAGATCAACCTATGAAAAGTGCAATCGAACAAAAACGCCTCCGCTCCGGCGGTGCCTCGATGCGGGCGGCCGCCCTCGGTGCCGCCGCGATGGGTGCTTTGGCGATCGGAGCCCTGGCCATCGGCCGGCTGGCGATTGGAAAGATGCTCATCGGACGTGCCACTCTCAAATCCCTGCACATCGAGGAACTCATAGTGACGCGGCTTCGGGTAGCCGACCTCTCCGTGAGCGGCTCGCTTGAACTGCCTGCAAAATCGGAGTAAGCAGGTATCTATCCGGGCCGCTGTCCTGGCCTCGCAGGCGGTGCGCAACAGTTTAACGGACACACGTCGTGGTTCGGACCAAACTCTCCGATGCTCAACTTCGCCAGGTCCGGGTTCATCCGCTCCTCGACCAGTTCCCGGATCATGCGGACAAACACAGGATGCGGGCCGACCGTCGCCGCGCGCACGAGGTTCAGTTTCAATTCCGCCGCCAGCTCTTTGGCCTCCGTATCCAGGTCGTAGAGCACCTCCATATGGTCGGAAATAAAACCAACGGGGGCGATCACCACGTCAATCACTCCGCGCTCCGGCAAGGTTCGCAAATAGTCGAGAATGTCCGGCTCCAGCCAGGATTGGTTCGGAGAGCCGCTCCGGCTTTGAAACACCAGCCGGTATTTTTCAATCTGCAGCGCCTGGGCCACCAGCCGGCAGGTCTCTCGAAGTTGCTTCTCATAGTCGCTGGTGTCCGCCATCGAACGCGGAATGCTATGGGCGGTGAAAACCAATTCGGCGCTGGTCCGCCGCTCCGCCGGAATCTGCGCCAATGCATCCCGCACTTCGGCGGCGCTGGCTTCCACATAGTGTGGATGGTTGTAAAACGCGCGCAGCTTATCCACTTGCGGCGCGCCGGCGCCCACCGCTTCTCGCGCTGCTTTCACGTTCTCCCGATACTGGCGGCAGCCGGAGTACGAACTATAGGCCGAGGTCATGAACGCCAGTGCGCGGGTTACTCCATCGGCCCGCATCTGGCGCAAGGCATCCGGCAGCAACGGGTGCCAGTTCCGGTTGCCCCAGTACACGGGCAGCTTCAACCCATGCTCAGACAACTCCCGCTCGATCGCCGCCACCAATGCGCGGCACTGATCGTTTATTGGGCTCTTCCCGCCGAAATGGTAATAGTGCTCCGCCACTTCCAGAAGCCGCTCGCGTGGAATATTGCGCCCGCGCGTCACGTTCTCCAGAAACGGCATCACGTCTTCGTCTTTCTCAGGGCCGCCGAAGGAAACCAGCAACAACGCGTCGTATCGAGGCAGCGTGTCCATCAATTATCAGTCTAAGATCACGCCGGCGAAAAGGCTCTCCGTCGTCCGTCGGCGTCTTTCATCCGATGCACGGTCATCGCCACAAATGTCCTTTTGTTTTGTCAGCTGAGGCCTGAGCTGGCCTTATGTCAGCGGCGCCAGCGTGCTTTGAAACTTGAAGACCGCTCGAATGCCAAGTACGACGAACAGAACCAGCACCACCAGCTGAGTCACCTGGAATGGCGGCTCAGACTTGGTTGGCGCCAGCGCCTTCAGAGCCGGCACTTTATCGAAGAGCTGGGCGATCAGGACGAACACATTCAAATAAAGTGCAATGACGGAGCCAATCACGTACGTCCTACGCCAACCGGCCGCGAGACGGTAGTGGTAGCGGGCAAGGATCGCGAATGCGAGAGCAATCAGCGAAAGAACGCCCAGCACGATGCCCCGTGTCACGCCGTGAAAGGGAAAGAGGAAACCAGTCACACTTGTGGCCACGGTAGTGCTGAGAAAGAGGGTCGCCCACCCGTCGAGCCGTTTGGAGGTCAGAAATCCGAATGCGACGACGAAGCCCGCCCCGATACCGACCAGGCTCAAGATGACGTGAAACAGAGTGAACGCCTGTCAAATCATGTTTCTCTCCTCGACACTCTCACTCGATTGCTCGCGGCCGCTCGTTACGCAGTCGCTTCAGCAGCGGAACTGACGAATGCGTGCAGGTCCGTATTGATTCGAACTCCTGAACCGGATTCGCGAAACGCCCGACTGTTGCAAACATTCCACATCGTGATTCTCACACCATCTGATTCACCCGCGGATATCCAGCGAGGTCGTTGTTCATGTGGTGACGTGTAAAATCCGCCACCCTCGATTAACTGGCAAGCCCGAAGAGTGCGACAGTAATTGTTGGGCCTACTGGTCCGTCAAATGTCACGCTGCAAATTCATTCTCGCCGCCGCCGCACTGTTCTTGGTGCTTGTCAGCTTCAGCCGGCTGAGCTTTGCGCAAGCGGGTACCGCTCTCACAATCGAGAAGCGATTCGTCATCATCCTGATTGGCCCAACCGGTAGCGGCAAAACGACGCAGACGGAAATCCTCAAAAAGAACTTTGGTCTGCCAACTATATCGGTGGATGATCTCATTCGTGATAATCCATCCCTGTTCGTACAACAGAAAACCGCGGCCACCAAAGCCGGGGGAGCCAAGCCCTCGACAACGAAACCCACTGCCACTCCCGCGCCGCCGCAAGCGAACCCTGCGATGAACGCCCTGGTCGACACCGCCTTGAGCAAGCTCGATCTCACCAAAGGCGTGGTGCTCGATGGTTATCCCGCTAGCAAAGAGCAGGCAGACCACCTCGCTGAGCTGGTTCGGACCAAGGCCCTGCCTTCGCCCGTCGTGCTTCAGTTGGATGTGCCCGACGACATCGTTCGCGAACGCCTCAAGAAGCGTGCAAGCCCGGACGACACACCAGAACTCATTACGCAGCGCCTCAAGCAATATCACCGCGACTTGGACATGGTCCGCGCCTACTATCCCCAAGCCAATATCTGGACCATCGATGGCACACGTTCCGTGAACGATGTCGCCGCCACCATCCGCTCAATCCTCAACGACGAGCTGCCCAAGAAACCGTAAGCGCAGCCCACTCGGCAGCATCACGCGTGTCGGCTAACGGAAGGCGCGACGGTCACGGAGCGCCTGCCCGGAAGCTGCGTTAAAACCGGGCACCTAGATGCTCCGCTCCCACCCGAGGCTTACTTGGAAGAAGCTGCACCGCAGGGGACACCTGCACAGTTACAGTTTGCAAGGTATTGGAGGTGTTTGCATACACCAGGTAGAACGCCATTTCGTCCGTAACCCACCTTCCGGTTGTGGCGCTCCCCGTGTACCCCCCGGCGACAAATAGCGGTCCCGTTGCCGAACCTACGTGAATCTCGACGCAAGGCGAGGAAAGACAGGTTCCCGGAGGTACGCTCCAACGAAGAGTAGTGACCCCTAGGTCAGAACCATCCACTGTGTTGATCCGTTGCGGAGTTGCCGTCAAAGCAGCCCGCTCGGGTAGAACCTGTGCCGTGGCGATTCCAATTGTGTTATCCAGCGTTAGCGGCTTCCCGTTCGTTACGTCTTGCACAAAGAACTGCATCCCGTCGGTTACCCAGCTACCGGTGACGGCGCTCCCGCTTCCGGACGTGCTCGCAAACAGGGTTCCCGATGGCGAGCCTACGTGGATTTCAACCGTGGGAGAGCCGGGAACAGTCCACGAGACCGTGCCCTGTGCGACCGTTGAGGAGCCAACCAGTGGACCCGGGGTTATCGCGGTCGATGACCCGCTATCGTAGAGCGGCGAAAGCGGCATCGGGTTCGGATAACATGCGTTTGTAATCCATGACCATGGCCTCATAACAATCTCGTTCCCGGATGATGGCAAGGAACTCGCCTGATAGCCGGCAACATTTTGAGACGCGCTCCGATTCCCCACGCAGGCGCCTGCCGCCCCCGCCGGGGTGGTTTCGCCAATAATGATGAGCTGGCCGGAATTGCCGTAGTGTTGGGCCAAATCCGTTATTCCGTTGTACAAGAGGGTCGCAGTTGTCGTCACATCTTCCGTTGTGGAGCAATTGTTGCCCTCTCTGATGCAGGGGTACGTATGAATATCAAACAGGGGCTTCACTGCGTAAGTTACCGGGAAAGTCGGGCTCACGGGAGCCGTTCCTCCGCAGGGCAGGCCCGACGTCGCGAGGAATCCGTTCGGAAGCCCGAAGCCACCGCCGGCCAGGGCGCTTTGAAGAGCCGATGCCCCATACAACATGCCCGAGTCGTTGTAGCCGGTTATGCAGTCGCCATTTGCTTGGGTCGGATTCGCGGTTCCCACGGAATAAGTGGCTAATCTGGGGTCCAGACCATTCTGCGACAACAGTGACTGGATATCCCCAAGAACATCAAAATTGGTTGTGTTGTCGTAAATCAGCCTGCCCATCACCGTAAAATTGGCTAGATTCACCTCTTGAAAGAGATCGATCTCCGATAGCAACAAGCCGGCGTTGGTGGTGGACGAAATCACCGTGGCAATCAGATTGTGATAAGGCTGCCAGCCCCAAAAGCCTTGGTTCTTTATAGCCGGCGGCCGGGCTGCAAGATTATAGCCGTCCTGGACGTTCCGGCAATCGGGAATATCACTTCCCGACATGAGCCCAAAGGGCAGCCAGCGATAGAAGTCCAGTTGTTCTGCGCTTCCGCAGCTGCTCACTGTGGCTGTCCCATACGGAGTGCCGCTCCAGGCGGTGGCGAGCATGGGCGTTGGTGCCACGTATATAAATCCGGCGGCCTTTAGGTCCGCCAGAAACAAATTCAGATTATTAGTCCAAGCCGGTTGCACATTTCCTTCCGAGTCCCAGGCAGTACTGGCCCCATAACTTCCCTGAGAGGGCCCAGCAGTTCCTTCAGGCACCAGAGATCCTCCTTGAACAGCGAACATGAAACGGACTCCAGTGGCGCCGCCTTCGACATAGTTAGCGGACAATGTCTGGATGCACGAACGAACCGTTGTCGGGTTCGACGGGGTAGGAACGGGGCAATTGGAGATATAGGGCGACCCATTCGCGTCGATATTTGGCATCGTATACACGTCAAACGGAATTGGCCCGTAATTAATCTCTGTTCGAAAGCGAGTGTCATTGGCAGCGAGTAGCTGCAGCGAAAAGAAACTCATCAAAATGATTTGTATCGCACGTTTGATGCGAAACGATCTGTCGTCCTCCGATTGCATACTGATCCTCCGGTGTTACCGCCGGGCGCTTCTTACTAAACTCAGTTGTTGCGCCTCTAACCTGTCAAGCGGAGGATCGGCGTGCGTCGGGACACGTAATTCGCCTAGTAAAATGTACACTCAGAATATTGAGTCGTTCTTCCTGCTCGAAACGTATTGATTTTTCAATGTGCTGCGCTGGGGTCTGCTCGCTTGTAGTACTTTTGTTTGGGGTTACCACCGTCGCCGGCTCGCAAGAGCGGCCGTCTTTCCAAGCAGAAGCCAAGCTGGTCAACATCACCGCCAGTGTTCGCTCCACCTCCGGCCAGATCATCGGTGATCTCAACCAGGACGATTTCGAAGTCCTCGATGACGGCGTGCCGCAGACAATCCGTTTCTTTGCCCGCGAGGCGGAACTCCCGCTGAGCCTCGGTCTGGTCATCGACGTCAGCGCCAGCCAGGACAAGTTCATCAAGCAGCACGACCGCGATGTCGCGAAATTCCTTGAGACCGCTCTCCGGCCCAAGGACGACGTGTTCGCTGTTTGTTTCGGCAACCACCTCCGGCTCGTGAGTGATGGCGATACCTCCGTCCCTTCCATCATCGACAGCCTGAAGCGGTTCAATACCAGCATTCGGGGCTTCCCGGAGCTCGGCCCGCCGCATGAAGAGCGCGATCTCGGCACTGCCCTGTACGATGCCGTGTTCTATTCCGTAAAGGAGAAACTGGCAAAGCCCGGTCAACGCCGCCGCGCGATCCTGCTATTCAGTGATGGCGAGGAGAACTCCAGCGCGAACGACTTGCTGGATACCATCGAAGCCGCGCAGAATGCCGACGCGCTCATATATGCGATTCGTTACACGCAGATGGACCACGGCCGCCTGAACGCCCGCAATCGCTATGGCATTCACGTGATGCATCACCTGGCGAGCCAGACGGGCGGCGGCGATTTCGACGCCCTCCACACCAACTTGGCGGTGGTCTTTGATCAAATCGGCGCCGAACTCCGCTCACTCTACGAAATTGGATACGTGCCTTCCAATTCATACCCTGACGGAACCTTCCACAAGGTGACGATTCGCTGCAAACGCCCCGACACCGTTGTCCGCAGCCGCTCCGGCTACTACGCCCATTAACCGGGCTTGCAGGGAGCGCTCTGCAGGACAGCCCTTATCCTGTCAACCCCGCTAATCTCTTGTCCGTACGTGCTCCGGCCGAAATCCCACTCCAATCATCCGCGCCGGAATGCGGCGCAGCACCGGGAATCGCCGCAAAAGCCGAAACGGCAGCGGGAGGCGGTGCATCGGCCCGGCATTCCGCAAAGCCGGACCAATGAAACGCCGGTGCGCGAAGACCTGAAACCTCTGCGTCATTTGGGTCGGAAACTCGCGGCGCTGTTGCACCCTTCGCAACTGCTCGTCACCCAGCTCGCGGTCCAGCAGCGGCTGCGCCAGAATATTCGCGGCAGCCACCGCGTCCTGAATGGCCAGATTGATGCCCACCCCGCCGATCGGAGACATGGCGTGCGCAGAGTCTCCGATGCACAGCAGTCCCGTGCGCGACCATCTCCGCAAATAATCAACGGCTACCGACAAGAGTTTGATATCGTTCCAATCCTTCAGTTCGCCGGTGCGATCTTTCAGGAACGGCGCAATGCCCGCGATGTCCTCCCGAAACGACGGCAGGCCTTTTTTTTGAATCTCTTCGAATGCTCCTTTCGGGATGACGTACGCGCACTGCCAGTAATCGCCTCGATCGAGAGTGACCAAAATCTTTCCTTGCCTGAAGCGCCCGAGGGTCTGTTCCGGGTCGCCGGGCGCCCGGGAAATCCGCATCCACAGCACATCGATCGGGGCTCCCCGGTTGATCACGTCGAACCCCGCCTTCTCCCGCACGATGGAATGCCGACCGTCGGCTCCAATCGTCAAATCCGACCGCACTTCCAGTGTTCCTTCCGGCGTTCTCGCTCGAACACCCGCGATTCGGCCGTCCTCTACGAGGAGGCTGGTCACCTCGGTGTTCATCCTCAAATGGAATTGCGGGTAACGCTTCCCCTGCTCGGCCATGAAGTTCAGAAAGTCCCATTGCGGCATCAGTCCTACGAATTTGCAGTGGGTCGGCAGGTGAGAGAAATCGGCCACAATCACACGAAAGTCCTCAATCTGCGCCCCAATTTGCGGCAGTTCCTGATGCGGCCGCCGCAAGAATTCGTCCAGTAAGCCCAACTCATACATCAATTCGAAGGTTGAGGGATGAATCGTGTCGCCCCGGAAATCTCGCAGAAAGTCCGTGTGCTTTTCGAGCACCACCACCTCGACGCCTGCGCGCGCCAGCAGAAACCCGGCGACCATCCCGGCGGGTCCACCGCCCGCGATCGTGCAACGGACTTTCATCACTTCGGCTTCGGGTCTTCGCAGCAGCTCCGGCGAACCGTTCTCCATTAGCTCATCCCTTCTACCAGCTTGCCGTACCTTGCATGAGCTTCCCCTCAGCGCAAAAGCGCGCCCGCCAAGTCGTCGGGGACTCCCTGCCCTGTATAATTCGGCTTGCTCCAGTCCTGGAGCAGCGGGGAAAACCAAATGACATTCTTTTGGGTTCTGTTCGGGTTCATCGCTCTGATCGTTCTCTTCCTGATTCTGGGAGGCTTTTTCACCGTGCGCACGGGCCGAAGTCGCCGTGATCACGCGATTCGGAAAGTTCCTTCGGGTCGCCAACCCTGGATTGAACTGGAAGGTGCCGGTCTTCGATTCCGTCGCCGGCGTCGTCAGTCTGCGGGTGAATCAAATCACCCTGACCATGGAGACCAAGACCAAAGACAACGTGTTCGTTACCATTCCGATCTCGGTGCAGAATCGGGTTCGTCCGGAAAAAGTCTACGATGCCTATTACAAGTTGTCCGATCCGGTTGCGCAGATCAAATCCTATGTCGAGCAGGTCATCCTTGCGCATGTTCCAGGTATGACGCTAGACGAAGTGTTCGCTACGCAGTCCAGCATCGCTGCCGCGGTCAAGCAGGAGCTGGATGCTGACATGGCATTGTTCGGTTACGAAATCGTCAACGTGCTGGTGACCGATATCATTCCCGATGCCAAGGTGAAGTCGGCTATGAACGACATCAACGCCGCCCAGCGCGAACAAGTGGCCGCCAACGCACGGGGCGAGGCGGAGAAGATTTTAGTGGTGAAGCGCGCCGAGGCCGAAGCCGAAAGCAAGGCCCTCCAGGGACAAGGCATCGCCAATCAGAGGAGAGCCATCATCGAAGGGCTGCAGGTATCGATTGAGCAGTTCCAAAAAGTGGTGGAGGGGGCGTCCGCGAATCAGGTGATGCAGTTGGTAATGGTCACTCAGTATTTCGACACGCTCAAATCGATCGGCGAAAGCGACAAAACCAACACCCTACCAATACCCTGTTTCTGTCGCACTCGCCCGGCGCCGTCAAGGATGTCTCCGACCAGATTCTGTCCGCCATGCTGGTGGCGGACAGAGCGAGCGCGTAAGTCGGGAAGCGCTGCACGGAGCACCACCACTATCCGCAGTTTGGCTCAAAGCTAGTTCTGACTAGCGAATCTCGTTGTTTTACCGGCAAGCCAATACCCGATCGCTTTAGTGCGGAAACCTTCCGGGTCCGACGAATCATTCAACCGCCACTCACATCTGTTATGGGTGTGCACGTTCCTTTTGGAAGCGGATCGCACCTCGCTTATGGCAGATGAATATGCGGAGGGTAGAACTACTTATATCCATTTGCTTCTTGGGGATGGCCGTTTTCGAGGCGGCCTGCGGCGGCGGTGCCAAGGCAGACAAGCCTCCTCTTCAGGCTCCGGTCGTGTCGGTGATCAATGTCCAACCCGCAGATGTTCCCATCTACAGCGAGTACTCCGCACAAACGTTCGCGCGCGATGTGGTGGAAATCCGCGGCCGAGTCGATGGATTCATTCAGAAGCGTTTGTTTGAAGTCGGATCCGACGTTCAAGCCGGACAAGTGCTGTACGAGCTCGACCTTCGGCCGTATGAAGCCGACGTTGCTAAAGCGTCCGGCGACGTGCAGCAGGCGCAGGCAAATCTGCAATTTGCGAGGGAGCAGGTGGCTCTGCAGCAAGCTGAGGCGGACTTGGCACAGGCCGAAGCGAACCTTGCGAAAGCGCAACTGGACGTCAAACGCCTGGAGCCGTTGATCTCGCAACAAGCGGCCTCCAAAGAGGAACTTGACGACGCCCAGGCGGCGCTGAGAGCGAACGAAGCAAATGTAGCCGCGCGAAAGGCTAACGTTCAGCAGATACGTCTTTCCACACAAGCGCAATTGGGTACCAGTGGCGCACAGGTGCTATCGAACAAGGCGCTACTGCGGAGTGCGGAACTGAATCTGGAATACTCGACCATCCGCGCTCCGATTGCCGGAAGAATCGGCGACACGCTAATTCCTGTCGGCGGCTTGGTTTCGAAGACTTCCGCAACACCCTTAACCACCATTGTTCCGCTCGATCCTATTTGGGTCCGCTTCAAGGTGAGTGAAGGCGAGTATCTTTACACACAGAGCCGCGCAAAACAGCCAGCGGGAGGGCGCCCGGTGCTAGCGGATGCCCCGATGGAATTGGTTTTGGCAGATGGTATCGTGCATCCGTTTCCCGGCCACGTCCAGAATGCGCTGAACCAGGTCGATCTGAAGACGGGCACACTGGAGATGCAAGCCACGTTCCCCAATCCCTCCCACAACGTCTTGCCAGGTCAGTTCGCCCGCGTTCGGTTTCGGAGTGAGGAGCGGCATGGCGCTCTTCTCGTGCCCCAACGTGCGGTGCTGGAACTGCAAGGGATGCAGTCCGTGCTGGTCGTCGGTCCCGAAAATAAGGTTCTGTCTCGCGCCGTCGTTCCGGGCGATCGGGTTGGCGACCAATGGATCATTTCGCAGGGCCTGAAGCCGGGTGACCGCGTGATTGTGGAGGGCGCCTTGAAGGTCCGTCCAGGGATGCCAGTCACTCCACAGCCGTACAAACCGAGCTCCCGGAGTTAAGCGCCATCCATGGCCAAATTCTTTATCGACCGTCCCATCTTCGCGATGGTCATCGCAATGGTGATTGTGATCATCGGCGCGGTGGCGATTCCCACCCTCCCGATTGCGACCTACCCGGAAGTTGTTCCGCCGGTGGTGCAGATCACCGCGCAGTATCGCGGCGGTAATTCGCAGGATCTCGAGAAGACCGTGGCGCAACCCATCGAGCAGCAGTTGGTTGGGCTCGATGGGATGCTGTACTTTTTCTCGCGCGGTTCCAACGATGGCACGTTAACCATCGACGTCACTTACGAACTCGGAACCGACATTGACCTCGCCACCGTCAAGACGCAAAACAAGGTAAACATTGCTCTGCCGATTCTTCCGCCTGAGGTGCAGCGGCAGGGCGTGACCGTCAAGAAAGTGTCCTCGGCGTTTCTGATGGCCATCAGTCTCACCGCCAGCGACGGCCGCTATGACGACCTCTTCCTGAACAACTACGCCACCATCAATCTCGTCGACCGCATCGGCAGTCTGCCGGGAGTGGGCGATTCGCGGCTTGCGGCCAGTCAGAACTACGGCATGCGCATCTGGGCTGACCCGGATAAGATGGCCAAGCTTGGTTTGACGGCTACCGATATTTCAAACGCCATTCAGGCCCAGAACCGTCAGAATCCAGCCGGCGCCATTGGCCAGGCGCCGGTTCCGCGCGGCACCGACTTTCAATACCCGGTCAACGCCACAGGCCGGCTGCTTGAGCCCGAACAGTTCGGCGACATTGTCTTACGATCCCAACCGGACGGTTCGCTGCTGAGGCTGCGCGATGTGGCGCGAACGGAACTGGGCGCGCAAGACTATAAGACCTATAGCCGCACAACCGGCAAGCCATCGTCCATCATCATCGTTTACCTTTCGCCAGGCGCCAACGCGGTCGAAACGGCAAACCGCGTGACGGCCTTCATGGCCGAGGCGGCGAAAAGCTTTCCCGCGGGTGTCGAGTACGCCGTGCCCTACGATGCGACGAAGTTCGTTCGAGCCGCCATCCGCGATGTCGTCACCACCCTATTCGTTGCCGTGTGTCTTGTCGTCTTTGTCGTCTTTGTGTTTTTGCAGAACTGGCGTGCCACACTGATTCCCTTGTGTACGGTGCCGGTCGCCGTGGTAGGCACCTTCGCGCTGTTCCCGCTACTCGGATTCTCCATCAATATGACCAGCATGTTCGGGCTCGTGCTGGCGATCGGCATCGTTGTCGATGACGCGATCGTGGTGGTTGAGGCGGTGCAGCACAATCTCGACGAAGGCATGAGTCCGCGCGATGCCACTCTTAAAGCGATGGAGGAGGTGTCGGGGCCGGTTGTCGCAATCGCCGCGATTCTGGCGGCCGTGTTCATTCCTGTCGCATTTCTTGGCGGCATAAGCGGGCAGATCTACCGTCAGTTCGCGCTCACCATCGCCGCGTCCGTGCTGATATCGGCGTTCAGCGCGTTGTCGCTGAGCCCCGCGCTCTCCGCCATGCTGTTGCGCCCCAAGTCGCAAAGCAGCGGCCTTCTGCGGCGTGCCTTCGATGGATTCAACATTGCCTTCAACTGGACCAGGAGTCGCTACTTGATGGGCGTGACCGTTCTGGTTCGCCGCTCCGTCTTGGCTCTGGCTGTGCTTGCGTTGTTCTTTGTGCTGGCGGGTCTTCTTTTTAAGATTCTTCCCACCGGGTTTCTGCCGGATGAGGATCAGGGTGTGTTTTTCACAGCGGTACGGCTGCCGGACGGAGCTTCCTTGGAGCGCACCAGGCTGGTCACCAACCGCGTCGAGGATATCCTCCGAAAAACGCCGGGGGTTCAGGATGTAACTACCTTTGGTGGACTTGACATTCTCACTTCCACCCAAAACTCAAACGTCGCCACGGTCATTGCGACCCTCAAACCCTGGGAAGATCGCAAATCCAAAGAACTGCAATTTGAATCGATTCTAGGGAGGGCACAAGGACAGTTCTTTGCGATCCCGGAAGCTCTCGTCTTTGGCTTCGGTCTGCCGCCCATTCTGGGGCTCGGAACTTCCGGCGGCTTTGAATTCATGCTGGAGGACCGCTCCGGCGGTACCGACATTCACCAACTCGCCGACGTCGCCAGTCAAGCGATTGCGGAGACACAGAAGCGTCCTGAATTCGCCCAGGTTGTCAGCATCTTTCGGGACACGGTCCCCCAATACAACGTCAAGCTCGATACCGACAAGGCGCAGACTTTGGGCATACCCGTCAACGACGTCTATAACTCACTGCAGACCTTTCTCGGTGGTCTGTATGTAAACGACTTCAATCGCTTTGGACGCACCTGGCAAGTGGTGTTGCAGGGCGACCAAACCTACCGTGACTCACCCGAGGACATCCGGCGCTTTTATGTGCGCACGGGTGGCGGCGACATGGTTCCCCTCAGCACTCTCGTTGAGATCACACCGACAACTGGCCCGGAGGTCGTCTACCACTACAACCGCTTCCGGACGACGAAGCTGATTGGTCAGAACGCACCTGGATATAGCTCCGGCCAAGCCGCTGCCGCGATGGAAGAGATCGCGCGCAAGGTCATGCCAAGCGGCTTCAACTTTGAGTGGACTGGCACCGTTTTCCAGGAAAAACTCTCCCAGGGCAAGGAGGGCTTCATCTTCGGCTTTGCCGCCGTTCTGGTGTTTCTATTTCTGGCGGCGCTGTATGAAAGCTGGAGCATCCCCTTCGCCGTCATCCTGGCCGTGCCGCTTGGCCTGTTCGGCGCTTTGGCCGGAAACTGGCTGCGCCACTTTCCCTACGACATCTACACGCAGATCGGAATCGTGACGTTGATCGGTCTGGCCGCCAAGAACGCCATCCTGATCGTCGAGTTCGCCAAACTGCGCCGCGAAGAAGATATGGGTGTCGAAAAGGCCGCCATGGAAGCCGCGAGCCTTCGGCTGCGCCCCATCCTGATGACCTCGTTCGCCTTCCTGCTGGGCGTGGCGCCACTTCTGCTGGCAACGGGAGCGGGAGCCGCTTCCCGGCGTTCTCTTGGGACTGCGGTCTTTAGCGGCATGATCGCAGCGACTGTGCTGGCAGTCTTTATCGTGCCCGTCCTCTTTGTTGTCATCGATCGCTTCGCGGAGCGCAGCAAGCGCGAGGCTAAGAGTTCCGTCGAGAAGCTTGCCGTGCCGTAGAGCCGCTAGCGGTATCTTCCGCCAGGGCAGTCCCGTTATTTCGGACTACCTCCAATCTGATCTGCATCAATGCTATTGATGGCGTTGACTACGGCAAGGCGGGTTTCAGTTTCGCGCGCCACTCGGCCGCATCCGCCGGCTTGCCCCACGCCTCGTATAACGCGACGATGCGCTCTCCGGCTCGCTTGAACCGCGGCTTCCCGATCTCGGGCAGTTTATCGCCCAGTTGCTTCATTCCCTGATAGCCGCCGAGTACGAGAGGTTCCGCCTCCGCATACTTGCCCTGCCCGGCGAGACTTCCGCCCAGGACACTTTCGGCGTTGAAGTAGCGATAGCCATTTGGATCGCTTTTCTTCCGGAGCGCGAGGCACTCCTTCAGCACCGGCTCGGCCTCCTTGAACTTCCGAAGCTCCAGAAGCATCGTGCCAAATCCCGCCAGCTCCTGGTCGAATACGGGTAAGCTCTCATTGTGCGCCTCGCGTCGTAACCGGATCAGTTCCCTGTAAGCCGCCTCGGCTTCCGGGTACTTCTTCTGGTCCTGATAGTTGAGTGCTACGCCATGCTGCGCATCGAGGGTGCTTGGGTGGAGCGGGCCGAGGACCTTTCGATCGATTGCCAGGGCCTTATGGTAAAGCTCCCCGGCTTCTGAATAGCGGCCCTCTGCCGCGAGCGCTACTCCGAGCTGCGCCATCGTGAATGCCGTATCCGGGTGATCCGGACCGAGTACCTGTAGTCTCTTATCGAGAGCTTCCCTAAAGGCGGCCTCTGCCTCTGGGTACTTCTTCTGAGACAGGTAGACTACCCCGAGTTGCGTGAGCGCCCATAGATATTTCGGATGTTCGGGACCGAGGACTTTCCGGTAACCCCCGATCGCTTCCTGGAAAAGCGGTTCAGCCTCGGCTGTCTTCCCCTCGTCATTTAACGTCTCTCCCAGATTTCCCATCACAATCAGAGTCTCCGGGTCTAGCCTCCCGAGTTTTCGCGAACGGGCTTCCAGCACTTGTCGCAAGAGGGGTTCGGCCTCCGCCTTACGGCCTTCAATGGAGACCACAGCCGCTACATTGTTCGCCGCTTCAAGCGTGTCGGGGTGATCCGGGCCGAGCTTCTTACGCCTCACAGCAAGTACCTCCTCGAGCAGCGGCAACGCGGCCTGTGGATTGCCCTTCGCAACGAGCAGAGTGGCAAGGCCCTCCTTTGCCTTCGCGACCTCCAGGTCATCCGACGCCATATTCGCGAGCCGCAACTTCAGCGCCGTCTCCAGGTGCGGCTGGGCTTCCGTGTACAGCCCTAGATCCGTGTAGGCAGTCCCGATCGTCTCCTGAATCGACGCTTGAACCGATGGCTTATTCGGGAACGCACTCGGAATTCTCGCGGCGGCGCGATCGAGCGCTGTTCGCACTTTCAGGTCGGGGTCGGGCTTCTGGTCGGGCCGGGCCTGGTTCTCAGCGCTCGCCTGTCCCAGTAGATCTTTTTGTACGAACTCGTTAACGGCGTGCGCGGTCGCCGCTTCCGTATCCGCACGGTCGCGCTCCTGCAACGCGATCGCCTCCGCGCGCCGGGCCCGCATCGCTTGCCAGCCGGCCACCAGAATGCCGGCCATGAGCAGCGCCAGGAAGCCAGCCGCCGTGGCCAGCAACAGCCGGTGCTTCATTGCGAACTTTTGCAACCGGTAGGTCGTCGAAATCGGCGACGCTTCTACCGGCTCTCCGTTCAGGTAGCGCTCGATGTCCCGTGCCAGACCGTTCGCCGTCTCGTAACGGCGGGCGCGGTCCTTCTCGAGCGCCTTCATCACGATCCAATCGAGTTCGCCGCGCAATAGCTTCGGCAGCTTCGCCGCTTCGGTTCCCCGGCGGTCCGCCACCTCCGCGAGTGTTTCGGGAGAAGTGGTCAACCGGCTGCTCGGCGTCTGCGGCTCGTCCTCCCGAATTCGCCGCAGAATCTCGACGTAGCCTGCCTTAAGCGCCTCGGCCCACCTCAGCGGCGTGCGTCCGGTCAGCAACTCGTACATCACGACACCGAGTGAGTAGATGTCGCTTCGCGTGTCGATATCGGCCGCCGCCGCGTTGTCCACTCCAGCCTCAGCCTGTTCCGGACTCATGTATTCGAAAGTGCCGACGACAAGGCCGAGGTGGGTGAACTGACTGTCGATTAGACTCGCGCCGGTTGCCTTGGCGATACCGAAGTCAATCACCTTCGGCGTGGGCTTTCCATCGTAGGAAGACACCAGCACATTCGACGGCTTGATATCCCGATGAATGATCCCCTTCTGATGCGCGTGCTGGATGGCCCGGCAGACCGGCACCATTAGTGCAAGCCGCTCCCGGGGACCGAGGCGCTGGCCATCGCAGTACGCGGTAATGGGCACGCCATGCACCAGTTCCATCACGAAGTAGGGCCGGCCTCGTCTGGTCGTCCCCGCGTCGAGTACCTTCGCGATGTTCGGGTGATCCATCATCGCAAGGGTTTGCCGCTCCGCCTCGAAGCGCCTGATGACGTCGCCCGAGTCCATGCCCAGCTTGATGATCTTGAGCGCCACTTCACGGCGTAGCGGGTATTCCTGCTCCGCCAGCCACACCGTCCCCATGCCGCCCGCGCCAATGACTCGCACCAGCTTGTACGGTCCGATACTGGTGCCAGGACCTTCGCTGGACGACGCCGGTTCGCGCACTGTCGCCCCCATATCGGTCGTCATGCCAAGCGAGGCAACCGTTTCCTGGTCGGAGCTTAGTAGCGTTTCCACCTGGCTTCGAAGACTCACGTCGCCGGCGCAGGCATGCTCGATGAAGGACCGGCGTTCATCAGCGTTGATTCGCAATGCGGCCGCTGCGATCTCTTCGGCGGTTCTCATCACTTGTGGGTCCGTCCAGTATACCCCGCGATTGGCCCTTTCCGGCCTTTGGATCTCGGCGTCTCAAGTCCTTCGGCGGGGTTCGTTGTACCAAATGTGCTCACGCTCGAGCCGGATCGATTTCAGATACAGACCTGCTTGGTGGGGCCGGTCAGTGGGGCTGGCTCCATTGCATGCTCTTCTGGCGGGCGGTGGTTTCCTTCTGGATACGCTCCATCTCGCGGCCTATCTCTTCATTCATGGGAAAGATCGTGAAATCGGGATAAGCCCGGCGCAGCGGAACGTCGCCGATCTCTTTCAAGCCTCGTTCAGTTCCAGCAGTTGTCCGCGTTCCAGCGACAGGCTGTGTTCGTCGGGTTGGTAGATGGAGCCGATCGGGTATTCGCGATAAGGCTGTCGAGCCTGCTCGATGTGGCATCCGAGAAAATGGGTCACGACTTTCCCGTGAGTGAAGTCGATCAATCGCTGGATGCTGGCCTGATAGGCGACCCAATCGGCTACATACAACCTTCCAGGGTAGAACGTGTCGCCGCTCAGAACCACGCCGGTCTTGCGATCGTAAAAAGCGACTGCTGCTTCCTGGTGTCCCGGCAACGGCACTACGTCGAGGATGCGGCCGCCCAGATCGACGGAGCCGATGTCCTGGGGCCAATTACGGACACCGAAGGCGGCCTGGACGGACTTCACTCCGGGCTCAACGAGGGTAACGCCGGCAACGTTGCGGAACTGCGGATCTCCGGCGACGTGGTCGCCATGGGCGTGAGAGTGCGCCACGACAAGCGGGATGGAATCGCGGCTGTTCCGTTCAAGCCAGCGCTTAATGACGAGATCTACAATGGAGCGGGTTTGCGCAGGACCCGCGCCTGTATCGACCAGCAAGGCGCGCGTCTTGCCGAAGATGAGATACAGGAATGGCTTTTCGTAATACGTGCAGCCCGACTCACGGAGGATGTAGAAGTCTTGGTTGTATTCGTGAATCTGCCAATCGGGAAGTTCCATGCAATTGGGGCCACCGGTCTGCCAGGTCAGTGGGAGCGTGCCCGGTTCGACGGGTCCGCCGTCGGGCTGAGGGATCTGCGCGACAGCCAGGGAGGCGACCAGGAACAGTGCAGCGAGGATTTGGGCTCTTACGATCATTCGGATGCTCCAGATGAAATTGAAAAAAGAAAGCTCGGGGCAACGGGGAGGCCGGCGCTGGGCGCGACGGAACGGTGTCGCGAATGGGGCTGAGAAATGTGAGTATAGCGTAGGACGGTAACGGCGGCGACTGGGGGCCCGGTCAATAGCACCGCGAGTACTAGCACTAGCCGCGTTACCGCCGATGCGGATACAACCCAGAGAGAAGGTAGAAAGATCTGCAGGCCGCGATGAAAGGCTTGAGATTACAGAAACGTGTCCGTTCGGAGCAACGGCCTACCCGTTCAAAAATCCTCTAAACTTCGTTTCTTGAAAACCGGGAAAGACGTTCGCCAGTTGCAGGTTGCCTAATTCTCGCGTCACCAGTTCCGAAAGCACGGTGCGAAAGTCGGTGGTCACGTCCAGGTCACGTCCTTCGTAGAGTTGTTCACGCTGGAGGCCGGGCCAACGGCCGTAGACCCGGCCCCCCTTGACGCTGCCTCCGAGAGCCAGCATCACGTTTGCGTGACCATGGTCGGTGCCGCGGTTGCCGTTTTCCTTGACGGTGCGACCGAACTCCGACATGGTCACTACGGTAATGTCCGCCATGCGGTCACCCATGTCTTGTGAGAATGCGGCCAACGCGTCGCCAAACTCGCGAAGCAGATTGGGAAGTTGACCGACGGACGCCTTCGCGCCGACTTCGTTGACATGTGTGTCCCAACCGCCGACATCCGTAAACGCCACTTCGAGGCCCACGTTGGCCTTGATGATCCGCGCAATCTGCAGCAGGCGCTGACCGAGCGGACCATTCGGATAGCGAGCGCCATTGGCGGGGACGTACGGGGTCTTTTGGATGAACTGCATCAGGCGTACGGCATCGAAGGTTTCACGGCCAGTGCCATTGAGAATCTGGTCGGCACTGGTGCCATACATGGTCTCGAATGTATTTGCCGCGCGCGTATCCCGTACCTGGAAATCGTTCAGATTGGTGATGGAAAGCGCCTGGTTGCTCCCTCGAAGTGCCCGGGGTAACTCGGGACCCAGGCTGACGGCGCGAACGGCTGAAGAACTGGGTTGCGGGGACAGGGCGCGATTGAGCCATCCATCGCTGGTGCTCTTCAGGCCGGGTGTGCCGGACTCCATGTAGTCCTGCGCATCGAAGTGGGAGCGCGTCGGGTCGGGTGAACCCACCGCTTCAACGATGGCAAGCTGACGCTGGTCCCAAAGTGGCTTCAAGGAGCGGAGCGCCGGATTCAGACCGAAGAAACCGTCGAGATCGATGGCGGAATCGGGCGTACCGTCGGGGCGGGGAACGGCGATCGTGGGCCGCGCGGCGTAGTATTCCCGCTCGCCATGGGGCACGACAACATTCAGACCGTCCACGGCACCGCGCTGGAAGATTGCGATCAGGATCTTCTTCCGCTCAGAAGGTGCATCACTTGCTAGGGCGGCGCGGGAAAGCCACAGCGGCACGGACCCAACACCGTACATAGCGAGAGCTGCGTTTCTTAGGAAAAGGCGACGGGTCGGCATTTCTTTCTCCTTTGCAGACATTTCTTTGGTCGCCCTAGTGGCGCTGAAACTCGGGCGAGCCAATCACCAGGCCGGCCACCAGGCTGGGCAGTTCGGGCTGTTTGACTTTGGCGCCCGCGGCCAGTTGCGTTTGCAGCGCGGGATCATTCAATGCTTTCTCAATGGCCTCGCGGGTCTGAGTGGTAGGGTCCTGCATCAGCAACGCCCGGGCGAGATTCATCGGATCGCCGATAGCCAACTCCTTCCAAAGACCGAGATCCACTTTGACTCCGGAGAGCTTGTTGTGCGCGAGAGCAATGGCGAAATTCATGCGGTCCAGCAGCCCTGCGGAGCTGATCCACTCCGCGTTGGCGCTGGAGTAGCCAGTGGGTTCAATCTTGCGGTAAAGCGGCTCGCCGAGTCGTTGGACGGCGTTCGCCAGCGGCAGCGTTGAATCGACTTGGGCATCGCTGGCGCGCACGGAGCTGACGATCATTTCAAAAGGCGTTTTGACCTTTGCCTGATACGATCCCTGAGACCAGAACTCGGGGGACTCGAGCATCGTCTGCATGACCTTGCGAAGGTCGCCATCGGTCTGGCTGAACGTCTTCGCCATGCGTGCGACGAGTGAGGGCGGTGGGTCATCGGCGACAAAGCGCTTGGCGAGTTGCAATGAGACGAAGTGGGCCGTCGCTGGGTGCTTGGCTAAGATGTCGAGGACTTTCAGGCCATCGTCCATTCCGCCGCCGGCCTTAATGACATGGCCGAGGACGACTTTCTTTCCTTTGTCGTGGACTTTGTCGTTGTATTCGAAGCCGCCGCCCTTCTTCGGAGGCGCAACAGTCCAGCCCGTGAAGCAGCGCGCCACTTCGACGACGTCCTTTTGCGTGTAACCGCCATCCACTCCGAGTGTGTGGAGTTCCATGAGTTCCCGGCCGTAGTTCTCATTCAAACCTCGCTTGCGTTGATTGGGGCGATGCGGATCGCGGTTCGCATCGAGATTGGGCGCTACCGACTCCGCGTTGTCGAGATAAAACAGCATGGCCGGGCTCTTGGCTGTTGCCAGCAGCAGGTCGTGAAACTTGCCTAGAACATGGGGGCGAATGGCTTCACGCTCATAAGTGGGCAAAAAGTAGTGGTCGGCGCCTTTGTTCAGGTAGACGTTGAAGTGATTGAACCAGAAGTCGACCAGCAATTCGTCGAGCTGGTGACTGCTGTAAATGGCTCGCAGGAGTTTGCTCTCAATCAGGTCTTCGGCCACCACTTGCTGAGGGCTCACGGAAAGAATGAGGCGCCGGCGAAGTTCAACGGGGGCCAGCGCGAAGAGCTGTTGGCGCTGCGGCTTAGGGAGGGCGTAGACAAAATCGGTCAGCTTGGGCGGGGGGATCGATTCGAGCACCGCCTTTTTTTCTTCCGGTTTGCCGTTCCTTAGGATGTCGATTTGCTGAGAAGTGAGGATCGCCGTTAAAGCAACCGCCGGATCGAGGTCGGAATCGTCATTCGGGTCGTTGGCTGCGTTGGATGCCGCTTGCGTTGCCTGGGCCTTCACGCGGTATCGTTCCGCCAGGCGTAACACGATCGCCCGAAGCTCGGGGTCGTCAGGAAGTGTGCCATTGCCGCGTGCCACCTGGCGGATTAGCTGCGGCGAAGGGTATTGGAGGTACGTTTCGCGGATGCCCATCCGGGTTGACACAAATGGCCGAAGTTTTTCCTCAAGCAAAGGATTCTCGGGGAGTTTTTCGGGATGCAGTTGCTGATCAATCCAGGTCTTGAGGCCCAGGCGCTGCACCTCGGCAAGACCGCCGGTCCGGGGGCCGAACGTCAGGCGATCGAGCGCGTGGCGAGTTTGCTGATCTCTGTCTAAAGGTTGGGCGAAGGGTTGGTACTGGGCTGGATTCGTCTTGAGCGCAGCGCCTCCGGGCTTAGTTTTCGCCGGGGAAAAGGGCGCCGACAGAATCAGAAAGCCCGTCACCGCGGCCCCTGTCGCGCTTAATCTCATTTCGTGGTCTCTGTTCCTACAGGACGGCCAACCGGTCATTTGGTTGACGAAATGTTGCTGCTGGCTCTAAGGATTGAGAGGGCCGAAAGGTGTACTGGAGCGGGAGACCGGGTTCGAACCGGCGACATCGACCTTGGCAAGGTCGCACTCTACCAGCTGAGTTACTCCCGCTCAGAGGCCTATTCAACATTCTGCAACGACATTGTTGTGAAGTCAATTCATCTAACTGCAACAAGGGCTTTTAGGTCTCGTCCGGGTGGAAAATTACTGTGGAGAACTCCTTCGTTACAAAAATGTCAACCACTTTAAACTATTTATTTATAGTAACTTACGAGATTGAAATTTTTTTAATAGCGTCCATGGACCCTGTGGTAGACTGAACTTTCGACAACGGCAGTAGGCTCCCCCGATAGTTCCTGCCTCCCACGGTAAAGCGGAAGGCTGGCTCCGAAAAAACTGAAAGGAAGCTCGATTTCCACACGTGTGGAAATCTTGTGGGAATGTTCTGCCGTCTCAGCGCTCTCGGGGGGTGGAGTGAATACTGTGTGGGAGAAGATCAAAAATCATTTGTCGACAAAGCTCAGTTCCGACGCTTATCAGAACTGGATCGAGCGGACGCAGCAGGCGGACCGGTTTCTAGATGATCGCCTGGTGGTGCACGTGCCTGACGAGGCATCCGCGCAATGGATTCGCCAGGAGTATGACGGGCACGTCCGCCGGGCAATCGAGGAATTGAAGCTGCCCATTCGGGGAGTCGAGTATGCCGTTGCGGCGGCAAACGGGACGTGGCAACCGCCCAAGCCCGTTCAAGCCCCGTATGCGAATGGCCACAGAAGGCATACTTTCGCGGAACCCTTGTTTGAAAACTCGGCGTCCTGGTTGAATCCTCGATTGACGTTTGACAACTACGTGGTCGGGTCGTCCAACCAGTTTGCCCATGCGGCGGCCTTGGCCGTAGCCACGTCGCCTTCCCGCAGCTACAACCCACTCTTCCTTCATGGAGGCGTAGGCATTGGCAAGACGCATTTGATGCACGCCATTGGCTGGAGCCTGCTGCGGAGTTTCCCCGGCTTGAACGTGGTCTACACCTCCAGTGAGCGCTTCATGAACGAGATGATCACCTGCATCAAACTCGACCGCATGCCGCAGTTTCACCGGCATTACCGCTCCGCTGATGTGTTGCTCATCGACGATATCCACATACTGGTCGGAAAGGAGCGAACTCAGGAAGAGTTCTTCCACACATTCAATGAGCTGTACGATCATCGCAAGCAGATTGTGATCTCGAGTGACGCAGCGCCCAATCAGATGCCGGGATTGGTAGAGCGGGTTCGCTCGCGGTTTGCCTGGGGCCTCATGGTGGACATTCAAGCACCCGACCTCGAAACCAAAATGGCCATCCTGGAGAAGAAAGCCGACTCTGAGGGCATCCGTTTACCGGAAGATGTGCGCATCTTCATTGCTACCAAGACCAAGTCCAATGTCCGGGAGCTGGAGGGATCTCTGACCCGGCTGATAGCGGTGTCGTCACTCACCGGCCAAGCCATCAATATGGCCATGGCTCAGCAGAGCCTGAAGCACTTGAACGCGGTACCCGAGAAGAAGATCTCAATTGATGGAATCGTCAGGAGGGTCTCCGAGCACTTCAATATGACGCCGGCGCAGCTCAAGATGAAGAGCAACACGCGTCAAATCGCCTACCCAAGACAGATCGCCATGTACCTGGTCAAGGAGCTAACCCAGGCGTCCTTGCCAGAGATCGGCCGCGCGTTCGGGGGAAAGCATCACACAACGGTTCTGCATTCCGTCCAGAAGATTGAAACCTTGCGGCAGGTTGATGAAGATTTGAACAGGCTGATTCAGAGCCTAAGCGACTCATTACAATAGATTTAGATTTTATTTCCACAGTGGCAGGGCGGAAATGGTTTGGGCGGTTGTGAAAAACGGATCGGGGGCCAAATCGTTCAGATTCAAGGCACCCCTATTCCACAGCCTGGCAAGACAGAAACTGGTAGATTTTGCTATAATTTAGAAGGAAATCAACATTTCCACTGCACCTACTATTACGGTTCTCTATTACAGTTCAAAAAGCCCGGTTAGAAGTACTTGGCGAATCAGAGTTTGATTAGGCGAGGAGATACCCAAGGGATCGGTATGGAGTTTTCGGTTAGCAAGTCAGATCTGGTGCGGGAATTGGGGCTGACCCAGGGCGTCGTCGAGAAGAAAACGACGATCCCAATCCTGTCGAACATACTGTTGGAGACAGACGAAGACAAGGTCTGGCTGACAGCCACGGACCTGGAGTTGGGTATTCGTTGTGCTTGTCCGGCGCGAATCAAGAAAGAAGGCGCTGGAACAATTCCGGCCCGTCGTCTGCTAGATTACGTCCGATTACTGCCTGACGCGGACTTGAACATTAAGCTCCAGGAGAATCACTGGGCCAGCTTAGTTTGTGGACGGTCGAGGACGCGCATTGCCGGCATGTCGCGCGAGAGTTTCCCTGAGTTGCCGGAGATGCCGGATGTTTTGGCGAAGCTGCCACTTGGAGTGCTGGCACAGATGATCTCGCGCACGATTTTTGCGATTTCATCGGAAGAGTCACGTTTCACACTCAACGGCGCACTGCTGCTTTTGAAGGACACCGGAATCGTGATGGTTGCGACCGACGGTCACAGACTGTCGATGGTTGAGAAGAGAATAGCGCTTCCTGACCTGGAAGCAGCTTCTTACCGGGCGCTGTTGCCGAAGAAAGCTATGAGCGAGATCTTGAAACTGGCCAGCGACGAAGGCGACAAGGAAATCGAATTCGCGGGCAGCGACAATCACCTGTTTTTCCGAATCGGCCAGCGCTTGCTGTTGAGCCGCAAACTGACAGGGAACTTTCCGGATTACGAGCGCGTGCTGCCCAAGGAACATCCGCATACGGTTGTGTTCCAGCGCGAGGAATTGAAAGCGGCGATAGAGCGTGTCTCGCAGTTTTCCGACGAGCGCTCACGAGCCATTCGCATGCAGGTCCTGGCAGGTGAAGCAAAGGTTCACTCTTCAGCTTCTGAAACCGGTGAGAGCGAGGAAACGATACCGGTGGAATATGGCGGCCCCGACACCGAGATCGGTTTTAATTCTCAGTACCTGCTCGAGTTCCTCCGAGCGGTGGATTCGAGCGAAGTGAGTTTCCTGTTCAAGGATTCCAACAGTGCCGGTGAGTTGCAGGTGCATAGCGGCGCACCGGATACCGATTATCGCTACGTCGTGATGCCCATGCGCATCTGACGCGGTATTCGTTTGGTATGCCGGCCACCATGAACGCCGGGCGGTGACAGATCGATTGCCGGTACGGGTTCCAAGGACCTGAGCCGGACGAAACGAGAAGTATGGCAACAGTGTTTCAAGACAACAACGAAAGCTACGACGCAAGCAGTATCAAAGTTCTGGAAGGGCTGACGGCCGTGCGCCTTCGTCCTGCCATGTACATCGGATCGACCGGTGAATCAGGTCTTCATCATTTGGTTTACGAGGTCGTTGACAATTCGGTGGATGAGGCGCTGGCGGGGTATTGCACCGAAGTCAGTGTGACCCTCCACAGCGATGATTCCGTAACGGTGATTGATAACGGCCGCGGCATTCCTGTAGACATGCACGAGGGCGAGGGTGTTTCGGCGGCCCAGGTTGTCATGACCAAATTGCACGCCGGCGGTAAGTTCGATTCAAATACGTACAAAGTATCAGGCGGTTTGCATGGCGTTGGCGTGAGCTGCGTGAATGCTCTGTCTGAGACATTTCACTTGGAGATTTGGCGCGCCGCCAAGGGTGATCGCACGAACTCTACCTGGGAGCAGGATTACGAACGCGGTGTTCCGAAGAGTCCGTTGGCGCGCACAGGCAAGTCGAATAAGACCGGCACGAAGATCACGTTTAAAGCCGATTCGACGATCATGACGGTGACGGCATTCGACTTCGATATTTTGGCGAACCGATTGCGGCAACTGGCTTTTTTGAATAAGGGATTGAAGATCATTCTTACCGACGAGCGGGGTGAGACAGAGCGCCGCGAGGAGTTCTTCTTTAGCGGCGGCATTGCGGAGTTCATCAAGCATCTCAATCGCGGTAAATCGGTGCTGCACGACAAGCCGATTTACTTCGAAGGCGAGCGTGACATGCCGAACGGCAAAATCACGATGGAGGTTGCGCTCCAGTACAACGATTCGTATTCCGAATCGGTTTTTAGTTTTGCCAACAACATCAATACCGTGGATGGAGGCTCGCATCTCAGCGGTTTTCGCAGTGCATTAACGAGGACCATCAACGCGGCGGGTCAGTCCGGTGGGCTCTTTAAGGAAAAAGAGACCCTTACTGGTGACGACGTTCGCGAAGGCCTGACTGCGGTGATCAGCGTCAAGCTGCCGCAACCTCAGTTCGAAGGTCAAACCAAGGGCAAGCTGAACTCGGACATACAGGGTTACGTTGTTCAGCTAGTCAACGAAAAGCTCGGCGAGTTCTTTGACAAGAACCCGTCGGTGATGAAGAAGATCGTGTCGAAGGCGATCGATGCCTCCCGCGCCAGAGAAGCAGCTCGTAAAGCGCGCGATCTGACACGGCGCAAGGGAGCGCTCGATTCCGGTGGCCTGCCGGGCAAGCTGGCCGATTGCCAGGAGAAGGATCCGGATCGTTGTGAACTCTTCCTGGTCGAGGGCGAGTCGGCCGGCGGCACTGCAAAATCGGGCCGCGATCGTCGCTATCAAGCGATTCTGCCGCTAAAGGGCAAGATCCTGAACGTTGAAAAAGCGCGCTACGACAAAATGCTCGGGCATGAAGAAATCCGGGCCATGATCACGGCGATCGGCACCGGAATTGGCAAAGGCGATGACTTCGACCTGGCGAAACTGCGCTACGGCAAAATCATCATCATGACCGATGCCGATGTCGACGGCTCGCACATCCGCACGTTGCTGCTGACATTCTTCTTCCGGCACATGCAGGAATTGATCATGCGCGGCAAGGTCTTTGTCGCGCAGCCGCCGCTGTATCGGATCAAGCGTGGCAAGAGCGAGAAGTACATCAAGGACGACAAAGAATTCACGCGTGAGATTCTCCGCCGCGCGACGGAAAACATCGTTGTCGAAATTGGGCAAGGCGAGTCAGCGGCGAAAATAGAAGGCGCTGAACTGCGTAGTTTTCTCATGTCGCTGGACGAACTCTCTCAGGTGTGGCGGAAGCTTGAACGCCGCATGAGAGAACCGCGGGTGGTGGACGTGATCTCCGACTTGACGCTGACCATCGACACCAAGGCCGACTTCCAGAACGAAGAGAACATGAAGCGCCTGGCGGAGCGACTGAAGGCCGTGAAACTGCAAGTGGCGATCGAGCGCGAGGAAGAGCACTCGGCCTGGATGGTGACCTACCAGGATCCGACCAACGCCACCAGGTATCTGAACACCGAATTCCTCGCGATGCCAGAGTATCGACGCCTGCGCAATCTTTTGAAGCAGGTTTCGCGCTTCAACAAACCGCCGTTTACTGTGGTGAAAGAGGCACAGCGAGTGGAGCTTCCCACTTGGCGTGAGCTGTTCAACCACGTCAAGGGCGAAGGGACGCGCGAAGTCTCCGTGACCCGTTACAAAGGCCTCGGGGAAATGAACGCCACCCAGCTTTGGGAGACCACGATGAACGCCGAAAGCAGGACTCTGCTGCAGGTCACCATCAAAGACTTCGCCGAAACGGAGCCGATTTTTTCCACCCTGATGGGTGAAGACGTCGAGAGCCGGCGCAAGTTCATCGAAGAAAATGCGCTCGACGTTCGCAATCTGGATATCTAGACTGGTTGTTTAAATTAAACGTAGATGCGCTTCACGCGGGCGTGAATCCCACACAGCACGCTGTAGGAGATTGTGCCGGCGAGCCGAGCGATTTCCGGGGCGTCAATCCGAACATCGCCCTCAGAACCGAGCAGCGTCACTGCGTCGCCTGGCTGCACCATCGGACAATCGGTCACATCGATGGTCGTCAGGTCCATGGACACCGAACCCAGTATGGGAGCGCGTTTCTGTTTCACAATGACATGGCCTCGGTTTGAGAGCCGATGCGGAAGGCCGTCCGCGTAGCCGACAGCCAGCACAGCGATGCGACTCGGCGCCTCGGTGGTGAACATGCCGCCATAGCCAATCTTCGAGCCCGCTGGAACGTCTTTGACCGAAAGGACCGTGGTGCGCCAGGTCAGTGCCGGTTCCACCTTGAGCAACTTTCCGGGAGCGTGGCCTCGGGAGGGTGAGAGGTAGCCGTAAATCGCGTGGCCGGGCCGGACCATATCGCGCCACGCTCGCCGCCGGCCGTATGCGATGGGTATGGTGCTGGATAGGTGAACCAGGCGCGGCGATATGTTGGCCGCGGCCAGATTCTCGACTACCTTCTCAAACCTCTCCATCTGATCGTTGGTCTGTGGCGATTCGTAGTTGGCGGCCGAAGCGAAGTGTGTCATCAAGCCTTCCAACTCAACGTTCTTTGCAGAGAGAATGGCCTCGGCGATTCGGGCGTCCGGCCGCACGCCAAGCCGCCCCATCCCGGAATCGATCTTGAGGTGATATCGGGCCCGCTGTTTGCGCTCAGCGGCAAGCCTATCCAGTTCTGCCAAGTCCGCGAGCGAGTGTATCACCGGCGTCAGATCGTGCGCCAAAATCGCTTCGCGCGAGAACGGCAGAAAATCCGCCATGACCAGGATTCTCGTCTGCAGGCCAGCCTCGCGGAGAACGATGCCCTCCTCGGCATTACTGACGGCGAGCCAGCGAACACCTTCGGCGGCCAGCGTTCGGGACACTGCTACCGCTCCATGCCGGTACGCGTCCGCTTTTACAACCGGCATGACTTCCACGTTGGCGCCAACCAGGTTACGGATGGCCCGGTAGTTTGCGCCGATGCGGCCTAGAGACACCTCGACCCAGGAACGGTAGGGCTGGCTGGTGGCAACGGATTGCGCGATGGAAGCCATAGTCAATTCCAACACAAGCTAGTTGTTGGAAAGCCCCCGGAGCAAGCGCTCATAGGCGGTGGTAACAGCGTCCCAACTGTAACGCTGGTGCACTCGTGATTGCGCACGCCGCCCCCAAGCCTCGCGTACTTCTGGTCCAACACTGACGGCTGCCTGTAGTTTCTCCACCAGTTCGTCGGAATCAAACGGTATCGCAGCATCGCCGGCGACTTCCGAGTTTTCCGGGGTTCGCAAATAGAGAACCATCGCTCCCCTGCCCATGGCCTCAATCAGTGCCGGATGGGTACCTCCGACTTCGGTCGCCTGAACGTAGGCGAAGCAATGGGATTGCAACTGCTTGTAGCCCTCGCCGTAAATGGCGCCAGGGATGACGATGCGCGGATCGGCGGTGGTTTTCACCTGGCGGATGTAATCACTTGCGTAGGGCGCGTCACCGACAATGGCCAGCTTCATATCCGTTTGTATTCGTTCGAAGGCTTCGCGAACCAACAGCGCGTTGTTCTCCGGCTCCAGGCGGCTCACGTAGAGGACATAGTGGCCCGGCACCAGCCCGAGCTGCTCGACGACGTTTGTCTCCGGCGCTCCTTGCAGCGTCGGCGCCATATGGAATGAAGGTGGACGTCTTACCATAGCGGGTCCGGTAATAATCTTCGATGTGTTCCGCGTCGGTGATGACGGTACTTGGGCACCAAGTGGAAAGCCACTCGGATAGCAGATACCACGCTTTGGCAACAGAGTTCCACTTCTTCCGATTCCGCTCCAGACCATCCACATTCAGTGCCGTCGGCATTCCCACTAAGCGCGGCCATAGCGTAAAAACCGCGTTGGCGGCATTACAATACAGCACCGCATCGAAACGGTGCCGAAGTAACTCCAACGACGACAAGCACGTATGCGCGAGAGTGTCGAGGTACTTGTGGCGAATGGTAGGCAAGTACCGAAGCTCGACGCCACGGTAGGAAGGGCTCTGGTAACGGGTCCGGCAGTACACAGTAACAACGTGACCCCGTTCCACCAGTCTTGTTGAGAGTTCCTCGGCAAACGTCTCGAAACCGCCGTAGCTTGCTGGGATACCTCGGGTGCCCAGCAGCGCAATCCGCATGTTCCTATTGTGGGGGGTCGGCTCTCGCGAGGTCGGTCTCGTTTGGAGCTTCTTCAGCGAATTCAGCCAGCCCGCATCAGCCGAAGGACCTAGTGGGTCAATGCGCCGTGATTGCAGCAACTTTTCCGACAGGGAATCCGCGGGGTAGCTCACCGGACTGAATGAGAACCACTGCTCCATGTATTCGTCGCTAACACGGCGCCTCGACATGATGTGACGGCGTTTGGCAAACTGCCGGCGCCACATCCGAATGATGGCAGGGAAGGCCCGCAATGAATGGAATTCATGAGTGAGGCAACCTAGAATAACAACGAGATCCCGGCACGAAATCGTAAATAAATGGCGAAGATAGAGGGCCCCGGTGACATTCTTGATGCGCAGCAGGAATCGGTTCTTCACCGAGTGCATGTTGATGTACGGAGGAAGATTCCTGCGGTTGCGAGGGCTTCACGGTTCGCACGTGGTAGCCCTGGGCGAACGGGACATACAGGCATGTCCAACCAAATAATTGGGCGCGCCAAGCCACATCGGCGTCCTCGCGATACACGAAGAAATCGTGGTCGTAGAACTCTCCACCGATTGAGATGTGCTCAATCATCTTTCGACGGTAGAGTGCTGCCGCGCCGGTAGCGCCAAAGACATATTCGCAACGCTCATATTGGCCGTTGTCCGTCTCGCCGGAGCCGCGGTCGAAGTGCCGCAGTGTGGGCGTGAAATAAACGCCGGTGGAGTCAAAGGAAGGTTTGGGCGGCAGTTGGAAATCGGCCGACATGCTCAGCAGCTTGCCGCAGACTGTTCCAACTTTCGGATCCGATTCGCCGGCTGCGACCAGCGTCGCAATGAAACCTGGCATGAGCAAGACATCAGGGTTGAGCGCCAATACCCAGTCGGTTCGCGTCATGGCGATGGCTTGATTCTGCGCCACCGCGAACCCGGCATTCGTCTCGTTGAAGACAACCGTCACGCGGTCCGTAAACCCATCGAGAATGTCCGCCGTGCCGTCCGTGGAACCGTTATCGACAACGATGACCTGGGTTCTTCGGGTAGCGTTGCTCCAACACGGACTCCAGACAGCGGCGAATAAACCGCCCACTGTTGTAGGTAACGATCGTGATGGAAACGGAAGTTAGCCCCCGCATGTAATCCCGGCATCAAGGAGACGCACACTCCGGAAAAAGATTTCTCTTTTGTTGACCACGCACTCCCTCCGAGAGCGACTCCAAAGAATAAAGCGGATTTCGATGATCCGAGGGGACAAGCAGTTCGAGGAAAGAGCCGTCCGACTCAGGAAGGCGCGGACCAGACGAGGGTCGCAACCAATTGCAGAGAACCATGCAGCCGGCCAGGTTCAACAGGCACGTTACTATAATGCCAGACTGCTCTTCCGTCGGCGCGCCAAAGGTAACGCGAAACTGGTTCCGGGCGGCCCGCAAGACTACATGTTATTGATTTCTATCATTATTCCGTCCTGGAACCGGATTGATTTGCTCCAGTCCGTGCTGACGAGCGTGGGCGAGCAAACCTATTCCCGGCGTGAAGTGATCGTGGTCGACAACGGTAGTTCAGACGGTTCTGGTTGCCTTGGCTGCGGCTGCCGGCGCCAACGTGCTCCGGCTGGAGGAAAATCGGGGATTCGCCGAAGCGGTCAACCTTGGGATCCGGGCCGCGACCGGGGACTGGCTTCTCATCCTGAACAACGACGTCACACTGCAAGTCGATTACATTGAGCGTCTCGTGGAGACGGCCACTCGGGAAGGCTGCGACTTTGCGACCGGCAAGATTCTGATGGCGGACGATCCCGGAACCCTGGAAGGAAGCTTCGATCTCGTTTCCCGAGGGGGGTACGCGTGGCGCTGCGGCTACGGCCGTCCCGACGCTGCGGTTTGGTCGGAGGCGCGCCGGATCAGGTGGGCGCCTATGACAGCCTCCTTGTTTCATCGTCGAGTATTCGACTTTCTGGGCCTGCTCGACGTCACTTATCGTAGTTACTACGAGGATGTCGACTTTGGCCTTCGTTGCGCGAAGGCTGGGTTTTGGGGAAGGTACGTTCCTTCCGCGGTTGTGTACCACGTCGGCAGTGCGACACTGGGTAAGCGAAGTGCCCGCGTTTACTTCTGGTCGGCGCGCAACCAACTGGTGCTGCTGGCCAAGCACTACGACGCAGCATCGGCCTGGCGGGCGGCGTGGCCCATCATCATTGGGCAACTGTTGGCGTTACTGGCTGGAGCGAAGCACGGTCACTTATTCGCCTCGCTGGCCGGCAAAGTGGCTGCCCTAGGTCCCGCTGCGCGGTCCGTCCTGGCGGAAAAGACCGGAGGTCCTGAGGCCTACCGGGTGTTAGATGAAAGCGAGGGTGAGATTAAGGCTCTTCAGGAGTTGCTCGGGTTCGACCTGTACTGGCGGCTATATTTCCGCTTGATCGGCCGGTAGCCCTGGCGAGGACCGCGCCCTTTGCGGATGACGAGTTTTACACTTCAACTATGCGACGCATTCTGATGTTTTTAACGGCTGCCGCTTGGGCCGTCGCTGCGACTGTTCCACCCTCCCCAGAGCTGCTGCACATCAAGACAGTTTACATCCTGCCAATGCGCCTCGGCTTCGACCAGTATCTGGCCAACCAACTGTCGCAAAGCGGCCTGCTTCACGTGGTCACTGATCCCAAGAAGGCCGATGGAATCCTAACGGATCACCTCGGCGAGGCGTTCGAAGCGCGACTGGATGAGATCAGTCCCCCGCCCAAGCCCCCGACTCCCCCCGTGGCAGAAACCAAGGCAGAAGCCACTAAGACGACCTCCTCCGCGGACGCTGCCGACGGAGAGCCCGAGACGAAAGCTACTAAGAAGAAGGCGAAATCGACGGCGACTGACGCCACGGCAATGGACAATCCGCCCCTGAGAGGCTCGTTTTCTTCGGGCCGCGGTAATGTGTTTCTTGTGGATATGACAACCCGCGTTGTCCTGTGGTCAACTTTTGAACAACTCGACAGCGCGCAGCCCGCCAACTTAACGCATGTTGCGGAGTATGTCGTTAAGGACCTGAAACACGCCCTTCAACTACCAAAGGTGAAGCCGATTCAGAACTAAGAACGCCGCCGGCCCTTCGCAGGCGGACAACTTCCGACCTGTAGACACGTTCGAGCCTGACCGTCATTTTACGAATGTCGCGCGTGGATGCGACCTCTTGGCGCGCCCGACTCGCTAATTGCCTCGCGTAGTCCCGGTCGGTGAATAGTTTCAAGATGGCTGCCGCGAACTCGTCGGGCGTATCGCCCAGTTCACAAACGCGTCCCGATTGCTTCGCCAGGCCTTCCGCACCAACGGTCGTCGAAACCACGGGGATTCCCGCGGCAAAGGCCTCTAGCAACTTCACGCGAATACCGGAGCCGGAGAGAATCGGGCACACAAACACTGCGCAACCGCGCAAGGGCTCACGAATGTCGTCCACGAAGCCGGTCAGCCTGATATTCGGATTTGAGCTTAGAGACGAGAGTAATGGCGGCAGGGCCGAGCCGACGATGACCAGCGTTGCCTCCGGCGCTTTTGCGACAACGCGCGGCAACACTTGGTCGACAAACCACGTGAGTGCCTCCCGATTCGGCAAATGCCGGAAGCTGCCCGCGAACAGCATCGTATTCGGTATGCGGCGTTCGAGCGCGAATTGGTAATGGGAGGTTCGGATGCCTGCACGGAGGTCCGAATCCATGATGGGAGCCAGTGTTGGGACAAAACGTCGCAGGTAGCTGGCGTTTTCCTCGCTGCACACCTGCACGCGGCTCATATGCGGCAGGAGCTTCGTTTCATAATGCAGCGCCCGCAGGTACTCGAGGAAATACTCAAACCGGGTTCCGGCGCGTGTTTCGTTTCGAATGCCTCGGACCAGCGATTGAAAAAACACATCGTGCTCAAAGAGCATGGAGGGTATGTGCAGATACTCACCGGCGTATTGCCCCAGCATCGTGTATTCGAGCTGCACCACATCCACTCGATGAACGTACAGAATGCGGTGCAATGTCCAGTGCAGGTCGGCGTCGTCAAACTCCCGAACCGCATGAGGTAGGAGGGTAGCTGGATTCTTACGCAGGAGCGGCTGCCTGACGAGAAAGTTCATGGACGCGCAAAGCGGCGCTAGAGTTGCTTGATCGTAGAGTTGGGAAGAGGTCTCGACAAAGCCTGCGAGATGGACGTCCGAAAGAGGAGCGAGCTCCTCCAGCGTCTGTTTCATAAAAACCGCACCACCGTGGATGGGGGGCTCAATCGGATACGGTGACACAAAAAGCACGCTCAGCTTCGCCGGAATGGCCTCGAATGGAATCTGAAAGCGGTCGCGGTAATAGCCGCCCAGCGGTCTTCGCAGCGCCTCCACATCGCTTATGGCGGCCTTGGCGTGGGCCTGCCAGCGCGCAGCCAGAACTTCAGGAAGTCGTAGAAAGGCGCGGAACAGACCGGCAAAGCTGTACCGGCCCACGTCTTCCCCAAACAGCATCGTGCCGGTTGAACTCGAAAAGCACGCGGCCAGCTGAGAGGTCAACATGCGCCAGTTATGGACGTTTTTCCAGGCCAGCAGAACGGCGTTCTTCTTCAGCGTGCCCTGGATGAATTCAGAAGTGAACTTCTTGCCGATGGTTCCACGATGCTCATGGAACACGATGCTCGCCGGCTCGTAGAGAACCTTCCATCCGCGCTTCCATGCCATGAAGCCCAGGTCGGTGTCTTCGTAGTAGAAGGGCTTGTATAAATGATCGAAGCCGCCTAGTTCCAGAAACTTCCGGCGGTCGAATGCGCTGGATCCGCCGCCGGGATAAAAGCACGGATAGACGGAACGGATGTCCTCATCGACCCGATGCCGGACCTTGAGCCGGCCGTCTTCCCACCAAGCCTGGGTGAGGCCGGTTTCCTCGCGCCGCTTGTCCGGATCTGAAAACAAGATTTGGCAGGAAACAGAGAAAACGTGAGGATCGCTAAAGGCCGACAGCAAGGGCGGGAGGAAATTCCGTTCCACCCGCATGTCGCTGTTCAGAAGCACGACAGTGTCGTTTTTCGCGGCTCGGAAACCAGCGTTGGAGCCGCCGCCGAAGCCGAGATTCTTCGGCAAGGCAATGACGCGCACCATCGGAAAGTGTTCCGCGAGGTAAGCCGCACTTCCATCCTCGGAAGCATTATCGACGACGATGATTTCGTTGCCGGAGTGATCCGATGTCGCCAGAACCACACTGGGCAGGTACTTCTCGAGTAAGTCCTTACCATTCCAATTCGGGATCACCACACTAGCGGCATGATTGCGGGCCGGTTCGTCCGGCGGCAGACTCCGCTTACCGAAGGTCAAAAAGAGGAGGTCGGCAAGGCCAAACGCAACGGCCGTCAGAAGCAGAATGAACGGACTTAGCAGGAAAAGCAGGATTTGGAGTGCCGCGCTTAATAGCCGAATCATTGAGTAAACCCAGGCCATTGCATGTCCAAGAAAACTCGCGCGGCAAATCTTCCCCCGTGCTTTCACACAATCGAAGCTCGAGGGCAGGCGTGTCTAACCGGTGAGATTTGTCACTTCATTATGCACTGTTGCGCCGTTGGGGACCTCGCGCAAACATACGATTCGGTTTGTTCCGGCAGGCATCAGGATCGTCGCCGCGAAAGGAAGCTCACCGCCTACGCTCAGCTCTGCGCGGGCAGTGGCGCCCCTCGGTCCAGTTCGTGTGAAATTACACAGGGGACGGAAATATAGCCGTAGATCGTGTGCGGGCCCGACGCCAAATGTAGCGCCAGGGCGTTGTCGATCCAATCGCAGACGAACTCGTCCTGGAGTGGGCCGTCGGCGACGGCGGGGGAAAAAGAAAAATGCCCAGGATACAGGGTTGGCAATGTAAGTTGGAAGTCCACCGTAAGAATCTGGCCGGGCTGCAACGGACCGAGTTGCAGGCCTTCGCGGCGGGTATCGGTTGAGCTAAATGCCATCCCAAGGTGGTTCCGCATCAGGAATCCAACCGTAGGCCGGATGAGACGGTCGTCCGCCTGTACGGAAATGCGAACGGTGACAACACTGTCAGATTCCAGAAACGGGCATGGCTCCCCGGCGGGATTGAGGACGGCGATTCCCAGAACGCGCGCCCGCCCATTGCCATGGCGTCCATCAACGTTGGGAATGGTTGTCACCGGTTGAAGAGCAACCGTCGCGGGCTGCGGTAGCGAAAACATTTGTTCACTCCCGTCTTCGACATGCATTTGGCTGTAGCGCTTGTCTTTGGCTGCCATCGCCGCAACATAGCTCTTGACTACGTGGTCGGCGGCCCCGATCTCCTGAACACGGCCGTGGTCGAGCCACAGGGCCCGGTCGCCGTGCGCTTTGACTTCTACGATGGAATGGGAAACGAAAAGGATCGTGACGCCACTTCTCTTAAGGTCATCCACTTTGCGTAAACAGCGCTGGCGAAACGCGATGTCACCCACGGCAAGGGCTTCATCGACCAGCAGAATCTGGGGATCGCAATGAATGGCGACGGAGAACCCCAGCCGCACGGCCATCCCGCTGGAGTAGGTCTTTACCGGCTGGCGAATGAAATCGCCAATATCGGCAAATTCCGTTATGGCGGCGTACCGCTGGTCAATCTGCTTTCGCGAAAGGCCGAGAATTGCGGAATTCAGGTAGATGTTGTCGTGGCCCGAGAATTCGGGATTGAAACCCGAACCGAGCTCAAGCAGCGCAGCCGTTCGTCCCGTGACCGAAATGGAGCCGGAGGTTGGGGCCAGGATGCGTGCCACCAACTGCAGTAGGGTGCTCTTGCCCGAGCCATTCTCTCCTAGGATGCAGAAGGTTTCCCCCGCTTCAACTGCAAAAGAAACATCCCTCAGCGCCCAGAAATCGCGGTGATACCGTTTTCGCTGGAAAGTGAAGATCTCTTTGAGGCGATCCGAGGGCCGGGCGTAAACGGGATAGGCTTTTGAAACGGAGCTGAATTCAACGACGGAAGCCACTGACTCCGAGCCTATCATCGTTTTGGATGAAGTTAGGGGAAGCCGGGTCAGGCTGCTAATGGGCTCAAGAGCGAAGCTTTATGGTGAGAAATGCGACAACCACCCAAACCAGGCGAACGGCCTAGTGAATAAGCCTGCTGCGAGCATTCCACTGGCCTCGCCATTGTTTTGGCAAAAGGAAGGGAACCGCCACCGGGACGGCAATCGCCCCGATCAATTCGACGAGCCCGCCGTAGGCCACAACCCGGCTTTACCACGCCTTATGGTGAACCTGCCAGGCGCGTTTGACATGCTCGGGCCGCTCCTCGTACCCTAAGAGATGGCGCCTACGTCTTGTTAGGCGACCGCTTCCCAGCCAGCCGGTGTAGCTCAGGTGGTTAGAGCGACGGTCTCATAATCCGTAGGTCGGAGGTTCAACTCCTCCCGCCGGCACCATCCATCCCCTTATTGGCGATTCGATGTAATGACCGCATAAATGCGGTCCAAGTCCTCTTGGGAGTAGTATTCGATCTCAAGCCGGCCGGAAGATTCGGAGCGTGAAACCAGCCGGACTTTGGTGCCCAAAGTCATGGCGATCTCGTCCAGCGCGGCGCGGATATTGGGGTCCAGAGCAGGCCCTTCGGGCGGATCAAGAGGCGGCTTCGGTGGCTCGGTGAGCTTCTTTACGTAGGCTTCGGTCTCTCGAACCGATAAGCCGTTCGTAATGATTCGCTGGCAGGCTTCCCATTGGGCATCGGGGTCGACGATGTTAAGCAGCGCGCGGGCGTGTCCGACGCTGATCTTCCCGCCCGCCAGGCTTTCTAGGACTGTCCGCGACAAATTCAAGAGGCGCAGGAAATTGGTGATGGTGGACCGGTCTTTGCCGGTCCGCTCCGCCACTTGATCATGGGTAAGTCCATAGCGGTCAATGAGTTGGCGGAAGGCGCCCGCCGTTTCGACCGGGTTCAGGTCTGCCCGTTGTATGTTCTCAATTAGCGCTAGTTCCAGTACTCGATCTGGTTCGGCCTCACGGACATAAACGGGGATCTCGGCTAGGCCTGCCAGTTGCGCGGCGCGCCATCGACGCTCGCCTGCTATAATGAGATAAGTACCTTGTTTATAATGCGTTACAGTGATTGGCTGGATGATTCCGTTGGCCCGAATTGACTGCGCAAGCTCCTCGAGTTTGACGGGATCGAAGTCCTCGCGAGGCTGCTCGGGGTTGGGTTGAATTGAACCGATTGGCAGTGTCCGTGGATCTAAAGAAGAGAGGTCGTTTGTTGAAACAGATTGTGTTGTCGAGTCAGGCGCGCGCGGCCGCGGTGGCAAAAGAGCCGACAGTCCTTTACCCAGCGCTTTGCGCGGGTTGTCGGTTGGCTTGCTCATGTCGTAGGATTTCCTTTGCGAGTTGAATATAGCTTTCGGCTGCGCGTGAGCGTGGATCGTAGATCAGGATCGGCTGGCCGTAGCTCGGCGCTTCCGCCAAACGAATGCTTCTAGGTATTACTGTATGAAAGACTTCACTGCCAAAAAACTGCCGGAGGTCAGCCTCGACCTGCCGCGTGAGGTTCGTCCGGTCATCATACATGGTGAGAAGGACACCCTCGACCTGGATTGGCTGATTGAAGGACTCACGGACACGCTCGATGGTGTCCATGAGCTGGGAAATGCCTTCGAGAGCGAAGAATTCACACTGGATGGGGACGAGGACGGAATCTGAAGCCACCAGCGCATTCAGCGTCAGCAGGTCCAAAGCCGGCGGGCAATCGATGATGATGTAGTCGAACTCGGAGCGAATGGGGGCGATCGCGCGCTGCAACATTCCTTCCCGGTTGTCCATCCCGACCAAATCCAGGTTACCTGCCACCAGATTCTTGTCGGCCGGTAAAAGGAACAGTCCCTCGCAGTCCGTCGGGACGATGGTTTCCGCAACGAGTGCCTCGGAGACCAGGACATCGTAGATCGTTTTCATCCCCTCCGTTTTTGCGACCCCGAGCCCGGTTGTCGAGTTTCCCTGAGGGTCGGAATCGATGAGCAACACGCGGAGTTCGCTGACGGCAAGGGAGGCAGCGAGATTGATAGCGGTTGTGGTCTTCCCCACACCGCCCTTCTGATTGGCGATTGAGATGACGCGAGCCAAGTTGTTCCTCGGTTGTTAGGACGGCCTGAAAGAGGAAAGCAGTAGGCGGCAAGGCTCGGCTTGCTGCTGGCGCTGCCGGAATCTCCAGGCGGAGTCGAACACGATGCTAGCACGTTTCACGTGAAACATTGCAGGTACCAGGTTGCCAGTGAGATACGGAGCTCCGTCGATGTTTCACGTGAAACATCCCTCTCGGTCAAGGGATCACACGAGCGACCGGCGCAGCCGCCATCGCGGGTGCCCCCAAGCTCAAATACACGTCCAGGACCGCCAGCGCCGCCGGAGTAACGCCCGGAATGCGCTTCGCCTGTCCTAGTGTCGAAGGGCGCACCCGCTCCAGCTTTTGCTTCACTTCGGTCGAGAGCCCGGGAATCGTCCCATAGGTAAAATCCTCCGGAATCTGGCGCGACTCCGATTCCGCTAGCCGGCGAACCTGCCGGTCCTGCTGGGCCAAGTAACCAGCGTACTTCAGCTCGGTCTCAACCGTCGCCAGCACACCGTGCACGGGGCCCTCCCCAAGATTCCCCGCGATCCAATGCTCCAGCTGGGCGACCTTAGCCTCGGGACGCCTCAGCCAGACGGCCACCGTTGGATTGTCGTCTGCGGCAAGCGCGCCAATGGTGTCGGACACTCCACTAGCTCTGGTTTTCTCCAGTAGAGCCAGGATCCGGTGCTTCTGTTCCTGTTTTCGCGAAAACGCAGTCCAGCGGGCGTCGGAAACCAGGCCGATCTTGCGGCCGATTGGCGTTAGCCGCTCGTCGGCATTGTCAATTCGCAGATGTAGCCGGAATTCGGCTCGCGAGGTGAACATTCGATAGGGCTCTTCGGCCCCCTTACTGATCAGATCGTCAATCAGAATCCCCGTATAGCCTTCCGACCGCTCAATCCTGAGCTCTGCCCGGCCCTGAACCTTGAGCGCCGCATTTAAGCCTGCTACCAGTCCCTGGCACCCTGCTTCTTCGTAACCGGACGTGCCATTGATCTGGCCTGCCAGAAAAAGGCCGCTCAGCGATTTAACCTGCAGCCCATGAGTCAGTTCCCGTGGGTCGATCGCGTCATACTCAATGGCGTATCCGGGCCGGATCATCTCCGCAGCTTCCAGCCCGGGAATTGAAGCTAAAACCGCTAATTGCACGTCAATGGGCATGCTGGTCGACATGCCGTTCAGATAAACCTCGTGTGTGTCCAAACCCTCCGGCTCAAGGAAGAGCTGGTGGCGGCGCTTTTCCGGGAACTTCACCACCTTGTCTTCTATGGACGGGCAGTAGCGTGGCCCAATCCCTTCGATTTGCCCGCTATAAAGCGGCGATCGGGCGATGCTGTCGCTCAGGATTCGGTGCGTTTCCTCTGTCGTGTAGGCCAGATGACACTGGATCTGCTCACGCTCAATCCGCTCGGTAAGAAAAGAGAACGGAGTCGGCACGGCATCTCCGGATTGTGGCTCGAAGCGCGCCCAGTCGATGGTACGTCCATCCAGCCGAGGTGGTGTCCCGGTCTTGAGGCGCGCCCACTGTAAGCCGAGCGTCCTGAGATGCAAGCCAAGGTAGTTCGACGGCGCCTCGCCGTTGCGGCCACAGGCAGACTTCGTCTCTCCGACATGCGCCAGACCGTTTAGAAACGTCCCAGTGGTTACCACCACTGCGGTCGCGACCAGTTGCCGTCCGTCCCTTAGGCGGACGCCTTCGATGGAGCGCTGGTTCCCTTCGGTGCGGATCATCAGCTCGGCAACTTCAGCTTGGAGAATGCGGAGGTTCGGCTCGGCCTCCAGCCAAGCCTTCATCGTCGTCCGGTACTGCTTCTTGTCGCATTGTGCCCGGGGCGACCACACGGCGGGCCCGCGGCTCGTATTCAACAGCCGGAACTGGATGCCGACGGCGTCAGTCAATTCGCCCATCACGCCGCCCAGTGCATCGATCTCCCGGACGATATGGCCCTTGGCGATGCCGCCGATCGCCGGATTGCAAGACATCTGGGCTATCAGGTCCGCGTTCATCGTCACCATAGCCGTCTTCAGTCCCAACCGGGCGCAAGCCCGTGCGGCTTCGCAGCCGGCGTGGCCGGCGCCCACCACCACGACGTCGAAACTCTTGGGCGGGGTGGCGAAACCGGGAGTGACGGATGAGGTGTTATGCATAGTGCAAGGAGTCGGCCGGTAACTTTCTTTGAGCCTTCTTGGGGTAAGCACGAATGCCTACGATGACAAAGGTGCTTATCCGTTATTCTAGCGGGAGGACAACGGTTTCTTGAAAGTTCTTATTGTGGGCGGCGGTGGCCGCGAACACGCGCTTGCCTGGCGGCTTCGCCAGTCGCAGGATATCAGCGAGCTGATCGCCGCTCCTGGCAATCCCGGCATGGCCCACGATGCGCGTTGCCTCCCCACTCCCAGTTCGTTGAACGGCTATGCAGCCTTGGCGGAAGCTGAACATGCCGATTTAACCGTAGTCGGGCCGGAAGCGACACTCGTCGACGGCATTGTGGATGTCTTTACAGCGCGCGGGCTTCCGATTGTTGGACCAAGCCAGGCTGCTGCCCGTCTGGAGGGAAGCAAGATCTTCGCCAAGGAGTTTTTCCGTCGCGCCGGCATCCCCTCCGCCCGTTCCACCCAATGTTCTTCGGTAGAAGAAGCACTTTATAGTTTAAAGTCATTCTCGTTCCCAGTGGTGATCAAAGCCGATGGGCTTGCCGCGGGCAAAGGCGTCGTCATCGCGGGCTCGCTAGCCGAAGCCCAGGACGCCATCGAGAAACTCGGACCGCTGCTAGTCATTGAGGAGTTCCTCGAGGGCGAAGAGGTCAGCTTCATTGGCATCAGTAATGGCGCAGAGATCTTCCCGCTGGAAGCAAGCCAGGACCACAAGCGAATCGGCGACGGCGACACCGGACCGAATACCGGCGGCATGGGCGCTTATTGCGATGGCCGGATCCTGACCCAGCAGCAAGCCGGTGAAATCATGGAAAAGGTGATGAATCCTGCCATCCGCCAAATGCAGCGGGAAGACTCGCCGTTTACCGGATTTCTCTACGCCGGACTCATGATGACGGCGAACGGCCCCAAGGTCCTGGAATTCAACGTTCGTCTGGGCGATCCGGAGACGCAGGTTCTGATGCATCGCCTGCAAGCGGGCTTGCTCGATCTTCTCTGTTTTGCCGCCGGGATCTGCGATCGACCTGCACATGCACAGCGCACCGTCGTTTCGCCCGATCCGTCGGTCTGTGTTGTCCTCGCGGCGCATGGTTATCCCGAGAAGCCACGCACGGGCGACCGTATCAACGGTATTGCAGCAGCCGAATCACTCTTAGCCACCGTGTTCCACGCTGGAACCAAGTTGTCCGGAAGCGAACTGGTGACTTCCGGCGGGCGGGTTCTCGGCGTGACCGCTTCCGGACCTGATCTGAGAGGCGCCATCCAAGCCGCCTACGGCGCAGCGGGACTGATTCACTTCGATGGTATGCAATATCGCCGCGACATCGCGCAGAAGGGCCTTCGGCGCTGGTAGATCCCATGGCCCCTGATTCGCTACAGTAAGTTCAGAAGCATGGGGACGTAGCTCAGTTGGATAGAGCGGCCGCCTCCTAAGCGGCAGGTCGGCAGTTCGAATCTGCCCGTTCCCACCAAATTGACTTGCTTATTACTTAGTACGCCTAACGAGCCGCCGTGTCAGGAGCCCCGCACTTCAGGGCACGCGGAGTTCTTGCGGGATGTGCTGTCGCTGAACCTTGATCTTGCTTTCGTTCTTGCGGGCTGCTGCGAGATCGTAGGCGAGTTGCATCCGCAGCCAGGTCTCCTCCGTGCTGCCGAAGGCCTTCGTCAGCCTGATTGCCATTTCGGGGCTGACACCAGACTTGCCGTTGACCACGTTATTAAGCGCCTGACGCGTGACACCCAGAATCTTCGCGCCGGCCGTCACAGACAGGCCCAACGGTTCGAGGCAATTCTGCCGGACAATGCGACCGGGATGGACCGGGTTTTTCATGGGCATTAGTTTCCCTTAGTGGTCGTCGAAGAGTTCAACGTCAAGAGCATCAGTTCCTTCTGTCAAGGCATCAGTTCCTTCAAATCGGAATACGATGCGCCAATTGGCGCGGACCGTGACCGACCATAGACCCTTGCGACCGCCTGTAAGCGGATGAAGGCGATACCGAGGCATGTCCAGGGCCCGGGGCGTAGTCGCGGAATCGAGAATCGTCAGGATTCGTTGAACCGCCTCCGCCAAATCTGCACGAACCCCGCCGCGATCGCCGCTCTCATACAGCCTCTTCAGGCCTCGATGTTTAAAGCTCCTGATCATCAGAGTATCACGCAAAGTGACTAGTGTCAGTTGTCACTTAGGTATAGGCCTTTCTGGCACGTGTTAACTTCTCCCAGGGATAGGGTGCGCGACGAAGGGTGATTCTCTCAACAACTCACTGGTTGACCTCAGTCCCGTCAGCAACCCTTCCCCCCGGCGTTCCTGGTAGCCTGGATATGGGGCGAGCGGCGACCTTTCTCTCCCTGTGGAGTTTTCCGACCCGGCGGATTTACCGAAGCTGACTTGCGCCGAGCCACTGATTGTTCTCTGCGCGAGAAGCGTCTAAGCTGTGGAAAGGCGCTTGGCGCCTCCGGCTCGCCTCGCAACGATAATAATGACCACCGCCCCCAGGCCGAAGCCCACTGTTCCCCGAAAGTCCCGCGCTATGTCTGCTGCCAGCTCCGAATCCGTCGCCGCGCCCGCCCCAGCTCCGCCCAGCCTCGACTCGCCAGAACTCTACATCAACCGGGAGCTCAGCCTCATCGCCTTCCAACGCAGGGTTCTCGAGGAAGCCGCCGATTCCGCCAACCCGCTCATTGAACGCGTCAAGTTTCTCTCCATCGTCAGCTCCAACATGGACGAGTTCTTTATGGTGCGGGTCGCCGGTCTCTGGCAGCAAATTGAAAGCCGGAATCACGAAATCAGCAAAGACGGCAAGGGACCGAGCGAAGTCCTGGAGCTCATCCGGCAGGAAGTCAATGAGCTGTTTGAGAGCATGTATTCGCTGTATCGCGACCAACTGGTGCCGGGGTTGGCCAAGCATGGGATTCGCATCCTTGACCTCACCGAGTTGAACTCGGCACAAAAGGCGTTTCTGGACGATTACTTCCGCCGTGTGGTCTACCCGGTTCTTACCCCGTTGGCTGTCGACCCAGGACGGCCCTTCCCGCACATCTCAAACCTCAGTCTCAACATCGCCGCGGTCGTCTCCAACGGCGACGCCATCGAGCGCTTCGCCCGTGTCAAGGTGCCCGACTCTCTGCCCCAGCTCATCCCGGTTCCGTCCGACGCCGGCGAAGTCGCTTTCGTCTGGCTCGAACAAGTCATCATCGACAATCTCAGCCTGCTGTTTCCGGAGATGCAGATACTGGACGCGGCACTGTTCCACGTCACCCGCGATGCCGAACTGGCCATTCAGGAACTGGAAACCGACGATCTGCTCGAAAGCATCCAGGAGGCCGTCTGGCGCCGCCGTTTTCGCGATGTGGTTCGCTTGCAGATCGATCGCGGCATGGCCCCGCGCCTGCTTGAATTGCTGACGACCAATCTCGAACTCGGCCAGGAGGACATCTATCGCATCGATGGCCCCATCGACTTCAGCCGCCTGCGCGGCGTGATGAGTCTCGATCGCCCTTCACTGAAGGACAAGCCTTTTGTTCCCTCGTTTCCCGCCGGCTTCACCTATGCGGGCCGTTCGGAGATGTTCTCGATGATCCAGCAAGGCGATATCCTGCTGCATCATCCGTTTGAATCGTTCCAGCCCGTCGTCGACTTCCTCCGCGTGGCCGCCCGCGATCCCGACGTTCTCGCCATCAAAATGACGCTGTATCGCGTCGGCCGCAATTCTCCCGTTGTCGAGGCTCTGCTCGACGCCATCCAGAATGGCAAGCAGGTCGCGGCGGTCGTTGAGCTAAAGGCGCGCTTCGACGAAGAGAGCAACATTGAATGGGCGCAGAAGCTGGAGCGCGAGGGCGTTCACGTTGTCTATGGACTGCTGGGGCTGAAGGTCCACTCGAAGATTGCGCTCGTGGTTCGGCGCGAGGGCGATCAAATCCGCCGCTACGTTCATCTGGGCTCCGGCAACTACAACCCCTTGACCGGCCGCCTCTATACGGACCTGGGTATGTTTACCGTCAACGAAGAGATCGGAGAGGACGCCACCGATCTGTTCAATCACCTCACCGGTTATTCCAACAAGAAGTCATACCGCAAGCTGTTGGTGGCTCCCCACAGTCTGCGGGAGGGCCTCGAACGATTGATCCGCGGCGAAATGGCTCGCCACAAGGAAGCCGGCGACGGCTACATGATTCTCAAGATGAATGCCCTTGAGGATCCCGGCATGATCGAGTTGCTCTACGAAGCTTCGCAAGCCGGCGTCAAAATCGATCTCATCGTGCGCGGTGTCTGCGGACTGCGGCCGGGCATCCCCGGTGTCAGCGATACCATCCAGGTCAAAAGCATCATTGGCCGGTTCCTGGAGCACAGCCGCATCTACTACTTCCGCAACGGCGGCGATGAACTGGTCTATGTCGGAAGCGCGGACATGATGCCGCGCAATCTCAACCGCCGCGTCGAGATACTATTCCCGGTCGAAACGCCCAAGCTGATCCGCCGGCTGCGCGATGAGATTCTGGAGCACTATCTCTCGGATGAGGCCCGCGTCCGCATCATGCAAAGCGACGGCACGTTCATTCGCGTTCCTAAGGAAGCAGGAAAGCACCAACGCGACTCCCAGGCCTGGTTCCTCAAACACCATAGCGCGTAGGACGGGGCTCCGTCACGAGTGTCAGAAACTCATGGCGCGCCATGCGTAAACAAAAGCTTCCGAGGCGCGCGCGTCAGCAAGTGCCGCTTCTCCGCTACGGCTCTATGCGCTGGGCTGAAACAAACGGATCAAGAAGAATGCGAGGGCCGAAACCAGAGCCGAAGCCGGGATCGTGAATATCCAGGCAATGACGATGTCCGAGGCGACGTTCCAACGGACCGCCCGGACACGCTGTATCGAACCAACGCCGGCAATCGCGCCGGTTACGACGTGGGTAGTGGAAACGGGCAGACCGAGCCAGGTCGCGATGAGAATCGAGAGGGCCGCTCCACCTTCCGCACAAAACCCGCTGCGCGGCTTCAGGCGTGTCAGCCGCATTCCCATGGTCTGAACGACCCGCCACCCACCGCTGAGAGTGCCGAGCCCCATCGCGGTGGCGCACGCCAGTATCACCCAGTTCGGAACGTGAAAACTCTTCTCAATTCCTGCCGCGAAAAGAACCGTAGTGATGATGCCCATCGATTTCTGCGCGTCGTTTGTTCCATGCGCGCAACTCAGCAGTGACGCCGACAATATCTGCAAATGCCGGAACCAGCGGTCCATGCGCGAGGGGGAGAAGCTGCGGAATACCCAGTACACAATCATCATCAGCGTATAGCCGAAAAGGAGCCCCATCACCGGGGCGATCACAATGAAGGCCAGCGTCTGCGGCCATTTGCCGAGCACCAGACCGTCCAGTCCTGCCTTCGCAACGGCCGCGCCGGCGTACCCTCCTATGAGCGCGTGCGAAGAGCTGACCGGCATTTTCCAGTACCAGGTCAGGAGGTTCCAGACGATGGCGCCCGTCAAACCAGCCAGAATCACGTAGGGAGTCACAATCCGCACATTGACAAAGCCAAGTCCGATCGTCGCAGCCACTCCCGTCCCCAAAAAATAGGCGGCTATGAAGTTGAATCCTGCGGCCAGTGCCACAGCCTTGGCGGGCGTGAGCACCCTAGTTGCCACGACTGTGGCGAGTGAGTTCGCGGCATCGTGAAATCCGTTTACGAAATCGAAGCAGAGCGCGACGAAGACGATAAAGCCGATCAGTGCGAATGAAGGCATCGGGCTAGAGGTTTTTTACCGCGATATTCTGGAGCACGTCGGCGGCGTCTTCGCAACGGTCGGTTGCGCTTTCCAGAAGCTCATACAGATCCTTCAACTTGATCAGATTGATCGCGTCGGTTTCGGAACTGAAAAGCTTCGCCAGCATGGTTCGCTCGATCGCATCCACCTGATCCTCGAGCCGGTTAATTTCGATGCAGTCGTCCAACACCGACTTCTTCTCGTGCAAAGCGTGCAGCGCCTTGTCCAATGTTCGGCACGAGTCAGCAATCATCTCTCCCATTTCCACAGCCTCACTGGGGATCGGGTCGATTTTGTACGCGACGATACGAAACGTTGTGTCCTCGATCGTATCCAGAATGTTGTCGAGTGCCGATGCGAGGGCCTGAATGTCTTCCGGATCGAAGGGAGTAATGAAGGTCGCTCGCAGGCGATCAAAGAGACGGTGCGTGACCTCGTCACCAGCACGTTCCAAAGCCTCCATGCGCTTTGCCACCTGGCAAACGCCATCGTATCCACCGCGCAGCCCGGCCAGGAGCAGGTGCGACGCCTGACAAATAATCTCGGTTTGCTGGAGAAAATATTCGAAGAATTTCTCATCCTTCGGCAAGAAGTTCAATCGTCGCCTCCCCACTACCCGCGCTTACGTCCGTGCAAGCGCCAAGTAAGAGCTTATAAGACGCCCGATTGTTTGATCACTCGTAGCGCAGCGCAGTGATGGGGTCTACGCGCGTGGCACGGTGCGCGGGTATCCAGCCGGCAAGGCTCGAAACGGCTGCTAGCAAGAGCACGCAAACGCTAATCGTTACCGGATCCAGCGCCTGCAATCCATACAGCTGGCTTTGTATGTACCGTCCCAACCCGAGCGCAATCGGAATGGCGACCGCAATGCCAATCGCCGAAAGCAGCAGTACTTCGCGCATCACGCTCCACAGCACATCCTTCGAAGGTGCGCCCAGCGCGATCCGGATACCAATTTCCTTGGTGCGGCGCGCCACCGCGTAAGACATCACCCCGTACAATCCCACCGCGGCCAGTAGGGTTGCCAGCAGACCGAACGCTGCGGACAGGAAGGAAATCATGCGATCGATGTAATGCGTCTCGTTCGCCTGCTGATGCAGCGTTTTCACGTTGAACACAGGCAACGTGCCATCCGCCTGGTGCACCACCTGGTGGATCATCGAGCCGGCCGTGGCGGCATCCCCGGTTGTTCGAATGAAGAATGTCACTCCGCCAGGTTCTTTGTCCTGCAATGCCGGTGTGAAGACATAGCGTGTTGGCTTCTCTTTTAGGTCGGTCAGCTTGGCGTCTTTCACAACGCCCACAATCTCCATGTCGAGCCCGTTCTTTGCACCGGCGAAGCCAATATGCAGGCCCATCGGATTTCGGCCTTTGAAGTAGAAGTTCACAAAGCTCTCATTGACGATGGCCACTTTGGAAGCACCCAGGACATCGCGGTCCGTAAAGTCCCGCCCACTGATCAGCGGAATACCAAGGGCCGCAAAGAATCCCGGCATCGTGGCATTCGTTTGCGGGTTCAAGTTCTCGCCTTCCTTTGCGGTAAACCCTTCGGCGTTGGTTGTGTTCATGCTTTGGTCGCCGGACAGGATGGGGCCCTCCGCCGCCGACACCGCAGTGACGCCGGGCAGCTTTGCAAGGCCCGCAGCCACCTCGCGGTACAGCGAGTAGATCCGCGTTGATGAATATCCCGAGAGCGTCGGATCAACGGAGAACGTCAGCATGCGTTCGGTCTGCACGCCCGGGTTCAGACTCATCAGATTGTAGAGACTCCGCGCGAACAATCCGGCGCCAATCAGCAGCAACAGCGATAGTGTGATTTGCGCCGTCACCAGAACCTTCCTCAACCGCAGCTGGCCTCCTGATGCCGACACGTTCCCGGCCTCGTTCTTCAGAGTTGTGAACGTGTCTGGGTGGGTGGCTTGAAAGGCTGGAAGCAAGCCGAATACGACGGCGGTCGCAACGCTCAGTCCGGCGGTGAAGAGCACCACCCGCAGATCCGGACTCGAGTTGAAAAGCTGATTTGCATCGTCAAACGGCAGGGCGCGCAACAGCAGCGCTCCCGTCCACGCAGAGACCAACAGACCCAGCAAGCCGCCCGCCAGCGAGAGGAGCAGGCTCTCCAACAAGACCAGTCGAACGATGGCGGCCTGACTCGCTCCCAGCGACACTCGGATCGAGATCTCCTTTTGCCGTGCCACTGCCCGCGCCACCAGCAGGTTGGCAATGTTCCCGCACGCAATCAGCAGTAGCGTTCCTACCATGCACATCAGCACAATCAGGGGTGTTGAGAATTGTTCCCGCAAACCAGACATGCCACTGGCTGCGGGCATTATCTTCAGCGTGTTCTTCGGATATCGCTCGCGGAACCGCGCCGATGCGTCCGGCAGTTCCTTAAGCTCTTGCGATAGTTCCTGGCGATAGAGCACTGTCATTGCGGCCAACGCCTGTTTAGGGGAGACGCCCGGCCGCAGCCGTCCGAAGATGTTCAGCCAGACACTTCGTTTGATGTCCAGGTCGTCCCACAACGGAGTTACCTGGCGCTTCATCATCATGGGGATGAACAGCTCCGAGTTCACGCCAACCTCGAACCCCTTGAATCCCTGCTGCGCCACGCCAACCACCGTCATCGGGTGACCATTGACCAGGATGGTCTGGTTCAGAATGTTGGCATCCCGGCCGAACCGGTTCACCCACAGGCCGTAACTCAGCACGACGTAAGGCGATCCGTCCTTAACCAGGTCATCCTTAGGTTCCAGCAGCCGGCCCATCGCGGAACCGACCCCCAGCACTTCAAAAAAGTTGCCTGACACCAGCTCCGCCCGCGCCCGGTTCGGGACTCCGTTGTCCTTCTGTACGTCCACCGTAGTGATGAAGCGGCTTGCCATGCCGCTAAATACGGCGGGATTCTTGTCGCGAAAGGCTCGATACATCGGGTAGGAGAAGGCGTGGTCATTCATCATCCTCCCCTGAAATGTGCCGTCCCAATCCATCCAGACCAGCCGCTTGGGGTCCTTCACAGGCAGGGAACGCAAGAGCACTTGGTCCATCAGGCTAAAGATGGCGCTGTTCGCCCCAATTCCCAACGCCAGCGAAAGCAACGCGACTAAGACAAACAGCGGGCTCTGCGAGAGGCTTCGCAAGACGAATTTCAGGTCAGATCGTAGGGTGCCCATAGAATTGAAGCTCCGTAAGGAGCCTACTTCCTCATTGCACGTCGACCCGCGTTGTATTTGTCTTTGCACCTCAATAACTTACGAATAGGGCCCGTCCCCATTCGAAGCGGGTCTCGGAATCGAGTGTTCGAATCCGAACGGCACCGGAGCGCCGAGTTTGCCACGTCTCGGGTTGCACCGCGGAACTCGCTGATTGAGGCCATATTCCCTGATCTCCATCCCGTCATGAGACAATTTCGCCAAACGCCCCAAAGTCTCGCACAACCTCCCAAGCCCGGTCTGAAACACGAATGAGACGAATCACCATCGCCAAGCTCATCGGCACCTGGGTCTTGACCTATGCTGTGTCGCTCTGCGTCGGCTACGCCTGGTTCGTTGCGCCGCATCCGGATCCTAAGCCGCCCGCGCTTTCCGGGGCGCTTTTCCTCGCCCTTTTCTGCGTTGCCGGATTCCTAGTCAGTTGGTTCCTGCTCCGTTCCTGGTATAGCTACGCCAGGAAACTGGAGGAGTTTGCCTTGGCCCTCCCGGCCTCGAGCGCTACGCTTCCTGCCGGTTTTCCGGCCGAGTTCGCGGGCCTGACGGAATCCCTTCGCCGTATGGCCGCCCAGGTGAACTCGACCCTCGAGCATGCCAGCCTCGAGGCTTCGCGCCGCGAGACAATTCTGGCCGGTATGGCCGAAGGCGTTTTGGCGGTCGATGAGCGGCTCAATGTGGTCTTCTATAACGAAGCGTTTGCCAAGGCCTTCCAGGCACGCTTGCCCATCGCCGAAGGGCGGCCGCTGTACGAGGTTGTGCGCGAACCAGCTCTGCGGGCCATCCTGGAAGCGGTTGTTCTTTCGCGCGAAGCCGCCAAGCAACAGTTCCAGCTTCCATCCGCCGCAGGCCACTGGTTCGAAGCGCATGCCCTGCCTTTTGAAGACCGCAGCCTTCCGGGCGCAGTGGTGGTGCTGCACGACATTTCCGACATTCAGCGCACCGAACAGGCCCGCAAAGATTTTGTCGCCAACGTCTCGCATGAGCTCCGAACGCCCCTGGCCGCCATCCGCGGCTATGCCGAAACGCTGCTCGATGGCGCCTTGGAGGATTCCGCCAATAACCGTCGGTTCGTCGAGGTCATCCTGTCCCAGGCCATCCGGCTCAACAACATCGCCTCTGATCTGCTGGTGCTCTCCGAGCTTGATTCCAATGCCCCGGCCAGCTCGCCGGAGCACGTTCCTCTGCTCGACGTCATCGAATCCGCCATCCGGACTGTCGAGAGCAGCGCCGCATTGCGGCAAGTCCATGTCATCCAAGGCGAATGCCAGGATTGCATCGTCCTCGGCTACCGCTTCCGCCTCGAACAGGCTTTAGTCAATCTGCTGGACAATGCAGTGAAATTCAATAAGCCCGAAGGCCAGGTTGTCGTGGATTGTGTCCGCACACCGGATGGTCATGTCCGGATTGCCGTTTCCGACACGGGCATCGGCATCCACAGCGACGACCTCAAGCGCATTTTCGAACGCTTCTATCGTGTTGATAAGGCTCGCTCGCGCCGCGTAGGTGGTACCGGCTTGGGGCTCTCCATCGTCAAGGAGATCATCGAGCGGATGGGCGGCAGCGTGACCGTCGAAAGCCAATTAGGTCGCGGCACCCAATTCACGATTCTGCTCCAAGCCGCGTGACCCCCGGTCGTCATGTCGCTCACAGGTACCTTTACCCCGTCAGCCTCCCCACATTCACTCATTTGTAACCTCAGCGTCACAAAGCGTTTATGAATAACCTTCGATACTGAGAATACGAAGTCAGGATCTCCCTTGGACATCCTGAGCCGGCAACACCCAAGGTGTCTCCGGACAATCGTTTAAAAACACACGAGGAAAACACATGAAACTCGGTTTCACAGTCGGGGGAGTACAACGCCGTGCCGTCGGCATCGTGGTCGCAGCGGCACTCTGCGTCTCGGCTGATGCGCAGATTCTGATTAACGGCGCCGGTTCCACCTTTGCTGCGCCCCTCTACACGAAGTGGTTCAGCGAATACCGAAACGTCGATTCGAGCGCCAATATCAACTATCAGGCGGTGGGGTCTGGCAGTGGCATCACGCAGGTCTCCAACGGCACGGTTGATTTTGGCGCTACCGACGGTCCCATGACAGACAAGCAGATTGCGGACGCCAAGGTCAAAGTACTCCACTTCCCAACCGCTCTGGGGGGCGTGGTCCCCACATACAACATTCCTGGACTCAGCGGGCCAAATCAAGTTCACCCCCCAGGCACTAGCCGGAATTTACCTCGGAAAAATCACAAAATGGGATGATCCCGCCATTGCTTCCGTCAATAAAGACCTCAAGCTACCATCCGAAAATATAACCGTGGTTCACCGCGCCGATGGCAGCGGAACTACGTATGTATGGACAGACTACCTGTCCTCCGTCAGCCCCGAGTGGAAAGCAGGCCCAGGTATAGGCGCGGCGGTCAAGTGGCCCGGCAATACCCTTGCCTCCAAGGGCAACGACGGCGTAACCGGCCTCGTTAAGAATCAAAAGTTCAGCATCGGCTACGTCGAGCTGATTTATGCTGCCCATCAGAAGATCCCGTACGGCAGCGTTCAGAACAAGGCGGGCGAATTCATCCTCGCCGACCTCAAATCAGTAACTCAAGCCGCCGCGGCCGCAGCCAAGGCGATGCCAGCCGATTTTCGTGTCTCCATCGTGAACGCGCCAGGCAAAGGTGTGTATCCGATTTCGAGCTTCACTTGGCTACTCATTCCGGAAACCATCACCGACCCACAAAAGAAGAAAATCATCGTTGGTTTACTGAAGTGGGGCATCACCAAGGGCCAGGACTATCTCGAAGCTCTCGACTATGCACCCCTGCCCAAAGAAGTCGTCGCCAAGGAATTGAAAGCAATTTCGCTGATCAAGTAGAAGTCTCTTACTGCCGAATGGCTAGCACAACTGTCATCCATAGCACACCCCACACTGGGGTGCGCGGCTTTTTGCGACGCATCCAGGCCGGTGAGCATTTCTCGCTCCTGATCACGCTGGCGGCAGCTGTAACGATTCTGCTTGTTGTCGGGCTGCTTGTTTTCGAGTTGGCCTCCAATTCGACGGAGGCGCTACGAAAATTTGGGTGGAGTTTCATCAGCAACTCCGACTGGGATCCGAACAACGATGTCTTTGGCGCCCTTCCATTTATTTACGGTACCTGCGTCACCAGCTTTCTCGCTCTGCTCATCGCCGTGCCCACTGGCGTCGGCGCCGCGCTCTTCTTATCGGAGCTTGCCCCGCCTAACGTTTCCAATGCCTTGACTTTCCTGATTGAGCTGCTGGCCGCTGTGCCCAGCGTCATCTACGGCTTGCTAGGGATATTCGTTTTGGTTCCGTTGATTCAGGACTTTCTTTATCCGGTGTTGAAGCGGTTTTCTTTCTTGCCCCTCTTCCAAGGCCAGTTCTACGGCGTCAGCTTCCTTTCCGCGGGTATCGTGCTGTCGGTGATGGTCGTGCCATTCATCATCTCGGTCTCCCGCGAAGTTCTCATGGCGGTGCCGAATGACCAGCGCGAGGCGGCTCTAGCGTTGGGAGCCACGAAATGGGAAACCACCATTCAGATCGTCATGCCGAACGCGAGCACCGGCATATTGGGCTCCATCTTTCTTGCCTTGGCGCGCGCCCTCGGTGAAACCATGGCCGTGACCATGGTGATTGGCAATTCGCCGAAAATCAGCGCTTCGCTCTTCTCGCAAGGATACTCAATCGCCTCCGTCATTGCGAACGAGTTCGGCGAAGCCGCCCCCGGTCTGCATCTCTCGTCGCTTATCCTCTTGGGCTTGGTCCTGTTTGGGCTCACCATCGTCATCAACGCCATCGCTCGAATCTTCATCATGGCGACCGCACAAAGGGGCGCGTAAAACATGGTGCAGACCGATCTCCATCACCCGCAAAGTCACCAACGTTGTGATGCTCACCATTACCGGCCTGTTGACCCTCGCGGTGGTGAGTGTCCTCTTCTTCATTCTTGGCTATTTGCTTTGGCACGGCGGCCGTTCGCTCAACTTGGCGTTCTTCACCCAACTGCCCAAGCCAACCGGTGAAACCGGCGGCGGTATGGCCAACGCGATTGTTGGTAGCGGCAAAATCCTCCTCCTGGCCAGCCTTATCGGTGTGCCGATCGGTTTCCTCGCCGGAGTCTACCTTTCCGAGTACAGCGGCAAGACCTTCGCTTTTCTGATTCGCTACGTCACCGACTTGCTGAACGGCGTACCTTCCATCGTGATCGGCATCGTCGCTTACACCCTGGTTGTGCAGCGCATGAAGCACTTTTCTACTCTCGCGGGCGGAATGGCTCTGGGCATCATGATGATTCCCATCGCCGTTCGCACCACTGAAGAATTCCTACAGTCGATTCCCAAGTCCTTGCGCGAAGGTGCGCTTGCGCTGGGAGCTACCAAGTCGCGAACCATCTTTACCGTCGTTGTGCCGGCCGCCATGTCCGGCCTCACCTCCGGCATGATGCTGAACCTGGCGCGCGTCGCTGGTGAGACGGCGCCCCTGTTGTTTACCGCTCTCGGCAACCAGTTTTGGAGCCAAGGCTGGCTTCAGCCCAGCGCCGCGTTGCCGGTGATGATCTACCAGTACGCCATCTCCCCCTACGACGATTGGCATCAACAAGCTTGGGCCGCCGGGTTCGTGCTGCTCGCACTCGTGCTTACAATTAACATTACGGCCCGGCTCATCATTGGCCGCAACCCATCGTCTGCTCGGAGATAACGTTTTGTGACTGCCCCTCAACGCCAACAGATCACCAGGGAAACGGAGAGTTCTCCCCCAGCCATGTCCGACGATCCGAAAACCGCCACAGCTCCAAAACTTCGCGCGCGCGGCCTGAACTTCTTCTACGGCAAATTCCAGGCCCTCCACGGCATCGACATGGACATCGCCACTAATAAGGTAACCGCGTTCATCGGCCCATCGGGCTGCGGGAAGTCCACGTTTCTCCGCACTTTCAACCGGATGAATGAAACAGTCCCGGCAACGCGCGTCGAAGGCGAACTTCAACTCGATGGCGCCAACATTCTCGAGATGGACGTCACCGGAGTCCGGCGGCGCGTCGGAATGGTCTTTCAGAAGTCGAACCCGTTCCCGAAAACGATCTTCGACAACGTCGCTTACGGTCTTCGCATCAACGGGACCACTCGGAGATCGGAAGTCGAGGCTGCCGTCGAAAAAAGCCTGCAACGTGCTGCCTTGTGGACTGAGGTCAAAGACAAACTGCAGAAGCCGGCCAGTGCACCTTTCCGGCGGCCAACAGCAGCGCCTCTGTATCGCCCGCGCTCTGGCCGTGGAACCTGAAGTTCTTCTGCTCGATGAGCCCTGCTCCGCATTGGACCCTATCGCAACGCTCAAGATCGAGGAACTGTTGTTCCAGATCAAAGACATCACCACCATCGTGATCGTCACACACAATATGCAGCAGGCCGCTCGCGTGGCCGACTATACAGGGTTCTTTTTCCTAGGCAAGCTAATCGAGTTCGCAAACACCCAAGTCATATTCCAGAATCCCAATAAAAAAGAGACTGAAGACTACGTTACGGGTCGGTTCGGTTAGCGTCGTGGCCACCAGAGGAGGGATGAGAATTGCGTCATTTTGAGCAGGATTTAGAGGCACTCAAGGCGAAGCTACTCGAAATGAGTGCGCTTGTCGAGAATTCCGTCTACCGCAGCGTGCAAGCGGTGGTCGAGCGGAATCCCGAGCTTGCTCAACAAGTGATTGCCACGGAAGCTCGCATTAATAAACTGGAGATAGAGGTCGACGAAAACGCCATCCGGCTGCTCGCGCTTCAACAGCCGGTGGCCGCCGATCTGCGCCTCATCACCGTCGCCATTAAGATCAACAACGATCTGGAACGCATGGGTGATCTCGCCGTAAGTATCGCCGAGCGAGCTCTGCAGCTTGTTCGCGAACCGGTCATCCAGCCCTCGGTCGACATTCCCTACATCGCTGGACTCGTTCAATCCATGGTGCGCAAGGCGCTCGACTCGTTCGTGAGCCGCGATGCCGAGCTCGCGCGAAGCGTGCTCGTTTCTGACGACGCGGTCGACCAGCTCCGCACCGCCAACTACCACGAGCTGATTAGCTTTATGGAAAAAGAACCGCAGCACATCCCGCAGGCTTTCCAGCTGATCTCTGTGGTCCGGAATCTCGAGCGCATTGCTGACCACGCCACCAACGTCGCTGAGGACGTCCTGTTTCTGGTAAAGGGCATCGACGTCCGCCACCACAACGAGAACTACTCAACACTTCCCCTCAAAGCGGATTAGTCGGCATGTGGGGCAGGATGGAATCCTGGGCCGGGTTGTTTAACCCGCCTCGCGCCTCATTTTCCCTTAAGTCCCAACGCCTCGAGATACCCTTCGTTCACTTTGCAGTTTTCAAAACGAATCTTCACCAGCAGATCATTCAGCGCCGCGCGCGAGTCAGCCAGAGACGGCCGCACCCCCAGCCGCTTCTCGGCTTCCCCGGTGCCCGCCCGGCTGCTTCACATAAGCCGCGATCTCGTCCCAATGCGCCGGCTTTTCAAACGAGACTGGCGCCGAACTCTTCGCCATCTTCTTGTAGGGCCAGAAACACCATCCGATGTCGTTCTTTTCCAGCAGCTTCACGAATTCCGCAATCCACTCATCGTTGTTCTCGCCCGATTCGCCTAGCCAAATCGGCACATTGTATCGGTCTCGAAAGTCCACGTACTCCTGAATGGCCTTCTGCTCGGGCGGCATCCAGTATTTATGGAACGTGTACATCACGTTCTTATCGAACGGCGAGCCGAACACCTTGAAATTGCTGTCCCACTGCGCACCACCCAGAATCAACACATGATTCGGGTCTACCTCGCGAACCCCCCCGGCAATGCGCCGGTAGAGCGGCTCCAGTTTTGAGTTGTACTGCTGAAGTTGCGGGAAGTGCGGAATCGGCTCGTTCAATAAGTCATAGCCCAGCACGGTCTTGTTGTCACGGTAGTGTTGCGCTAGCCGCTTCCAGACGTCGATCGTCGCCTGTTGTTCTTGCGGGCTCTCAAACAGCCATGGGTAGCCCCAACTGTCATCGATGTTCGTGCCAGTCTGCCCGCCCGGTGCGCAATGCAGATCAAGAATCACCCACAGCCCCGCCTTGTTGCACCACTCGACCACCCGGTCAAGGTACGTAAAACCCTCGGCGCCCGTAAAGAACTTGTAATGAAGCGGGATCCGCACTGAGTTGAAACCAGCTTTGCGGATGAAGGCGATGTCCTGCTCCGTAATGTACTGGTTCCGGTACGAATGCCAGAACTTGGCCGCGTCTTCGGGCCCCACCAGCTCGGTGAATAATTCCTCAATTTCTCGCGGCGCCTGCGCCCCACCTTCGAATAGGAACATGTAGCCTTCCGGCTCCAACCAGTTGCCGAGGTTGATGCCGCGCAGCATCAGCTTCTGCCCATCAGGCGTCACCAACGATGTGCCTTGCGTATGAATGAAGGAGCTCTGCCCGCAAAGCACCCACGCGAACAACAGAAAGACTGCGATCCGTTTCATCGCCCACTATCCTACGCCCATCGTCGAAAGGAGGAGTTTACTGCATCAGCGCGAGGACAGGACGCTCCCCGTGGCCGGTGGCGTCGGCGCAGATGAGTTGCCCGCTTGCCTCACAAGTGTGCAGGTTAAGGCAAGGTTTCCCAACAGCTCAGATCGCGAGTTCGCTATGGTCGCTGGCCGGCCGGGTTCTCTGCACCGTCGTCGTCACTTGCACCGCTGGCATTCGCCGCAGCAGGGCGGGATCGGACAGGGCATTTCCTGGCGGCATTTCTGCTTCAGTGAATCCATGTACGGCTGGCCAGCCGTTTCCGGAACTAGCCTGATGATGCTGTCATGAATGTCGCCGGCTTTCTTTCGGAGATACTCGACCGCACCAGTCAGGAATACACTCAGCCCCTCTTGGAGACGCTGATCGGGCTGCGTCTTAGACGCTTCTAGATTGACGACTTCGCCCATGAGGAATTCCTCATAGCCGGTTGAGATTTGTACCTTCACTTCGTTAACCCGGTATCGTTCGACCACATCGACACTGGTGCTGTGAATGATGTCTTTGATTCGCCTGGGGCCGAGGGCAGACCCGAAGGTTGCTGCCTGGAGACAGGCCCCCAGCAGTAACGATCCAAGCACGATTCGGATGTACAACATGGCCTTTTCCTTTAGGATGACGGATTGATGAGACCTAGCACGATGAGCACCAGAAAGAAGGTCGCAAGCAAGCTAAATACCGCGAGGGCGAACACAAAGAATTCGGTTTGCGCATTGAGAAGTGCGTTGAGGCCGGCGAAATCGCTGAAGTTGTTCTGCGCCGTCATGAAAGCGACCCGGCGCTGAAAAACCAAGCCGGCGTAGCTGCTCTCAAGCAGGAATGTGCCCCCCGGACCAAAGCAGATAAACGCCCAGGAAAGTCCGCGAGCTTGCCGGACTTTGGTCGAAATCACGAGTGTCACGGCACCGGCCAAGGCCAGCACCGACCAACCAATCAATGTCTCGCCCTGCTTCGCCAAACTTGTAGCGACCTGCTTATGGATCTGGTCTTCCTGGCCCGAAGGAACCGGCTGAAGAGCCGCATAGTGATCTCGGATTTCCTCGATCATTTGCGTGCAGTACAGAACGGCACCGGCTGAGGACACCAGCAGGATAGCGGTTCTAATTACGGCGCGACCTGTACGCCCGAACATTGAGGAATTGTATCCAATTAGTGTCCTCGAGGTATCACACAATGGCGCGGATTCTGATGCCCGACGCGCGGACGTTGATGTGAACGTGGCCGGATCCTCAGGTGGTCAGCCTCCCACTTCTACATAGGCGTAGCTGGCGAGTGAACACTCCGACAACGATCGCGTTTCGCCGAGTTCGCTCCCTACCCGGGCGGATACACGGGCTGCATCCCAATCAGCCTTCGTCGCGAAGCACCATCATTGGATCCACTCCCGCCGCGCGGCTCGCCGGGATCAAGGCTGCCAGTAGGCCGACAACAGTCATGAGAGCGCAGGCAAGTGCGAGGGCGACCGGGTCCAGCGCTGACACCTGGAACAAGAGACTCTTCAATGCTCTCGTCAGTACAAAGGCACCAGCCAGTCCGCCGGCAAGACCCACCAGGAGCATCGAGAAGGCGCTGCGGAGGATGTGGGACAGCACGTCACCCGAACGCGCGCCGAGCGCCATGCGGATGCCAATCTCACGGCGCTGCTGGGTCACCGCATGCGCCAGGACGCCGTAAAGGCCGAGCGCAGCCAGCAGAGCCGCAACCCCGGCAAAGGCACCGACCACCCAAGTGGGCTGCCGCGCCCAGAGCACGCTCTGGTCCTTCACCTGTTCCATTGTCATGACATCCCCCAGGGGGAGGTTGGGATCGATCTGCCGGACAGCTTCCCGAATGGCGGGCAATGCCGCCGCCGGCCCGCTCCGTGTGCGAACCACCAGTTTGATGTCCTGCCGCGGAGCCTGGGCCAAAGGTAGATAGGCCACCAGTTCGGGCGGCGCGTTCAATCCACCGGTGCGTTCGCTACGAATCACGCCCACGACCTGCAGTTTTACATTTGTCTCGGGGATGGGGCCGTAGCCAGGCACGTCGATGCCAACGGTTCGCCCAACAGGATTTGCTATTCCGAATGTTTTCGACAACTGCCGGGCCACCTCTTGATTGATGATCACAACCGGCGGAGCGCCCGCGCAATCCCGGTTTTCGATTCCCCGCCCGACCTGTACCGGAACCTGCAGTGCGCCGAAATACCCGGGATCGACAAGCTTTAGACGAACCAGGAAGAATTGCTTTGTTCCCGGCAAGCTCAGATACTCGCCCCACTGCACACCTTGCAGCGGCAAGCCCTGCGAGAGCGAGGCCTGCTCGACTCCCGGCAGTGCTTGGAGCCGTTGGACCACGGCCTCATAGAATCGAACGGCGCTGTCCGGAGTCGGGTATGCCGCCATCGGAAGATCGGCCGACATTGTAATTACATGGTCAATTCGTACGCCCATGTCGACTTGTTGAAGCTTCGCCAGGCTCTTGAACAGGAGCGCTGCGCCGCAGATTAGTACGACGGATGCCGCCACTTCACCGATGACGATCGTCCGTCGCACCGCTGCGCTGGAACCAGACGATCCTCGCGCGGCTTGATTCAATGCGTTCGACAGTTTGCCTAACGAAGTTCGCAAGGAAGGAAGCAGGCCCGCGAGTATTAAGACCGCCATCACAACCGCCGCGGCGAAACCGAGTACGCGCAGATCCATGCGTAGATCGGCTGTAAACGGCACCGACGACGCCACCAGCGGGGCCGCGGCACGAAGCAGCAGTGCACCCAAGGCGACGCCCGTCACGCCGCCCAGAAGACATAAGACCAGGCTCTCGGTGAGCAATTGCGCGATCAAACGGCCGCGGCTGGCTCCGAGCGCAGCCCTGATCGCCATCTCCTTCTGCCGGGTTGTTCCCTTCGTCAGCGCGAGGTTCGCTACGTTCGCGCAGGCGATGAGCAACACCATCAGAACCGCACCGAACGCCAGGTAGATTGAGCGGCGCAGGGTATCGCCAACCAGCATCTGCGCAAACGGATCCACCGTGAAGCCCCAGTCTTTCTGGAAAATGACCCCATTAAGACTGGCTCTCAACATGGTCAGCTTGGCCCGCGCTTGATCAAGGGTCACGCCGGCGCGTAGACGCCCAACGGGAGTCAGCCAATGCTGACCGCGATTCAGTTGATCCGGCGCGAAGATAAGCGGCTTCCAGAACACCGCTTCATCGCGATCGAAACTCCCCGGGGGTAGAACCCCAATGATCCGGTGCGGTTCGCCATCCAGCAGTAAATCGCGGTTTAAAACGTTGGGATCGCCCGCGAATCGCGTTCGCCAGAACGCGTGGCTCAGCACCACCACCGGCGCCGCGCCGGGCTGATCTTCCCCTGGTGCGAAGGTCCGCCCGAGTAGAGGTTTCACGCCGAACACCTGAAAGTAATCGGCCGACACCTGGTTGCCCGAAACGCGCGCCGGATCGCCGCTTGTCACCACCGCGGCTTTGGTAGAGCACTCGACCGACAGCGCCTCGAAGACGTCGGCCAGCCGCTTCCAGTCCAGAAAGGTAAGCGTGGTGGTGCCATTGTGCCCTCCGGGAGTGGATTCCCACACCCTTACCATGCGCTCCGGCTCGGGGAACGGAAGCGGTTTCAACAGGACGGCGTCAACGATAGTGAACATAGCCGTGTTGGCGCCGATGCCGAGAGCCAGCAATCCGATGGTGACCGCGGCAAATCCAGGATCCCTCGCCAGCGAACCCATCCCGTACCGAAAATCTCTCAGCAGATTTTCTATCCATCGGACGCTACGGTGATCGCGATGATCTTCCTTCATCTGTTCGATTCCTCCAAAAGCACGGCGGGCCTGGCGGCGAGCCTCTTCGGGCGATAGCCCGGCAGCGATGCCGTCGCGCTCGGCCAACTCCAGGTGGGCGAGGACCTCGTTTTCGAGATCCCGATCGAAGTTCCGATCTCCAAATAGCGCCAGCAGACGAGCGACCGCAGATCGAAGGTTCATTGCTCCGCCTCAAGGAAACGGGCCACCAAGGCTGTCGCCCGTTCCCAGTTCGCGACTTCAACATTGAGTTGCTTCGACCCAGCCTTGGTCAGGGAATAGAACTTGACCTTGCGCTTCGTCTCGGAGATTCCCCACTGGGTGCGGATCCAGCCTTGTTGTTCCAGGCGCAGGAGAGCCGGATAGATCGACCCCTGGTTCAATCGTAAGAGGGTCTCCGCGACCTGCTCAATTCTCCTGGCGATGCGGTAGCCGTGCATCGGCCCCATTGTGTCCAGTGTCTTCAGGATCAGTAGATCCAGGGTCCCGTACGGGACGTCCGTTTTGGTTTCAGACATGTTGACTGCCAACAGCTATATATACTACATCTGCCAACCGGTAGGCTGTCAACACATCTGGGAAACGTCCCGGCGAAATTCTTGAATGAACCGCCGGCGGCGCCCAAAAGGCCCCCGTTTTCCGCTTGTCGAAATCGGGGAAGCCGCGGCTGGGCTTGATGGTACTGGTACAAATGTCGGCACAACGGACTTCGGGAATTTTGCGATACCGGACGTGCCCGGATGTACACTATCTTCGCCAGGTCTCGAAATGGGAATCCTGGTAATGGCTTTTATACTCGAGCGGACTGGCCGCTTCCCCGGTAAGAAACCTCGGACCCTGCTAGAGCCCGACACACGCCGCCGACGTATTTGAGGAGGCGCGATGCGAAAGTCTCGTTGGGCCACAATGTCCCTTGTGATGGTAGCCGCCGGTCTGGTTGGTGCTTGGCCTGCCTGCGCTCAGCCGTACTACGCGCTTGAATATTGGGGTGGGCCGGTACTGGAAACGTTCGAAATCTATCCGCTGTACTACGGCGCATGGAGCCAAGCCGACATAGACACACAACAGGCGTACCTCGAGAACCTCACTGCGTACATATCCGGGCAGAATGCACCCACCGGCCAGCAGCCGATGATCAGGCAGTACGGTGTGAACGCAGCGACAGTGGCTGCTGCCAAGACAGCGGACCCTTCGGCAAAACCCCGCACCCTGAGCCGGGCCGATGTCCTCAAGATCATACACAACAACCAAACTGTCGGGAAACTGCCGGCGTTTGGCCCTAATTCCTTGCTCATGGTGTTCCCGGCACACGGTTTCACTCTGGAGGGCTGCGACGGATGCTCCTACCACGCTTCAGAATCAACCTCGGCGTTCTGGGCGGTTGTCCCTGCGGATACGGGACCGAATGCACAGCTGGTGTCCGCTCACGAGGTGTTCGAGGCCGCAACGGATCCGGTGGTCAACGAGTCGGCGTCTTGGGGGTGGCTGACGGGCGCCTATTACCCGGCGGGCTCTTCGTCTCCGGTGAATGACGAGATGGTGGACGAGTGCGGCAACAACACAATTACCCTCAGTAACCTGGGCATACAGATCCCTGAGGCTACCGACAATACAGCTGGCATCACCGTCGGCAATCCAAGCAAGAACCAGCCGCCCGGAGGCGCCTGCTCCACTACCGGATATACGAGCCTAAACGAAATCCAAGTTTACGGGTGGACTTACTCGGCCTACCGGACGAAATATAACAAGCTATGGACAGAGGGTTGGCGTCTGTACTCCCTGCAATCGCACGTACTGTCCACGGGCACGGTGCTTTACAACGCGGTATGGCGGCCAGCAGGGAACACGTCCGAGATACAGGATTATGGAGTCTCTTTTTCGAGATTCAAAAGCGATTATGACATCCTCTTTCCGGAAGGCTGGCGCTTGTATATCTTTCAGGCGTATGTAGTCAACGGCACGGTGCTTTACAACGCGGTATGGCGGCCTGGAGACGTGGCCGAAACGCAGACATACGGAGTGCCTTACGCGCAATTCCGGAGCCGGTATGACACCCTCTATCCGGAAGGTTGGCGTGTGAACCTTCTTCAATCGTACGTAATGCCCAACGGCGATGTGCTTTATAACGCTGTGTGGCGGTCAGGGGACACGGGTGAAAAGCAGGTCTACGGGTGGACGTACGCAGACTATCGGACCGAGTACAACACGCTGTTCCCAGAAGGTTGGCGTTTGTATATCCTGGATTCGTACGTGATAGCGGACGGAACGGTGCGTTACAACGCAGTGTGGCGGCCAGGGACTCACGCCGAGACCCAAGTCTATGACTACAAGTACTCGGATTACCGGACCGACTACGACGCCCTGTTCCCGGCCGGCTGGCGTCTGTACATTTTGAATGCGTATGTGCTGCCCGGCGACGCGGTGCGCTACGACGCCGTGTGGCGACTAGGCACCATCGATCGGCCCCTTTAAACCCGATTCGTCGGAGGTTCGGCCTCTGTGCCGGTTAGTTAGGCGTGGCCGGCCGTAACCTTGCCGAAGACGCGGCAGAAGTTTCCGCCGCCGACTTTGCCGATATCGCCAGGCGTGAAGCCCTGGCTCAACATCTCGCCGACAACCGCGTAGAAAAATCCTCCGGTCAGGCCTGGCCAAGCCTTGTTGGTGCCTTGGCCAACACGCGAGGAGAGCAGATCTGTGTCGCTGCCGATGCCGACGTGGTCGATGCCCACCGCGTCCACCATCGCCTTGATGCTCTCGATGAAATCCTTCAGCGAGTCGGCCAGATGAGTCCACACGCCGATTACACCTCCGGTGTCGGCCACCACCTTGGCGTGCTCTTTGCTGATCAGTCGTGGCTTCATCATTTCCGCCATCTTCCGGTTCCCTCCGGTTCGGCTGTCGAGGCTCGTGTGGGACACAAGTACCGGCTGCGTGGTTACCTTCAACGCGCCCAGCACCGTCAGGTGACTGGCGTGAGCGAGGTCCACCACGATCCCCAGCCGGTTGCACTCCTTTATGACCTCTGCGCCAAGGGCCGTTAAACCACCAAGGTGCGCGGGGGTTGTGTTCGTGTCACCCAACGGAGACACCATGTCGTCCCACTCGTGAAGCAGTTGGAGGTCCCGCAGACCGCGTTTGTACACCTCTTCCACGCGGTCCAGGTGCCCCTCGATGAAATGCGACCCTTCGACCGTCTGGACGATCGTTGGCTGAGCATGGTCGTGGGCGGCCTGCAGGTCTTTCAGATTCAGCGCCCGGCGTATGTGTCCCTTGTCCAGCTGCGCGTCGATCGCCGTAAGCCAGCCAAGGAAGTTATCGCGCGCATCGCCGGGCTTTTTGTTTGGTGCGAAATCCAGGACGAAGCTCGCGCAGACAGCGGTCAGTCCCGATTGTTTGAGCTCTTCGGCGATAAAAAGGCCGGGAGTCTGCGGCTGTTCCTCCTGCCGCTGCGGACCTTGCTGCGGATGCGGTTCCGTTCCCGCGGGATAGACATGGTTGTGCATGTCGATGCCAATGGTCTTGGACATGACCTGCGCAACGCGAGGATCAAGCCCATCGCCCGCCGCAGCCAGCCATACCGGCCCGAGCAGCATCGCACCGCCGCCACCCACCGCAGTCGTCAGGAGTTCCCGTCGCGAAAGACGGTGATAATTATTTCTCAACATACTGCTCATCGTAGGTTGCTCGACCCGTTGCGACCGGCATCAATGCGGTGAAAGGTCCATCAAACCGCTGCCGTTCGGACCGCCCCAGCCCGTAACTAAGTCGTAGCCCTTATGCGCCGAATACGTCCCATTGCTGCCGCGGACGATGTCGTGGAAACTGTGGCCCGAGCCAGTGAGGGCGGTCTCGCCATATGGGCCGCCCGTAGATCGCTGCCGAGAAAGTTTCCCCCCGGCCCCGAGCCGGTTGTCTGGCCTTTGCCGTCAAAACTTGACTCAGACCGGCGGGACGCGGCAGCGAAGAGTTATCCAGGCCGGTAATATGCCAAAGCGGCACACCCAGTTCCACCGAGGGCTCCCGGTCGGGCCCATAGAATGTGCGGGGCTCAGTCGGGTGCTGGTAGATGCGAATGGTCACATGGAAAGCTCTCTCAATTCTGTCTACCGGTGCGGTGACATTCACCAGCATGCGGTTCGCGGAAGGTCCGGTGACGGTCAAGCCATTCTCCTCCGCGAAGCGCACTACCGCGTATTCCGCCTCGCTGGGACCAAACCGGTCGGTGAACTCCTGCACGGTGAGGAACTGATGGAAAAAAGGGCTTTTTGGGTCGTTGAGCTTCACCAAGAGATCGTCTAACTCTGCCTCGTTGCGCGGGGGCAGAGCGATGTTCAGACGCAAGGACTGATTCGCCGGCAGCCGGTTTAAGGGCTCCGCCTCCCTCCTCTCTTGATGCACGTGACGCCTCAGCACCGACTGTGCGGCGGCCTCTGATCCCAGGACGGCGAGGGCCGCGGCTGAACACAACACTATAAATAGTCTTCTCCGAACGGCCGCCATGTGCCTCTTTCTTCGCGCGACTTGGTCGCCGCCCTTGGGCTTTCGATCCCGCATCGTACTGCGATTGAATTGTAGCTGCATAGCACGCAGCACTTCCGGTGGCCTTGCAGGATGGCTCGTGAAAGCGAAGTCGGTCCCCCTTTGGATGCGCACCCAGAGCATGCGGGATTGACTCCGGCTGAGCGCATCGCATTCGGCCACTCCCCGGTTGTCGTCATCCGCAACGGAGCGGCCAGATTCAGCGCGTTGGAACGTCGGGGGTTGTTCTTCAGCCGGGTCTCAGCGCTGCGCTAGCCGTTAGAATCGCTGCGTCTACGAAGTGGCTCAAGTTCTTCTTCCCCAACGCTTGCTCCATCCCTTTCTGAGCGGTCTGCCAATAGGGAAGTGCCTGGTCGTAGTGCCGTTGCCCCGCTCGCGTCAGTGAAAGCCGCAATTCTCGCCGGTCGTTTCCCGCCTCTGACCGCAGCCAGCCTCTCTGGCGCAAGGGAGCCAGCGTTCTGGTAAGAGTTGTGCTGTCGATCTCAAGCAACTCGGCCAGTTGCTTCTGGGAGACCTCTGGCACTTCGTTCAGCGCTTGAAGGAGCGTGAACTGCGTGGCGCTTATGCCGGTCGGGCGCAGCACGTCCTCGTAAAACTGGGTAACGACCCGGACGGCCCTTCGAAGATTGGCACACGTGCATGGCAACCGAACCGCGGTTTTCTTGTGCGTTCTGAAGTTCTCCGGCATGACATTCACAGATGCCTGTATCTACATTTATATCAGGACAACGGCGAGCCCGCCTACGATTGTCTGCAACCAATTGAATGTATCTACATCCATATCGATAGGAATAGTCAAGCCACGAGGAGTGAACAATATGAAAGACCTGATACCCACTTATTTGGTCCCTGATGTACTACTCGGAAGCGTCGTGGTTGTGGCCGCGATGGTGTTTGGATTGCACGGCGCGCTCCGGCTCACAGGATTACCGATCCGTGAGCGCAGAAGCGCGTTTTGGCTTGGTTCGGCGATGCTAATGGTGTGGTTCTTTGCCTCCTTGGCGCTCTCCTGGTCGGGCTTTTACGCGGGCACGTTTTCCGGCGTTCCGACCGTCCCATTTGGTCTAGTGCTCCCGATGGCAGCCGGCGTCACACTGTTCCGGCGCGTGCCTGCGCTGAGGCGCATCATCGAATCCGTTCCGATGAGTTGGATCACAAGTGTCCAGGTGTTTCGAGTGGAGGGCTTAGTCTTCCTCACACTGTTGGCGGGAGGATGGCTGCCCGGCGTGTTTGCGTGGCCGGCTGGAGTCGGCGACGTGATCGTTGGGCTGTTTGCACCGGTGGTCGGCATCGCTTTCGCGCGTGGCGCGCGCGGCTCGTCTGGATGGCTCCGAGTCTGGAATTTGCTTGGCATCGTGGATCTGGTGGTGGCCTTAACAACCGGATTCTTGAGCTCACCCTCGCCCCTGCAGATGCTGGCCTTTGATAGACCGAATGAGCTAATAAGCGCGTTCCCGCTCGTGATGATTCCGGTTTTTCTGGTGCCGCTCGCCTTTTTATTGCATCTGGCATCTTTGCATAAACTGCGGCAGATTGAGGCTGAGAAGCGAAACACTAACCAGGTCAGGAGTCTGGTTGTCGGAGAGGCTGATTAACAGCCCCATTCGAGAAGGACTGTAAACGCTCGTCGCCGCGGAAGACCCGGGGACGGAAGTGAGCTGCCATCCTCTGTAGGGCGCAGCCCATCATGATAAGCCATGTGGGGCCACATCTCCTGGAGTGCACCCCAAGAGTGAGACAGGGAGAATGGGACTTCTTCTGAAAGGAGAACTGGATGGCAGAGCACAAGCCGGAAGACCGGCGAAGGTTTAGCCCGGAGTTAAAGCGAGCAGCAGTAGAACGGATGATTGCAGGCGAGAAGCCAGGCCGACTAGCGAAGGAATTTGGCATCGCTCGAAAGCTGTTTTATCGATGGAAGGAAGCGATTGAAGGCTACGGTGCGCTACCTGTCCCCTAAGTTCGTGTCTCACGACAGGGATGCACTCCATGCACTCACGGCCTGTCGCCGAAGTGCCGTCGCCGAAGTGCCCGATGGCGCTGCGGCCGGCGTCGACTTCGGCCTTAAGGTGCCGGAACAGACCGGGTGGTTGTGGTCGACGCCACGTGGATTCACGCCCTGTCGTTCAGAATAAGCCCAACCTCTCACTAGCCGGCTCCGGATCTTTCCCCGTCCTCTCAAGGTAGGCGATTTCTTCCAGGTAAGCACGCATATTCGTCTTGCGCTTCATTCCATCCAAAGACATGTAACGGATCGTCCCGAAGATCGGCCGCTCGAACCACGGGCGGTCGTGCAGCCCAAAGCACCACAGGATTCCCGTATAGGTGTTCGGGTCGCGCCCGTCGAGGGCATAACGATCGTGAATCGCCACCATCGTGTCCACTGCCTCCTGGTACGTTGCCGACCATTCGAGGATCTTCTTACCCCAATACATCCGGTAATAGCCGTGGATCTTGCCACGCAACAGCATCTCCTTCTGCGTCGCATTCCACAGCTCGTCATAGGTCTCCGCGCTCTCCAGTTGCCGCCGCGTGTAGAGGGGGTCGCGTTTGTCGCCCGCATGCTTGCGCATGGTCTGCTGTACCCAGTCCGGCAGATCTTCCAACCGGTCGGGCCGCTCCACAAAACGCGCGTAGTTGAACGCCAGCTCACGCCGCACGATCAACTCCTCCAGATACTCCTCGGCCATCAGCTTGTGCTCTTCCGCGTAGTCTCTGACGCTCAGCGCAATCTCCAGCGCCGACATATGCCCGAAGTGCAGATACGGGCTCATGCCCGACGTCGCTCGGGCTCCCGGTTCATTCCGCTCGCGGGCATAACGGCGGAGGTTGTTCTCCAGGAAGTAATCCATGCGCCGCTCTGCCACGTCACGCCCGCCCGTGAACGATGGTGACGGCGTCACCGAATGGTCAATCTCGCAACTCGCCACCAGCGCCGGTATTTCCTCCCGCAGCACCTCCGTGTGCAACGCGTGCGGGGCCGCCTGCGGATACTTGTGCTTCAGACGAACCCCATCCGCCGGCTTCAAGTATCGTGCCAATGTCTTCCTGATCTTCGGGCGAATCGTGTACGCCGCGTACTCTCGCTTTTCCATCGTGCTCATAGGCACGACGCAGCTGGAATCCACCACGAAGTACGGAACCTCCAGCTTCGCCGGCACCCGCGCGTTGTGCTCTCGCACGATGAACGTGGGATAGTCGTCCGTGACCACCGCCGCCGCATGCCGGGCCAACTGGTAAAGCGCATCGTTCGAATCGCTCTTCCGGCGCCTCACGTAGAACACATAACCAATGCCCCGCTTCTTGAGCCGCCTGGCTGTATCGGGCACGCCTTCAAGTATGAAGGTATGCAGCCGGTCGTTCGCGGATGGGTAGGAACAGGTCAGCCCCTCATAGTAGAGAACCGGCAAGCCCTTTCGATTCGCCAGCTCGATTGCGTAGAGCAAACCGTGGTTGGATTCCACCCGGCGGTTCATCTGGGCCCAATAAAGTACATACCGCGCCCCGTCCCGAAAAGGCCGCTCACTCAGTTTGCGAACACGCTCCGTCTCAACAGCCATGCCAGCTCATTTGATGAATGACGAGCGCGAAGCGGGTTAGGGTGTGCGCTCCGCTTCTTTGGTGAGAATGCCGAGGCTCTTCATCTTGCGGTACAAGTTGCTTCGCTCCAGGCCTAGCAGGTCCGCAGCCCTGGTCACGTTGCCGCCCGTTTCTTCCAGCTTCCGTAATATGTAATCCCGCTCCGCCGCCTCTTTCACATCCTGCAAGCTGCCGAAGCCTTCTCCCACCCTGGCCACGGCTCGCTTGGTGGTTTCAAGCGGAAGATGCCGCGCTTCGATCCGGTGCTGCGGATGGAGAATCACAATGCGCTCCATCAGATTGCGAAGTTCGCGCACATTACCGGGCCAATGGTACGCCACCAGCGCATCCATGGCGTCCTTCGAAAGCTCCTTGGGCTTACGTCCGTAGGCTTTGGAGAACTCGCCCAGAAAATGCGACGCGAGCAGCGGAATGTCTTCCTCGCGCTCGCGCAACGGCGGCACGGTAAAAGGAATCACGTTGAGCCGGTAGAACAAGTCCTCGCGAAAATTACCGCGCTCAATCTCTTTCTCCAGATTCTTGTTGGTGGCCGCCACCACGCGCACATCCACCTGTATCGACTGCGGCGCGCCCACTGGCTCAAAGCGATGTTCATCTAAAGCACGCAGCACTTTCGACTGCGTCTTCAGGCTCATATCACCCACCTCATCCAGGAAGAAGGTCCCGCCATGCGCTTTCTGCAGCTTACCGATCTTCACATCCGCAGTCCCATCCAGATTGGTAAATCGGTGACCAAAGAGCTCACTCTCGATCAAGTCTTCCGGCAGCGCCGCGCAATTGACCTCTACAAACGGCCCGTTGACGCGCTCGCTGGAGCGGTGGATGGCGCGCGCCACCAGTTCCTTGCCGGTACCGCTTTCGCCATAGATCAGGACGCGCCCGTTCGTGGCCGCCATCAACTTAAGCTGCTGCCGGAGCGCCTTCATCGGGACGCTGACGCCGATGATCTCGGGAGCAGCCCCGTCTTCTTCGCGCAGCCGGTCGAGCTCCACTTCCATGCGGCGCTGCTCAATGGCGTTCTTCAATGCCAAGCTGACCTTGTCGATGGTCAGCGGCTTCTCTACGAAATCGAAGGCGCCGAGCTTGGTGGCCTTCACAGCGGTTTCGATGTTGCCATGACCGGAGATCATGATGACGGCAGGCCGGCCGGCGACCGGCAGTTCCTGAATGCGAGACAGTGTTTCGAGTCCATCGATGCCAGGCATCCAGATATCGAGCAGCACGGCTTCATACACTTCTCCCGATAACTCGGTGAGACAGGCTTCGCCGCTGGCCACTACCTGGCAGAGATACCCTTCGTCCCGGAGAGCTCCGCCGAGGGACTGCCGGATACTCGCTTCGTCGTCGACAATAAGGACTTTACTTTTCCGCATCACGCTCAATGAATGGTCGCCGCACTACCCCTTCGCCGCCACTGGCGATTTCTCCGTGCTCTCGGTTGCCGCCTGGGCCAAGCGCTCCGCGGAGTCGGATTCGAGACTGACGTTAGCCGCGAGCTCAACGATGAAGCGGGCGCCGGAAGGATAGTTATCCTCGACACGAACCCGGCCGTGATGTTCGGTGACGATGTGACTCACGATCGCCAGCCCCAATCCCGTTCCACGTTCCTTGGTCGAAAAATAAGGTAGGAACAGCTTTTCCTTATCGACCGGCGAAACGCCCGAGCCGGTATCCGTCACCCACACCTCCACCGTATCGGCTGTGTTGCCCGGCCTTGTTCCTATGGTCAGCGCGCGCACCGCGGAATCGTTCATGGCCTCGGCGGCGTTATCCACCAGGTTCACAATGACGCGCTTCATCTGCTCCCGGTCGGCGAGCACTTGCGGAAGCCCGGGATGCAGATCCACCACTAAAGTGATGTCATCCAGCCGCCCGGCGAACACGTCCAGCGCTCCCTTGACGATCTCGTTCAAATCGGCCGGCACCGGCTGTGCGGCGGGAAACCGCGAGAACTGCGAGAACTCGTCCACCAACTGTTTGACCGTTTGCACTTCCTGCTCAATGGTGCGCGTGCATTCGTCGATAATGGCGCGCATCCCTTCCGGCAGTTTCACGCGCCGCAACTGGCGCGCGATCCGGTCCGCGCTGAGCGAAATCGGCGTCAGCGGATTCTTGATCTCGTGGGCAATCCGGCGCGCCACTTCCTGCCACGCCGCCGCCTTCTGGGCGCGCAGCAGTTCGCTGGTATCTTCAATCACCAGCACAAACCCGCGGCGCATTTGCAAAGCGGAGACAGTCACTGCCAGTTGTCGCACCGTCTGATTGCGCACCACTTCCAGCTGCGACCCCGCCGCGCCCGTTCTGCCGGCGCGCTTCATCAGGTAACGGATCTCGCTCAGGTCTTCCGGCGCGAAGAGATCCTCCAGGCGCCGCGCTGACGCCACCTGCTCATTCGGGAAGATGCCGCTGAGGGCGCGATTCACACGCCCGATGTGGCCGTCCTCGGAAACGGAAATGACGCCGGTCGGAATGCTTTCGAGGATCGCTTCGGTGAACCGGCGCCGCGCCTCCAGCTCCTTGGAGTTCGCCTCCAGTTCGCCGGTCATTTCATTAAAGGCGCGCACCAGGGTGGCCAGCTCATCCATGGCTCGTACGCGCACGCGATAGGCTAGGTTGCCCTGCCGCACTTCCTTTGCCGCGCCCAGCAACGCCGAGATGGGAATACTGATCTGGCGCGCCAGAATCTGCGCCATCCAAGCCGCAACGAAGAGTACGAACAGCGCAATCAGAGCGATCAGCAGGAAGTAGGCGTTCTTGTAATACTTCCGCTTATCGGCCAGCCGGTTCTGCTCATTCATGTAGCTCTGGATAGAATCCTGTTTGCTGGCCAGGTCAACGCTCAACTCGGAAAGCGCGCTGATGCGGCCCAGGTAGTTCGTTCCATCCAGGATCTTGGCTTCCACCCGAAGCACCGGATTCACATGCTCCCCGGTTTTTCTGTACAGCAGGAGAGGTGTGCCATCGGCGCGCAGAATCACCAGTTCGCGGATGCCCTTGTCTTCGCAGACTTTCTTGAAGAACGGCTGATCCACATCGGCGTCCACCGCCGCACGCCGCGTTTGCGGGAGAAGGCTGAGCCATTCGACCTGGGCCTGCGCGCGCTCCTGGGACTCAGTGTGGAACGCGGCATCCACGTCGCGCAGATTCATCTGGATCTGCTGCGCGGGGCGGCTGAACCAGTGGTCGAGGTTGCGGTTCAGCGCATAGACGCTGAAGAAGACCGAGAACAGCACCGGGGTAAGCGTCAAGGCAAGCGATCCAACCAGCAGCTTCGAGCGGATCCGCGAACCCTCTTTGTTTCCCTGGCGTTCGATGTACAGCTTCACGAAGGCCCGCACCAGCATGAAGCCGAGCGTTACGGTGAGGATGAAGATAAAGGTAGAAACGCCCCAAATGACGACCGTTTCACGGAAGTCGGTCGGCCCATACGTGCCAAAGTCGAAGGACCCCTGCCAGATGACAAGCGCCAATAAAAGCAGGAAACAAAGCCCCGCAATGGCGATGACGACGGTTCGACGCATCAGTACTCCTATCCTAACGAAGCAACGACGGCTCCGCGTATTGATCCAAAACCCGCTGGCTTTCGCCTTCGTAACAGGTCGGGCGGCATGGGCTGCATCCTGGCGGCTACAAGGGTGGCGGGCAAAATTGCCAAACTACTTGTGATTGAAAGGTTCGAGGATGATGCCGCGGAATTGGGGAGAAAGCATGAGAGGGCCTCAAAGGCACGACAAAGGTCCACGTCAGGGATGGTCACTCTGACGCGGAAAAATTATGCAACATTCGGAAACCTTGGATGAGTGGCGAACTTGATGAAACCAAAAAATAGTCGGTGGAGCGGGAGAACGGTCGTCTATGTGGTTACTAGGTCAAGACTTTGCAGGACGCCTGGGTCCGGCTGTTCCAGTAGGGTGAGAGGGTACCAGTTCTATGAGCATAAGTATCACGATCAGCGCGTTAAGGCGTTTTCCAGAAAGGCCGTTCAACTCGGAATGGAACTCGTACATTCCGCCTAACCTCAAGGGTGGGCGTCCGCAAAGAGCCTGTGGTTTAGCCTTGGCAGTGCTTTTTGGCTTGGTCAACTGCGCGTTTTGTCAGATGGCTGCGAGCATTCGGACAGAACAGACAACGCTCGAACTGCGGGCTGAGGCGACCGCTCCACGAGTGCTCCGTTTGAGAGGCGCCACCGATAATACGTGGATCAGCAGCGCTTGGGAAACGTTAATTGATTCGGTAGAGATCGACGCCCAAAGGGTTCCCATCCTGTGGACCTTCAACCGCGAAGCAAGCCACGCGGACAATCGCCATGTAGCCTTTGTCTACGACTCCGTTTCACCCAAGCTGCGTTTGACCTGGGAGTGGAGAGCGGCCGCGGAAACAGGCCCGATTGAACATACGATTCACATTGAGAATCGCGAGTCGCGGCCGCTGTGGATTCCGCTGCAGGACAGTTTCCAGTTCCAATGGCAGTTTGACCGGAAGGTGGCTTTGGAAGAGTTCTATGTCGAGAAGGGAGCGGGCCAACCGTCAGCCGAAGGGACACACCGGATTCCTTTCCCAGTTGGCGCCAAGTGGACCGGCACATCCAGTACGTATGCGAATCCACGAGAAGGCGATCCGCGCGAGATCATACCTTTTCTCGCCGTGGAGAACGGCGAGAGTACACGTGGCGGCTGGTATGCCGGGTTGGAGTTTAGCGGCCGCACGCGACTCACGGTGCAGCGCGACGAAACATCGCTGCGCGGCTTCGTCGGACTCAATCCCGACCCCGGCCGGTTTCGCACGCGCCTGATGCCTGGTGAACGTTTCGACACGCCTACGGTTTTCCTCGGAGCTTTCGATGGCGGTATTGATGCCATGGGCAACGTGCTCAGGCCTTGGGTGCGTCAAGTGCTCACCAATCCGCGCGCCTGGCACAACCCCAATTACCCGCTACTGGTGAACAACAGTTGGGGAAGCGGAATGCAAGTCAACGACGAACTGGCCCGCCGGATGATTCGCGATTCGGCCGAACTCGGCCTCGACATGTTCCATATCGATGCCGGCTGGTTTCGAGGCGTTGGCGATTGGTATCCGGATCCAGCGAAGTTTCCGCACGGGCTCGCGGTGATAGCCGATGAAGCGCATCGTCGCGGGCTCAAATTCGGGCTGTGGGTGGACTGGACGCAGGCCGCGCTGGGCACAACAGCCGGATCTTTGAATCTGCGCGATCCGAGGGTTCGCGACTGGACCGTTGCCGACGTGCCCGCCGATTGGAAGCCGGAAGAATTCAAAGGCCAGAGCATCGACATTGGTGAGCCGGCCGCACAGGTTTATGCGCAAAGCGAGGTCCACCGGATCGTCAATGACTACCACCTCGACATGCTGGAACATGATGGCTACCTGGTGGCGAAGGGCTGCGTGCGCGAGGATCATCCGCACGCACCACCCGATCGCGCGCACATGTTCATCGTCAAAAGCGACGGCGCGTTTTTTGTGGAGAGCTCAAACTCCACTGACGTCAGTTATCACGCGGTGAGAGCTTACTACGATATCCATTCCAATCTTCGGAGGCGACATCCGGACTTGCTGCTGGAAGTCTGCAACGACGGGGGCCGCATGGTGGACTTTGGCAGTGCCGCGCACGGCGACTACTTCTCGATCACCGATGCCTACGATCCGCTTTCGAACCGTAGGGCCTTTTACGACGCCAGCCAACTACTGCCGGCCGCCATGCTGGAAGATTACGTCGAGAAATGGCCGGCGCCCCGGATTGAGAACTTCCTTTACATGCTGCGCAGCGGGATGATGGGGTGGCTCACGATCATGCAGAACACGGATGCGTGGAGTGAGCAGCAGCGTGCGGCGGCGAAGGAAGAGATACGAGTTTACAAAGCGGAGTTGCGGCCGCTCATCCGCGACGCGGATCTGTTCCACATCTCGCCTCGCCCGGACGGAGTCCATTGGGATGCGATTGAGTATTTCGCTCCACGACGCGGCAAGGGAGTGGTCTACGCGTTTCGCGGATCGGCGGAGAACGAAAGCGAGCACACCTTCTTGCTAAAGGGAGTCGCAGCGGATAAGCAATATCGAATTCGTTTTCATGACCACAGCGCTCCGGATGACAGGGTGGTTGGCCGCGAACTTCTGGAGCGAGGACTGACTGTGGTACTCGCGGTTCCGAATAGCTCGGAACTGGTGTTCATTGAGGAGAATGCACCGTAAGAGCGAATCGACCAGGCGTCGATTGCGGGTCGGGGACCCACCCTACGATGGGGTTAGGGCGACACATATAGCCATTGACAATATATCCATACTGGCTATATTCTGGAAGAGATGAGTCCTTTTCTCGATCCCAGCCCGCTTTTACCGCTGCCGCCGGCGACCTTCCACATCCTCCTTGCGCTGTCTGATGGGGACCGCCATGGCTATGGAATCATTCAGGATGTCGCTGCCCGCACCGACGGCGAACTGAGGCTTAGCGCAGGTACCCTCTACCGATCCATCCAACGCATGTTGGAGCAGGGTCTTATTGTCGAAACAGCTGACCGGCCCGAGCCGGAGTTGGATGACGAGCGCCGCCGTTACTACCGCATCGCACCGTTCGGGCAGGAGGTTGCCAGGGCGGAGGCTCGGCGCCTGGTGGGACTCGTCGAACTCGCTCGTGTAAGCGGCTTCGTGACAGGAAGTGCCTAATGCTTTACAGTACACTTCTCTATCTTTTGCCGGCCTCGTTTCGCAGTGAGTACGGCTCAGAGATGCGGGCTGTCTACGCGCGCCGGCGCCGTGACGTTGCCTCGATCTTTGGATGGCTGGCTTTGTGGCTAGAAACCGTGGCCGATCTGATCGTCACGGCCATCCAGGCGCACTGGGATGTTTTGCGCCAGGATCTCCGACATACGTTTCGCACGCTGCGTCAGTCGTCCGGCTTTACCCTGACGGTCATCGCAGTGACGGCCCTGGGCGTAGGCGCCACCACCGCGGCCTTCTCCATTACGGATCACGTGTTGATCCGCCCCCTGCCGTTCCCCGATTCGCAACGACTCGTCACGGTATGGGAGAGAGTTCCGAATTACCCGGAGATGGAAGCGTCGCCGGCCAACTACCGCGATTGGAAGCACATGGGCACAGTCTTCGAATCGATGGGCGCTTACCGCGGCTTGGCCGTGAATCTGAGTGGTGATGGCCAACCGATTTACCTGGAGGGCTCCAGTGTCACAGCGGATGTGTTTCCGCTGCTCGGGGTAAAACCCGCGCTGGGACGCGTTTTCAGCACCGAAGATGATCGCGCCGGAGCGGCCGGAACCGTAATCCTAAGCGATACTCTATGGCGATCCCGGTTCGGTGCCGACCCAGGCGTTCTCAATAAGAAGTTGATTCTCGACGGTAAGCCTTACATCGTCATCGGCGTCATGCGCCAGGACTTCTACTTCCCTGGCAGGGACGTGACACTCTGGACACCCATGCGCTTCGAGGAGAGTGAGTTTGCGGACCGCAATGACAACTATCTGAATGTGGTTGCCAGACTTTCGCCCGGCACGACGTCAGCCCAGGCCTTGGCCCAGATGAGCGTGGTCGCGTCGCAACTGGAGAAGCAGTACCCCAAGGAGAACGCCCATGTGTCAACCGTCGTAGAAAACCTGCGTGACCAGGTTTCCTATCGTTCGAAGATGCTGCTTTATGCCTTGGTCGCTGCTTCTCTCTGCCTGTTACTCATCACCTGTACCAACCTCGCCAACCTGCTGCTGGCGCGCGGCATGGTCAGACGAAAAGAGATTGCCGTGAGAACAGCTCTCGGCGCAGGGCGCGAACGGCTTGTGCGCCAGTTGCTGACCGAAAGCCTCTTGCTGGCGCTGGCCGGTGGCGCGCTCGGGCTGTGTCTGTCGGTCGCTGCCGCTCCGCTTTTGGCGAAACTGGTTCCGAACTCATTACCCATCGCGGAAGTCCCGGCGGTTGACTTCCGTGTTCTGTGCTTCGCGGCTCTGATCACAACCCTGACCGGAGTCGGCTTTGGAACGCTTCCCGCCTTGCGCAGCGCAAAGGCCGGCGTCGGAGGGCTGCAGGAAGGTTCGCGATCCGGGGTTGGTGGAAGGCGCGAGCGTCTGCGCGGCGTGCTGGTGATCGGCCAAGTCACATCGTCCGTGGTCCTGTTGATTTGCTGTGGTTTGCTGATTCGCGCTCTGTGGCGTATCGAGAGGACAAACCCGGGCTTTCAAGCGGAGGGTGTGTTGACCATGCGCACATCGCTGCCCATGCCTAAGTACGAAGCTACCGCGAAGCGCACCCAGTTTTACGAGCAGGTTCTTTCAGACGTTCAGTCGCTGCCCGGCGTCACCAGCGCTGCTTACGTCACCTCCATGCCGATCGTCTGGCGAGGCGGGGTGTTGCCGGTCGCAGTGGACGGGAAGTTGCACGACCCCACAGAACTTGAGCGCGCCAGCATGCGCGTCGCCACGCCCGGCTATTTCAAGACTATGGCCGTTCCCCTGCTGGCGGGTCGCGACGTGAGCGACGCTGATACGCTCCAGACACTTCCGGTCGCCGTGGTCAGCGATTCTTTCGTTCGCCGCTATTGGCCTAAAGGCAGTCCGCTGGGCCATCATTTCAACTTTGCGGAAAGCGAGCGCACCGTCGTCGGAGTGGTCGGTAACGTCCGCGTTCGCGGCCTGGAGAGAACGAGCGAGCCACAAGTCTACCTGCCCTACAAACAGATGAAAGACGACTGGTACACCTGGTACGCACCGAAAGATCTCGCCATCCGAATGTCTGGCGATCCCGGTTCCGTTATGCCGGCCATTCGCCGCATCGTCGCCACGGCCGATCCCGAACAGCCCATATCCGATGTGCAGAGCCTCGCTGATATCGTCCAATCCGATAGCGCCCCTCGTGCCTTACAAGTGCGTGTGCTCGGCGGCTTCGCACTGCTCGCATTCCTCCTGGCGGGCGTCGGAATCCACGGCTTGCTGTCCTTTGCGGTCTCCAGCCGGGCCCAGGAAATCGGCGTTCGGATCGCACTGGGAGCCGAGTCGCGAAACATCTTCGGGATGGTTCTGCGCGAAGGGGCCGTCCTGTGCGGAGTTGGTGTCGTGTTGGGACTTGGGCTCGCTTACGCCGCAGCCATCTCGATGCAGTCCGTCCTCGCAGGGGTTCGGCCCGCCGATCCACCCACCTTCATTGGCGGCGTCTGCCTGGCAGGTCTCATGATGCTGGCAGGCAGCCTGCTCCCGGCCCTGCGAGCGATCCGCGTCGATCCCATATCCGTCATCCGGAACGAATAGTGGGCCGGCGACTTGCATACAATACTGGTCGGATATGAATACCGACGCAATCTTTGCCGCCCTCAACCAACTGGCCACCACGCCCGCCGAGGACCGGCTTCCCAAAGCCTTCGCGCTGCTCGACCTCCTGGACCAACTTTGCTTCAAATCCGGGCACTTCGATGTCGACAAGGCCTACGAATTTGGTGTCGACCTGCGCTCCGCCAAGGTCAGCTTTGGAATCCTGGAAGGCTATGCGCCACTTGATGCGAGGAATGAGGAGGCCGAAGAGCCCATAGACCAAGGGGATGGAGAAGCCGAGTTGGAGTCAGAGGGAGATGACGTGGAAGAAGAGTTAGAGCCTGAAGAGGTCCCGCTTCCGATCGAGGAGTCGGAGGTTCTGCTCGAAACATTGGAGCGCATTCGCAGCCTAACAGCGCCCCAGCCTTAGTTCGGTGGAGGATTCGGTGGGTCTGCTTTGGGCCAGCCTTGATTGGTGGCTGGCTGCGAAGCTTGCGTCGATGGAGGGGTCGGTTGTGCCGGAGCAGGATCCGGTTGTGGGCCTGAACTCTGAGGCTCCGGGTCCACGGTGCGCGGCCCATTGGTGTCTTCGTTTACCGCGACGCGTCTCCGCTTGGGAGTCGGCTGGCTGTCTGTCGCTGTCGCGGCCGGATCGGATACTTCCTCGACTGGCGCCCTCGTCTTGGTCACCACGGTCGGTCCCGAGCGTTCGCCGTTGTTCCCGGCCATGTAGACCCGCCGGTAACGCACCTCGGCTTGCTGGTACCGGCGCTTGGCATCTTGCGAGAGGGTTACCAGCACGGTCCGCTCCTCCGCCGGCCTCGAGCCTTCTGGCAGGTAGTAGTGCAGCGCGTAGCGCTGGCGCAGTCTTGCCAGAGTATCCTCGAGCGCCGAAGCATCGCTGATCTGCATCACGTCGCCGCCGGAGTCGCCGGCGATGGTGGCCGTCCCTGCCGTATGGGACATGTCGCCTCCGCCCATGCGGCCACGGCCGCCCGGCAATCCGACCCCACCGCCGCTGCCCGGCCAGCCTCCGCCTGTTCCCCATGTACCGCCGCTGCCCCAGGTGCCCGGACTGCGCGGGTGTCCACCACCGCCGCCATACATGCCAGTAGGCGGCTCATACGGAGCCTGTAGGAAGCTCATGATGGCGTTGGCGCGAGCCAGGGCCGACTCTACGTATGGCTCATTTTCTTCGTCTTGGGTCTGATCGTCCGTCAGAATCACGATCGCACGCCGGGCCTCCGGCCGGGCTTGCTTCTGTAGGTAGGCTGCCGCATCCAGCATGGCTCGCGTGATCCGGGTTCCGCCGTTGAACCGCTCGGAGCGAATGATGCGGTTGAGCTCACTCGTCACGTCGCTGTGGTTGCTCTTGAACGGCAGGCGCACCCGGGTGTTGGTGTCGAAGATCATGATCGCCACCCGGTCCTTGTCGGTTAGCACGTTCAACGCCTGCTGGGCGGCTTGTGCGATCCGTTGCACATGCGGCCCCATGCTTCCGCTCACATCCAACAGCAGCAGGATGTCGATCGGCATGTCCTCGCTGGCGAAGTTCCGGATCGGCACCACCTTGCCGTCGACCTTCAGAACGAAATCCTCGACTTGCAACCCGGTTACGGCGCGGCCATCCCGGTCCACAACCTGTGCATCCACGCGCGTTAAGGCGACGTCGCTCTTGAAGACGACCGTGTCATCCTTCTTGGCATCATCCTGGGCGGAGGCGCAAGTGGCAACCAACAACGTCAGAGGCAACAGCAATCGCAGTACGGACAGAAGGCGCAACATCAGGGACTCACTATGTATACGCGGGTCAGGACCAGTGCGTTTCTAGAACCCTAACTTACTGTATCGAAATCCGGTTACGCTCACTCGGCCGAAACAGGGAGCGGGACAATTCGACCAGCATCACGAGCATACCTGTAAAGGTGACCGTTCGGGGGCTGAAAGTGGAGGTCATCGGCAGTGACCAGACCCTTCACCGTCTCGCTGAGGGTGAGACCTTCCGGAATACCACCCAGAACCTGGATAAACTCGTCCCGCGCCATTGGGACCACGTGAACTTTCATGTTAGTTGCCAGTAGCTTCCCGAGGCCTTCGAGAATGCTGCCGGGTAGGTCCTTGTAGAAGCTCTCCTCCAGGATTCGGGCAAATGACGAGACACCTGCCACCAGCCGAACCGGCTCAGTGGTATGGCGGCGCAGATACTCCACGAGCCGGTACGTCTCCGGATAGACAGAGACCACCACACCCCCGAAGTGGGCTACGCCCTCGACACGCGCCAGGATGGCGGGGAGATTCAAGTCGCCGGTCGTGCCCGTTGCACTTCGCGTCGTGATCTCAACGATGGAGGCGGGCTCGCGGGACAGTACGGGCTCTTCCAGGCGTAGCTGCCGCTCGGACGCTTCTAGGGCCTGCTTGTGGTACGGCTCTCCGGTCGCAACTGTCCCCCGATGGACTACAAGCGGCCGTTTGCGGAGCACCCACGACGGCTCAGTCACTTTGGCATCACCATCAAAAGCAATCACCGGCGCCATGCCGAGGCCGAGCAGTTCAAGGCACCACAAGCGATGGTCGAACTCCTTAAACGCCGGCCCTGCCAGTTCCAGGACATCAATCTCAAGGTTGCCGGGGGTTAGTTCCTCGTAAAGACTCTTAAGGAACTCCTGCGAAGAGTCACGTTCGTGAAAAGCCGCATAGACCAGATTCACCCCGAGCTTTCCCACCGACTCTTGTTGCTGCTGGTTGGTGTGGTCCATCAGGTTCACATGCAACAGCACGTCGTTGCTCCCGCCACCGGGCTCAGCCTGGAACCGGATGCCAATCCAGCCATGCTGTTCGTTCGTGCCTTGGAAGTTGCGCGCCGAGACCGTATCCGCAAAGGCGAAGAACTTGGTGTTCGTGCCGCGAACCGCTCCGAGTTCTCGCGTCAGCAGCTTGTACTCAAAATCCAGCATGGCCAACAGGCGCTCTTTGGAGACGTAACGCGTACCGGCGCCATATGTCTTGTCGCTCACGATCTTGTCGTAAGCGGAGATGGTGCGAGCTACGGTTCCGGATGCCGCGCCAGCGCGCAAAAACCATCGCGCCACTTCCTGCCCGGCGCCGATTTCGGCGATGCTGCCGTATTTCGTCGGGTCAAGATTAATCGCGAGCGCCTTCGCGTGGACGTCTTTGGGAGTAACGATGGGGGTTGTCATGACCGTGTCCGTTCTTCAATTATGATAGGCAGGTACTGCTATGCGGGATGTCCTGTGACCAAGCCGGCGGCCTTGTCTACGTACCTTGCGTTGCTGAGGGGGATCAATGTTGGCGGCAAGAATATCCTACCCATGAAGGATCTCGCTCAGATCTTCCTCGACGCCGGATGCGCCGACGCGCGGACTTATATACAGAGCGGGAACGTCATCTTTAAAGGGCCTTCGCGACTCTTGGAGAATCTTTGCGGCGGAATCACCAAGCGCATCGGCGACCGGTTCGGGTACCAGATTCCGGTGCTTCTTCGAACCGCTGTGCAACTCGCGGATGCCATCGCCAACAACCCGTTCGTGAAACCGGGCGCGGATCCGAAGGCGCTCCATGTGCTCTTCCTCGCCGACCTGCCCACTGCGCAAAGCGTCGCTAAACTGGATCCAGACCGCTCGAAGCCCGATGCGTTCGTTGTGCGTAACGGCGAAGTCTACCTGCACCTGCCGAACGGGGCCGCGAAGACCAAGCTCACCAATAGCTATTTTGATTCAAAGCTCGCCACCGTCAGCACTGGCAGAAATTGGGCTACCGTGGTCAAACTCATGGAGTTGATGCAAGCTCCCTAGTTCACGCTGCGCGTGACGGCAGTTTTTGGCACATCCGGATCGGAGGTAACCTTTGATTCGGTCTGAAGAAGGTGAACCGATTTGGTTTTGCTTCCAGAGATGTGAAGCGTCTCGGCCTGCGAATGGCGCAAGGTGACTCCTTCTGCGTTCTTCAGAATCACGACGGGATGCGATGAGCCAGGAGCCGTTTCGATACGTACGCCGTCGAGCGACATTTCTTTCACCTGTTCGACAACGAGGCCCGTTTCCCAGGTGCTGGAATGGGGCGGTTGCCAGTGAATCTCGACATCCTTCATCCCGAAATCGCGGGCCTGCTTTATCACCATGGCAGAGGTCGTGCTCTCATAGGGAGCTTCCGAATCGTGGGATACAAATAGCCTGACGTTCTGGAGCCGGACACCTTCGAGCCAGCTATCGGGATGGCCGTTGATGGCCGACGTTCCAGTGCCATGAGCGATGACGTTTTGGATGGTGACGTTTCTGATAATGCCGGCTTGCGGCTCATCAGCACGCTTCGTGCCATCGACCTCGCTACGGCGCTTAATGTTGAAGTGAATCGGATCGCCGTCTCCCCACCAGAACCAATCGAAGCGACGGGCGTCGATGGTGACGTTCGAGATGACGATGTCTTCCACGATCCCTCCATCAAACACCATAAAGGCGAGCCCCCGGTTGGAGTTAGTGATGGTGACGTTACTAATCACAACCCGACGCACGGCCTTCGAGTTGCCGTCACAAAACTTAATGGCGCTCGAGGATGAAGAAAGCCGGCAGTTTGTGACCGTAACATTCTCGGTCGGTAGAACCGGACCCCAGTTGTCCGTTGAATAGAAGACAATGGCGTCGTCGCCAGTCTCGATGGTCGAGTTGGCGATGCGAACATCCTGGCATCCGTCGGGATCAATGCCGTCGGCCCAGACGCCCTCTTTCTGGCTGGAGTAGATGTAGACCCCGTCGATCAACAGCCGTTTGCAGGCATACGGATTAATGGTCCAGCTGCGCGACCTCAGGAATTTCAGCCCGGTGATGCGGACGTCGGCACATCGCAGCAACAGGACCAGTCGCGGGTAAACGGTTTCGTTTGGAAAGCCGGTGGGGAAAGGCCGCATCAGCGGCTTGCGGGTCGCTTCCATCTGCCGCTGGTTGGAGAGAATGTAGTAGTCCGTGAAGTTATTGGGTCGCCACTCGTAGGACGACTGGCCATCGACCGTTCCACGGCCTTCGAGCGCGATGTCGTGGAGGTCCTCGCCATAGATGAGGGCGGGCTTGGGCGCGGGGTCGAACTGATGCGAATCCAGCGAGGCAAAGAGCGTTGCCCCGGCCTCCAAGTAAATGCGTACTCCGGACCGGAGATGCAGTTGGCCTGAAGTGTATTCGCCGGGCGGGAAGTAAACCGTGCCGCCATTCGCTTTCCCGCAGGCATCGATTGCTTGTTGAATGGCCGGACGGGCGTCGTCGGCTTTGCGTCCCGTGGCGCCGTAGTCCTTGACGTTAAAGACCGGCTCGGCAGCGAGCCAAGCGGTCCAAACCAGCAGTGCCGCTAGAAGACGGAGTTGCATTGAATCATAATATTCGGCGAACTCTACCGCCACGCCAGGCTCAAGCAGTATCCGAGGTGAGCGGGGCCGCCCAACCTTCCTTGTTTTTGACCAACGGAATCAGCCAGAGGCAGGAAAGCAAGGTACCTGCTGAAGCAACCCAAAGCGTCTGGGCGATGCCGAATCGACTCGCCAGGTAACCGCCGGTGAGAGCGCCAAACGGCAGCATCCCCATGGAAGCAAGCTGCATCGCCGAATTCACGCGGCCGAGGATCCGCGGAGGGGCCAACGACTGCCGGAGCGTCGTCTGATTGACGATGTAGACCATATAAGCCATGTCACCAAAGAGTTGCTGGATGCATAAGTAGATGAATCCGAAGCGCGGGAATTGGGCAGAGAGCGGGATCAATAGTTGGGCACAAGCGATCGTAAGAGCCGCTGCGAAGAAGACCCGGCTGCGGCCAAGGCGTGTCGAGAGACGTCCCGCCAGCGATGCACCGGCCAGGCCGCCAGCGCCTCCCAGCGCAACCACCACGCCAAGCGCTGGCGTTCCCATGTGAACCACGCGCGTTGCGTTCAGGAAATAGAGGGTGAAGAAAAAGCCTCCCGCCAGGAAAGCCATCACCGAACGAAACAGTAATGCGCGCAGTAACGGATGATTCCAGATGAACCGCAGCCCATCGAATGCTTCCGCCAACGGTCTGGCGCTGTGGCTGGGCTCGGGAGCGGACTCCGCCTTCCGGATGGCCCAGACCGATGTGGCGGAAACGAGAAAAGACAAGGCATCCAAGAAAATGGCAATCGGTGCGGTGACCACCTTCACCAGGACGCCAGTTAGAAGAGGTCCGAGCAACTCGGCAGCTGAGGCGGACATCCCGAGCCTGCGGTTGCTGTCGAGGAGTTCATCCGGCGCTACGAGAACGGGTAAATAGGACTGATAGGCGACGTCAAACAAGACGGTGAGCGCTCCGGCAATACCCGCAATCGTCATCAAGATCGTCATCGAGAGCAAGTGCAGCATGGCCGCGAGCGGGACCAGCAACAGCAAGGCCGCGCGGCACAGATCAGTGGTAATCATCACCGGCCGTTTCTTGAGTCGATCAACGACGACTCCTGCACCTAACGCGAAGACAAAGACCGATGCACTGCTGATGGCTGACAAAAAGCCCATCTGCATTGGATTTGCGTGGAGAGTGATGAGAGCCGTAAGCGGGATTCCGTCACGGCTGATTCGAGAGCCCACTTCCGAGATGCTCTGGCCCACCCAAAGCTTCGCGAAGTCTGGGCGCACCCGAAAGGTCACCCCGTCAAGGTAACGCACGCTCCCGCGGGCTAGCGCTGGGCCCAGTACCGATCACGGGCCTGGACGACCAGGTCCTTCTGCTTTGCGGCGAGCTGAATCTTACGAAACTCCGACAGCCGCACGGGCTTGTCAGAGACGTAACCCAGGTTGTACTGGCTGCGCAGATCGCCTTCGATGGTATGGAAAATCTGGTCGATGCCCAGCTTCTTCGAGACCTCAAAGAAGCCGCCGCCCGTTTCGCGAGACATTTGCTGGAGCACGCCAGATCCCTCGTGTCCGCCGCCCAAGGCGCCGTAATAATGAGAATCGGAAAAGAGGATTGAATAGAGGATCATGTCGGCGCGCTGCGCGGCATCGATAGCGGTTGCTACGGTAGCCTCGCTGCCGAAGTCCACGCCATCGGTGAGGACGATGGACGCTTTCCTGCCCTGCTGTTTCTTCAGGACGTTCTGCGAGGCAAACACAACGGCATCGTAGAGTAAGGTGCTGCCGCCGACCTGTTGCAGCTCCTTGCGAGACTGCGTATTGACCGCGGTGAGGGCTTCATTGAGTTGCCCGAATGACGCCGTGAGTCCCTGGCGGACGAGAACGTTGGTATCAAACTGCAGGATGAAGACATGATCTTTTCCGTCGCGCAGCACCTGGTCCAGGAAATGGAAACACGCTGTGCGCTCGGCGTCGATGACCTTCTCCTGGCTAGCGCTGGTATCGACCAGGAGGCCCAATGTCAGCGGAAGATCTGTCTCGCGCGAAAAGTATCGAATGGTTTGGGGCCGTCCGTCTTCGAGGAGTAAGAAGTCATCTTTCGACAAATCATTAATGATCTCGCCCTTTTTTGTAAGGACATTGGCAAACAGGTTAACAACTTTGACGTCGGCCTTGAACGTGACACCGGGTTGCTCCTGGGCAGGTAGCAGTGGGGCCGTTACTGAGGTTGCCGCTAGAGACAGGAAGGTGCGGCGAGAAAAGCACAAGTCCATGGTCGGCAAGCGAGGTCGAGGTCCTTCAGTTCGCGCAACGGAGGATGCGGAACGGCGTGCGCGCGCTACTTAAGAATTGTAGCGACGAGGCAGGCGGAGATGGTTGCTGCACCGTCGGCTTTGGACATCGGTGGGGTTCCGAAGTCCGCTTGCTGATCAAGCGGATGGTTGGTCGCGATGCAGATCTAAGGACACAAGACCGGGAGCGTGCTGTGCCGCTATACCTGAACGCCCGAAAAACGGCAGAAACCTACGGAGTACTTTAGTACTGATGGTGCCCGGGGCGGGACTTGAACCCGCACTCCGCTTGCGCCAGGGCACAACCCGACAGTCTCCTAATCAAATTTTGCCCCTGTAATTAGTTAGAACAAACATCTCGCGACTGTAACATATCAAACAATCCGGGCGAAGCGGCTCGTGGCCATCGTACTGTGTGAAATGCCCGTTCAACTAGCAAGTGATATGTTCGCTCAGACCGCGCACGCCTCGACGGACGACTGATTCCCGCGCCGCTGGTCCGCCCGAAGTCCGAGGGATAGCTATTCGCGGCGCTGAGGTTCGCGCCGAGGAGGTCCGCGCCGCTGAGGGTCGCGCTGGTGAGGAGGACCCCGACAGATCAGGGGCAACCCGGCGGCCTAATCGATTGGACTTGGGACAGTCGCGCGCTGTGGCTCGGACGGAAGCAGGGTGCGATCAGGAACCAGCGCGGCCGGATCGGGACGTGCGACGGAATCGCTCCGCCTTCCCGCCTCCATTCCCCCGGCCACGTCGAATGCATAGAGCTTTCCGTCTTGTGAGCCCACGTACACGACTCCATTCGCCACCGCCGGTGAGGAGTACACCCTATCGCCGTGGCGTCCAGAGCATACACCTTGTTGTCTTGGGAGCCTACATACACCATTCCATTCGCCACCACAGGCGAGGAGTACACACTGCCGCCGGTGGTGAAGCTGCAATCCCTATCTATCGAGCCAACGTTCGAAGGACTGAGAACGTTTTCATACGGGTTGTACCGCTTGCCCTTGGCCGTGAAACCTTGTTGCGCCCAATTGGTGCTAACCAGAAACGATTGCTGCGCCGCGACCCCCGTGGTCCGCACCTCGGCCGTCACCCAATGCGTTCCCGGCTGGGTTGCGGCGGGTACCTGTAAGACAGTCGAGAAGCCCCCCTTTGGGCCGGCCACCCGCAAGGCCATATCCGTGACGTCGAAATAGACATCGATGAGCACTCCCGGAGGAAAGCCGGTTGCGGAAACCTTCAGATTGGTTGTGGGCGGTCCCGACGTAACGGAAAGGCTGACGGCAGGTGCGCCTGAAGCGGCGACCGCCAGCAGGAAGAACATCGCGCATAGCGCACTGGCCCTTCGGCCCGTTTGGTTGGTGGTGAGTCATTTCGTCCCCCTTGTCCGGCACGGCTTGCGGACGCGCGCGGCCCTGTAACTTGCTTGCTAGCGGAAGTGAGTTTGAGGTCATTTGTCCCGGCGGCCTAATCGATTGGGCTTGGCACTGCGCCTCGCTGTGGCTCGGAGGGAAGCAGGGTGTAGTCAGGAACAAGTGTGGCCGGATCGGGCCGTGCGAGGGAATCAATGTGCATAGCCTTCGTTCCTCCAGCCAGGTCGAATGCGGAAAGGCTCCCGTCGGTTGCCCCGGCATACACCACTCCATTCACCACCGTGGGCGTGGAGTACCCGACGCTGGGATCGACCCCGAAGGCCCACAACTCGGTGCCGGTGCCGGCGTTCAGGGCATACAGGGTCCAGGCTTGGCCGCCAACATACACCACCCCATTCGCCACTGCGGGCGAGGATAGTATCATGCTGAAAGTCGTGAAGCTCCATAACTTGACCCCTGTGATGCCGTTGAAAGCGTACACGTTGCGATCGGACGAGCCCACATACACAACCCCGTTCGCTACAGCTGGCGAGGAGGTCACGGGACCGCCGGCCGGGGAAAACCAGACCAAGTGCCCGGTGCTGGCTGTCACGGCATAAACGAAGTTGTCTTGCGAGCCGAAATACACGAGCCCGTTCGCTACAGCTGGCGAGGATAGTATCATGCCGGTGGTTGCGGAACTCCACAACTCGGCTCCGGTGCTGGCGTTCAAGGCATAGACTCTCTGGTCTTCGGAGCCGACATACACCGCCCCATCCGCCACCGCGGGTGAAGAGTAAACATTGTTGCCGGTAAGGAAGCTCCATAGCTTGGCCCCCGTAGTTGCGTTCAGGGCATACACGTTGTGGTCGAAAGATCCCACGTACACAACCCCATTCGCCACCACGGGTGAGGACACTATGACGTCGCCGGTTGGGAAGCTCCACAATTTGGCTCCCGTGCTGGCTTTCAGAGCATAGAGGTTATGGTCGTTGGAGCCCACATACACCGTCCCATTCGTCACCGCAGGCGAGGAGGATATGGGGCCGCCGGTTGGAAAGTTCCACAACTTGGCCCCCGTGTTGGCGTTCAGGGCATAGACGCTGTTGTCCCAAGACCCCACATACACCACCCCATTCGCCACCGCGGGCGACGAGTAGACGGCGTTGCCGGTCGCGAAGCGCCAATCCATATCTATGGAGCCAACGGTCGAGGGATTCAGGACGTTTTCATACGGGTTGTTTCGCTTGCCCTTGGGTGTGAAACCTTGTTCCACCCAATTGGTCCGTACCAGAAAGGACTGCTGCGCTGCGGTCCCCGTAGCCCGGACCACGGCCGTTACCCAATGAGTTCCCGGCTGGGCCGCGGAGGGAACCTGCAACGCAATCGAGAAGCCCCCCTTCGGGCCGACCAACCTCAAGGCCGTATCGGCAGAGTCGAAATAGACATCGACGAGCGCGTTCGCCGCAAAGCCGGTCCCGGAAACCGTTAGGTTGGTTGTGGGCGGTCCTGACGCTACGGAAAGGCTGACGGCAGGAGCGCCCGACGCGACCGCCGCCAGCACGAAGAACATCGCGCAAAGCGCCCCGGGCGTTCGGCACGTCTGGTTGAAAGAGCCAAAGGTGTGAGTCATCTTGTCTCCTGATCCGGCACCACTCGCTGTCGCGTGCCGCTCTGTAACGGCTTGCTAGCAGAGTTAAGGCCGAGGATACGCATCCTAAGTTAGTGCAGCAGCCGATAGTAACCGTTGTCGAGGATCTGAGTCAAGACCAGGATTCAACATCTGGCATCAACATACGGCCATCCGGAAGCATTAGCTCGGCTAGAAAGCGCGCAAACCGCCGGATTGGCGAGTCGCGTTGGCGGGGCGACCGATGAAAAGACTAGATCGTATGTTTATTTAGGAACAACATTTTTCGAGTGGCGACGCAAAAAGTAACTCCCGAAGCAGCCTCGGTAACTTCCCAGGTAAGTTCGAGACCGATGGGATTGAATGGCTGGCCCTTGTCAGAACGGGTGTCAAAGCAGTCCATGTTCTCGCAGGATTGCATCGACGACGGCGTCACCGGAGGGAATATCGGCGGGCGCGATGATCGCGCCCGCGCCTAGCAACAGGCTGCCAATCATGTTCTCAGTTGCTGGCAGCAGGCGCCCTTCCAGTCGTTCGAGTCGTCGCGCGAGATTTCTGGTTGTCATCTTCGTTTCCCCTAGGCTTGGTCTTCCGGCAAAGCGAACGCTCGGATGCCGCGCACGAGGCGGGGCTGGCGGGGCGACCGGAGGACTACCGGTGGTTGAGTGCGGCGAAACGGAGCCGAACCAAAGCCCAGCAGACTCTCGGCTCAGCAGGCTAACAGCCAACAGCCCGCGCCACGGCCTGCTCATGGCGCTTTCCAATCGAGGGCGTAGATCTCCTCGGTTCCGGCGTCGACCGCAGTGATCAATGAATTGTCCGGGGCGGCTGCAAACCAACCCCAGCCGGCCACCCGCATATTCCCCGCCCTCCGCACGCCAGCTTCAATCGCGTTCGGATGTCCGTCTCTCCATCTCCGTCATAACGATTCGGCGATTCCACCTCGCAAGGGCGCGAAGTGAATCAAGTTCTTCGCTTTTCGGTGCCGGGAAAACTGCCAGGAGTGCGTCATCCGGAGCAGAAATACACTCAGCGAATGTGATTTCGTGGTCGAGAAACAGCTTTATTACGTGCAGGCTCTCTTGCCGATATACTTTCATGGCCCTGCTTGAAGTATGCGCTCATCCTCAGCTTCGAGATTCCTCGATGATTCTGGGTAATTCTGGGTCGATCCCCGATACTCCCGAGAGTTAGCTTAGCTAGCGATATTACCTCATATCGTTCCGACTTCGGTCGCACTTCCCCGCTCAAGTTGAGGGCAACCGATCATTACCTAACCTATTCGACACAAGCTCTAAATGGAACAATCACTTTGCGCCGACAGCGGATAACTTAAGGCTTGTCAAATAAGCCCTCGGCGCTTATACTGAGCACGACTCGGAGATTCACAAGGAGTGGGATTTACGGGTAGCGTGCGCATTAATTCGAGGAGTAAAAACCATGAGCAAAGAACAAGATAAAGAACAAGAAAAAGAGAACCCTAAAGAGAACCAGGGCGAAGAGATGTCGGCGGAGGACCTAAAGCAAGTCTCGGGTGGGGCTGTTGACTATTTCTTAAACCTTTCGGGCATCAAGGGAGAGTCACAGGATTGAAGGCAATATAGAGAAAACAGCCCATGATCTCGGAAACAACGCTCCCAGCGCTATACGCGCCTTGGCTGCGCACTGTCGCCGGGGGGGACATTCCGGCAGAGGCGAAGGCTACCTGTGATCGTTGTGCGATGCTCGCTTCGCCTGGCAGCGATGTGGATGCCCTGTACTTTCGCCCGGAGACCAAATGTTGTACTTTTCACCCAGGCCTTCCCAACTTTCTGGCAGGAAGGATTCTTTCCGAATCGGATCCTTCGATGCTCGAGGGCCGTAAGGCGGTCGAGGCACGGATCGAACGGCGCGTGGCCATAAAGCCGAGCCAGGTCAGTTCGGGTGTTGTCTTTGGCTTGTTATACCGAGCAACGCCTATGGCCTTCGGGCGAGCTCCGGCACTGCGCTGTCATTACCTAAGCCACGAAGGCGAGTGCGGTGTTTGGAAGCACCGCCCGGGCGTCTGCGCAACGTGGTACTGCAAGCACGCTCGGGGCGCTATCGGGCGCCGCTTTTGGACGCTCGCCGACCAACTTCTCCGCGAAGTGGAACAAGATCTGGCGTTCTGGTGTATGGCTCAACTCCGGGTCGGCTCAGCGGAAGTGGGGGACTTCGCTCCACACCCTACACCCCACGTGTCCGAGTTGGATGGAGATATCGACTGGCCGCAATACCGAAGGCTTTGGGAAAGCTGGGCCGGCCGCGAGGTCGAATTCTATCAGGCGTGCGCGCGGCTAGTCGAAACTCTTACCTGGCAACAGGTCGAGGAAAAATGTGGCCCGCGCGTGGGGATTCTCGCGGGACTTGTGCGCGACGCCTACATCCACCTTGAATCGTCCGCGATCCCGGAGCGTCTGCGGATCAAGGAGGTCCGCTTAACGGGTGTGGAGGGAGGATGCTATAAAGTTACCTCCTACTCCGGATTTGATCCGCTGCTAATGCCAGAACGCCTTTTCGGAGCCCTCCGCTACTTCGACGGTCGCCCTACTGAAGAAGCTCTGCATGCCATCCTCGTCGAGCAAGACCTTCGTCTGGATTCAAGTTTAGTAAGACGTCTGGTGGATTTCGAGATCCTGGAAGCGGCGGACTCTGGGGAGAATTTGCTGCCGATCCTGAGCTGACGAGGGAGTCGATTCTAGCCTGAACGCTGTCCTGTGCGACCAGAACCCTGCGGAGACCAAATAGATCACAATGGCCCGGGCGGCCGATTCGCATTGGCAGTCGAAGGCAGTTCGACGCTTCCATCCTAGAGCGTCTCGCCCTGGAGCGCACCAAGGCCTGCGGTTTCAACCTGGCCGAAACTCGGCAGCTATTTCGTGGGGCCATGGAATTGCGACAGGCCTTCTGAGCGGTGGCAAACGCTGGCCCACGGGAAAATCGCCGAGTCGGACAAAACTCTCGCGCAAGATCGACGCCGCCAGGAGTTTTGCTCCGGGCACCCCCGCGGTGCAAAGATCTCGCCGAGTGCGGCCGGCGGATCTTCGCGACGAAGCGGACGGGACGATTCGGTGGCTGAAAAAACAGCTGCCAGCGTTCTGACAACCGTCAGCCAGTGCGACCCCCTGGATGCCGATAATACAAATTAACGTCCCGGTGGACTGCCCGGCTGCCGTCCGTCCGCAACCTGACCGGCTACCTAAGTCAGGTAGATTCCGCCGTTCACATTGATTGTTTGGCCGGTGACGTAGTCTGCATCGGAAGCCAGAAAGGCTACCGCCTTAGCCACGTCTTCTGCGCTGCCGAAGCGGCCCATCGGAATGCGGCTCTTGATTTGGTCTTGAACGTTCGCCGCGACGCTGTTGAACATGTCCGTCATGGTGAAGCCCGGTGCGACCGAGTTCGCTGTAATGTTGTACTTAGCCAATTCAAGGGCAATCACCTTGGTGAATGCCATCATCCCGCCTTTGCTGGCAGCATAGTTGGCTTGACCAAAATTGCCGGCTTCGGCCGAGTACGAGCTGATATTGACGATCCGTCCGAACTTTTGTTCGATCATCGACGGAATCGCGGCACTCGTTGTGTAATACGGGCCGTCGAGGTTGACGCGCATCACTTCATGCCACTCTTCATCCGTGAGCTTCCGGATGGAATGATCGCGCGTAATGCCGGCGTTGTTCACCAGGATGTCCAAGCGGCCCCATTCCGTCACTACTCGTTTCACCACATCGCGCGCCGTCGTCGATTCGCCGACATGACCTTGAACCAGAAATGAGCGGCGTCCCATGGCGCAGATTTCTTTGACCACCTCTTCCGCCTCATGCAGCGCCGCGTTGTAGTTAACCGCTACATCCGCCCCGCGCCGCGCTAACTCAAGGGCAATCGCGTGACCGATACCGCGGGACGCACCCGTTACGAGGGCGCATTTGCCGGCCAAGCTGCCGATTCCATTCCCATTCCCATTCCCATTTCCATTAGTTTCATGCATGCTGATTCTCCTTCTCCTTCTATAACCGTTCGAAAATTGCCGCGATGCCCTGCCCGCCGCCGATACACAGAGAGACCAGCGCATACTGGCCCTGAATGCGATGAAGCTCGTAAAGCGCTTTGACGGTGATCAGGCAGCCGCTCGCTCCAATTGGATGCCCCAGAGCGATCGCACCGCCATTGGGGTTAGTCCGGTCGCGTGGTAGATCGAGTTCTTTAATGACCGCCAGTGACTGCGCGGCAAAAGCTTCGTTCAGCTCGATCAGGTCCATCTCTTCCAGCCTTAATCCGGACTTCTGCAGAACCTTGCGGATCGCAGTCACCGGACCGATGCCCATGTACTTCGGCTCAACGCCGACAAGGGAGTAGGCAACTAATCGTGCCATCGGTTTCAAGCCGCGCTTTTCGGCGGTCTCGCCGTTCATAACCACCACTGCCGCGGCGGCGTCGTTCAGCCCCGAAGAGTTGCCGGCCGTCACGGTGCCCGTTTTGTTGAACGCTGGTTTGAGCTTAGCCATGCCCTCCACCGATGCGTCCGCGCGCGGATGCTCATCTGTTCTGAACAGCGTCACGCCTTCTCTTGACTTGAGTTCTACAGAAACGACCTGCTCCTGGAAGCGGCAGTTCTTGATCGCCGCAAGAGCGCGCCGGTGACTTTCCACCGCGAACTCATCCTGCTCTTCGCGGCTGATGTTGTACTTGGTCGCCAGGTTCTCGACCGTGAGACCCATGTGAACGTTCTCGATGGGGTCGGTCAGTGCCGCATTCATCGCGTCAACCACCGCGCCATCGCTCATCCGTTGGCCCCAACGCATGTTGGGCAGCCAGTAAAGCGAACGCGTCATGCACTCCGCACCGCCGGCCACGGCCGCTTGGGCGTCGCCTAGCTTGATCATTTGCGCTGCCGAGACGATGGCCTGCAGCCCGCTTCCGCATAGACGGTTCAGCGTTAAGGCCGGAGTCTCGACAGGAATGCCAGCGTTGACGGCCGCAACGCGGGAAATATACATGTCCTTAGGATCGGTGTGGATCACGTTGCCGAAAACAATATGATCGACGTCTTTAGGTTCGATGCCTGACCGCGAGACAGCCTCGCGGGTTACGATGGTTGCCAATTCGGACGGAGGTTTATCCTTCAAACTTCCGCCGTATTTGCCTATCGCCGTGCGAACGGCGCTGAGGACGACGACATCACGACTGCTGTCCATGAAACCTTCCTTGTGGGTTAAGAAACCCTGACTTGAGTGAAAAAACTCATCCTGAACGGGCCTGCGGGATAATCTGACTGAGAACAATGGACCGGCGGTGAAACGATCTGGTTCCATCTGTGTAATGGGCAATCGGAACACCGTTGACTCGCCGGCAGTCCAACGACTCTGCTCAAATCCTGTTTTCGGTTCCTGTTTGGCACTCCATCGGAACGCGAGGCGCGGTCGTGTAACTCCGTAGCGCTGATCACTGTTTCAGAGTCCCAGCCCTTCGGTGGAAGCCGGCAAAACTAAGAAATGAAGCCGACGTCGAGCCCGGTTTCTGCGTATCCCGCAACAGAGTTCCCCGCTGCTTCAGACATGCTCCCCTGATGCCATATCACCCGAAGCGTGCGCGATTTGCCCCTGACAATGTCGGTGTCATCAAGAGCCTCTCTCGTGCTTTCAACCACTTCGGTCCGTGGCGATTGAAGTGCACGTTGGCCTTCATTAAGGATGGCCCGACCCGAATGAAACTCAGCAGCGCCGCACTACAGCTCTTGGCGCAATTGTGTACGCCGAAAGACGCCTACTTATTTGGGGCGCGTGACACGGATGCGCCGTTTAAACTGCATTGCGGTTCGGCCTCTTTCTCGGCGCCACGCGAAGCCGTGGACGAACTATCGATCGCCGGTTGCCTTGAACGCACAACTACCGGCGCGGGAACGTCGGTCTTCGTATCCTTCACCTTGTCAGACGAAGGTCGCTCCAGGTTCCGATCCTCACGCTGATTACAAAACCAAGCAGCCCCCCCCAGAACCGCAATGGACGTGGTGAGGTACTTCCCAAACTCAGCAAAAACTATGCTGAACCAACCACAATGGACTGGCAGCAATCACGCTCTCGATATCCCTAGATGCGGAGGGTGAATACTGGGTCACCGCCGATCCTTATCCGAGCAAACCGGAAGTACGGCCTTGGGCCCGTGTAGGGGATCAGCAAGCACTCAGGACCCTGTTGGTAGATGGCTTGGGGTTATCTCAACACTACGCTGACCAAGCCGCTGCTGAAATCCGAAAGTCCGGGAAGTTCACGAGAATCGACTTTTTCCGTGATAATCTTCGTGATCGATTGCAAGACGTCTTCCAGTAACAGCTACGCAAGTGGCGACACGGTTGAGAATTGAGCTAGTACATAGTCAACACGCCACAGGACAGATTCTTCCCAGTTGCTGGACGTTACCGGGAGCAGCCTTTCACAATTAGTCAGGCACGACACCATCGACAGAGGCGCGCGCTGGCTACCGATAACACGTCATATCGTTCCGACTTCGGCAGTGGCAGACAGGTCTTGTCTAGACTGTCGAAGCAAAGTAGAAATGTCCTATTTTGGAAAGGTCGACACGCTGGAGGAAAGCTCCCCTTTCCCTCTGTGTCCATTGTCGAGAACGGTGCTCGCCGTCAAGGGTTCGCATTCGCCGCGCAACAAGCACGCGCCCTTGACCGCTCCGCGCCGTTCTGAACGCGCTCCTGGGATGAGGGAAAGGGGGCGTCAGCAAATGCTGGTCATTAGGACATTTCTACTTTGCTGGAATGGGACATTTCTACTTTGCGCCGACACGGTCTTGTCTAGACTTGTGCTGGCTCCAGATGTCTGCTAGCCTGCTTAACGGAGTCGCTCTCTGGATTGAGGTGAACTGTAATGGCTGTCGAGATTAAACGCTGCTTCTTTTGAGCTGACATCAAAGCCGAGGCCGTGAGCCTCAAGAACCAGATCGAACGAGAACTCGGTATCCCGATCCGACTGCGTGCTGGCGCGCCCGGCTCATTCCGTGTTCTCCTCAATGGCGAACAGATCTACTCGAAGAAGCAGGCAGGGCGTTCACCGGACGCGGCTGAAATCATTAGATTGATCCGCGAAACGACTCCACAGCGGTAGGCTCATTCACGTTTCTGGGCAGGCGGTGTGATCCGCAGAAACTTGGTCCGGTGGCCGGATCACAGCTCGTAACGTCCGGTAACGTGCGATCCTGGGCGTTCATGTCGGGATTGTTAATCTTCCTCACGCTCTGCGACACTGCTTCCTAACTGCATGCGTCGCCTTCTTCAACCTGGGTCGGCTGCTTGTCCTGGTGGTACGTCCCCGCGCAGCGTTGGCTGCGGAAAACCTGTTTCTGCGAAAGCAATGGGCGCTCTTCCAGGAGCGGCAGGTCAAGCCGCACCGGGCCCACGATGCTACCAGGTGGTTGATGGCCACCGTGAGTCGGCTGTTCGATTGGCGGGTGGCGCTGGTGGTCGTCAAGCCCGATACCCTCATCCGCTGGCACCGCAAAGGATTCCGGCTCTTCTGGCGCTGGAAGTCGAAGCCGACGGGACGACCGCCCCTGCCCAAGGACCTCCGACAATTGATCCGCAAGATGGCCGTTGCGAATCCGACCTGGGGCGAGGACGCATCGCCAACGAATTGAATCTGAAACTGGGGATCCGGGTGTCGCCCCGCAGCGTGGAGAAGTACCTGCGGCACGGAGGTCCTGCGCGAACACCCGATCCGAAGCAGCGTTGGCTGACCTTCGTCCATAACCATGCCAAGGTGATCGTGGCGTGCGACTTCTTCGTCGTGATCACGGCGACGTTCCGCACCCTTTATGTATTCGTGTTGATGGAAGTGGGGACCCGGCGCATTTTCCATCACAACGTGACCGCCCATCCGACGGCGGAGTGGACTTTGCAGCAGTTTCGCGAGGCGCTGCCGGGCGATCATCGGTATCGGTTCGTGATCCACGACCGAGACAGCATTTTCTCTAAGGAGCTGGATCAATCTGTGACAGCCATGGGTGTGCGAGTGCTCCGAACTCCGGTGCGGGCGCCCCGGGCGAACTCTGTCTGCGAACGCTTCGGCGGCTCACTACGTCGAGAATGCCTGGACTTGGATCATTCCCTTCCATGAGCGCCACCTGAAACGGATCTTGAGATCGTGGATGGCGCATTTCAATCACGGGAGGCCGCACATGAGCCTTGGCCCGGGCATACCGGCGCCCGTGTGTCCCTCCCCGCCAGAGAGCACGGACTGCCATCGCATTCCTGCCGGGCACGTGATCCGGAGCAAGCCGGTTCTCGGCGGGCTTCACCACGAGTATTCGCTGGAAAAGGTGGCGGCATGAGCTTCGGAGGAGCACTTCGGCGAAACCCGCGCCGCGACATGTTACGAACCGTTAACGGGGTCCGTCAGAAGGGGCGGACAATGTTCTTGCGGACTACAGGTCTACAATTCGAGATCTGAGCGTCCTATACGTCACTGACGCGCCTCCCACGGGTGTCTTTGGGTAAGTGTTATCCAAACGCGCCACCACCAGCCGCCCTTCACCAATGGATCCTTTCGCTTGCCGCGGACCTCGGCCCGAACTCAAATAGGTTCTGACCACGATCACGTCGGTTTCGCGGCGGGGTTAGCGGGGTTAAAAATACCCATTACGCGTACACGCGCACGTACGTACACGTGCGCACGTAGGCGTCTGGCGTCAAACCGGAACTAACCCCGCTGACCCCGCTAACCCCGCCGATCCGAGTCGGACACTCTGGCCCTAGCACGCGTATTCCGCACCCCAGAGAGGTAATGCCCCATCAGAATCCGATCCTTATCGAGGAACTCGCCGGACGCAACTCAATATCCGCGTCCGTTGGTTTTGTCCACCGCCCCCAAAGGGGATGAACGTCTAAAGCGATCGGGCGCCCGCGCGTGAACTTCAACCTCGAAGAAATCGAGAGGCTCTGCCAATTCAGTCCGACTGACGAAGAGCTTGCAGCGGGCCTGGAAGTCAGCGCCAAGACGATTCAGCGCAAGAAAGCAGAGCCTCTGTTTGCCGAAAGCCACGGAGCGTGGCAAAGCCCGTGGCCGGATGACGCTTCGTCGCATGCAGATGAAGCTCGCCAGCGCAGGCAACGCCACGATGCAGATTTGGGTGGGGAAGCAGCTACTGGGCCAGCGTGACAATGCAGAGCTTGGGAGCCAATGGCGGCCCGACGGGCACGCAGATACAGCTGGTGGTCATGCAGGCCGGTACACGAATCGATCCCCAGCAGCCGGCGTTGGATATGACGAGTCTCATCGAAGAGTGACTTTCCCCGATAAATCACTCCCACGCTTACACGCTGGGCAAACTACAGAATGGATTGCTCTGCTTGCTCGAAACGAAACGACCGCGGCTACGCCACCCACTCGAGCGGCGAGCTTCGTGCGTCATGGTTTTGTAACCCTGTTTACCGTCCGAGATCCCATCATGTATCCCCTATGGCATTTCGTCGCTGCAAAACACGAGGTATACTTCCCTTAGTCATTTATGGGACGAAAAGCCCTCGATGAATCGCGCTCTGGTGACCTGATTCCTGGCACTCTGGACATGCTGATCTTGAAGGCCCTCGAATCGGGTCCGCTTCACGGCTATGCCGTTGCCGAGTGGATTCACGGGCGTTCGCACGATGTGCTGCAGGGCGATGAGGGAGCTCTCTACCCCGCTCTCCATCGGCTTGAGCTTCGAGGGCTTCTTTCGGCCGAGTGGGGTGCTTCGTCAAACAATCGGCGCGCCAAGTTCTATCAAATTACGAATCCTGGCCGCAAACATCTTCAATCTGAGCGTGAACGTTGGACACGGTTGGCGGCCGCGGTCGGGTTCGTCATGGCAGGGGCATAAGGGGTGAGAGAAATGTGGCAGAGTATACGCGAATTCTTTCTGCGAGCGGCAGGGATCTTCCGAAGACGACGCCTTGAACGCGAATTGGCTGAGGAGCTCGACTTTCATCTTGCGCTCAAAGAAGCTGAGTACCGCGAAAGGGGATTTGCTCCGGGAGATGCAGTTTATGAAGCACGTCGAGATTTCGGTGGTTTCGAGCGCTGGAAGGAACAGTGCCGCGATGTTTCGAGGATTTCGATTCTCGAAGATGTGCGACGGGATCTGTGGCTGGCTTTCCGCACGCTGCGCAAATCGCCAACATTCACCTGCATAGCCATCGCAACACTCACTGCCGCCATCGGCGCAAATACGACCATATTCAGCCTGATGAATGCAGTGCTCCTCAAATCGATCAATGTACCTCGTGCGGATCGCTTGATTTTGCTCCGCGTCCAGCCCGGCGACTATGGATATGGCTTCAACTACCCTTGGTTCCGGCGTATTGACCAAGAGTCATCGAGCTTGATGCAGGTATTTGGCTTCGCTCGCCGGGATCTGCGTTTGACAACTGCTAGCGGCATTGAAGACGTTTCGGGACAACTCGTTAGTGGGGGCTACTTCCCCGCACTGCAAGTCGCCCCTGAGATGGGACGCTACATAGTTCCTCGGGATGATCGACCGGGCATACCTGACGGTGGGGTGGCCGTTATCAGCGCGGCCTTCTGGCGTTCGCACTTCGGCTCAGACCCCAAAATACTCGGGCGCCAGTTGACACTAAATCGGACGCCCTTTACTGTCATCGGCGTAATGCCTGAATCATTTAGGGGAATGGATCACGATGCACGTCCCGATGTGTTCCTGCCGCTTGAATCTGAACCCTTGGTTGATGCGCCGTTCAATAGCATCGCGGCGGGGTATCGGGTTTGGTGGATGTGGATCGGCGCACGTCTAAAGGAAAATATTTCCCCGGAACAAGCAGCAGCGTTGCTAAAAGCGAATTCTTTCGCTATGACGCACGGCAAGGAAACGCCACTTCAGTTCAAGCTAAATGGGTACAAACTCGAGGATCTTTACATAACCGCGGAGCCTGGTTTGGCTGGATACTCCCTGGTTCGGTTTCGGTTTGCAAAACCTCTGAGGGTGTTGATGGTTCTGGTGAGTTTAGTCTTGTTTCTCGCATGCCTTAACCTCGCCACGCTGCTTATGGCGCGCACGAATGCGCGCCGCCGGGAAATCTCAACACGTTTTGCCCTGGGAGCTAGCCGCTCTCGTCTAGTCCGGCAACTCCTTACTGAATGCTTATTGCTTTCGCTCGCCGGAACCGTACTCGGTTTAGTGGCCGCGTTACTGGTTACTCGTGCGCTCGTATTCCTAATCGCTCCGCAACACGGGATCAGCAGTTTGCATATCAATAGTTCGCCTGACTTGACTGTGTTCGCTTTTGCTGCTGCAGTGGCCATTGCTGCCACGCTTCTGACCGGAGTGGCGCCGGCGCTGCGCTCCACTGACAGCCGATTAGAAAACCTCCGCGAAGCCAGCCCCACTCTTCGAGCAGTTGAACGCCGCCGATTCTGGCCGCGTGTGCTACTTGCATTGGAAGTCGCGGTGGCTCTCGTACTGGTGACTGGAGCCAGTTTGCTTGGTTACAGCCTAATCAAGCTACATCGGCTGCCACTTGGCTTCGATCCTGCGGGCTTGGTGTATGTCGCTATGGACACGGATCACGGGAAGATTCGCACCGCGTTGCCCGAAATGTATCGGCAGCTCACGGAACGTCTCAAAGGTTTGCCGTCAGTTTCCGATGTAAGTGTCTGTGCATATGTGCCATTTTCGAACGCTATCGGAATGAGCGAGATAACCGTTCCAGGGAGGGGCCAGCAACCGCTTTTGCAAAACTCCGTTGGCCCCGAATACTTCAGTACAATGCGCACTTCCGTGCGTCAAGGACGTGAGTTTCGTTGGTCCGACAGCGGGGCAAGGGTCAGGGAAGTCATTCTGAACGTCTCTGCTGAAAAGGTGCTTTTCCCGGGCGGCCACGCATTGGGACAACACGTTAGCGATGACGCGGGAAAGACCTTCTTCGAAATCGTTGGGGTCGTCCAGGATGCGAAATATTCTTCGGTCCGCGCCGCGTCGCCACCGACCATTTACTATCCAGCGACGCTGGCAATGGAGAACGGTGACGCTTCTCTGGTGTTTATATTGCGGGTTTCCGGTTCGGTGACTCCTGTGATTTCCTCAGCCAGCAAGGTCATTCATCAGAACTTGCCAGAAATTCCAGCGCCTGTTGCGATCAGCATGGAAGAGGCCGTGAATGAGTCGCTAGCTTCAGAACGCATACTAGCGATGCTCGCCTCCTTCTTCGGTACATTGGCGCTCGTCATTACGGGGATCGGCCTCTACGGAACACTTGCTTATATGACGGAGCGGCGCACGGGCGAAATCGGCATCCGCATGGCTCTAGGAGCGACTCGCAGGAACATCGCTTTCCTGGTTGTATTGGAGAACGGCATGCTGGCGTTTTCAGGATGCATCGTGGGCCTTACTGTTTCATTGATGCTGTCGAAGCAGGTCGCAAGTTTCCTTTTTGGGATTATGCCTCACGACCCGCTAGCCTTTGGAGCGGCCGTCATCACGGTATTGTTGGCCGCCGTTACGGCTTCGATTTCACCCGCGTTGATGGCGACGCACGTTGATCCTCTAACCGCTATTCGCCATGAATAGCTTAAGGCTGCCGCCGCTCCTCGTTCTGTCGCGCCATAAAAAGGCCCTCCGCCAGTCGGTTGCAGCAGCTTCAATCGTGCTCGGATGCCCGTCTCGCCAACTCCGCCATCACGATTTGGCGATTCCATCGCGCCAGAGCGCGAAGTGAATCAAGTTGTTCGCTTGTCGGTGGAGGGAAAACACCCATGAGTGCGTCATCCAGAGCAGGAATACACTCAGCGAATGTGACTTCGTGGTCGAGAAACCGCTTTCTGACCTGTAATGCTTCTTGCCGATATGCTTCCGTGGCTTTTCTTGAAGTATCGCCGGCCTTGTCTCTTCTGTCGCCGCATAAAGAGGCCTCCCGCCAGTCAAATGCGCCCGCAATTCCTGCCGGAAGATTTTTCCAACACAAATCTAGCGTATCTGATTACAACACCGCGCCATCCATCCATCGTCATAGAAGATCGGTGCTAAGCGCCCTGTTCTCTTGAGGATATGTAGACGCAGAAATCCTTTGGGAGCGGAGTGGCACGATGTGTGCTCCACCGTCGTGCGGAGGCATATCATGCAAAAGCTAATTCTTACGGGCTTAGTCGGGATTGTTATGGGGATCAGTTCCGCCCAAGCCGCGGAGGTCATTGTCCGGGTCGCGCCCCCAGCCCCTATTGTCGAAACCCGTCCCGTGGCGCCTCATGGCCACTATGTCTGGGTGGGGGGTTACCACCGCTGGGATGGCGGGGCATATGTCTGGGTTCCCGGTCGTTGGGACGTACCGCCACAAGGGTATACGGTTTGGGTGGCCCCGCGATGGGTTCATCGACACGGCGGTTATGTATTTGTTGAGGGCCGCTGGCGGTAGTCGCGCAGGTACTCTCAAAAAGCCTAGGCCCGCAGTGGACGGTATAGCTGGACAGTTGCTCTGTTCCGAAGCCGTCCCTGCAACTCCTAAGGATTCTGCTTGCTTGTTCCGGCCATCCGAGTGATGAATTGTGCTGCGCGAAGCACGCGCAGAAAAGGAACATATGACAAGCGCAGAAACCACCACGACCGTTGCGGAACAGGGTGCGACCTTCGCGCCGGCGAAGCCCTGTGGCTGAGCGCGTCGCCCGTGCGTTCGCCGATCGCCTCGCGTTCCCACTGGGATACAGCTGTCATGATGTTCAGCACCAGCCGCCCAGCGGCGGAACCCGTGTTGAGCGACTCCGCGACTGATACCAAGGCCACGCCGCGGCGCTCGAAGCGCTCCAGCAGCGTGCACAGGTCCTTGACGCTGCGGGTGAGCCGGTCCAACTTCGCGACAATGAGGCCTGCACGTCGCCCGAGTCAACGAGCGCTAGCAGCCGCGTCATCCCGGGCCGGTTCAGGGTCTTGGCAGACTCGCCGCCGTCGACGATGATGTCCATCAACTCGCCGCCTTGAACCACCGCCATCGCACGAATCTTCTCCGCCTGAGCGTCGAGCGAAACGCCCCGATCGGCTTGTTTGTCTGCAGAAAACGCGAATGTAGCCAATGGTGTTCATGTCAGTGACATGTTGGGCCATGAGAGCAACGGCATTCAAGTGAATTAGAGGCACTAATTGGCCAGGTAGTCTAAGAGATGGATTCGGCTGGCGCCGGACCCAACCGATTGGCGTACCGAAACTCGAGTGATCGAAAACTTGACGAAGGTGATCTTATCGTGGAGTAGCGGCAAAGACAGCGTCTGGACCCTGCATGTCCTGCGGCAACGGCCCGACATCCAGATAGCCGCTCTCGTCACGACCTTTAACTCCCAGGCGGATCGCGTGGCAATGCATGCCGTTCGGCGTGTGTTGGTGGAGGCGCAAGCCGATCGAACCGGGCTCCCGCTCTGGGCAGTGGGACTGCCCTGGCCGTGCTCCAACTTGGAATACGAGGAACGGATGCGAGCCGTGTGCCAGCGCGCAACGGCTGAGGGCATCACCGCGGTTGCGTTTGGAGACCTATTCCTTCAGGAAGTTCGCGACTACCGGATTCGGCAACTGCAAGGCAGTGGGCTCGAACCGCTGTTTCCGGTATGGCACATTCCGACGGACCAACTGGCTCGGGAGTTAATCGCGGCAGGCGTTAAAGCAAAAATCACCTGTGTGGACCCGACGAAGATCGCGCCATCCTTTGCCGGTCATGAGTACGACCAGGAGCTTCTGCAGGCTCTGCCACTCGGAATCGACCCGTGCGGCGAGAACGGGGAATTTCACACATTCGTTTATGATGCGCCCGTGTTCTCTCGCCCCATCGGAGTTCGAACGGGAGAGATTGTCGAGCGCGATGGATTTGTATTCGCCGACGTGCTTCCCGAATAATCGGCATCCGCAGACGCGAGGAAGTTCCCTCTATTGGTCCGTCATGGCCTTAGGCGCAACATCGCAGGTCTTTGGTTCTCGGAATCAAACTTCAAGCCTTCCTAGAACGCCGTATCTGGACCGCGAGCGGCACTTGTCCTGGATGACTATGCGTCAATGTGATTCGTAGACACTGCGGCCTCAGCGGGCCTGAAGTTAGGTCCCGCCAGGCGCATACCGGATTTGGGCGCATAACCGACCGAAGGGCAACGCGACAGGCCACAAGTGGTGCCCCAGAAAATACTCCTGATGATACGGTGCTACTTAAGGAAAGTACCTAACGAACAGTCGAGAGAAGGATGTGCCGGTGATCGCGCTAAACCGCCGTTTTGTCGAATGGGATGACACGGAACCCCAGATGCCGGGATGCGCCGCGCGTTCGGTCTTGAGGAGGCAGGTATCGACTGGGATGAACTGCTTCAGAAGCGCCGCGTCGTCATTCTGGCGGAAGCCGGAAGCGGCAAATCGACAGAAATGGCAGAGCGCGCACGAATAATCGATTCAAGGGGCTGCTATGGCTTTCCCGCGAGTCTCGAAGACGTAGGCCACGACGTGTCGTTCGCCATAAACAAACCGAGTCGAAGGGCGTGCATTTGCCAGCACATGCGCGGGCGCATCCACTCGGCGAGGGCAGTCTTTAATTAACATGCATGAACCAACCCATGTGTAGCATTGTTACCTGGTCTCAGCAAGCTTCGGGCCGACCATTCGGATCTTTCGTACCTCTATGGAATGACGGGACCTTAGGCGCGGACACAGTATTGGCGAAGCACAGGGCGTACCTGGTCTGCTGTTCCACGATCTGCGTCGTACAGCAGTGCGCAATATGATTCGGGCTGGCGTCCCTGAGAAGGTCGCAATGCAGATCTCAGGCCACAAGACTGCGAGCATGCTGTGGCGTTACAACATCACCGATACGCGCGACGTGAAAGAAGCCGGCAAGCGCACGGAAAGATATCTGGAAGCGAAAAAGGAGGAGGACCAACATGCGGACAAACATGCGGAGTACTTTAGTACTGACGTTCGCCAAGTGGTGCCCGGGGCGGGACTTGAACCCGCACTCCGCTTGCGCGAAAAAGGATTTTAAGTCCTTTGCGTCTGCCAATTTCGCCACCCGGGCGCGAGTAGGGCTACTGAACTTCATGATAGTAGATCCATTCGTTGCGGCTCGCGCAAGCGCTAGCTGCTGGCCCCCATACTCAGCGTCTCTGCGTCATCCGATCCGTGGGCAAACCCCGGAATGACGACTTCCACGCGGATCGCATTCGGCAGCAGGCGCGCCAGTTCCTGAGCGCTTCCCATGCGCAACTTTGGGTCTTGGGCCAGCGCCTTCCTGAGAATGCCGGCCAATTCTGCATTTGAGCATTGGATTCGCCGGAGACCTTCCGAAAGCCAAGTCTCATTTGCTCCCGAAGACGGTGGCGCCAAGCGAGATAGGGTTTCGAGCGCCATCACTCCGATTGAGTAAACGTCGGCGCCAGTTCCAACTGCCCTGCCGGCAGCTTGTTCTGGCGCCATGTAAGAGCGGGTTCCGATAACAGTGCCGCCAACAGTCAAGTTACTATCTTCGCCATCGGCCTCGCCGTGGAGTTTGGCGATTCCAAAATCGAGGATCATGATCGTCTCGCTGCCGAGGTCCTCCGCGATAAACACGTTCTCGGGTTTCAAATCCCGATGAATGACGCCGGAACCATGCGCGGCTGCTATGCCTGCGCATAATTGCTCAACCCAGAGTGCGACCCGCTCCGGCCGCAACCGTTGGTTGATCGTAAGATGCTGCCGCCAGGAAAGGCCTCGCACCAGGTCCATTACCAAGAAGGCTCCGCCTGCCGGGAGTTGCCCGAAGTCGTGCACACCGACGATATTGGGATGCCGGAGTAGTGCCACCGCACGTGCTTCCCGTTTGAAGCGCATGAATGCGGCTTGATTCCCGAACAGTTCACCAATCATAATTTTCAGAGCAACCGCTTTGTTCAGCCGCAGATCCAGCGCCTGGTAAACAACGCCCATCCCACCGGAGCCCAAGCGGCGATCAAGACGGTACCGGCCCGCAATGATGCGTTCCACCGGCAGGGTCAATTCGAGTTCGGTGCCATCTTTAGGGCAGCACTTGACGGACGTGTCGTGACACTCTTTACATCGGGGACACTCACTCAGTAGCACAACGCCGTCTTGCCCCAGTCGCGTGACGGCTGCCTGACGTTGGCGGCTCTCGCTGCTGACGCTTCGCTTCAGACGCAACACTTCGCAAGCCATTACCACCTGCGAACCGACCGCTTGGAGAAGTTCGCGATCTCTCAGAGAGTACGGTTCTTCCGATTTGCGTGGGCCCAGTACAAGCATCCCCAGACTCTCTTCGTCGGTCCCCAATAAGGGCACAATGAGCCATTGGGTATCGTCTGCGCGAACATCGGAGGCGGTTGAATCCTGGTTTTGTGAAGCGGCTACGAGGATCGATTTTGTGCTGAAGTCCAGCGAACTGTTCTGCCCGAGCATCGACAGTACAGAGGGTACATCCCGGGGAGCGTCGGTGAAGGACACGTGCAACTCGCCATCGGAAAGCGAGCGAAAAAAGGCGTGTATTCCGCGCGGCGCAAAAGCGGCATCAATCTGTTGCACAGCGGCCGCGGCCACATCCTCTTCGGAGGGAGCCCGCTTGATCGATTCGATCAGCGCCATCCACGTTTCTTCCTCCTTGATGGCGACACGGAAGAACCGGCGGTCGAGCCAAGCACTCATTTCATGGCGGTACCGGAGCGTGAACGCTGCCGTCCCCATAACCAACAGGTAGAAGAGCCACGAACTTCTGAACAGCAGATCAGCAAGGCTCTTTTCCGGCCACCGAAGAATCTGAATCAGGACGATCAGGGCGGGGGCGAGGAGAATCAATCGCAAAACGTTCTTTGCCAGAAGGTATTGGAGTCCGCGGCGGACGACCAGCCGGATTCCGAGGATCGGATGCTTGACCAGGGTATAGGCCAGCACAATCACCATCAACGTGACCGATAAGGTCGCAACCGTATCGGCGAAGCTGGCGGCCAGAGCGAATACTCGATATCCGGTAGCAGCTAGTGCAAGCTCGATCAAGCGCAAGCACAAGATGGAGACCGCTATCAAAGCGAACGACGAGGCCGCCCAGCGGATTCGGCGGCGTGAGTCCCGGTCAACCAACAGCCGGTAGTTTCGAAGCAGCACCAAACACGCTGCGAGACAAATGGCAATCTCGAACACGATGCCACACGAAGCGCCAAAAGAACTGGCTGGGCTCAGTAATTCCAGAACTTCGAAAGCAGGCGAATACGGCACATGCGCGATTTCTAACCAGAAGGGCAGGTTGGCCGCAGCCCATAGAACCAGAGCCAGCGCGTAGAAAAGCGTACGAAGTAGGCGGATAAGCCGTCCCTCGGGGACGGGGTGCGGGAAGCGGGAGATAAAGTCCCATCCCACCACCATGTACAAAGGACGGGATAGCCTCGCAAGAATCAAGGCAAGCGGCGTGGTTACTGGGCCCCAACCCGGGTAGAAGCCCAGGACCAGCCCCGTCATCGCCAGGCTGGAAAGAAGGAACGTACCCAGGGCCAAACGCGCCGTGAGGCTGCCGGGCCCGCTGACCAGGATCCACGCTCCCGCCAGGAGAAGCAGCAGTGCTGTAGCGAGTGTCGCAACGGCGTCCCAATCGATGCCGGAATAGCGCGCCATACGCAATGGCAAGGAGGTGATCTCCACCCCCCGTTTCACCGCGACCGTGTAGATTTGTCCGGGATTGATCCTGCTGAGGAGTAACGACGGGTCCCCCCAAGTGATAGATCTCCCGTTCACGGAGAGAATGCGGTCACCCCGCCGGAGCGCAGTGGCCGGCCCCGTCGAACTGGTGGTGCTCACAAGACATACGTCACCATCGACGGTCCATCTCCAGCCGGCAAAAGAGGCTTGTATGTGCCGGGCCGCGATTGAGCACACGACCAGACCAAAGGCCAATAGGGCCAGCAAAGCAAGGGACGTCGCGGCAAGCCAGGGGAACTTTGGCCCCGGCTCGGTGATGGTCACATCTCCTGATTGGTCAGCCACGTCCATACCAGAACCCTAAAAGTGTCTCGTGCAGGGGAGTCACGATTTCGCGAATCCCAGACGCAGAGAACTCGGCGGCCTTTATCGGCCACTCGTTTGGCTAAAGCTTCCATGGAGCTCGTTGGCTCGAAGGTAAGCCTATTGAGGTGGCCGGATGCGTGGTCACGCTCGTAGTCAGAGAAGTCATCCAGCCACCCAAAGAAGTCTCCTACCCGCACGAGCCATTGGATGTATTCAGTAAAACCAATGTAGCGCCGGGAAAACGACGGAAGCCAGGCTGGCATACCCATGACAGCGATAGGAAGCGCGTTCTTTCGCCACCAAACCTGGCGGGGTGAAGCAGGCGAGCCGGCGGACTGAAGCTCGGCTCGATGCAGTCGTCGGATCGCTTTTTCCAGCAACGAACGGACATGTTCGGTTCCTGCAGCCGTCGGGCCGAGGCGTTCGTAATATGATTCCACCAGTTGGTTCACAAAGTGATGCTTTACCTCCGCACCCTGGATTTGGGAATCCGCTGAAGTCTTGCGAAACGGATCGGGCACACAGCTGCCAGTGTCCAACAGATGATCAAAAATGGCGTAGATGAGGTGGGCGATACCGCCGAGGGTCGCCACTTTGGATCTGTGCGTCGTGTCCAGGCCCGTTCCGCACATCAGGAAATCAGTCAAGGATGCACCCACCCCCAGATGATGCTCTGAGGTCTTACGCCACTCGCCGGCTGTTGTGATCGAATCGGGCAGTTTCCGATACTCCTCCTGACCACGGTCAGCAATCCGTGCGCCAACCAGCTTCGCGCAGAGCGGCGAGGGAGCAAAGCCGGCCGCAGCCAATTCGACTGCCAATAGCGGTGCTACCAGGCTAGGCATGCAGTGAGCGCCTTAACAGCGGTTGCAGTTGTAAAGACGCGGGCGCGATCAAGAACGATACCGCCAAAACCGTCGCTGGCTTCATCCCAGTTCCAGCGAAGGTCTGGATGACGGAGGTTCAACGGTGGAATCCTCATGCGCGCTGACGAAGCCCATGACCCGTCAGCGAGCTGTAATGCGAGCAGCCTTGAAAGCAGGGCCTCGGCATGGTCTTTTGCGGCAGATATCCCAATAATGCGAAGTGCAAGCTTGAAACTGGACGTTCCAGGAGGACGCTTCTTGAGCCAGACAGCCGCCTGGTCGATCAATTCCTGCTTTAAGCTATGGCGAGAGAGAGACTCCAAGGCCATTGCTGTCGCATACTCGCGGTCGATCCACCAGTAAGAACCCCAGTAGCCCTCAAGGGATTGAGTTCGCGTTAGAAAGCCAGTTAGATCACCGCAGACCAGGAGCTCTTTCAGCCAGGCAGCCGCCGCCGTAACGCATACGTGTGAGCACGTCCATCCCTCCGCTGCGCCTCGCGTGTTGCTACGTATTTCGATTGGGAGCGAGTCTACTGAGGCATACGTTGCTACTCCACCATCCGGGCGAAGGCAGCGCTTTGCCAGAAACTCGATCGCGCGCCGGAACCATTCATCGGAGGCCCGGCCCAACAGCACCGACAGCCGACAACCCCATTGCGTACTGTCGGCGTCGCGGGGGGCTTCCCGGTTGTAGCCGAGTCCCGTTGGGGCAACAGACTGGTCGGCAGTCAGGAACCGCCAACCAGTGTCAGCTGCATCGCAAGCTTCGGAGATGCCGGTTTCTGCCAGAGCAGCTGCGGTGTAGGCCGTTATCCACTCATCGCTGGTGCGGCCGAAGACCGAGAAGTCCTTCCAAAAGCGCGGCGCTCCGACCTCGGAGGGTTGCCGTACCTCCAGCAGGAATCGGACTCCCTTTTGAAGTGAGTTCGCTGCGTCGACGCGAGCGGCGCTCATTCTGTCGGATCGCTACCTCTGTACATAAGGGGTACGTCGGGCTTCGGCTTTTTCTGAGAGAAAAGCGTCAAGCTGCCGGCCAGAAGTTCAAACCTCGGATCGTAAATCAAGCCATGGATCACTTGGGGTCCGCCCGTCTCGCCATGAACTGCCCCTGTGAACCACACTGTCTCATCAGAGACCGAAGTCATCATGGTGAGCTCAGTGCCTACCAACAGAACTTCCAGGTCCCCTGCCACCGGATCGTGAGTATCGTCGGCGGCTTCAAATCTGGCACCGAGTTTGCCTTCGTCATCTTCGAAATAGATATTCACTGTAATACGGTTTGTTTGGGTAACCGCTAAGCCCTTCCAGAAACCCTGAACTAACTTGTCGGCCATAGGCGCTCCTTGCTCTTTGCAAGACAGTAAGCGACTATACATCCAAAGTCAAGCGCCAATATCGCTCGCGAGCTAACATCGGAATCGTGACTTTTCGATACGGCTTTCGTTTTCTCGTCGCGTCTGCCTTCGTGCTTGTGGCACCGACTTTGCTGGCCCAGGTGCAAACCGCTCTCATGCCTTTGCCGGCAAAGCTTGAGATGACTTCGCCCCCTCAGTTGCTTCGCCTTGGGCCGACTTTCAGTGCGGCAATTACTGGCCCTGGAGCTGTCGATCCGAGAGTGCGGCCAGCCGTACTTCGAGCGCTGCACAGGCTCTCGCGGCAAACCGGCGTCTTCGTATCTGAGAAGGTATCCGATGGCGCCGAGCAAGTAACTTTGCTAGTGACGGTTGAGAAAAGTGATCATGCAGCTCCGCAGCAACTCGGAGACAACGAGCGTTATTCGCTGGTCGTTACGAGCTCCCAGGCGAGGCTTGTCGCCGAGGCACCGCTGGGTGTCCTGCGCGGCTTAGAGACGTTTCTGCAACTGGTGCAAGTCGGGACTGGCGGCATCGGTCTGCCGGCTGTCAGCATCCAGGACGGGCCCAGGTTTCCGTGGCGCGGACTTTCCCTCGATGTCTCGCGCCATTTCATACCGCTCGAAGACGTGAAGCGTACGATCAACGGAATGGCCGCGGTGAAGCTCAACGTCTTTCACTGGCATCTCTCCGATGACCAGGGCTTTCGGATAGAGAGCATGAAGTTCCCTAAGCTGCAAGAACTGGGCTCGGACGGGCTTTACTACACGCAAGCACAAGTCCAGGATGTGATTGAGTACGCCTACATGCATGGCATCCGCGTCGTCCCCGAATTCGACATGCCGGGCCACGCTACCAGTTGGTTTGTCGGCTACCCCGAGCTAGCCAGCGCGCCGGGCCCGTATTCGGTCATTCGCCAATTCGGAGTTTTCACCGCGGCAATGGATCCCACCAAAGAGTCGACCTACCAGTTCTTGGACGTTCTGATCGGCGAAATGGCCGGTTTGTTTCCCGATGCCTACTTTCACGTGGGCGGTGACGAGGTGGACCCCAAGCAATGGATGGCCAATGCGGAAATCCAAGCCTTCATGAAGAAGCACAGCATTGCCAACGAGGAAGCGCTGCAGGCCTATTTTAATCAGCGGCTGCAGAAGATCGTCGCCGGCCACGGCAAACACATGGAGGGCTGGGATGAAGTGTTGCAACCGGGAATACCGACCGATGTCGTTATCCAGTCGTGGCGCGGGCAGAAATCGCTGGCGGAGGCTGCGCAGAAGGGCTACGAAGGGCTGCTTTCTAATGGATACTACCTTGACCTGATGTTTCCGGCGTCGGCGCATTACGTCGTAGATCCGTTAAAGGGAGAGACCGCCGCACTCACTCCGGAACAGCAGAAGCGCATTTTGGGCGGAGAAGGGGCGATGTGGCAAGAACTGGCGACACCGGAGAACCTGGACGTGAAACTGTGGCCTCGGCTCGCGGTTATCGCGGAGCGTCTTTGGTCACCCGAGGCCGTCATAGACGTCGCATCCATGTATCAGCGCTCGGAGGTCATCAGCCGGTGGCTGGAATTCCAGGGCTTGGGGCACCGCACCATACCGCGACGAATGCGCGAACGGCTGGCGTCATCATTGATGGCGGAAGGAAGTGCAGCTGCACTTGACACCTTCGCCGAGGTGCTGGAGCCAGTTAAGGAGTATACGCGCGCTGATTCGGTTGGCGGATACACACAATCGACGCCGCTCAACCGGCTAGTGGATTCCATACCTCCCGAGAGCGATGACGCCCGCCGCTTCCGCGAACTCGTTGATCACTACCTCGCCAACCGCCAAGCCAACCGTGCCGATCTGGACGCCATCAATGAACAGCTGCTGCGCTGGGCGAACAACATTCCGAAAGTGATGCCCGTCCTTACCAGCAATGCCTTATTAAAAGAGACAGTGCCAGTAGCTAACAACCTACAGCAGATTATTAACTCAGGACTAGAGGCCTTGGACGATCTGAAATCAGGTAAGGCAGCTACGCCCGACTGGGTGCATTCGCAGATCGCCCTGCTCGAGTCAGCCGCTAAGCAAAAGGCGGAAGTACTCATACAGATTGAGCCCGGCGTCCGCAAACTGGTCGAGGCGGCCGGGCAGGCAAAGAAATAGCGTCTTTCCCAGGTCCTAAAACGGCCCTAAAGTGGACCTCCGGGCGAGCCGATAGTTCAGTGAGTATCATGAGCTATTCAGGCCCTTGGTTAGCGTCGCGCTGGCTCATCAACCTCCTGGTTTGCCTCTGCCTGCTCCCGCTCTATTGTCCGGGGCAGAGTGGGGTTACAGGTCTGGGCCGGCTCTATATTGAACCCTTCGGGAATAATCTGGATGCGCTTTTAACTGCCGAGATGATCCAGGAGAGGGTGCCGGTTACGATCACTCGCTCCGCGCAAGATGCCGACTGTGTATTGTTCTGGATGCCGCTTGCCGAGCCTCCGCCGGCGAAAACTGCGGCTAAGCCCTCTGCCAAGCTCTCCCAAAGCAAGATCAAGGTGGAAGGGGATATGGCGCTCTTCGACCGGGAACAAAAGACCCTTGTGTGGGAACTCAGCCTGACCACGAAGAGACTTGACGAACTCTCGTTGAACGATGAGAAGAAACTCGCTTCGAAAATTGTTCACGGGATGAATCAACGAGGCGCCTACTGTGGAGGAGCCCCGTTTAGCGCGGCGGCGCAGAATGCCGCCGATCGTTCCAAAGCATTTAAATTAAACCACCGTTCTTCAATTGGTAGCTGAAAGAAGCAGTAGTCCCCGATCCGAATTTGTGTGACAGCTCCGCACAGAACGGTCCCTCTCCCTGAGAGGCTTCCCGCGACGTCCAAAGCGCTAGCGTGGTGTGTGCGTGCTTGTCCAAATCGCTAGAATGCTAGTTTGACGAAGCCGTTCGCAGCAGCTGCAAGCAATGCATCCGAAGGGCGCCTTTGGCATGCGAAGGCAGTTTTCGAATCACGATGGCTGGGATTCCTAGCGCTATACGCGCTGCACTTTGCCATCCTGCTCTCTCTGGTAAGCGCGGCAAACCAGCAGCAGCTTCTGTTGAAGGAAGAAGCGTCGGCCGCATATGTTGGGCCAGTGTTCTTATGGTTCCGGCTTCAGCACCACATCTACGCGACGAATTTCTACAGCTATCTAATATATGGATTGGGGCACCACTTGTACGGCGGCCTCTTTGGCGTCCGGCTCACTAAGATCACCATCATGGCGCTGCTTCCGGGTAGTATTTGTCTCTATCTGCGAGATCGCTTCAAGTTCCGCCCACTCGAAGCCTTCGTCTCGGCGATCGCGGTTGTTCTGCTCCCCGGCATCCTGTGCCTCTCCTGGCTTGCCACGGAGATGGCGCAGGAATCGGCGCTTGGATTTCTAGCCCTCTGGCTGGCGTTGGACAATCGGCCGTGGGCCATACTCGCCAGTACTTGCCTGGCCGCGGTCGCTGCCGGTTGCTACGGCTCGGGTCTTGCGTACTTGCTTATCGTGGCGGTAATCCAGGCATCCAGGTTGAGGATTCCGGCCCTCCGGCTTTCTGTTCTGGGCGGCCTGACATTGGCAGGGTGCACGCTGATCATTCCGCTCATCTGGTGGACCAATGCGCAAACGCTGTTCATTGGCGGCGGTGGAAGCCCGGATCCGGGCGGATCGCTCTCTCGGCTTTCGGCTGCATCCAGAGAGCTGTTTCTTCAGACAAACAGCTACTACATGTTCGCCAACGGGCGTCCAGCTCTTGGAACACCTCTGATCTGTGTGCTGGCACTTGCGGGTCTCATATGGACTACGGTTCACTACAAGCGAGCAGCCTGGCCATTATTGGGAGTAGCGCTGACGTCACTCGCATTGCTCGCCGTCGCCGGAAATGTACCCGGCGTGCGGCGCGCGGTTCCCCTCCTGATTTGCCTCGGCCTCTTTGCCGTTCTCCTGCTGCATTCGCTTCTTGAATCCCGGCGAAACGTTAGCCGCGCGCTTGCGGTCGTCCTGTTTGCCCTGTGGCTTATCGCTTCGGTATTCCAATACAACACCATCCGCCACGAACTTCTAACGGCACGAATCTTGCTTCCGCATGATTTCGAGTTCACCGAAGAGGAGGGGGGCACGATGGCCACGACGATCGAGGCCTTTGTCAATCGCTCACGTGCGCTACCGCCGGGCCTTGCGGGCTATGAGCCGGACCGGACACTAGCCATTCTCTATTCCCTCAGCCAGCCGGACCCCATCGTCAGCCGCGAGGAACTAATTGCGGTTGTCGACGGCCACAACTGGTCCATCCCCAGTCGCACGCCTCGGCTTACCTGGCTGCGTAAGCGCTTGTGAGCATGGCTTCCACTTCTCATTCTCAAGCTCAGCCTAGCGTCCGCCCGCTGAGCTCCCGTTCAATGGGGCTTCTGGTATGCGTCATCGGAATTTGGATGACAGTTGCCGCTGCCGTTGCTGCTACGCGCACGCCCTGGTCGAATGAGGCCTGGGCGGCCAACCCAGCTGTGACACTGGTGGACCATGGTTACCTGGGAACGACAATCCTGGAGTCGAAAGAAACCTGGCTGCGAGGTGTCGACCAACACATGTATTGGATGATGCCACTGCACTCCCTGGTCCAGGCCGCCTGGTACCGCGTGGTTGGCTTCGGGCTGATCCGGCAGCGGCTGCTCTCGATTGGGTTCGGGGCGCTGGCTCTGGCCTCGTGGTTCCTCATCATCCGAAGCCTGACCGGCCAGCCCTTCATCGCCCTGCTGGCCGCCGGTGTAATCGGCTTTGAACGCAACTTCCTGGCCGCCGCAGGAAACGGTCGCATGGATATGATGGCCGCCTCGCTGGGGACAAGTGCCATCGCATCGTATCTCTTGTTCCGCGGTTTCCGCCCGCGCCTTGCAATTCTCGCCAGCCACACACTCGCCGCAGCCAGCATCTGGACGCACCCTTGCGGTCTTTTGTTCGCTGCACTGCTCATCTTGCTCACCCTTCATCTTGACCGCCACCGGCTTCGGCCGGGCGATGTAGCCTTGGCTCTCGCACCGTACATCCTAGCCGCAGGCCTCTGGTCTTTATACATTGCACAAGCGCCGTCGGACTTCATTAGCCAGTTCGGCGGCAACGTTTCGGGCTTCGCGGGCGAATACACTCACCAGCAACGGTTCGCTGGCCTGCGCGCGCCGCTCGAAGCCCTTCACCGCGAGTGGAGCCTGCGCTACTTTCCCGGCTTCGGTTTTGGGTCTCTTCATTCGAAGGGCGGGTGGCTCCAGGCAAGCTGGCTCTTCGCACTGTTACTCGCTGTTCTCGCTGCCACGTTTCATTCCGCCTTGCGCCAGCAGCGTCCAATTCGAATGCTGTTGGCCGCAGCGGGAGTTGTACTACTCCTCATGACAATTTTTGAGGGAATGAAATTTCAGAACTACCTGGTCTATCCGGTGCCATTCCTTGCTGCGATCTTGGCGACGACTGCAGGTCTTCTGCTGCAAACTCAACGGCAAAAGTCCGTTTTGCTCGGAGCGTTGCTTCTCTTCCTTGCGGTTCCCCAGTTGGCGACGGTTCTGTCGCAGATTCGCGCCAACCCCTTGCGGAATGAGTTTCGAGCCGGTGGCGGATTACTTAAATCAAAACTCGGATCCTGACAACCGAATCATCGCAGGAGGGGAGTTCGGATACGTGTTTGGCTTTAACGGGCGCGTGCGGGATGACGTCCGGCTTGGCTATTACTCTGGTTTACAACCGCGGCTGATTGTCACGAACAGCTGGTACCGCGAATGGTTTGCACGGTCCGCCGAGGGCGATCCGCAACTCTACTCTTTTTTGCAGCGCCGCCTCCGCGATGATTATGAGGTTGTCTTCAAGAACGGCGACTTCATGGTTTACCGGAACCGCCGAAAATGACCTGGGAACCCGTACCAGATATCGGCACGGTGGCCCCGGCTGTTCCACCACGTACCACCAAGAAGCGCAGCGCCGCCGTTGACTTCTTCCGAGGGCTGGGGTTGCTGATGGTCTACGTTGACCACATCGTCCCTAACTTTTGGCGTGGGCTCACCCTTCAGGGAATCGGGCTCAGCGACTTCGCGGAGATCTTCGTCTTTCTTTCCGGATATGTGAACGCCGCTATCTATGGCCGGATTCTCGATTCAGGTTCAATCCCTATCGTTGTCCCAGCGATCTTTCGAAAGACGACTGCGAGGATGCTCAAGCTCTATGCCGCGCACTTGGCGACTATGGCGGTGTGTTTCGGGCTGGTGGCTTTGTTTGCCACGCGTGGAGTTGTTATCAACCAACCGCCAACAAACCTGTTCCTCAGCAACCCTGGCCGATACGCGCTGCGGGCAGTATTACTTCTTTATGCACCGTTTGGGCACTCCATTCTCCCGCTGTATATCGTCTTCGTGCCGTTCCTTCCATTGATCGTCATCGGCCTGCGGCGGTTTCCGGTGCTAACGCTATTCTTGTCATCTTCGATTTGGCTGATGGCCAGGTTTCCGGCATTCATCCCACAACAGACCGAATCGCAACAGGCCTGGGTCTTTGACCCCCTTGCCTGGCAGTTCATGTTGGTTGTTGGCTGCGCCGCGCGGATCTATCGCGACTCGCCCTTCGTCCTTGGCTTGTTCCGGCGTCCCATCACATGGGCCGCTGCATTTGGCATAGCTGTCATCTTGGCGCTGAAGCTCGTCGCCCTGGCCACCCCCGCTTTTCTGGTGAATCATCATTTCGTCCGGCTCGCCGAGATCCTCCGGGAAAACTACGGCAAGTCGCTCCTCATCAGCTATCGGATTGCCTACTTCTTTGGGCTTCTCCTGCTGGCGGGCGCATTCCTGAAGCGGCATCGCGAGTGGCTCGACAGTCGATGGGCGCAGACTGTTATCCGCTGCGGGCGGCATTCCTTGAGCGTGTTCTGCGTCTCCCTGGTTCTTGCCACTCTGGCAAGCTTGCTGATCAGCGCGGAAAGCGGCGGCATTTGGATGCAGTTGGCAGCGACCCTCGCTGGTCTCACGATTCTGTTCTTGCTCGCAAGGCTCGAGGAATTTCGGACTTCCGCGCGCCGGCTTAGCGGCCCACTTCCCGCCTCCTCCAAAACACGTACGTCCGCGGATTGAATCGGATCGCCGGAGAAAGCGATACCGGCGCGTTCGGCAGCCAGTATTCCCTTAGCCAACGCTCCGCATCGATCGACCACGACAGGAGACTGGGCACCCAATAAGCTCCGTGACGGCCGTTCGCCAAGCCGGCTCCGTGCGGCCCTTCCTGGTAGATGTGCAGTTCTCCAGGAACGTGCGCCCGCCGCATGGCGTTGTAGAACAGCAGGCTGTTCTCAGCAGGCACGGCAGCATCTTCGGCCGTGTGCATCACGAACGTCGGCGGGGTCTCGCTGGTCACCCTTAGCTCACTGGACATTTCATCCAGCATCGCCGAGTCCGGGCTTGGCCCAAGCAAGTTTTCCACCGATGGCTGGTGAGTCCACGGCGGGCGCGCCGTAATGACCGGATAAGCAAGTATGCCGAAGTCGGGGCGGCTGCTGAACCGATCGACAACGTCGCTGGCGTCCGGGTCACCCTTGTCGAAATGAGTCAACGCGACCGATGCGAGATGGCCGCCGGCGGAAAATCCGATAACGCCAATCCGGTCGGCGCGGACATTGAGTCGCCCCGAGTTCGCCCGTATCAGTCGCAGCGCCCTCTGGACGTCCAGCAGCGGCGCCGGGTAATGGTAACGGGGTGCGATCCGGTAGCTCAGGACAAAACCCGCCACGCCGAATGAATTGAGCCAATGGGCTATGTCAGCGCCCTCGTAAGACGTCATCAACAACTTGTAGCCGCCGCCCGGACAAATGATCATCCCGGCGCCGGATGCTCTCCAACGGGGCGGAAGAAATACGGCCACGCTCGGTACATCAGCCGCATCCCTTCCCATTGCGCCGGGCGCACCCGCGGGCCAGAGCACGATCTGCTCCGGGGCTGAGAAGCCGTCGCGCACGCCCTCGAGCAGGATCACTCCGGCCGCTGCCGCCACCAGAATCAGCGCGGCCAGCGCCAGCAGGAGTTTGCGCCTTCCTTGCCCCATCCCTATAAGGTCGCACCCGAGGTGACTTTAGTCACTCGGATCTCAGGCAGCGGTGCGATTTTGAGAGTGCCGGAACGTCCCCGTGATGCCTCCGCGAGGGGTTTCATTGCGTCCAGGTCTCGTTATCTCACGTCTTTACGGGCCTCCCATGCTGTCGAGATCCAAAAAACCCTTAAAAAATCGCCTTTTTCGACGCTTTCCGCTTTACAATGCGGCAAGCCTCACTTATGATCAGGATGTCTGAGGGGCGCGCCAAACATTTCAGTGCGTTTTTGTTTGAACCGCTTGAGTGCAAAAAACGTAACCGTCAGAGCAGTCCAGGACGCTAGTTCAATTTAAGTAGGGAGGTCAAATGGCCGAGGTAAAGAAATTAACGCAGACCCAAATTGTGAAGGAACTTGCCGAGACAACCGGCATTAGCAATAAGGTCGCCAAGCAGTTCATGGAAGCAGTTGCCGCACTCGCCGTTCGCGAGACAAAGAAGAACGGTGTGTTCGTGCTGCCGGGCATCGGACGCCTAGTCCGCGCTGACCGCAAAGCGCGAATCGGTCGCAATCCTGCAACCGGCGAAGCGATTAAGATTCCTGCCAAGAAAGTAGTGAAGTTCCGAATCGCGAAGTCTGTGAAGGACGCGATCGTTCCTCCGAAGAAGAAGTAGGCGATCGTACGTGACGTGGCTCGGCCGGGTTAAGCCGGCCTTCAGCCTGATTGAGAATGCGAGCCCCCGCAGCAAGAACGCGGGGGTTTTGCTTGTTGGGTCAAGGCACCCGTACCAGCACTAGAGTGCCCGTCAGAGTCTGTGTCAAAACTCCAGCAAAGAACCGCGCGCGTTAGCAAGCGGACCCTTTCGGCCCTCTTCAGCGCAGTTTTTACGGCTGTTTCTTTTCTTCGGTCGGCGGGCTATCGTCTTTGATGGCGCTTTTGAAGTTCTTCAGGCCGGCGCCCAAGCCCTTCGCTAGCTCGGGGATCTTTTTGCCACCGAAAAACACCAGTGCGACGAGCAGGACAACGACGATGTCGCCCGGCGAGAGCATGGCAATGAAGGGATAATCGAGTGGTAGCATGAGTCTCCTCTCGCCTTGCGAGACAATCTCATTGTAGACCCGTACAACTCACTGAGTCCGGTCTTCTGCTATGGCACGCAAGAAAACAAAGTTCAAACGCTTCGACATCCCTAAGGAAGTGAAAGCCATCGCCCGCGAGCGGGTCGGCCCCGTCCCCCCTTCGCGCACGATCACACCCAAGGCAGAGCGCGAGAAGCCAAAACACAAGGCAAATCTGGTGGCTGTCGATCCCGCTGAAACCGAATAGCGGCCCACGCCGATGCCGCCTGGGTCAGGCAGGGAACTACCTTTGGAATACCGCGAACAACAACTTCAGTAAGAGTGTCAAAATCAGCAGCGGAGCGACTGCGGCAAATGCTTTCCCTTTAGACACCTTGAATGCCGCGGCGAAAATCAACACCATCATAACGATGGACCAGATTTGAAACACCGAGAAGAATCCCAGAAACGCCGTAAGGTACTTGTTCGCTCCCTCGGCCATAAAGATGTCCAATCCCAGGGGCGGCTGCAACTCAGCCGGGGTGCTCAATTCGCCCTTTCCCCGGATGATCAGATACGTGGCTATCGATTGCAGAATGCTGATCAGCGAAAGACCCGCAAGCAGATTGAAAAGCCAAAGGAACTTGGCCTTAATCTGCATAACCGAGCAGGTTCCGAATATAATCGCAGCCGAGATCGCCAGTCATAATAACCACCAAAATCGGGCTGCAATACGTGGCATACTTCTGAATTTGTAATCCAATCGCCAGTCCTTTTTGATATTGCGCTGGATCCTGGCCCGGCGGCGGTGGCTGACTCAGCAGAACCTGCTGTACAATCGGCATCAGGAGGACTCCGATGACGATGCTGACAATCGAAACCAGCAGAATCGGGCCTACCCAGAACCATTTGTGTCTAATCAACTTCGCGGCTCCGGCGGGATCGATGAAAAAGTTAAACATCCCGACCAAATCGCCCGCGAAGCTTCCTTGTTCTTCCTGCGTAACTGGTAACTCAGGCACAGCCATGAGATCGTCCCCTTCCTGAACGTGCGCAGCCATTGTACTCCTATTTCCAACCTGGACAATAGAGTTTCCTGCTAAGGGTTTCTTGGGCGGGCCCTATCCGCCTTCGGCCGCTTCTCTCCACCCGCTAAGCTGGTATTCAGACCCGTGAACCGATTCAATCACTACCTGGGCCTAGCCCTGCTTTCGATAAGCATTGCGTGTTCCTCCTCCAAGCCGACTCCTCCCGAGCCTGAAAAGCACTATCAGCTGATTGGCGAAGTCAAAGCGCTCGACGGCAAGGTCCAGACTGCCACCATTCAGCATCAGGCGATCGGTGACTGGATGGGCGCGATGACGATGGAATTCCCGGTCCGCTCCAAGGAGGAGTTCGCCCAACTCCATGTTGGAGACAAGATCACGGCCACCGTGAACGTGCAAGGCAACGACTACAACATCAGCGGTATCCGTAAACAACCTGCGCCGTGACGCCAAATATCCTCTCCCTTCGCCCTCCGCGCGACCCCTTTCACCAGGCCCCTGTGATGCGCGTGCGCAGCTGGCGCGCACTTTGGAAGAGCATCCGGCCAACCATCAAGTTCCTTCTTGAGACCGAGGTACACGTCTACGCATTTGCCGTGGCGGCCAACGTCCTCATTTCTTTCTTTCCTTTCCTGGTGGTCATGATTCTGATCAGCCGCTCCGTCCTGCACTGGGAAGCGGCCGTGAACGCCATCTTTTTTGCCGTGAACGACTACTTCCCGGAATCGTTCAATGCGATTCCCATGAAGAAGCTGCTTCAGTGGGCGGCCGGCCAGCAGCATGGCCTGAGCTGGTTTTCCATACTGCTGCTGCTCTTTACGGCCAACGGGATCTTTGAGCCGTTGGAAGTTGCCCTTAACCGGGTGTGGAGAGTTACCAAGAATCGATCGCTACTCATGAACCAGGTCGTCAGCCTCGGCCTCATCTTCATCTGTGGCGCGCTGACACTCGCCTCTACCTGTGCCGCCGCAGTGAATCAGGAATTCGTATCCGGCTATGTGGGCGCTGGCGCGCTCAACGGGTTCCTCGATCTGCTCGTGTTCAAGATCGTAGCGCTGCCGTTGCTGATGCTCATGATCTTTCTCATCTACTGGATTCTGCCCAACAAAAAGATCCCCATTAAACGGCTCATCCCCGCCGCTGTCGTGGTGGGCGTATTGCTCGAAGGGCTCAAATATGTTAACGTCCTCACTTGGCCGTGGCTGCGGGCCAAGTTGCTGAAGGAGACGCCGCCATTTGTCCAATCCATCAGCATCATCCTCTGGTCGTTCTGTGCCGCGATGTTGATATTGGCGGGGGCGGAGTGGTCGGCCCGCGTGCGACTGGAATCGGCTGTCGATCCCGGAGGGCCCCAGCTTATGCCCACCGAAGCCGAAGTCGAACTAATGTAAGGACATTACGCGAGATCGGCGTGCATTAGAATTGTGGCAGCGAGACGCGTACTATAGCGGGCCGGGCGAAACCCGGGCCTTGGCTGCCGCGCCTACTAGTAGTGAAGAAATCGAGGAAGGAACCTCCATGGCTCAATCTGACGCGCACAGGCCGCCCGCTGCGGCGCCAAACGAAGCAGAAATTCAACGCACTCAGGCGCAGCGGGAGAGTCCGTTGCGCGCGAGTTCCCGGGAGGACATTAGCCGCCGTGATCTCGTGAAACTTGCCGGGGCTGCCGGCGTAGCCGCCGCCACAATTGGGAAGCTTGCCAGCGCTCCCGCTATTCTGAGTGTCCGAGCCGCGAACGATCAAATCAAGTACGGCATGATCGGCACAGGCAGCCGTGGGACCTATCTTCTGAAGCATCTGACTAAGGTCGATAACGGTCACTGCACTGCACTCTGCGACCTGAATTCCGAAGCGTTGGATGAGGCTGCCCTCACCATCGGCACAAATCCAAAGAAGTACAAGGATTACCGCGAGCTGCTGGCTGACAAAGACGTCGATGCCGTTTTGATAGCGGTTCCGCTCTATGAGCACTTCCAGATCACAAAGGATTCGTTACTGGCGGGCAAGCAGGTGTTCTGCGAAAAGAGCCTAGTCTTCACCCCCGAGCAGGTACATGCGCTCCGCTCGCTCGCCGCTGAACACTCCAAGCAGACCTTGCAGGTCGGTCTTCAACGCCGCTACAGCAAGTACTACCAGGCCGTGAAAGACATGATCGATAAGGGCATGCTCGGTGATGTCACGCATATCCAAGCACAATGGCATCGCAATCCTGGCTGGGTAATGAAGGCCGGCGGAAAGAGCAATCCCAAGAACTGGCGGCTGTTCCGTGAATACTCCGGCGGCCTCACGGCCGAACTTGCGTCTCACCAGGTGGATGTTGCCGATTGGTACTTCGGAACGGCCCCCGAATTTGTGATGGGTCTTGGCGGTCTGGATTACTGGCACGATGGCCGCGACGTTTACGACAACATCCAGCTTATTTACAGCTACTCCAAGGGTCGCAAGCTGACCTACAGCGCCATCACGACGAACTCACACTTGCCGCTGTTCGGCTCCATCCGCCCCGAATTCGGCGAAGTCATCATGGGTACGGAGGGTGCGATCGAAATGACGGTCGGCGATGGACAAAAGACCATGCCGCTTGCGCTTTGGTATCGCGAAGCGAAACCTACCACGGTCGCGGCGGGCACCGCAAAAACGGAAACCAAGGCGGGCGCCACCTTCGCTCTCGCCGGACCGCAAAAGGGCATTCCGATCTTCATGAAGGAAAACGAAGTGGATTGGAAGAACGATTCGTTTATGAGCCGCGAGCAAAAGCTCGCCCGCCGCTGGCTCTATAGCAAGGGCATCATTATGCCGGAGGAAGATACGAATCCGGTGGAGACCGAGCTGGAGAGCTTCTTCAACGATGCCAAGTCCGGCGCCCGGCCTAAGGCCGACGTCGAAGTTGGGCTTGCCGATTCGACAGCGGTTATCCTGTCGAACCTGTGCATGGATGAGAACCGCCGCGTCTACTTCAGCGAAATGGACAAGATGGGCCTCCCAGCCGGCGCGGCCAAGCCTGCCGTAACCGCCAAGCCGGCGTAAGAAGCTCGATCTGAACCGTTTCCTATTGGCAGCGGTTCTGGCCATTGCTTTCTCCTCGGCGGCCTTGGGCAAGCAGGGCGAGGCGAGTGTCTGGTCAGGATCGTTGCAAGACAACCAGGGCAAGCCGGTCGCCGGCGCAATCGTCAAGCTACAGTCAGGCGGCGCAGTCGAGAGCGCGACAACCGAAAAAGACGGCCGGTTCTCATTCGCTCACCTCGCCGCTGGCGAGTATTCTTTGTCGGTTGAGTATCGGGGCGCTGTAGCAACGGTTGCCCACCCGATCCGGCTCCCTGGCGACAACGCCGAAGTCGTAGTCGTCTTGTCGCCCGACGGCTCACTCTCTGTCTCGCCCGCGGCAAAGCCGCCTTCAGCGGAGCCCGTTGTCGCACAAGCCACCGGGGGCAACAGTTTGTCGAGCAAGGCGGTTTCCGAATTGCCGTTGAACAAGCGCGACTTCAGCCAGTTGCTGCTACTCGCCGCCGGCACCATGACGGATTCAAACGGCACGGCCAACTTCACGCAGCAGTTCGCCGTCAACGGACAGCGCGGCACGACGGCAGAGTTTGCGATGGATGGCGCCGACAGCAGCGACCCCGAGCTCGGCGGCGCTACGTTCACCAACTTCAATGTAGACGCAGTGCAGGAGATTCGATCCAGCACTGGCGTGATGCCCGCTGAAATCGGACGAGGCGCCGCCATGTTTACGGACATCATCACCAGGTCCGGCACGAACGCCGTGCACGGATCGGTTTTTGAGTTTCTGCGCAACGCGGCCCTCGATGCCCGCAACTTCTTCGACCGCCGCTCGATCGCGCAACCGGGCCGCATCCCACCGTTCATTCGCAACGAATTCGGATTTACGAACGGTGGACCCTTGGTTATCCCGCATCTTTATGACGGGCGCGACCGCACCTTTTATTTTGTCGAGTATCAAGGTTTCCGCCAGGTGCTCGGCACGACTCAAGTAATACCTGTTCCGGACGCCGCCGACCGGGCCGGCCTGGACAAGACCGCCTATCCTGGCGACACGCTGATTGTGCCGGTGAGCCCTCTCACGGCGCCGCTGATCGCCCGCTATCCGATGCCGAACGATCCGCAAGGTCCGTATGGTGCGCGCACCTACGCAACGTCGTCGAAGGTCGACACGATCGCAAATCAGTTCTCGGTGCGGCTCGATCATAAGATCTCGGAGACGTCGCAGCTGTTCGGCCGGTTTACCTGGGGCGACACCGATGGCCCGACCACCAACCCCAGCCAGACCGCCATCGACCCCAGCTTCGCCATCGACTTCGTCGACCGGCAGCGGAACGCAGTCATCACGTACACCAAAGCCATCTCACCAACGTTCACTTCGGAGTCGTCGATCAGCTATACCCGCACGACGCCTTCCTTCCCGACCATCAATCGCACCGATCCCGCACTGACTTTTGGCGACGGTTTGTACGAAGGGTTTAACACGGCGGCCGGCTCCGTCATGGCCGCCTACGGCAATCTCTTTCAAGTTCGCCAGAACTTCACATGGCTGCGCGGCAAGCACACGTTGAAAGCGGGCGGCGAGGTGCGCGCAAACCGCGACACGACAGTTTTCGGCATTAGTCCGAATGGCCAATATCAGTTTGGCGGGGGTGCAGCTTATTCACCGGTAGCGATTCATTCGGTGAGCGGTTTGCACGACATCCCTGTCGGCGGCTTGCTACCCGATTCGCTCACTGGCCTGCTGACTGCGACCGCCTTCACCTATACGCAGGCTGTTGCGCCGTCTATCTTCGCCCAGGGCGCGTACATCGGCGATTCGGCCATCCGGCGCGAAGCGTACAACCTCTACATTCAGGACAGTTGGAAAGTTACCGACCGTCTGGTGCTGACCTACGGCCTGCGCTGGGAACTAAATACGCCCATTTGGGAGGCTGACAAGCGCACATCGGGCCCGGTACTGTCTTTGACGCCGGGCGTCCTGCCGGGATCGGAGCTGCTCATCAATCCGCAGCCCTCTTACAAGACGGACTGGAACGGTTGGGGCCCTCGTCTTTCGTTGTCGTATCGGCTGACGACCAACACTGTCTTCCATGCCGGGGGCGCTATCACCACGCTTCTGCCGAACCTCTGGCAAGACAACCTCTTGACCGGCAGCACGCCGTTCGTTGTTTACCCGCACTTGACGGCCGCGCCCGGACAGCCCATTCAGTTCGGCACGTTCATAACTCCGCAACAACTGCCGGTCGTCTATTCGACCAGCGGGGCTGCCATCTTCGCTTCGGGTAATTCGAAACTTGTGCCCGGCAACACGGTCATGGATGTGCAGCGCTTTGAGCAGGATCTCGCCGCGCTTTCACCAGGTCAGCCCATCACACCTCTCAATATCTCCGGTATCGCCGAAAACTTCGTGAACGGTTACATTGGTACCTGGGCCGCGGGCGTCGAACAAAAGCTTGGCATCGCAACGATTGATGCATCGTATGTTGGAACAGCCGGAATCAAACTGCCCGCCATGGACTACCCGAATGGGTATTTCGGCGCCGGCCCCGGCTTTGCTCCTTACACCCAGTTCGGTTCGTCCGGCCAGATACTCGGGGGCTATGGCACAACCATGCTTATCACGAACCGGTCACATTCCACCTACAATGCTCTTCAGGTCTCGGCGCAAAGCGCTCTGACCAGTTCAGGGTTCGGCTTTCAGGCGAGTTACACCTGGTCCAAGTCGATTGATGATGCCAGCGCCGTGATCGGCGGCTTCATCTCCGGATCGTCCGGCGCGGTCTCTCAAACTGCCGCACAGAACCCCTATGACACCGGTGCCGACCGTGGGCCGTCCTCGTTTGACATAACTCAAAGTCTTCAGCGGCAGCGTGTTTCAGGATCTGCACGCCGACCAGTTAGGAATGCTCCAGCATGTCAGCAAGAAGGTCACCGGCGGCTGGCAGATCCTCGCGATCGGCACTATTCAAACCGGCCCTCCGTTCACGATCTATTCAGGGATTCAGCAGACTGGCGCCGGCTCTATCGGAACCGACCGGCCCGACCAAATCGGCACGCCTGTACTCTCGACGAGTCGTAACGTGCGCGAAGACTACTTCGGCTTGGGTGCTAACAACAGCTCCTATTTCTATATACCCACCAACGTGCCGGGCGGCACGGGGCCGAATCAAGGGGTGTTCGGCAGCCTGGGCCGGAACACGTTCCGCGGGCCCGGGATGCACAACTTAGATCTCGCGGTGATCAAAGACACGCCGTTCTTGGTTGGCAAAGAGGTCATGTCTCTTCAGTTCCGGGCCGAGTTTTTCAACGTGTTCAACATCGTCAACTTCGGCTTGCCGTCGAACATCGTTCTTGGACCGGGCTTCGGCGAGATCAGCCGCACTGCTACCAACTCGCGGCAAATCCAGTTCTCGCTGAAGCTGATCTTCTGAAAACAGTTAGTTAGGGCGCCACTTCCAGAGTGATCGTCACGGTTGCCTCCACGGTGACACTGCCTGACTCGATCGGTGTCGGAGCAGCGGCGGCCATTGCCCTTGCGGCCATCATTGGCTGGTACAGTGGCCGCACGGATGAGGCTTCTCCCGACTGCGCCTCCAGCACGCCCACGATGCGCAGCCCCAGCGCCTTCGCGATCGCCTCGGCATTCGCCCGCGCCTTCTGCGCCGCCATCGCCAAGGCTTGCTGGCGGACGGTCTCGTCGTTCTTCAGCGTGAAACTCACGCCGTTCACGTTCGTAGCGCCCGCCTGCATCGCGGCGTCAATCACTTTGCCCACCGACGACAAATCGTGCAATGTCACATGTACTGTATTATTCGCGTTGTAGCCATCAATCACTGGCGACCCACCGGGCTTTGGATAGCTATAAGCAGGGTTCACCGAGTACCCCTGTGTCTTCACCTCGTCGCCATGGCCGATCAGCGCCTTCACCGCATTGACGACCGCGGTTGTCCGGTTGGCGTTGTCGGCAGCGGCCGCCTGTGCTGTCTTTTGCTGGTTCGACACGCCAACGCTGACCTCAGCCTGGTCGGGCGTTACATCCACCGTCGCCTGCCCGCTGGCACGCACCACCGGCGGCAGCCGCCGAGCTGGTTCTTGCGCCATCACCGCTAAACTCATACAGCCCAAAGCTATCACTAATAAACCTGCTCTTTGCATCACATTCCTCCGGCACTTGCCTGCCTGTCATTAGAGACGAAACTCGGGAAGAGCGGGGCCGCCGCGCAACCCAGCTAATGAAAAGCCGAGACGAATCTCGGCTCAGCAGGCTAACAGCCTGCGCCACGTCGAGTTTTCGGACGAAACTCATGAAACTTAATCCTGCGCTTCCGAACAGATCGATCCCAGCAAATCCAGGTCTACGTTTCCACCGGAAATCAACACTCCGACCCGCGCCAGATCCTTCGGTATCTTTCCAGTCAGCACCGCCGCCGCGGACACGGCACCACTGGGTTCTACCACCATTTTCATGCGAGTCAGTAGAAATCGCATGGTGGCCTTGATTTCTTCATCCGTCACCAGCAGGACGTCGTCCACATACCTTTGCACAATGGGAAACGTCAATGCCCCGGGCATTGGCGTTCGCAGGCCGTCGGCAATCGTATTCGGCGGGTCCACACCGATTCGCTTACCGGCACGCAATGAAAGAAAGAAGTCATTTCCGGCCACTGGTTCCACGCCAAACACTTTCATCCGCGGACGCAATGCCTTCGCCACGGTTAGCGCGCCCGCCAGCAATCCGCCTCCTCCCAGACACACCACCAGCACATCCAGATCCGGAATATCCGCCAGCAGTTCCAACGTTGCAGTTCCCTGACCCGCAATAATCTTCGGATGATCGAACGGTGGCGCCAGCACGGCTCCCTTGGATTCCGAAATCTTACGGCCAATCGCTTCGCGGTCGTCCGTCTGCCGGTTGTAGGTGATCACTATTGCGCCATGCGCTTTGGTCGCCGCCACTTTGGCCTTAGGAGAGTCCAGCGGCATGACGATGGTGGCGGGCGCGCCCACGGATTCAGCCGCAATCGCGACGGCCTGTCCATGGTTACCCGACGAGTACGCCACAACGCCTCGCCGTTGTTCTTCACTCGTTAACGACAGAATCAGGTTTGACGCCCCGCGAATCTTGAACGATCCGCTTCGCTGGAAGTTTTCGCACTTGAAGAACGCCGAATGGCCGCTGGCCGCGTCGAACAATCGGGATGTCGCCACCGGCGTGCGATGCGCCAAGGGCTTGATGCGCTCCGCCGCTTCTTCAACACTCGCCAAACTGATTTGTTCCAAAACTTGTTCCATGTTCCGCTCTAGTAGCCCGCCTTCTTGTCCACCACATGCTGCAGCGGCTCGCCCTTCAGATAGCGTTCGAAGTTCTCCACAAACTGCAGCGCCGTCAGCTCCAGCCAGTCCGGATACTTCGTGCGATCTGTGCAGTGCGGAGAGATCAGAACATTCTCCATGGTCCAGAATGGATGGCCTTCCGGCAAGGGCTCCTTCTCAAACACATCCAGCGCCGCGGCGGCGATCCAACCTTCCTGCAATGCGCGTACCAGTTGCGGTTCGTCTACCAGCACCCCCCGCCCAACGTTAACCAGAATGGCGCTTTTCTTCATGGAACGTAGTTCAGCCTCGCCGATGATATGGAAGGTCTCCGGCGTGGACGGCGCTGACAGCACGACCACGTCGCATTCGGCCAGCATCGAACGCAGATCCTCCAATCGAAAGGCCTTGTCTAGAATGGGATCGTTTGCCGCTAATTCGGGCCTGCGCCGTGTCGCTACAATCCGCATTCCCAGCGCCTTCGCCAGCAGCGCGCACTCACGGCCAATCTCGCCGTAGCCGACGATACCCATCGTTCTTCCGGGCATCCACTCCACCAGGAACTGATCCCATTTGCCTTGGCGCTGGCTCTCCACCAGCCGTCGCACCTGCTTGTAGAAGTACAGGACGCCCAGTCACAGCGAATTCCGCCAGCGAACGCTTGAACACCCCGCGCGCGTTCGTTACCGGTACCGGGCTCTCGATCAACTCCGGAAACAGCAAGTTCTCCACGCCGGCCGAAAGTGAATGCACCCATCGCACATTCTTCGCCAGGGGCCAGATCTCCCGCAGCGGAAAGGGCGCGGCCGGTCATCCCGGAGAGAAGATCACCTCAGCCTCGGGTGCGTGTCTTGCGTACAAACTCCGGCTCGCTCCCAATCAATAGCTCCGCCCGATCGCGAATCGGATCGAGCACATGCAAAAAGGAGGCGTCAGGCGGACAATTCACCAGGGTCTTGGGCTTATGCATATGAACTCTTACCACTCTAGCCGCCGTCCCCGAGCCAATATGCCGTTGTCATTAATTCGGAGCGGTCAACCGGTCATAGTCTTGCCTGGTTCAAGAACAGGTAAAATCGCCCCCATGGCGTATCTGCTCAAAACTGAACCCGATGCTTACTCGTTCGCCGATCTCCAGCGCGATGGCGAAACGGTCTGGGACGGCGTCACCAATCCGGCGGCCGTCAAGAACCTTCGCTCCATGAAGCCGGGTGACAAGCTGGTGGTTTATCACACGGGCGACGAACGCAGCGCCGTCGGCACCGCGACCGTGACGAAAGTCGAAATCACCGACCCCAAGGTTCCGAAGGTTTACATCAAACTCGGCAAAGCGATATCCGAGCCCCGCACGCTGTCCGACATCAAACAACATGCACTGTTTGCCGATTCACCGCTGGTAACCCAGGGCCGGCTGTCCGTGGTTCCGTTGACTGCCGAACAATACGCCTGGCTCACGGGCAAGAGCTGACGCGCTCCAGCCCCCGTCCAAGAGAGAATCATTTATGACCGAAACACCACAGCAGTACATCGCGCGCATTATCGCCCAACTGCAGGGTCAGGATCCGCTTGCGGTCCTCGAAGCCTCGCCGGGAAAACTCGGTGCACTCGTCGCCGGCAAATCGGAGAGCTCCCTCCGCCGCCAACCAGCCCCAGGCAAGTGGTCGATGGCGGAGATCGTTGTTCATCTGGCTGAAGTCGAAATCGTTGTCGGGAATCGAATCCGAATGATTCTAGGGGCGAACGGCACACCCATTCAGGCCTTTGATCAGGATGCCTGGGCGGTCCGCTACCCGGGCATGCCCGTCGAGCCCGCGCTTGAGCTGTTTCGCGTTTTGCGGTCGGCTAACCTGGCCCTGCTGCGCTCGCTCAATCCAGAACAGTGGGAACAATTTGGAATGCACGCGGAGCGGGGCAAGGAGACCCTTAGGCAAATCTCGCGCCTCGCCGCCGGACACGACGTCAATCACCTCGCTCAAGTACAGGCTCTATCCACGGTTGGGAGCGAGTAGACTGGTAGTTGTGCAGGTTCGTTGTTCATGTGGCGCCTATCCACCGGAAGACGCTCGTTTTTGTCACAAGTGTGCTCGCCCCCTCAATGAGGAAGATCACGCCCACTTAAACCAGTTGGCCTCCGAGGCCGCCCCGGTTCCCGTTGCGCCGCCCATTGAGCCGCCCCCGCTACCGGCGTCGGCTGCCTCTAACATCAATTTCCGTAATTCTCGCGCCGTCACGGTGAGCATCATGGTCGCGGCCCTTACGCTGCTGCTGTTGTTTACGCTGGCTACGATCGCGCCGCCCGTAGTGCCCTTTGTGTTTTGTGCCGGTGGCTTCCTCGCGACGATTGTCTACACCCGCCGGACAGGTGAATCCATTAGCGTTCAAAGCGGAGCGCGCATGGGCTTCATGACGTGTCTGTGGGCGTTTGTCGTGATACTTGTGATGAGCTGCCTGGTTGTAGCCGCGCTCGCCAGCCCCGAAGCTCGTCAAACCATCCAGCAACAGACACCCACTGCTTTCCAAGGCAATCCGCAGATGGCCGAGGCCATGGCGAAGACATTGAAGTCGCTCGACAACCCAAGCGACTTTATCGTGAACCTGATCTTCGGCATCGTGTTCATGTTCTGCATCTGGAGTCTGCTTTCCATGCTCGGCGGAATTCTCGCCGCCAAGTTGGCACGCCGGCCGTAGTCTGCAAGAACTTCAGCACTGAACAGCGAGCGTAGCAAGCGGATCCGGGAACTCTCAATCTTCGAACCGCTGTGGCCTAGTGAACACCAGGGCGAATCGACGAGGCGCTCGGGTGGGTAAGCGGCCCCGGTCAGGAGGCGCGCTTCATCTTGGAGATGGTTTGATGGTGGATTTGCGCCTCGGCATGAAGTTCCAGATCGTGAATTGAAAATTCGAACCCAAGTGCGGCCGGGTCGAAGGGCTTGTTCTCCTTTTTGGCGGCAGATAGAACTCGGTGGCGAGTTTCAATTGGTCGTCGAACTCGGCGATGCGCTTGCGCTGCATGGTTTTGAGAGGGTTTCCTCCTCCTGATAGGCGCGACGGGCGAGGCGCTGCTCCTGCAGCATGAGGTTCGCGAAGTCCTTGCGGTAGCGGGTCATGATCTCGCCCATGATAAGGAGAGAGCGCTGGTTTTCGTCATCGTCTTCGAACATGTCGGCGAATTCGTGGAAGCCGCGGGCATACAGAGCCGATTCCAGGCCGGGTATGCTCCCGAGGCGCCAGCGGCAGTCGGCGATGGACTGGACGAGTTCGTTCTCGCGAGCGCCTTCTGGGTTGAACTGCATGGCGTAATTGAGAATGTGCTGTTCGTAGATTTCGGCCTGATCCTTGGCCAGCATGATGGTGCGGCCCGTGAGGCCGGTTTTGAGAGCATTTGCGGGACGACTTCGCCTTGCCTTCAAGGGTCTCAGGACCCGAGGAGAGCTGTGCGTTTGGCTTGATTGGCGGCAAGCTGCGCGGCGGATGACATCTTGTTTTCTCCTGAGGATGTGGTGAACAGATGCCCGCCGGCGCTCCACAGGCGGTGAAGCGCGGGCGGGTTTAGAGTGCTGTGCGCAGCGGCCCAACACCAAATAGAAAAAGCCGGCTGTTGAGGCCGGCTTCAATCGAACTCGAAAGGTCTGATTGAAACTAGCACACGAAAGGCCAAAAACGGATCGTGCTGGTTGGCGAAATTTCCGCCAGCTGGTTGATTTATTAGGGAGAAAGATTTATTTTCCAGTTCTGTGACTGGGGCCCATAGCGTCCAAGGTGAACCGGACAGCTATTGTCGAATCGGCAGCACTTCTCGCTCCAGCGCCCGCCGATCCCAACCAGCCAAATTCGCAGCATTTTCGTACGAAGTCTGGAGGAATTCGACGAGGGCGTCGTCGGGGCATGCCTCGGCGCGGAGGTCATCGTACCTCAGGATGAACTCGCCAAGTTCGGTGATGTACCTTGCCCTCGCCGGTTGGATTTTCGCCTTGTCCAGACCCACCGGAGCGGGTGCGGCATAACAGTAGAACGCGGCATCGCCAAAGCCACCGTTCCCCGGCCAGAACCCGGCGCTAATCACCTCATGTGAGTAGGCCTCGCGCGTTATAGAATCCGCTCCTTCCCGTGGAGGAGCGGTACGGCCGGAGAACCTGGTCACAGCCAGATCGAAGCTTCCCCAAAAGAAGTGAACTGGACTAATCTTGCCAATGAAACGACTGGAGAATTGCTGGAAGATTTGATCGCTGCGAACCAGAACACGCCAAAAACGGTTCGCCGACTCGCGGACATAGTCCACGTGTTGGGTGTCCTCCGCGAAGGGGATCGGGTCCTTGAGTTCGACAGGCACGGGGTGAATTCTAACTACGACGCCGAGAGCCGCGAGACTTCGCTGGTAGTCGCTGTAAAACTCCGCAACAGACTGCGGACGCAACGGCGTCGAGAGAGTGGCACCATTGCTGAGGCGGAAACGCAGGTCGTGGCTCACGAAGTCAAACTCAATTTCCAGCAGTTCCTTGCCATAGGGCATTGCCGACGTGCTCAAACCACGCGCGCTGACGTAAAGAGGAACGTTCCACCAGTGTGCCTGAAGGGGACTCAGCGCGAGCCGCGTCTTGCCAACGATCTGCGTCCACATATGCAAAGTGTCCGCGGTCTTGCTCCAATTCGGCCACTTCAGTTCAGGCCACGGATTCGCGTCTCGATCGATCGATTTCATTGATGTTCCTTTGCTGTCTGGGCACCTTTTCTAATGGCCCGCCTGAGTATCGCGGTAAGTGCCACACCGGCCGGGAAGGGGAGACGTTTCTCGCTGAAATGCCTCGCGCCTCAGCCTCAAACTTTTGATCGCACTCACGAAGCAATCCTCGCACAAAATTGACCGCTAACCTCTCCGGGCGTGCAAGTCAACCCGTCGCTAATTTCGTGGTCTCAGACCAAGGTGCACTCCAGTCCCGGTTCCCCCCCCGGGTTTCCACGCGACCTGAGGGCACCAACGAGCGACGCACAGACATGCGTTTCTGCTAGGCTGGACTCTGCTCCGGCCGTGATTCGACTAACCGCTCACCCCGAATTGCACCCGATATTTGAAGCGCTCGGATACGCGCTCGGGTTTGCGGTGTATAGACGGGCACGTCATAGGTCAGGCGACGTGGGTAAATGACCAGCAACGATGGAGTGTCATCGCCGCTGCCGCGAGTGGCGCGCTGGCCGGAGGCCGCTTGCTTGGATTGCTGGAGCAAGCGCCAAACGTGCACTTGACGTTTTCGCAGCTGTTCATGCCGGGCGGCGGCAAGACCATCGTGGGAGGCCTGCTGGGCGCTTGGCTAGGCGTGGAGATCGTTAAGAAGTTCACTGGAATTCAGAAACGAACGGGCGACCTCTTTGTCATTCCGCTGTGCGTCGGCATCGCCGTGGGGCGCATTGGCTGTCTCCTGGGCGGCCTCGCAGATGACACCTACGGCATCAGCACCGCACTCCCCTGGGGAGTGGATTTCGGCGATGGCGTAGCGCGCCACCCGACACAAGCGTACGAGATTGTATTTCTTCTCGCGCTCGGCTACGCTCTGCACCTGCTGCAAAAACGCACGCACCCGAACGGCGCTCTCTTTCGGTATTTCATGGCTGCGTATCTCACGTGGAGGCTCCTCATCGATTTCCTAAAGCCGGAGCCTCTCATCGCCGGAATGAACCTAATTCAGTGGGCGTGCCTGGGAGGCTTGGTAGTGCTGATCGCTGCGGGAAGACGACCGATTTCGATGGCAACTCCCAACCAGGGACGACTGTATGGCTGAACCCCGAGGAACAGAGAAGATCATCGCGGCGAAGCTGCTCACGATCTGTGCGGTTGGCATGCTGATTAGCCTGGGCATGTGTGGGGCGGCATCCAAAATGCGGAGCGGCCTTTTCGCGATAGCGGGAGCACTTGTTTTCGTTTGCTGCCTGCTTGGCTGCGTCGTTTTGCTTGTGATAATCGGCATTGGCATGTTGGGGAGGAAGCTCTAGAAAATGAGCGCTCCCACCCGCCCTTACATCTTCTACGACACAGCCGTCTCTCTCTGCGGCACCTGCTATCGGCGCGTAGACGCCAAAATCGTATTCGAAGACGATTGCGTCTACATGCTGAAACGCTGCCGGGAGCACGGGTTTCAACGAGTACTCATAGCCGACGATGTGGACTATTACCGGCGCTGCCGTGAAGTCTTCATTAAGCCGCCGGAAATGCCCCGTCACTTCAACACGCCGGTAAAGTACGGTTGTCCGTACGATTGCGGACTCTGCCCGGATCACGAACAGCACTCCTGCGTATCAATTCTTGAGATCACGGATGCCTGTAACTTAAACTGCCCCATTTGCTACGCCGGCAGTGGAACGCATCGGACCACCCACCGCTCCTTTGATCAGGTTGAACGGATGCTCGACATGATCGTCCGGAATGAGAAGGAGCCGGACATTGTCCAAATCTCGGGCGGCGAACCGACCATTCATCCGCAGTTCTTCGAGATTCTCGAAGCGGCGAAAGCTCGGCCCATCAAACATCTGATGGTCAACACGAATGGCGTTCGGATCGCCACCGACGAAGCCTTTGCAAAGCGCCTCGCGGAGTACATGCCGGATTTCGAGCTGTATTTGCAATTCGATTCGTTCGAACGCGATCCGTTGATACAACTTCGCGGCGCGGATCTCCGCAGCGTTCGCCAACGCGCACTTGACCGGTTGAATCAACTGGTTGTATCAACCACGCTTGTCGTCACGGTCGAGCGCGGCGTGAACGACAGCGAGTTGGGCCGCATTATCGAATTTGCGATGAAGCAGCCGTGCGTTCGCGGCGTTACCTTCCAACCTGTCCAACAGGCAGGCCGTTTGGGCGGGTACTGCGCGTCGGAACATCGGCTCACGTTGACTGAGGTGCGGCGGCGCATTCTGGAACAAAGGCCGTCTTCAAGCCCGAAGACCTGATTCCAGTGCCGTGCCACCCCGATTCGCTTGCCATGGCATATGTCCTGAAGCTAGGCGGTTTCGTGACCCCGCTCACCAGCATGATCCCTCCAGAGGTGCTCATCAACGGCGCCGCAAACACGATTATTTACGAGCAGGATAGCGGTATTCGCGCGCATCTGGCGGAGCATCCGGAGTTGCTAACGAAGGCCGTCACGAATCCAGTCAAGGAGGGCCTGTTCAAACTGTTCTCCACGAATCATTCACCCCAGTCGCAAGCCGCCACATTGCGCGATTTGTTGTGCTGTTTGCCTCAGATGCTCGCTCCCAAGGATCTTTCTTACGAGAACCTCTTCCGAGTGCTCATCGTGCAATTCATCGATGCTGATAGCTGCGAAGCACAACTCGGGCTGCTCGCCTGAAAAGCCTTATAATCGACGCGAGACGGACTTTTCGACGAAAGGAATTCTATGCGCCTAGCTTACTTTAGTTCCCTTTCAGCCGCCACTCTCTTGCTTATCCCCGCGCTCGCCAAAGCTCAGGACCAAGGCGAGACCTCCCGCAGCATTGCAGGCGGCGGTGTTTCTGTCCCGGGCTGGACGGGAAAGGTCGACGCCAATGAGGAAAAGGCGGGAAAGACGCTGAGCGACGCGAAACTCACGAATAGTGGCGGGACTTTGAACATCACAACGGGCCCGGCCGTGACTTATTGGAATCCGGCTAACAAAGCGACTGGTGACTACACCGTAAAGGCGACCTTCACCGAACCGAAGTACATGAACTTAAACAGCCACCCTCACCCCTACGGCATTGTCATCGCCGGGAACGACATGGGAACCGCCCAGCAAAGCTACCTTTACTGTGCAGCGTACGGCAGCGGCACGTTTATTGTGCGAGGATTCGGTCCCGATCCGTTTCAAATGAACGGTAGGCGCGGTGAAGCGAACGCTGCTGTGCACAAGGCGGGGGGCGCAGGAGAGCCCGTCACCCAGGAGATCGCCGTTTCTGTTAAGGGCGGTCGAGTGGAGTGCGCCATCAACGGCACCGTCGTCGCGGGCTACGATAAGGCGGAGTTGGTAACCACAGGAAAGCTCAAGTCGACCGATGGCGTCTACGGAATTCGCGCCGCTCACAACACGGACATCACCGTGAGCGGTATGGGCGTGACAAAAAACTAGAGAGGTACGGCCCAGAAGCCGGCGGTGGCTATTTTCTTGGAGTGCCGATCAGCGGCTGAATAATTGCATTTCCGAGAGCGCCGCTAAACTCCGTCATATCACCGGCTTTTCTTCCCGGTGATGGCAGCAGGCGCACGGCCAGCGGCTTGTTCCACTTGAACGCCAGCGTCGCAACATCGCCGACGATCCGCGCAATGGATTCTTCGCTCGTGTCGCCTGCAAGCGGCACCGTATCCACGCCGCCGGCGCAAACCGCCGAGTAGGCCAGAATCGAATCCAGTCCATAGGTCTGTTCGGTCCAGCGGCGCGTCAGGACGGCATCCTCAAGAACGGGAATCATGAGCCCTGAATACCCAGTCTGCTTCACCGGCACTGCTTTGACAGCGCGCGTAATGACGCCGGAAGCTGTCTCAGTTCCCGGTGAGCCAAAAGGCTGGCTGGTGAACGATTCAATGGCTGCTCCGATGGAGACTTGGCCGCCCGGCGCCGGCGTGGGGTCGATGCCGGCGTAGGTCCAACCGCTACCGTCCGCCACTTTGATCGCCGCCGCTTCCACGGCGCGTGCGTGAATTGCGAGCGCATCGGTAAGTGCCTTCCCCGCTGTGCGCGGATCATGCTCCCGCTTGAAAACATCCATAACGACACTGGCTGATTCCAGTCCGATTGCAAAGCTTCGCCGGCCGCCACTCGGGTGCCAGGCGCCCGGATAGAACGGCCCATAGGGCTTCAGCATCGCGATCGCGGCAAAGTTAAAGTTTCCTTGACCATGTGGACTGCGTTCGCCCACGCTGTGAATGATTTTCGCGGCCTGATGAACCGCGTTCCAATGAATTCCATCTTCGCCGGCCGTCACGATGTTTCCGCTGAGCAGGTTACCGGGTGTGGACAAAACTTCGGTCAACAGAGCCACCGCCCCGGCATCGTCAGTATCTTCCCGCATCGCGGGACCGATGTTGGGAGTGAACTTCAGCTTCACCGCCAGTTCGTTGATGGCTCGCAACACACTCATCGCATCCGCGCGACTGAGACTGCGCGTATACTCCGGGAAGGGTTGCGTGGAAATTCGAATGCCCGACACGTCGTACCCTGCGGCTTTCAGAGCATCGCGCACGTGGCTCAGAAACTTCACCGCCTCTTCGATCTGTGCTGGATATGACTTGGGATCAATTGTTATAAATCCGGTAATGGCGCGGATCTTTGGCTTCGGCGTTTCGGCTGATAGTAGCGTCGGCACAGCCAGGGATGTCAGCAGAATGAATCCGGACAGGAAGCGGTGTGCCATCGTAACAGCTTACGCTGCGGAGCCAGTCTCTGCCACGAGGGATGGTTATTCTGGCGTAATCATCGCTTAACGGGCTGCTGAAAAAGGCTAAAAACCGCTCTCTTACGTGTCTGTGTAAGAACTCTGGAAAGGTCGGAAGAGCCGGACAGTTTTAATTAATATCGGCCTTTGAGTGAGCTCCCTGGCTCCGCGGCGGAGAGCTACGGTCGCGGCTTCGTTTTGCATCCGCTTGCTGACGAGTCTGTGTGAAAACTCTGGGACAGAGTAACGTATCGACTGTACTGCATCTTTTGACAGGCTCGCTCTGTCCATGCGGCGGTTGACCAGAGCGGACTTCGTGATCGCCTTGGGACAGGCGGCGCCTGTCCCGGTCGGCCTTATCGTGGGTCCGCTCGCTGACGCTTGCGGTTCTGTGCTGGATTTTTCACACAGACTCTGACGGTCACGGCGCCGAAGCGCCTGCGTTTGTTGCGGTGAGCTGCAGATTCCTGAAAGTGAGGGATGAAGGGGTTAGACTTTTTCAGCGGCCTGTTAGCCGATAGTGGACGATTGCGTATAGATACCCGATGGATAGAACCTTAGAAAGCATCAACGTAGGGTGCCGATTCAGGCCTCGAAGCGGCGAAGCGCGTTCTTCGTTGGCATGGACCGAGCGACTTCGGTTGCTCCTGCGGCTCACCGTCATCACATCGGTCCAACTTCTGCCCGTTGCGAACGCCACAGGTCTATCGCGGCCGGCTGCCAAAATTGAGCTCTCCGCTTGTGAACTGCCGGGCGTCTCACAACCTGCCCGGTGCGGTGCGCTCGATGTCCTCGAGAATCCCGATCGGCCGGATGGGCGTCAGCTCCACATCGGCGTGGCCGTCGTCTCCGCGACCGGCGAGCATCGGCGCCCGGACCCGATTGCAGTATTGATGGGCGGCCCGGGCGAAGACGCGATTGGCGCGGCCGAAATATACATCAAGCGGTTCGCACCGCTGCGCCGGGATCGCGACATCCTGCTGGTGGACCAGCGGGGCACCGGCCGCTCGGGCGCATTGCGTTGCGATCTCATCTCAACCGGGGAACCGACGGCGAACCTTCGCGATCTGTTTCCGCTTGCAGCGGTCGAAGAATGCAGGCGAAAGCTTCTCGAGCAGACAGACCTGACACAGTACACTTTTGGTCGCTTCGCCAATGATCTGGAGCAGGTCCGACTGGCTCTCGGGTACACATCACTGAATCTGTTCGCGGGCTCATATGGAACTCGAGCCGCGCAGGTGTACCTTCGGCTGTACCCACTCAGCGTGCGGAGTGTGTTTATGGGCAGTGTCGTTCCCATTGACGTGGCGACCCCGCTTCCTTTCGCAAAAACGGAACAAGCGGCACTCGAGAAGATGTTCGACAGATGCGCCGCCGACTCGACGTGTAACGCTGCATTCCCGCACTTGCGCAACGAGTTCCTTCAGATATCGGCTCGCCTGTCATCAGGCTCTATGCGCGTCACCGTGCCGGGCCACAGAGGCACCGTGACGTTGGATCGTGGCCGGGTCGCGGAGTGGTTTCGCTCGAAGCTCTATCGGCCCAAGAGTTCTGCAGCGCTGCCGTGGATGATTGATCGGGCATATCTCGGAGACTGGAGCCCGATTTCCGAGGGCATTCTGTCCGACGCCCGCGAAAACGATCTGAGCTTTGGGCTCTTCTTCGCGATTACGTGTAGTGAGGACATTCCGTTTATCCGGGAAAACGACGTTGCCGCGGAAACCCAGGGTACGTTTCTGGGCGACTATCGACTGCGCCAGCAACAGTCCGCCTGCGCGCACTGGCCCAAGGCCACTCTGCCGAAGGGATATCGTGAACCTGTGCGGTCATCCGTGCCGGCCGTGTTTGCCTCCGGTGATACCGATGGCGGCACTCCGCTTTGGTTCATGCAGCACGCCGGGCAAGGTTTCTCCCATCGACGCGAAGTCGTGCTCCGCGGGCAGGGGCACACCGAGTGGAATGGCTGCATCGCCCAGATTTATGAGCAGCTCGTTCTTTCCGGCTCGGTGGACGGCGTGAGTACGTCCACCTGCCCGCCACCGCCGGGACCGCCATTCAGGACGCACTAGGAACCTGGCGCCGTGAAAGACTAAGCGGATCGCAGCTCAACCTTCAACTCTTAAGCTCGATGGCGACCACCTCGAACGGATTGTTGCTAAGGTTTTCTTCCGCGTGGGTGGTCGGGGTTCCCCACACAGCATCGCCAGCCTTATGTTTCACGATATCGATCTTGCCGTGCGAATCTGTAACTCGGAACTCCTGATCAGTCAAGAAGACCGTAACGCGATTAACCGAGTGTTCGTGCATCGGAGTGGCTCCGTGGGGTTCAATCTTCACGCGCAACACACGTACCTGCGCGTTCTCGAACTCCAGCTTGTAATGCTTGGGATCTACTTTAAGCGGGTCGAGATTGCTGGTGATCGCCTTTCCCGTGCCGGACGTTTTCAACCCGATCTCAATGATGTTAAAAGCGTCATCACTGATTACCTCCGGCGAGTGCATTCCGCTGATGGGACTCCACTTTACCTCGCCTGCTTTGAAATCGAATACCTCCGGCTGTCTCCCGTCCTGATACTCGAAACGTTGCCGGCCTGGCTGCAGGTAAATCATCACTCGGTCTTGCGTGTGGGCATGGAACTTCCCTTTAGCATGGGGCTCTTCGACCGCGCGAAACACTTTAACTTGATCGTTCTCAATGAGGGTCGCAGACGGCTCGAGTGGAATCGCCACTAGCGTTGCGCAAGAAAATAGTACGGCGGCGTTTACGCTGATTTTCATAACCCCTGATCCTATCGTGTCGTGGGCGTGAGCAGTTGGCAGGGCTCCGCGGCGCAATTTGTATTACCGGTAGCTATTCTTCGCGCCCCAAGCAGGCGCCGTGCGGCAAATGAGGCGTATTATGAAGGCGATGAAATCGATGCGCGCCTCACTGCCGGCGGCCATGGGTTCGCCCTGTTCAGGTGTTGACACCTCCTGGACACTATGAAATGACGGGATGGATTGCAGAAGCGTGGCCGTCTCCCCGGGCCAGAATTACCGGCGTCGTTTACTTGCTTTACTTTCTGACGGCGGTATTCGCCGAGGTCTTCGTTGGCAGGAGCCGGCTTGTTGTCTATGACGCCGTCAACCTCATCGCGTACGCGTTCTACATCGCTGTGACGCAGCTCTTCTATTACATGTTTAAGCCAGTGAGCAGGAGCCTCTCGTTGCTCGCGGTGTCCTTGAGCCTGGTTGGATGCGCCAATGAAGTTCTTAGCCTCTTTAAACTTGCCCCGTACAGAATCAACAGCCTGGTATTTTTTGGGCCGTATTGCCTCCTAATCGGCTACCTCATTTTCAGGTCGACCTTCCTGCCTCGAATTCTGGGCGTGCTGATGGCGTTGGCCGGTTTGGGCTGGATTCATTCTCCTATCTTTGTTCTTGAGTGGTGCAATAACGGCTGCAGACAGCGGCTTTCATGCGCGGGCCTCGGCTGCTTTGGCCTGCTCCTTCCATCGTTGAGCGTGGTCGCATTTGACCCGGCGATCTGAGAAATCATAGCGAATGAAAGCTCATCTTGGTGTTCATCCGCATCGAAAGTTTCGCCTCCCAGGTGCTCTCTCCCGCCTGCCGCAAAGGCACCGACATTGAAGACGGACTTATTCTCGGCGAGCGCCCACTCAGCTACAAAGTTGCCGAGCGTCGAAACTCCGCGTGCATCATAGCCTCGGTGGAGGTGATTGCGACCGAAGCGCAGGAAGACCTTACCCTCGGGCTCCTGCCGATAATGACTGAGGACGAGCTCTTTCATCACCAACTCGCGGGCCGCGGAGGCGTCCAGTCTTGTGTCGGGATCTGAGCGCAGCGCCTCCACGCGCAGCGTCTGACGAATACTTTCCCAAAGCGAGATGCCGCCGATCGTTCCGTCGTGGGCCGGATGCGTGGCCTCGGAGAGGGTTAGCAGTTCTGGTGCTTGCTTCCGCTTATAGCCTTGAGCGGTGATATCAATCATTGGCTGAAGCTTGGCATCCGCGGGGTTGAGCTTCGCCACGTCACGAATTAGACGTTCAGGCTGGCCTTCGTCTATGTCGCATCCCCAAAGAATGCCTTGATTGAGTTTGGCGAACTGATTGACTACCGCAGCTTGGCCCTGTGACCAAAGGCTGATGGTGGAATTGATTTCGGCTCCTCTCCTCTGTTCCAGATGCGCCGCAGCCCAAGGACTGATCTCGGCACCGACATGACGATATCCAGCGGTCCAAAGCTGAGGGCACAACGCCCTGATGAGTTCCGGAATCTCATTTTCGCCGTAGAGTTCCCCTAGAAGGAAGAGATCGTGGCTGCGAGCTCGGACAAGCAACTGAGCTTCGCCCGCCGGATGCAGCGGAACCGCGTGAGCGACCAGCACCGCACGAGTCGAGTCTTCGGTAACGACTGGAGCGGAGGGGAGTGGCCTCGAAACGAGCGAAAGGGTCAAGGCTAAGACGAAGGTCAGTTGAAAGCTCATCGAGAGAAAACGCAAGAACCGCTATGAAGGTTCCTGGGGAGAGTATGGTCTTTTGTTCTTGGCTGGAGTGCCACAGGCACCCGGATTCTCTCCCGATCTGATCCTCGCAAAAGCTTGTAGCGGCTGGGCTTAGGGCGGCGTTATGCTGCTGGCAGAGAATGTGACGCGCCGAGGCGGCGTTTCCGATCGCCTTTTTCTGTAACCTTTCCAGAATCGTCCAGTATTGATGGGTGAGGGTGAGTGGATAGTCAAGCCGATAACTTGTTGATGAAGCGAGTCCAGGAGGGCGAGACCGCACAACTGGCCTTGCTTTTTGAGCGCCACCACCTGGCTTTGTTTCGATATTTGCTGGGCCTCTCAGGGAATCGCGCGTTGAGTGAAGACCTGGTCCAAGACGTTTTCTTTCGGATCATCAAATATGCCCGGACTTACAACCCGGCGCTCGCGTTTCAGGTCTGGCTCTACCGGATGGCGCGGAATGCTTACTTCGATTCCAAACGCAAGACCGGTCGCGAGGTCGCCGTTGACGAGTTCAAAGAGATGAAGAGTAGCGAACCGATGCAGGAGGAGATCATGACCCGCAAACAGGACGCCGCCCTGCTCCAGGAAGCGCTTCGCCGTCTGCCTGAAGATAAGCGGGAAGTTCTCATCCTGAGCCGTTACCAGGACCTCCGCTATGACGAAATCGGCCGCATCTTAGACTGCGAGGCCGGCGCCGTGAAGGTTCGGGTGTACAGGGCTCTGAAGGAATTGCGCGAGAAATTCTGTGAGCTGAGTGGAGAACGAGTATATGACGTCTGAAGAATGCCGTTTATTGATTCCTCAGTATCTGTCCGGGCAACTGACAGCGCCCGAACATGAACTCTTCGAACACCAGCTCGCAGTCGACGAGGAGTTGCGCCTTGAGGTAGATGAACTGGGTTCTCTGTGGGAAGGGCTGGGTTCACTGCCGCAAGAACGGCCAACTGCCGAGTTGCGCGGCCGCTTTTATGAGCGGCTGAATGCAATGCAGAGCCTTCGCAGCCGTCCCGTTGAACGAGGGTACGCCTGGTGGAAACCCGGACTGCAGGGTCTGGTCCCGCAAGCCACCGTCGCCATCGTGGTGTTTCTTCTGGGCGCGTATGCAGGCCGCGTGAATATAGGCGGCCATGACCCCGCCGTCCAGGAAGTGAAGCGCCTGGATACCGAGGTGCAAGGACTACGACAGACAGTTGCCCTATCGCTCATGGACAAGCAATCGGCGAACTCGCGGCTGGAAGGAATTTCCTGGATCAGCCGCGTGGAAACGCCCGACGGCGACCTTGTGTCCGCGCTTTTGGCAGCCCTAAACCGGGACCCGAACACGAATGTTCGGCTTGCAGCGCTGGACGCTCTCGAGAAATTCTCTGGCAACCCGGCCGTTCGCAAAGCGCTGGTTGATGCACTGCCACGCCAGGATTCTCCGTTAGTGCAAATCGCACTTATCGATGCGCTCGTCCACATGCGCGACGGCGCCGCTGCCGGGGAACTGCGCAAGCTCAGCGGTGATGCCGAAGTGAATGCGGCGGTGCGGCAGCGGGCGCAATGGGGCTTGCAAAAGCTCAGCTTCTAGTTAAGGAGATTCAGACAGTGAAATTCATAATCACCCTGATGCTTATGGCATCGGCGTTGGCCGCCCTGTGCCTCGCAGACCACAACTGGGATCATTGGGCCGTCCGCGACCAGGAGACCATCCAAAAAACCGTGTCTCTTTCAGCCGCCCCCATGCGGTTGGTGATCGACAACGTGGATGGGTATGTTCACGTGAAAGGCACAACCGGTTCCGAAGTTCGAGTCACCGCGCACAAAGTGATTCGCGCGGATACCGATAGCGATCTTCAGCAAGCCAAGAGCGAGGTCAAGCTCGAGATCACTGAGCAGCCGGGCGCAGTGTCGATTTATTACGACGCGCCCTGGCGCTGCAATCACGATAGCGGCGGTTGTCACGACCAGCAGCGGCGTTTCTACAACGTGACCTACGATATCGACGTCGAAGTCCCGCGCGCGGCTCGGCCTGTGGTCTCGACAGTCAACCACGGCGATGTCCGTGTGGAGGGAACCACCGGTGATTTCGATATCGGCAACGTCAACGGCGGAATCGTGATGAACGGCATCTCAGGATCCGGGGAGATTCATACCGTGAACGGCCCCGTCACGGTTCGCTTCACGAAGAACCCCACCGGCGCTACCAGCTTCAAGAGCATCAACGGCCAGCTGGACCTCTATTTTCAGCCGGAATTCTCCGCCGATCTACGGTTCAAGACTTTCAATGGGCAGGTTTATAGTGACTTCGACGTGACGCCAATGGCCGCACCCGTGGGCCAGGGCGAGCAGCGGGATGGCAAATACGTCTATCGCAGCCACGGCCTCCAGGCCGGCCGCGTTGGCCAGGGCGGCGCGGAGCTGAGCTTCGACACATTGAACGGCAACATCCGCCTTCATCGGGCGGGTCAAGGAAACTCATCAAATGAATAAAACAATTGGATTACTATTGCTGTCTGCCGGCGTACTCCTAGCCCAAGATGCATCTGAGAAGGCGACCGTCCCTTTGCATGATCCGGCGCGGCCCGCTCGCGTGCACGCTCATTTACTGTATGGGAGTCTCACCGTGCGAGGCGCCGATATAAAGGACGTGATTGTGGAGGCTCACCCGCGTTCCGGCGGGGATTCTCACGATTCCCACCCGGCTCGCGCGGATGGCATGAAGCGTCTTGATCTCCCCGGGAATAGCGGGCTCGACGTTGTTGAAGACGACAATGTTGTCACCATCAAGACCGCTTCCTTTAACCGGCCGGTTGACCTCGTAATCACCGTGCCCCGCCACTCTTCGCTCGAGCTGAAGTGCACCAACAACGGAGATATCTACGCGGAACAAGTGGAGGGCGAGATCGATGCGAGCAACCTCAACGGCAAAGTCACCCTCAAGAATGTATCGGGTTCGGTGACCGCACATTCCCTGAATGGCGAGGTGATGGTGAGCCTGGATCGAATTGACCCCACGAAGCCGATGTCGTTCAGCACGCTCAACGGCGACATCGACGTAACTCTTCCCGGCACCCTGAAAGCGAACGTTCTGATGAAAACCGATCACGGCGAAATTTACAGCGACTTTGAAGTGAAGCTGAATAGCGCACCGACTGTGACCGGCAATCAATCCGGACGCCAACCCGACGGCACCTATCATCTTCATTTCGATCACGCGTTACGGGGCACGATAGACGGAGGCGGACCGGAATTTCAGTTCACGACGTTCAACGGCCAGATTTTCATCCGTAGACGGAAGTGATCGGAAGCGTCCCGCTAACCGAAGAGAAATTCCGTGCCGGCGCTTTTTCCAGCTAACCGGTGCTCCGATAATCCGTCGCATAGACACCCTGGACTCTGTCCATTGAGTTGAACACCTATAGGAAGTTGCTGCGCGCGGTCTCGAGTCCTGATGGGAACACCGGATGGCGTACTTCCGTAGCAGTCGATATGGCGTTCAGACGGAACCGACAAGAATAAGGATGAATCATGGCGGATTTGAGAGACGCGCTGCGGCAACTGCGAAAGTCACCCGGGTTCACGGCCACGGCGGTGATCACTTTGGCACTGGGAATCGGTGCGACGACGGCAATCTTCACGCTGGTGCACCAGGTGTTGTTGAAGTCGCTGCCGGTGACGAAGCCGGAAGAGCTGTGGAGGATCGGAGATAAGGTTCGTTGCTGCAACTGGGGTGGCTATACCCAGGGCGACGACGGCGATTTTTCGCTGTTCTCGTGGGAAGCCTACGAGAACTTTCGCGCCCAGACACCGGAGTTCGTCGATCTGGCGGCCCTACAGGCAGGCAATGCAGCGCTAGGCATCCGCAGAGCCGGCTCGCAATTGCAAACCGACCATCGCAACGGAGAGTATGTGTCGGGGAATTTTTTCAGAACATTCGGGGTGAATCCCTGGATTGGCCGCCTGATGACCGATACCGACGATGAAGAGGGCGCGCCGGCGGTGGCCGTCATGAGCTACCACATCTGGCGGGAAAAGTATGGCTCTGATCCGTCCGTCGTTGGCGCCAGTTATGAGATAAACGGCCATCCATTCACCATCATCGGCGTGGCCGCGCCGGGCTTTTACGGAGCAAAGCTGTCGGGTTGGGGGATGCCGGATTTCTGGTTGCCCGCGACGAAGGAACCGTTGATCGATGGAGACACGGCTCGGCTAAAGAGGCCGAACGGCAACTTCCTTGACCTGATCGGCAGAGTGCGTCCGGGAGTCGATCCAAAGTCGCTCGAGGCAAAACTCAAGGTGGAATTCCATAACTGGCTGGCTAGCCATGTGCCGGATATGGAGCCTGGTGAGAAGCAGCTGTGGAGCCAGCAAACACTACACCTCATTCCCGGCGGCGCGGGCGTGGCGGCGATGAAAGATCAGTATGAGGATGGACTGAAGCTGTTGTTGATCGCGGCCGGTTGTGTGTTGCTGGTGGCCTGCGGCAATCTGGCGAATCTGATGCTGGCGCGCGGATTGAAGGATCGCTCCCAAACATCGGTGCGCGTGGCCCTGGGTGCTTCGCGAGCCCGCCTGGTGCGCAAGGCGCTGGTAGAATCCATCCTGCTGGCGATGCTGGGAGGAGTTTTGGGGATCGGCGTGGCGTATGCCGGTACAAAACTCATTCTGTCCCTTGCCTTTCAGCTGGGAGGCCCGAATAACTATGTGCCGGTCGATGCGGCACCTTCCTGGCCGGTCATGCTCTTTACGTTCGGCGTGTCGGTGCTAACCGGATTGGTTTTCGGAATGGCTCCGGCATGGATGACTTCGCATGTCGATCCGGTGGAGGCGTTGCGCGGGGCCAACCGCGCTGTTGGCGGCGCGGGCTCGCTGGCTCAGAAATCGCTGGTGGTGATACAGGCGGCCATGTCGCTCATCTTGCTGTCCGCGGCGGCACTGCTGGGCCAAAGCCTGCGCAATCTGGAACACCAGAATTTTGGCTTTGAAACGGAGGGCCGATACATTGCCTGGATCAATCCCATGTTGGGAACTTACAAGCCTGAGCAACTGGACCCGCTGTTCAAGCGAATCGTCGATCAACTTCGGCAGACTCCCGGTGTTCGGATGGCTGCGCCCGCGCTCTATGCGCCGATGAGTGGCGATAGCTGGAATGACGGCATTCGCATTGCGGGGAGACCGGAGCCCGGCGCCAAAGAAGATACCGGTGCGGGCTGGGCCCGTGTGATGCCCGGGTTCTTCGAGACCCTCGGCGCGAAAATCGTGCGAGGCCGCCCCATTACCGAGGAGGACACCGCCTCATCCAGAAAGGTCGCGGTGATCAATGAAGCTTTTGCGAAAAGATTCTTCAAGGACCGGAACCCGGTTGGGGAGCATTTCGGACCCGGCAAAATCAAGTACTCCACTACCTTCGAGGTTGTCGGAGTCTCGCGAGACATGCGGTACATGACCTGGGGCTACAAGGATCCGGTGCGGCCCATGTTTTGGGTACCGGAAGCGCAAACCGTGCAGTACGACGATCCCGCCTTCACGAGCGGCGAAATCTGGTCGCACTACCTCTACAACATCGTGATCTGGGCGCCGGGAAATCCGCCCGGCATGGAAGAACGTGTCCGCAAGGCACTGGCCACGGTCGATCCCAGTTTGGTGCTCTATACGGTTGACCCCTACAGCACAGTGTTGAGCGCGGACTTCCAGCAGGAGAATATGATCGCCACGCTGACCATGCTGTTCGGTGTGCTTGGATTGGTGCTGGCGGCGGTCGGTTTGTATGGAGTGATGGCCTACACCGTGGAACAGCGGACCAGAGAGATTGGCGTCAGGATCGCCCTGGGAGCTGACCGTGGAGGCGTGGTCAGGATGGTGCTGCGGGGCGCTTTTTCGCAGGTTGGTATCGGACTGTCCCTTGGTATTCCGTTGGCAATTTTGGCCGGCAGACTCATGACGAAACAACTCTTCGGCGTTAAGCCCTGGGATCCGATCATGCTAGCCATCGCCATATTGCTGCTGTGTTTCGCAGCGCTACTTTCGTCGGTGATCCCGGCTTCGCGGGCGGCCAGCGTGCAGCCAATCATCGCACTCCGGAATGAGTAGTCGGGATCAAGCTCGGTCGGGGCGACAGCGCGGTCATTTCGCTTTCTCTGCGATGGCCGGCTTCAACGGCTCGACAATCGCTAAGAACTCCTTCTTCTCCGGACCCGTGATTGTTGTCTTTTCTAGTGCCGCGTTCATGTATCGCATGTTGCTCGCCCATTCTTCGTCAGTGATTCCGAGACCCGAATGGGCCTCTTCATATCACGGCCAATGTGCACGCAAGGGCCGCCGGTAAGGGAGCAAAGCTGATCCTTCAGGAGCTGCTTCGCCTTTATCAGGGAATCGGGGCCTCGCCCCGAAAAGCGAGCAAACTGGGGATCGGAGCGGATTCCCTTCAAATACTCATCGACAATCTGAGAGATGGCATCATAGCGGCCTATCCGTTCGTAAAGTGAACTTGGGTTGACCTCGGCAACTGTTACAAAGCAGAAGAGCATGAAAATCACCAAGCAGCGAACCATGCTTGATTCTAAGTGTCTGAAGCAACGATTAGCTCGCCCCTTTAGGACCCTTACTGGATTTGGGTTCAAGTCGTACAGAAAACAACCCGTAGGCAGATGAGAGTAAACTCACATCGGTAGTGTGAATTGGATTGATCGCTCGTGACTACGCGAACTGAACCCGAACGGCTGACGACTGAGCTTCTGAGACGGTTTTTCATCGCCAGCTTAGCGCTTGGAATAGTGCCTATCTCTGAGGCTGTAAAGGTAGGCCGTTTTCTAACACGGTCGCCCTACGCCTCGGAAGTCTCCATCGGAATGGCCTGTTTAGCGCTGAACTTCACGATCGCGATGCCCGCGAATATCACCACCATGGCGATTAGCTCCCGGACGCCGAACGGTTCCCGGTAGAAGAGCCAGCCCAGAAACACAGCCACGATCGGATTCACGTAAGTGTAGATAGAGACGATCGCGACCGGCAACTTGTCCATGGCGTAGACAAACGAGCTGTAGCCTACCACGGATCCGAACAGCACCAGGTAAATCACAGCCAGGCCTGGCCGCAGCGCAACATGGATGGGGAAGCGCTCTATGAGCGAAGCAGGCAGGAACATGAACACACCAGTAGCGGCCTGCTGTATGGCGCCGCTAACAATCGGGTGGACGTTCGAACGCTGCCGGCGCTGCAAAAGAGCGCCCGTCAGCCACCCGGCCGTCCCGAGTTGCAAGAGCAGAAAACCCGCCAATGTGCGGCCGTGCAAGCCCTCAGCGACAGCGGTCGGCGCCACTAAGAACGCTACGCCGGCTAGACCGACCAGCAGTCCACGAAGTGTTCCGCCGCGCGGTTTTCTGCCGCCGGGCAACGCCCAATCAATTCCCACCATCCAAAAGGGCGACGTGCAGATGAAGAGTGAAGCCAGGCCGCTGGGGATCCATTCCTCGGCGAAGGAAAGGGCACCGTTTCCCATCCCAATGGAAATGATTCCGTAGAGCGAGGTCTCCGCGAGCTCCCGGCCCGCAGGCAAGCGCGCCCCGGCCAACTTCGCAACAATCAGCAGAAGCCCGCCCGAAAGCGAGTAGCGAATGGCAATCAAGTACAGTGGCGGAAAGGATTCGAGGGACATGCGAATCCCCAGATACGTGGTGCCCCAGAAGAAAGAAACCGCCACGAGGGCTGCATAAGCGATCCATTTGGCATCCCCCTCGGCAGGCTTCATCCTAGGAGCGTAGCATCCGAGTCTGCTTTGGCGTCCATGCCGTTGTTAATCTTAAGGTTCCATGAGTAAGGACACGATTCTAACGTTGACGGTCAATCCGGCGGTCGACCGAATTTTCACGGTCGATCGGCTGGTGTTTGAGGACCGGGCCTATATCCTGTCCACCGCCGAAGCGGCGGGGGGGCGGGGCATCAATGCAGCCCGCGTGCTCACCAGCTTCGGCGCGAAAACGCTAGCCGTCCTCACCTCCGGCAAGGAGGGCGGCCGGGTTCTCGAAGAGAAGCTCCAACACGACGGCTTCCCGACTGAGATCGTTCACATCCGCCACGATATCCGGACGAACCTCACGATTTCCGATCGTCAGGGCTTGTCGGTGAAGCTGAATGAGCAAGGCTCGCCTCTTTCCGACCTTGAACTGACGCGCCTCCGGCGTGCGGTTGAGAAGCACTTGCCCACGGCTAGCTGGCTGATGCTCTGTGGCAGTTTGCCGCCCGGAGTCGACCATCACTTCTACACCCAGCTGATCCGCTTGGCACAAAAGCATGGTGTCAAAACGCTTCTCGACGCCGACGGCGATGCGCTGCTGCACGGCATCGAAGCGGCGCCCACTGTTGTTCGGCCCAACCAAGGCGAAGCGGAGCGCCTGCTGAATCGCGCATTAATAACCCGAGCGCACTCCATTGAAGCCGCCCGCCAGATTCAGGCCATGGGTCCGCAATACGTTGTTCTTTCGCTCGGCGGCCGTGGCAGCATCGGAGCTTCCGCAGCGGGCACGTTCGAAGCCGTTCCGCCGCGCATTGAGGCGGTCTGTCCCATCGGCGCCGGCGATGCACTGGGGGCCGTCCTCGTGTGGGCTTTCGAGCAAGGTAAGACGTTCGAAGATGCCCTACGCTGGGGGGTCGCGGCCGGTACTGCATCAGCCAAACTTCCTGGCATCAACCTGGCGAACTTTGAGCAGGCCAGCGAGATTTATCCCGATGTTGTCGTGACGAAGATCGGTTGATCGGGTGGTTGAGGCAAGCGGCCAAAGGCCGAGCGCATCGGAGAGGAGGAATCGCACATATGGCTCACCCTCTCGCGGACCCCGTCGGGCTCCGAAGAACTGAGATCATTGCCCACGCGACTGTGTCCTTAGACGGACGGGAGGAGGCGGTGGAATAGCTTCAGAAGCCGAGCCCCAACATGGGCGGCAGAACACCCCTCGAAGTGTTGGCGCAGGGTGTCCCTGAGGAACTTCAGGAATTAGATGACGCGGCCTACTGCTCTCGACCACGGCATGCACACCTGATGGATGACGGGCTCGTCTCCGACGCGCCTAGTCGTACTTCTCGTATATGATTTGTTTTCGGTCGAAGCCTTTTTGTTTTAACCGCGACCGGACATCGTCCACCATTTCCTTTAAGCCGCAGATGTAGACATCGATATCGCGCCGGTCGTCCAGAACTTCGTCGAGATGCGCTTGGACCCGGCCCGCTCGCCCCCTCCATGATTCATCCGGCCGCGTCACCGTCGGCACAAAGGAGAAATGCGGGTGATCCTGCGCCAGTTGATCCAGTTCCTCGCGATACATCAGCCCGCGAGGGAACCGGCAGCCCATCAACAGCGTGATTTTCCGTCCTACTTCCGGCAGATGTTGCAGCAACATCGAGCGGAAAGGCGCGACGCCGGTGCCTGTCGCCACAAAGAGAGCATCGCGCTGTGGGTTTCTAAGGGTGAAGTATCCCAGTGCCTCGCCCATCTCTATTTCGGCCCCCGGCTCGAGTTCAAACAGGTACTTCGAGACCAGCCCGTTCTCGATCCGGTTCAGGCATAGGGCAAAGTGGTTCCCACTGGGCTGCGATGCAATCGAATAAGCACGGGTAATCTCACGCTCATTCACCACATGCTTCACAGAAACAAACTGTCCGGGCTTGAAGCGCAGTTCATCCAAACCCTGCACTTCAAACTCGAAGTGGCGCGTGGCCGGTGCGACTTCGCGATAACTCAGTAGTTTTGCCTTCACGCTCTTAACCTATCAACAGCGCGCCGTGAACGCTCGCGCGCGGTGGAGTTGGGTAGAAAGGCCCGCTTGCTCACGCGCGCGGTTCCCTGCTGGAGTTTTGACACAGACTCTCATACGCGCGGTTGCTCGGAAAACACCGGTTAGCGAGCAAGATGGCTTAGGCATCGTTCGGAGAGCCGGGCGTGGGCACCCTCCTCCGAGGCGGAGAGCGGCGCGGGTCAGGGGACCCGCCCCACTTCGATTTCTTGCGTTTTCATCATTGCTCGCTGTGCACTCTGGCGCTCATGCTGGGATCTGTGTTGGACTTTTCACACCGACTCTACAGAATGATCTTTCCCGGTTCTGGCGGGGGCTCTGGCAGTGGCATCTGCTGCGAGAGATATTCAATGAACGCTCGACCCAGCCGCCTGCCGTTCACGACCCGTGAGCTAAGCCGTATCAGGAAGACCAGGACTCCCAGAATCTCGGCAGTGCGGTACCCCGCCAGGCCCTCCTGTTCGCGACGGACTCGCTGGTAAGCCTCGAATGCCTTCTCCATGCGGGCCTGAATCGCCGCTGCCACCTGATCTGCGGCCCTGGTCTGGTACACAAGTCCCGATTCCAGCGTTCGCTGCGTGCGGATCAGCGCCTCGAGCGCGTCGACCACGTCATGGTCCACAGCGCCTGGTGTTTCGAGCGCGGCTTGCAGCAGCGAAATCCCACAAAACGCCAGCAATTCGTTGTGCTGCTCCAAAAAGTCTTCGGTCAGTGGTACGTCCGGATGAAGCATGGGCTGCGGTTTGGCGTGCTCTTCGCGATCATGCCCCGATTTGGACTCGTGCAGCCGAGCCTCGCGCAGGTACTCGCAATCCAGCGGGCAGGAGATGCTTACCTCGCGCTCAGTCCCGCAGCAGATATGGCAAATCATGCCATGAACGCCTGGACAGTTACGGCGGGCACGTCGAACTCCGCAAATCTTGCAAATGATAAGGGCAGGCATGGATCCTCAGGCCGAATTGCTATCGTATCTACTGAGCCGAACAGATGCAGCACGTAGATTTGTACATCAAGGTCGAAATCGAAATCGGAGACGAGGAAAAGCTCGACAAAGTAGCGAGAGAGATCTGCCGGCAAGTCGAAAAGATCTACGTGGTTCGGAAAGCCGAACTCTCCAGCGCCGTCCCCAAAGAGTACCGCGTACCGCCTACTGGTTCTCCTCCACGATCGCTACGTCCCAAGGTCCTAGTGCGATGCTCGCGCCCTTCGCAAGCGCCTTCTGCCCGAGCAGTTCCGTCCCTGATCCGTAAGAATACGGCACGCTGCGGTCGTCCTGCGAGTAGTTGAAATAGTAATGGACGGTCTTACCGAGTTTGTTCCGCCCATGCCTCACCCGCACGGACGCCGGCAACGTTTGGTCGGCGCCCGTCAATCCCGCCGCGCCGAGCACCCGCGCCAGGATCTTCTCCTGGATCGCGTCGCTGACCAGGGTTCCTTCGTATGTCAGCGTGCCGGCGCCGAATTGATTCTCCGTCACAGCCGGATATTTTCCAAAGAAAGGATGATCGTAAGTTGCCAGCGTGCGGGCGTTATCGGGGATGATCATCTCCGCCCAGTCCGAGACCTGGTTCGCGACCCCCGCGCCGAAAGGATCGCCCTTCAGCGCCAGCGGTTTCTCCAGACTTGAAAATTCCTGGTAGTGAAAACCGGCCGCTTCGCGCAACGGACCCGGCGCCATCTCCCACCGCACAGTTGAGTATTCGTTGCAGAATCCGCTCTTGAAGGTCATCACCACGTGGCCTCCGTTTCGAACATACTCCGCCAGCCTCTTCAACAGTTCGTCACTCGCGATGTACAGCACCGGAACAACCACAACTTTGTACTGGCTGAGGTCGGTGGTTTCGGGGAAAACAAAGTCGACGCCGGCGTTGAGGCGATACAGGGACTGATACATCTGCCGCATCACCACGTCGTATCCATCCATGCCGCCGAACGGCATGTGCGGATTCGGCTGTGGGCGTCGATACGGCATGTACTCGATGCCGTGCCGCGAATCATTGCTATACAGGATGGCCACTTTGTTTGCCGGCTTGAAATCCACCAGGTGCGTTCCCACCCGTTGCAATTCGTGCGCTGTCTTCGATACTTCCGCATACGCTCGCCCCGGTTCCAGGTCGTGCGACAGCACACCTTTCCAGTAGGTCTCCTGCCCGTAGTGAAGCGAATGCCAGTGCCAGTATTCCACCATGTTGGCGCCCGTTGAGGCATAGGTGTAAACATCCATCCGCAGCTGCCCGTCATACGGGGGCATTTGCGTTGTCGAATCCCACCCAATGGTCTGGGCGTTGGTCTCGGTAACCAGGAAGCTGGTCTGTTTCAGAGAGCGCGTGTAGTCTCCTGCGTAGCTGGAGGAGACGCCGTCGTAGTTGTCCTGCGTCGGGTGATACGGATTCACCGCCGCAATGTCCAGATGTTTCGCGACGGCACGTTCATTGACGTCGGGCCGCGTGGCACCCGCGAAATCCTGCGTCACAAACTGATCGGGCCGTTTATACTCGTTCACGATGTTCGCCTGGAATGCCAGGAAATCTGTAACGAGGCTTTGCTGGTAGCGTTCGAACTCCAGCTTCCAGCCCGGATTGAGAATGCCGTCGCGCGGTGGCAGTTCCGTCCAGTCGTTCAGGTTCTGGCCCCAATAAACCAATCCCCAAACCTTGTTGAGCCGATCCACTGTTCCGAACTTCTCTTGCAGGTACTTCACGAAATTCGCCTGCACCGATGGCCCGGCGGTTCCGTACGGTGCTGTCTCGTTGTCGAGCTGATATCCGATCACGGCAGGATTGTCCTTGTAGTGTTCGCAGATCTTGCGAATCACGCGCTCACTATAGAAGCGAAAAGCCGGATTGGAAATGTCCATGTTTTGGCGCAAGCCGTAGCTTGCCTTCTCACCCCCCAGCTTCGTCGCCAAAATCTCGGGGTGCTCTTTATACATCCAGACGGGAATCGAATACGTCGGCGTGCCCAGCACCACCTGAATTCCGGCCCGATGCAAGCGCTCAATGATGCGGTCCATCCACGCGTAGTCGAAATGCCCATCCTGCGGTTCCCACAAACTCCACGTGGATTCACCCACTCGGACGACGCTGATCCCCGCCTGCTGCATCAACTCGACGTCTTTGTCAAGCCGGTCGTACGGCATGTATTCCTCGTAAAAAGCCGCTCCATAGAGGACGGTCTTCATTTGCGAAGGATCGAATGGCTCACTCGAAGCGGGCTTGGTTTGGCCCAATGTATTGAGGCACAGAACGGCGGCGCAGGAAAGCGTGGCCACGCTTCGGCGGACCGGCGGGGTCAGACTGGTAAATCGCATCGCCCCCAGTGTATGCGACGGCCCCGTAGAAACAGGTGCCCCTGCTCGTGGCGCCAGCCAGATGGCGGTCGCAAAAGACACCAGCGATCGTGCGTACCCGGAGGGTCCTGGCTTAGCTGAGCGATGCGTAGAACCGTCGAAAGTATGCGTCGGTCATGCCCGCGATGAAATCGCAGATAACGCGGGCGGAGGCCGAGTGCTCCAGTTGGTGCTGGTAGTCAGCAGGCAGATGTTCCGGCGCCGAGACGAGGTGCTCGAACAATAGGCCGACTTCCTTCGCGGCTTTGCCGCGTTCGTTGGCAAGATCCTCCGCCAGATAAACGCGTTGCGCCAGGAACATTTTCAATTCGTCTCGTAGTGCGGCAGCCGGCGGCGTAAACGCCACGATACGGTATCCCAACTGCCGTACGTCCTCCACGCTTCGCGCGCCACTCTTCTTCGCCAGTTCCATAGTGCCCTGAATGAGTCCACCCACCAGCTCGTTTATTAGCGACCGCAGAATTTCCCGAAACCTCATTTTTTCGATGGCGCCGGGGAACTGTGTTTCGCCCTCCTCGGCTAGGCGAGCAATCGCGGGCACAGCTTGCGCGGCGTCCTCCAGCGAATACATGCCGGCCGCATAGCCGTCATCCAAGTCGGCTGTATTATAGGCGACTTCGTCCGCCAGGTCGAGCAATTGCGCTTCAACCGGAGGCCGCAGCCCCACCAGAAACTCGGCCAGTTCGGGACCGTCGGCCTCGGTCACTTCGCGCGAATGTTTTACGATGCCCTCCCGTACCTCGAAGGTGAGGTTCAGGCCGTCAAAGCGCGCGTACCGTTGTTCCAGCACGTCGACTAACCGCAATGAATGCAGATTGTGTTCAAAGCGCAAGCCGTAGCGCCGCATGTGCCGGTCGAGTTCTTGCTCGCCCGCATGCCCAAACGGTGGATGACCAATATCGTGGGCCAGCGCCAGTGTTTCGGTAAACTCCTCATTCAGTCCGAGCGTGCAGGCAACGGTACGGGCAATCTGCGATACCTCGAGGGTGTGAGTGAGGCGGTTGCGGAAGTGGTCACTCAGGTTTGGAGCGAAGACTTGCGTCTTGCCTTCCATGCGCCGGAACGCGCGGGCATGAATCACCCGATCGCGGTCACGCTGGAAGTCATTGCGGTAAGGATGTGGGGGCTCCGGGAAACGTCGGCCCCGGCTCTTCTCGGGTTCGAGCCGAAGTGACCCAAGCATGGCACGGCCGCAGTTGTTACTGTACCGGGCCGGCCGAGCGCGCTTCGTCCATGGCGCGAGCGATTGCTGGGCGTTCCTTCAGCATCTTCTGGTAGTCCATGGAATCCAGCAACTTCTTCGAGGCAGCAGGGTCCTTTTTCGCAAGTAGCGTCGCCAGCACGACCTCCGCCTGTTCCTTCGACACCAAGCCATTGGGCCTAGCCATCAGGTCGCGAAGCAGTGCTTCCGCTTCTGCTCTTTTGCCCTGATCCATATAAATCTGTGCCAAGGCCAGTTTCGCGTACACGGCAACCGCCGCGCTGGAGTCCGCTACGTCTTTGAAGGTTTGTGCGGCCGCGGCGGTATCGCCCCGGGACGCCTTCAGCGTGGCTACATAATATTCGGCAATGTAGCCTTCTTCGGATCCGCTGTGCTTGGATGCGACCTCGGCCATGGCCTTCAACACCGCTTGGTCTTTGGCCTCCTGTGTGGGAAAACTCTTGATGAAGGGACTACTCTTGTCGCCGATCGAAGCCTCCGCCACCTCGTAGGCCGCCCGCAGATCGGTTTGCCGCTCGGCTCGTTTGTACGAGACAAACCAGAAGCCGCCGGCGATCGCGGCAATCGCGATCAGGCCAATAATCGCCCATCGAAGCACCAGCGGGCGATGGGTCTTGGTGTACTCAACGGCACTCCCAACTTTGACGGCAAATTGGTCGTGCTCAAGCTCTTTTAGTTCGTGACGGGTCAAACTTCGGTACTGCCTTTCGGACAAATTCCCAGAACCTTCAGCCTATCACAGGTGCTGGGTAGCCAGACGTACGAATACCCGCTGTCTTCGGCGCTCCTAAGCGGCGCGAAACCTACGCAATTTGTTGATGAATCGCGAACTTCACAAGCCCGGCCACATCCTAGATCTCGAGTTTTCTCATCAGGCTCGACCGGTAAGTATCCACGGTCTTCGGGCTCAACGCCAGCCGGGCAGCAATCTCCTTGGCTCGGATACCGTCCACCAGCAACGAGAACACCTGAAACTCCCGGCTGCTGAGGTGGTCGAGCGGGTTTTTCGGGGGCAGCCGGCTAGGACCCTCCGCAAACAACCTCATCACCACCACTTGCGGCGAGACGTAGATGCCACCCTGCATGAGTTGGTTTAGTGCGTCAGCCAGTTGCGCGGCGCTGGAATTCTTCAACAGGTATCCGCACGCTCCACAGCGCAGAGCTTCGAGCACGGTCTTCCGGTCCCGCCCTCCCTGAGAATAAGGCGCATTTGGTGCGCGATCCGCCTTGGCGCACCCGCCTGATGACCTCGCAAACCGCCAGATCGGAAAGGCCTCCGTCAATGAGCGCGACGTCAGGCTCCAGCCGCAGTATCTCTTCAACCGCAGCCATGCCGGTTCCGACTTCACTCACGACCTCAAAGCCGGGAAAGGCTCGGCATAGCGATGCTAATCCCCTCCCGGACTAGCGTGAACTCGTCGGCTAGCAGGATCCGGGCGGTCGCCGCGGAGCCGAAGGCGCCCAGACTCGGGGCAACCTGCAGGGTTGGTGGTGTAAATAATTGAATGGACACAGGCTTGCCCTGTTAGTGCCCGCCCAGCGGCACTTATCTCAGCACAAGCCCGTAAAATTAATCAGATGTGAAAAAGATCAAGCGAAGCTGCGGATTGCGTCAGCCTCTTCCTCATGGACCTCAAAGACGGTGTAGAGCTTGGTGATCTGCAACAGGTCCTTGACCCGCTTGGAGAGGCCCACTAGTTTCAGTTGTCCTCCGTGATTTGTCACCGTGGTAAAGCCTGAAACGAGCTCGCCGATGCCTGAGCTATCGATGTAGGAAACCTCGCTCAGATTCAACACCAGCTTCTTGTCCCCTTTTGCGGCGAGATCCCGAATCAAATCTCGAAACGAACTGGCGCCTTCTCCCAATGTAATGCGCCCCGCTGCGTCGATCACTGTTACGTCGCCTACCTGGCGAGTTGTTAACTTGACACTCACGTCTTCCCTCCCTATTGATTGAGCGGCCCCTAAAGCCTACTGTCCGCTCAGATTCTTAACCATCCGGACCTCAGTCCCGCCGCCTTGCCGGGGATGGAGGTCAAAATCGTCCATAAAAGCCCGAATCAACAACAGGCCGCGGCCTGATTGGCGCAATAAATTCTCCTCGGCCAGAGGATCGGGCAAAGAACTCATATCAAAGCCCTCACCCTCATCCCCAATCGTCACGATCAGGCTGGACGGGGTAGTCTCCACCAACAGATGCACCCGCTTCTTAGCATTGTACCGATTGCCGTGAACCACGGCGTTCACCATGCATTCCCGAATCGCCATGCCTATCGTGCCAAGGTCGTCCTCTTCGATACCGAGATCCTTGGCCGCTTTGAGGACTATCTCCTCGGCAACATCCACGCTTTCTAGCGTGGAATCGAGTGTTTGATAACTCTTGGAGACTTCGCCGTTCTCAGTTTCGGCCATATCGGTAGTGGGTCGCCATGGGTTGCAGGTGGAACCGCCACAATAAACTACCACAGGTGCGTAAGTCAAATATACTTCAAGTCGGATTCGCCACTGGCCCTGAATGACGTCCGCACGAGAAAGGGAGCGGGCTTCGCGGCTACAATCGAAGCATGTCAGCGATCGCGGTGGCGGAGGACGTACTCGCCAAATACGAGCCGGTCATCGGCCTTGAAGTGCATGTGCAGCTGGGCACGCAAACGAAGATTTTCTGCGGCTGCCCCACCAGCTTCGGTGCGGATCCCAACACCAATGTCTGTCCGGTTTGCCTGGGCCTGCCTGGCGCCTTGCCTGTGCTCAGCCGCCAAGCCGTGGAACTGGCCATTAGCGCCTCGCTCGCCCTTCACTGCACCGTAAATCCGTTCTCCCGCTTCGCGCGCAAGAACTACTTCTATCCGGACCTTCCCAAGGGCTACCAGATTTCGCAGTACGATCAGCCCCTCGCCGAGCATGGCTACCTCGACGTCCATGTCGATGGCAAGCGGAAGCGCATCGGCGTCACTCGCGTGCACATGGAAGACGACGCCGGCAAAAGCATCCACGACGGATTCAAAGATTCCGACCGTTACACCTATGTAGACCTGAACCGTTCCGGAACACCGCTGATTGAAATCGTCAGCGAGCCGGACATGCGCAACTCCGACGAAGCTTACGCCTATCTCACCGAAATCAAGCAGGTGCTCCAGTACATCGGCGTCTCCGATTGCGACATGGAGAAGGGGCAGTTGCGCTGCGATGCCAACGTGTCAGTTCGCCTGCGGGGGGCGCCGAAATTCGGGACCAAGGCCGAAGTCAAGAATCTCAATTCATTCCGTTTTCTGAAGATGGCGCTCGAGTACGAGATTCGCCGGCAAATTGAGCTGATCGAATCGGGTGGCAAGGTCATCCAGGAAACACGCCTTTATAACGCCGATCTCGGCCAGACCATCGGCATGCGCAGCAAAGAGCATGCACATGACTATCGCTACTTTCCGGAACCGGATCTGGTGCCGCTTCGTGTCAGCGAACATTGGCTGCACGAAGTAAAGTCGCGGCTGCCCGAACTGCCGGCCGACCGCCGCCAGCGTTTCGCCGCCCAGTACGATCTGCGTGAATACGATGCACAGGTGCTAACCCTGACTCGCGAGATCGGCGACTACTTCGAAACCGCGGCGAAAGTCTCGGGTGACGGGCGAGCGACCGCCAACTGGGTCTCCGGCGATTTGATGGGCCTGCTCAAGGCGGCCGGAAAAGAGATCACGGAGTCTCCCGTCAGCGCGGAGAAACTGGGCGAGTTGATTGCCCTGATCAACAAAGGCGAACTAACCGGCAAGTTGGCGAAAGAGATTCTGCCCAAGATGTTCGAGACCGGCGAAGCCCCCAGCACCATCATGGAGCGCGAAGGGCTGAAGCAGATCTCCGATTCCGGTGCGCTCGAAAAGATCATCGATGAAGTGCTGGCCGCCAACCCCAAGCAGGTCGAGCAATACAAGAGCGGCAAAACGGCCGTGATCGGCTTCTTGGTCGGCCAAGTCATGAAAGCCAGCCGCGGCCAAGCGAACCCGGGCGCGGTGAATGAACTGCTGAAGACGAAGCTGGGCTGAACGGCCGGGGCTGCACGCCGGCATTTGAGCCGCCGCTGATTTAGTTTAGTATTTTCCGGCTTTCTTCAGTACGTTCGCGATTGTCGCGAGCGGCAACAGTAGCGTGAGCGGCGCGTCCATAAGCGGCACGGCGCCATAGCTGGCATACCATCCTGCGACCCTTTCATTCTTGGCGTCGATGACGAGCACCACGCCACCAACCTCTTTCGCAGCCGACAGGCAGCGTCTGCCCGCCGCAAGCAAAAGTTGTCCGCCAACTCCCTGCCCTTGGAACCTGCGATCGACCGCGAGCCGCGCCAAGCGAAAGCCCGGCACGTCATGGCGCGCCAACCCGTGCCGTATGATCCCCGGTGTCCGGGCATAATTGACCGATGCGGGGCTCAGACTATAAAAGCCGAGAATCGTTTTGTGGTCAGCATCGTCAATGGCCAGAAACGTTTTCGCGCCGCCCATCTCGTGGCTCTTTCTCGCATAACGGCGCAAGAATCCGTTGAGCGCTTCCTCCCCGCATTCGAATGTGTCACGATCATGTTTCTTGTCGATCGGCTCTTCGTGCCAGGCCGTCACTCTTACGACCGCCGCTTTGGTAAAGCTCGAGCGGCAGCCCGAAGTTTTGCGTTCGGCACGGGCGGATTCTCCAGCAGATCCAGAACCCGCAAACTATCCCTTTCGGATAGCTGCACATGATCCGCTGCCTCAATAACTGCCTTGGCTGCCCGCAAGGCGTGACGTAGTACAAAATCCGTCAGGTCGGTGTGTTTCAGCGCCACCGCGCGCAAAAGCAGCGCTTTTTCCTCGGGCCGAACGCGCAAGGACATCCGGCTATTGTCTTCGACCGCTATTCTCGGCATGGCAGGGGTCCCTCCAAACTATGTACACATTGAAATAGTACATCTATACAAGGACGTTGGTCAATCTTTTTGAAACGCTCGAAAGAGGGTTTGCGCCTTTGAGATCACAACCAGTGATGTCAAAGATTCAGCCTCGGCCAGTAGACCATTCTCGACACCGAAGTTGTAGCGATTCAGTGTCCGCCCGCACTCCGAATATTCTCTGCGATTGTTCGGTGCTGATTCGATTCGGCCGCACGAAGTGGACTGATTCCTTCCTTGCTTACGAGGTTCGGATCTGCGCCGCTCAGCAACAAGACCACCACCGCCTCCTGCCGGCCGAATGCCGCCGCCGCGTACAGGGGCGTCGTTCCGGAAGTGGTCTCAGCCGCATTCACGTCCGCGCCTCTGTTGACGAGGAGAGAAACAATGGCGCCATCCCCTCCGAGCGCCGCATCGTAAAGCGCGGTCGATCCCGACGCCGAGCGCGCGTCGATGTCGGCCCCGGAATCAAGCAACATTTCCACAGTATCTGCGTGGCCGCGGCGAACAGCCTCCTCCAGAAGACGGTTTGTCAGGTCGCGGTCTTTGTCGTGCATTAGCAAAATACGCGCCGCCTCCGGATGGTGTTGACGGACCGCGTTTTCAACGGGCACGAAGCCCGCATAATCTTTGATATCGGTTTTCGCTCCTCGCACCAGCAGGAGCTCCATGACGTCGACATGGCCTTTGAACGCAGCTTCATTCAACGGCGTGGCGCCCGTTTTCGTATCTCGCGCGTCGATTTTCGTGCCGCCGTCCAGAAGGAGTGCGACCTTGGCGGCCCAGCCTCCCCAAGCTGCTTCATCTAGCGGAGAGGCGCCCGCGTCATCACGCAGGTTGGGATCAGCGCCTTTCGCTAAGAGAAGGCGCATCACGTCGAGCTTTCTCAAGCCAAAGGAAGTAACGGCAACGTGTAAAGGCGTGCGGTCATGACTGTCGCGCAAATTGGGATCTGCGCCCGCCTCAATGAGCGCCTCTGCTGCCGACGGATCGTACCGAGCAATCGCCTCGTGCAAGGAGGGGATTTGTGCCAAGAAAAGCAGAAGCGCAAGCATGGCTCTCTGGCTGCCAGTTTAGTTCAAAACTCGCGGCCGTCTCCAGCTGCTTTGGCGAGTGAGTCACTGAACGCCAGAAACGTGGTAGCGTGAAGGCGATATGGGTGTTCATCAGATTCTGACGCTGTTGTGCGGCTTGATGATGGCGATTCTCTTCTTCAGGCGCAGCTCGGTTGACACGCTCATTGAGATCATCGAGAACTTTACCAATAACTTTCGGGGCGGCCCTCCGACTCCAATGCATCCCTTACCGACCGATGACGGTGCTCTGCTTCGCCGCCGTCCCCGCAGGACACGACGGTAACATCTTCCTATTCGTCTCGCAGCGTCTTTGCGGGATCGATTCCTGCAATTCGAAGCGTTGGCACAGTCGTGGCAATGAGCGTTACCAACGCAAGCGTCAAGACGACCGCGACAATTGTAGGCGCGTCATAGACACCGATGCCATAGAGCACACTCTGCATCGCCCGCAACACGCCTGCGGACAGGATCAAGCCCAAAGCGAGTCCCGCTATCGAGGCGCGTACTCCCGGCGCCCCGACATGGATCATCGCTTGACGAATGGTGGAACCCAGGGCCATGCGGATGCCGATGTCACGCGTCTTCTGCGCCACGGTGTTTGCCACCAGCGAGAAGATTCCCACCGCGCTCAGCAGCAAAGCTAAAACCGCCATCGTGCTCAGTAGCGCCACTTCCACACGCTGTGTCGCCAGGGTCTTCGCGAGCAGATCGCTCATGCTGTAGAAGCCTGAGAAGGGTAGGTTGGGATCGGCAGTCGCCAGCGCGCGTTGCATCTGCGCCGTCAGGCCTTCCACCGGACCCGCCGTGCGGACAATCCAATTGGGCTGGAACCAAACGTGAACCAGCCCGAGAAACCGCGGGTCCACTTGCGCGGCGGGAATGTACATGGCCTCTTCGCCGGTCAGCGGCGCGGTTGCATCCAAGCCCGGCGGGACGGGCACATCGTCCACCACTCCGACAATCATCATGTTCTTATCGAGGTAACGGCCCACCGGATTAGCGCCGTGCAAGAATTTGCGCACAAATGTCTGGTTAACGATGGACACGCGTTGCGCATCCGGGCCATCTGCCTCGCCGAAGGTGCGCCCCGCTCGGACCGGCATCTGCAATGCCTCGAAATACCCCGGGGTGACGTACACCTCATCCGTTTGGACTGCCTGTCCCGCTTCTTTGCCATCGCTGATGATCAGGCCTCCGTTATTCAAGGCGCGCTCGTACGGCAGGCTTAGGCCGACAGCAGCCTGTTGCACGCCGGGAATCTGCCGGATGGCGGCTGTGCTTTGGTCCAATAACTTTCGAAAGGCGGCGCCATCGTGAAAGCGCGCGTCGTCCAGCGAGGCCTTGGCGGTCATAACACCCTTGGGATTGAACCCCGCCGGCAGCGTCTCGAGTCGGATCAAAGTACGGATGAGCAGTCCGGTTGCGGCCAATAGGACCACGGTCAGGGCCACCTCGCCGGCGATCAGTGTCTGGCGCAGACGCTGGCTGCCGGTTCCGGCCACAGCGCGGCTGGACATCGACGAACGCAGATCCACTTTGGCCGCGCCCAGCGTCGGGAGCATGCCAAACAGGACGCTGGTCAACACGGAGACGATCAGCGTGAAGGCCATCACGCGGCCGTCGAGTGAGACGCCTGCGACCGGGAGGAAGCCCTCCGGCAGCAGCAACAAAAGGCCGCGTAGTGCGAAGAAGCCCACACCGAGACCAACCGCTCCGCCCACCAGTGCCAATAGCAGATTTTCGATCCAGAACTGTTTCTGGATCTGCCAGCGCGAGGCTCCCAGCGCCAGCCGAGTCGCCACTTCTGAGGTGCGCCGCAGCATGCGCACCAGTGTCAACCCGGCGAGATTGGCGCAGGCGATCAGCAGGATCAAGCCGGCCGCCAACATGAGAGCCAGTACCTGCGGGCGCAGCTTAGCCGTCTGGCCCGTCTGGAGCGGCACTGAATAGTAGGTCACTTGCGCGCCCGGGTTGTTCTGCAATTCATAGCGTCCCGTGCGCAGGGACCAGGCGCGGTTGATCTGGGCATTTGCCTCTTGCCAGGTCGCTCCATCGCGCAGCCGGGTGATCGCGTCGAAGTTGGTTCCCCCGCCTTCGCCGTCGCGGCTGGCCTGGATCGCCGTATAGACGTCGGCATTTAACGGAGTCGTCGCCACTTGAGGCAGGACGCCGATCACTGTATAGGGCGCGCCCTTCAGCAGGATGGCCTGCCCCAGAATGTTCCGGTCCTCGCTGAAGAGGCTATGCCACAGACCGTAGCTGAGAAGCGCAGTGTTGGGCCCGTGAGGACGGTCCTCGTCCTCTGAGAAGTTGCGACCCATCGCGGGTTGAATGGCAAGCACGTCGAGATAGTGGGCGGAGACGCGCCCGTCATGCACGTACTGCACATGCGGACCCGCCTGGAGATTCACGCCCGAGGCTCTGGGACTTGAGATAGCCGAGATCAGCGCGGGAACATTGTCGCGCAGCAGCTCCCATTGCTCGCCATTCAGGTGATGCCGCTCATCGGAGGCCCGAGGGCCGGTCACCCGGGTGTAGATCGTGCCCATCCACTCGGGGCGTGAGTAGGGCAGGCTCTTCAGCATGAACGCATTCACGATGGAGAAAATTGCGGTGTTCGCCCCGATGGAAAGCGCCAGAGTGAAGATGACCGTGGCGGTGAAACCTGGATCGCGCCTCAGCTGACGCGCCGCCAATTTTAGATTCTGATTGAACGCATCCATGGACGAGCCCCTAGGCCAGATAGTAGGTATTTCCCCAGTGGAGATACTATCCGCCAAATTGTCTTACGCTAATGGGCGGGGCGGAGTTCAAAAGATGGTGCCCAAGGTGGCAAAATGGACCGGCAGATGCGGTGTCCTTTTCTTTGAAAAAAGCCACTGAGCGGTCAATCTAATCCGAGAGTTCGGCAACGAATGCCTGAACACGAGAACTATCTTCAATCACCAGCAGGCGGGGGACGGTATGCCGGTACGATATCGGTACGCGCAAAGTCCCGCCCCTTATATAGCAGAGGCTCGTGAAATCGCCGGGCGGTAGCGTAGCTGATGCAATCGCCGAAGTTCAGGCCTGCCGGATGACGCCCTTTTCCAAATTGACGGAACGCGAGCCGGGCCAGCAGCAGCGTGGGTTCGTCAAACGTCACGACCGTGACGTCCAATTGCTTTACGGTGGCGTCCAGATCGAACTCTCCAGGCTCGTACCTGCCCTCCAGGACAATCGAGGTCTCGAGCACCGAGGCGGTCGAGATCCGAACCTCCTCGGTCTGGAAAATCAGCTCCGAGAACTCGACAGCTTCCGGTTCGTTGAAGAGAATGGCCACCAATGCTGACGAGTCAACTACCACTAGTGGGGCAAGCCTTTCTCGTCATAGAGGAAGTTGTCCATCTCCTCTTGCGTCGGCGCCGGGCCCTTCAACCGGGCGGAGGCCTCCTTAGCTACCGACATGATTCGTTCGTACCGCTGAGCGGCATCCAGCTGACGCTTGATCCTCTGCAATTCCGCCTGTAGGGCGTCATGCACTGCTTTTGTCTTGGTGGTACCAGTCAACTGAGATAGTTCGTCGGCAAGCCGGGCCGTGTCAGCGTCCGCGATATATAACGGCATATATATCTAGTATATATCACTGGGGATATATCACCGGGGGTACAACACCCCATGCTCGGCAAAGACGGACGCACATGCCTGTGTCCGCCAGGCCGGGCGTTTGAGAAGATTCAGTCGCGCAGGGGCCGGTCTGGAACTGTCACGACGCGATTGTTCGGTTCAAAAGCTATCAATCCTGGCGCAACGTCGCCGATGGGTCGACGCGAATAGCCCGAAGGGTTGGCGCCATCGCCCCGCCAATGCCGACTGCGGTCAGCAGCAAGAGCGTTGCGGTCGTCGCCAGAGAATCAAACGGGTTCACTCCATAAAGAAGATTTCTGGCCCAGGCGCTTGCCCACCACGACAATGCGGCTCCTGCCAGGATTCCCGCCACCAACGTTGGAATTACACGACCAGCCACGAGCCAGATTACATGGCCCGAAGTCGCTCCGAGCGCCAGCCTCAGTCCGATTTCGCGCTGCCGCTGGGTGACGAAATAAGCCAGGATCCCATAGAGCCCGATGGCTGAGAGCGCCAAAGCGAATGCACCGAAGCAGGAGGTAAGGAGAACCAACAATCTCTCCTGCCAGAGGGAACGATCGACTTCCTCGGAAAGCGTGGCCACCTGATATAGGGGCACTTCCGGATCAATCGAGTTCAGGAGCTCTCGCACTGGTTGAACGATCGCATGAGGGTCCTGGTGCGACCGCACATGCAAAATGAAAGTGTCCGGATAGCCTTTCGGGCCGAAGCCGTATGTATACAAAATCGGCGGAGGAATCTCACGCAGAGAGCGATATTTAGTGTCGTTGACCACGCCGATGATTTCGTACTGAGGCTTCGTAAAATGCTTCCCGTCCGCGAATTGTTGTCCAAGCGGATTCCGCCCGTTCAGAAACTTACGGACAAAGGCATCGTTGACAATAACCTTGTTCAGTTTGTCCTCTTCGGCCATATCGTGCTCGCTAAAATTTCGCCCTTCCAGGAAGTGAATGCCCATAACGCCGAAGTACCCGGGTGACACTGAGTTCGTGCTGGCGTTGATGATTCCGTCGCCTGCGTGGCCTGGGAAGACAACCGAGGTGCCAAGGCCAATGCCGCGCATCAAAGCCCTCGCGGCGAGGGCAGCACCCTCCACGCCCGGAAGCCGTCGCACGCCGTCAATGAGCCTTTGTTGAAGGGACCAGGTTCTCAGGCTGTCATACCCTCGAACATGTGGATCGACGGAAAAGATGGTCACGCGATCCCGATCGAAGCCAGCGTCCGTGGCAAGCAGGTTGGAAAGGCTACGAATAATCAAGCCGGCGGACAGAAGAAGTATCGTGCAGAGCGCGATCTGAAACCCGCATAAGACCTGTTGAAAGAGGCGGTTCCGTTTGTCGCTCGCCGTGCTCTTAAGTGCCATACTGACGTCCGTCTGCGAAGATCGCCAAGCCGGAGCAATCGCGCAGAGCACCGTCGTCAACGCGGATAGACCAACCGAGAAGGCCACCACTCTGAAATCCAAGTGAAGGTGTAGCGTCAAAATGCGGATCTCCCCAGGGTCAAAGCCGATGCCGTGGGCTGGTGGCATCCAACGCATTAGCAACGGCATGCTGCCAAACGCGATCAACAAGCCAGCGGCGGTGCCAATGGCCGTTAGAATCAAGCTCTCGACAATCCATTGACGCAGAATTCGTCCTCGGCTTGCTCCCAAAGCAAAGCGGACGGCCGTTTCCCACTCACGCGCAGCCGCACGGGACAGGAGCAGCCCTCCGACATTCGCGCATACCATCAGCAAAAGTAGCCCGGTTCCTGCGAGCAGCAACACTAGGGTTGTCCGGGACTGATCTCGCAGGGGCGATACGCCGTGTTCAATCGACTGTACCTGCAACCTGTCCGTGCGAAGTCTGGAGAGGCCAGGATTGCTCTGCATGTACCTATCCCAGAGTGCCTCGGTTTCCTTTTCCGCCTGGCTTCTGGTCACGCCTGGTCGAAGGCGCGCAATGATCTCGATGGCGTAATGATCAAGCTGATTGGCGAACGGTATCCAGAGGTCCGGGCTGCTATCCGCAGTGGTTCCGCTAAACTCCTGAGGCGTGACACCGATGATTGTATAGAGATGGTCTTGTATGCGCACCACCTGCCCGATAATCCTAGGGTCGCTTCCAAAGCTGCGAGACCAGTACCCGTACGAAAGCACAGCAGCGTAGTTGTCGCCAATGCGCAGGGTTCGCCCGAGCAGCGGCGACACGCCGAGGTCGCCGAAGAAGTTGTCCGTAACCTCAGCCGCGTGAATCCGGCCGGCGTGTTCGCCTCGTTCCAGAGCGTGAGTGGTGTCGGTCTGACCTACGGCTTCGAAAAGCGTGGAAGAATCGCGCGATAGCTGTTCGTAAAACCGATAGCCAAAATAAGGGTCGGCCGGACGCTTCGGATGAATTACAAAGAGCTGAACCAGGCTCTGTGGATCGCGCACTGGAAGCGGGCGAAGTAAGACAGCGTCAACGAGCGTAAAAATCTGGGTGGCGGCGGCCATCCCAACAGCTATCAAAACTGCGGCGGTTGCAAAAAAGCCGGGAGAGCGGCGGAGTTGGCGAATCGCATATCGGAAGTCCTGAGTAGTGGAGGAAGCCATGCGCCGCGTATTCTCCTAGGCAATTATAAGCGCGCCGCACGCGAGGATGTTTATATGTGGAAGGCATCCCTGCGTTTTACATCGGGTAAGTTTAGAACCAGCGATCGAAGCCTTAAAAACGCGGGCCTGACGTGTCAAAGACCCGCCACCACCGCTACCGCATGTTCGCCTTCAGAATCTTCTTCCGGAGCCGGATCGACTTCGGAGTGATCTCCACTAACTCATCGTCCCGGATAAACTCCAGCGCCTGCTCCAGGTTGAGAATCCTTGGTGGCACCAGGCGGATCGCTTCGTCCGCCGTGGACGACCGCATGTTCGTCAGCTTCTTTTCCTTGACGATGTTGACGTCCAGATCCTTGCCGCGGGCATTCTCGCCGATGATCATGCCCTCATAAACCTCGGTGCCGGCTGAAATAAAGATCACGCCGCGCTCCTGCAGGTTGTAGATCGCGAATCCGGTCGCGTGCCCGGCACGATCCGACACCAGCGACCCGGTCGGCCGCGTCTCAATGTCGCCCTGCCACTCCATGTAGCCGCGGAACAGCGAGTTCATAATCGCCGTTCCCTTGGTATCGGTCAGCATCTCGCTGCGAATGCCGATCAACCCGCGCGACGGCACATCGAATTCCAGACGCACTCGCCCCGAGCCGTGGTTGACCATCTTGGTCATCTTGCCCTTGCGCTGGCCCATCTTCTCGATCACCACGCCAATGAACTCTTCCGGGCAATCGATCACCAACAGTTCCAGCGGCTCATGCAGCACGCCGTCTATCTTGCGGGTGATGATCTCGGGCTTGCCTACCTGCAGTTCATAGCTCTCGCGACGCATCATCTCAATCAGGATCGCCAGCTGCAGTTCGCCGCGTCCCATCACCTTGAACGCCTCCGGACCACCTGCTTCCTCAACCCGTATCGAAACGTTGGTAAGCAGTTCTTTGTCCAGCCGGTCACGCAGGTTACGCGAGGTGACAAAGTCGCCTTCCCGACCGGCGAAGGGCGAGTTATTGACCGTGAACGTCATCGCGATGGTCGGCTCATCGATTTGAATATGCGGCAGTGGCTTCGGATTGTCCGCCGAGGTCACAGTCTCGCCTATCGTGATGCCTTCTACGCCGGCGATTGCCAGAATGTCACCGGGCTTGCCGATGGTCTCGTCCACGCGCTTCAGGCCTTCGAAGGAGAACAGCTTCGTGATGCGCGTTTTGTGGAACGTGCCGTCCAGCTTCGCGATGCTGACGTCGTCGCCCAGCTTCAGCGTTCCGTTGAATACGCGGCCAATCGCCAGCCGCCCCAGATAGTCGCTGTAATCCAGATTGGCAACCAGCAGTTGCAGTACTTCGTCCGGGTTGCCCTTCGGCGGCGGTACGTGCTTCAGAATGGTTTCAAACAGCGGCTGCAGCGTGTCGCTGTCATCCGCCGGGTCCATCTTCGCGATGCCCGCCCTGCCGTTGGTATAGATCACCGGGAAACTGAGCTGATCCTCGGTCGCGTCCAGATCAATGAACAGGTCGTAGACCTCGTTCAACACTTCCTGAATACGTGCGTCCGGGCGGTCAATCTTGTTGATGACCAGGATCGGTGGCAGCCGCGCTTCCAATGCCTTCGTCAGCACGTAACGTGTTTGCGGCAGCGGCCCCTCGCTGGCGTCCACCAGCAGCATCACCCCATCCACAATCTTGAGTGCGCGTTCCACTTCGCCGCCAAAATCGCTATGCCCCGGCGTGTCGACAATGTTGATTTTGGTGCCGTGATACCGGACACCGGTGGTCTTGGCAAGAATGGTGATGCCGCGCTCGCGCTCAAGATCGTTTGAATCCATTACGCGTTCTGTTAATTCTTCGTTGGCCCGAAAAATGCCGCTCTGGCGCAGCATGGCGTCGACCAACGTGGTCTTTCCATGATCGACGTGCGCGATGATTGCTATATTTCGGGTGTTTTGAAACTGTGTCTCTGCTGCCATTTACAAACTCTATGGTCTCATGCGGACCATCAATCCTACGTGAAAACCCTAGGCCCGGCCCTCGATTATGCGAAGCTTAAGACGCAATGACGACCGAAGAGATGCTGCCGACGGTAGTGATTGTCGGCCGGCCCAATGTGGGTAAGTCCACCTTATTCAACGCCATACTGGGCGACCGGCGTTCCATCGTCGGTGACGAACCCGGAATTACGCGTGACCGGATTTACGGCGAAGCGGTCCATCGTGGAAGGCACTTTGGCCTGATCGACACCGGAGGCATCGTCCCGAACGACGATCAGTTCATTCCCAGCCAGGTTCTCCGGCAGGCCCGTTTTGCGCTCGAAGACTGCTCGCACATTCTCTTCGTGATCGACGGCCGCGCCGAAATCACCGGCACCGACCGCAACCTGATTCAGCTGCTACGCCCGTTGAATAAGCCCATTTCGCTCGTCGTGAACAAGATTGACGCACCGGTCCGCGAGAACCTGGTGCACGAGTTCTATTCACTCGGCCTCAGCGATATCTTCCCGGTCTCAGCCGAGCACCGGCTCGGTCTCCAGGATTTGCTCGACCACGTCACCAAGACGTTTCCCATCGAAGACGCTGCAATGCAGGCCGCCAAGGAAGAGGAAGAGGCCAAACAGCGCCGCATTAAGGTAGCCATTATCGGCCGGCCCAACGTCGGGAAGTCAACCATGTTGAACGCTCTCGTGGGTGCAGAACGCGCCATTGTCTCGCCGATCGCGGGCACAACCCGTGATGCGGTTGACGAAACGGTGATCGAAGGCAATACCACCTACCGCTTTGTCGACACTGCGGGTATCCGCCGTAAAGGCAAGACCACGGAGATGACGGAGAAGTTGAGCGTCGTCATGGCCCGGCGGAACATCCGCATGGCAAACGTGGTCCTGCTGATCATCGACGCCATGGAAGGCGTTGTGGCCGCTGACGCCACGATTGCCGGCTATGCCCACGAAGAAGGGCGCTGCGTCATCCTAGTCGTCAATAAGTGGGATGCGGCCGAGGCGGCAGGCAAGAGCAAGCGCGTGTTCACCCAGGCCATTCGCGACGAACTGAAATTCCTCGAATACGCGCCGGTCATCTTCGCTTCCGCCCTCAACAAAGAAGGCATCCGGAAGATCTTCGCGACCGTTCGCCGCGCTTTCGATTCAGCTTCGAAGCGGATCACCACGGGCCAGCTGAACCGTTTTGCCGAGGCCTTGAAGTTTGAAGGCGAAGTGAAGATCTACTACATCACGCAGGCGAGCATCCGCCCGCCCACCTTCGTCGTCTTCACCGATCAAGCCGAAAAGCTGCACTTCTCAGCCGAGCGTTTTCTGATGAACAAGCTGCGCGAATACTTCGGCTTCGACGCCACACCCATCGTGATCAAGGCTAAGCGGCGTTGAAGTGGGGCGCTCTGCGCTTCGGAGCTGGGCCCCCTGGCCCGCGCCGGTCGCCTACGCGCAAAGCCCAGCCATCCACCCCTGGGGATAGGCCCAAGGATGGCCCCATCATAAGCGCAAACCTAAGCCCTCGGAGCTTAGTGAGTGTGCCAACTTCAGACCCCCGCGTCGGCGATGTTTGAAAAGTAGTTGCGCACTTGATGATTACCGAGCGTTTTCACGGTCCCTATCCGTCTTTTCTAGACGGTTCCGCGCGGCAAGGCCGACTTCATCCTCGCGCCAGAGTTTGCTGATGAAGCGAATAGTAACCCACCCAGGAGTAACATCGTGATGGAAGGCAAGGATGCTCCGACTAGTAGCTCTGGTCGTCTTGGGCACTGTGTCATCGGCAGGTGTCGTGGCTGACAGTCCGCCGGCAAAGTCCTCCAGCCTTAGGCAACTGCATTTCAGTCCTAATGGGCAGTACGTTCTCGCGCAGGACCAATTCTCGATTTCGGTTCTAACCGTGCAGCCGTTCAGAACCTTGTTTAGAATTCCGGCGGACAGTGCCTCTCTTGCCGAGTTGCCGAGTCGCCCCGGGGAATTTCACCCCGAGGCGCTCACAGATTCCGGACGTGAACCTCTCGATTCATCCGGCTCGTGCCACCCAGTGAAAGCTGCCGCCTTCTGCCGAAACCAGCGAGTTCCTCCGGTTGCCCGTTGACCCGGACGGTCTCGACACGAGTGACCTGCTCCCTTCGCTCCTCGGGCATTACCCCGGATCACCGCTACTACGAAGCAGTCCGCCCCTGATTAACGCTTCGGTACTTTCAGCCTCGGAGTTCGTCCCCTTGGGCCTTTTCCCTTACCATCGTCAACCAGGTTCTCAAGTTCCGTACGAAAAGCCCGAGCTAGAGTCACGCCTTCTATACACCGGACATCACCCGGCCAGTAAGCAGGTAACCGCCAGGCTGCTCCCGGAGTAAGGGTGCGACTCCGGTTTCGATGCCTTGTAAGGAGTTTTCGATGCGTCATCGAAGGTTCGTTTACACTCGTCTCTCTAACCTATACATGACGTGATCAAATGCCACGCCTTTTAACCATAACGTTCACCACCGCAGCCCTTAGACCGTAGCAGCTTATGGCAGTTTGAAGCCTCCCCCTACAGAGCGGCTCCGAGGGGCCCACCCTCATCTCTTCGTACAGCATGACGCTTTCGCGTCTTCTTGACACAACACCCTAGACTCCCGGGAGATCATCTTCACACGTACTGTTGGTCCTGAAACGCACACCGCGTGGCCTGCGCCGACAGCCCGTCAACTCGAAAAGATGGAGCATTGGTAATCACGAACGGATCGTTTCCACACCAATCAATGGCCAGCAGTGCGGTACAGAGAGGTTATCCCCTGGCGGCGCCGTTCTCGTTTGTGTCGATTCCAAAGGCACGCTTTCCTTGGTCGATCTTTCTTCCGGCCATACTCTCTTCGTAGACCGGGAATTCGGTCAGATGTCTATCGGCTACACCACATCCCAGTCTTACGATTCGAGTGTCTACAGGGATCGAACTGGACGTTTGGGTCCGGACACGACGAGCTTTACTACTCGTTTGAATCCATCGTCCGCGTTGATCCAGTTCTCACCAGATGGGCGTTTTCTGGCCGCCTTTCCTAGCGATCTTTGTTACCCGGTCGTTTGGGATCTTCTTCAGAAAAGAAGGTCTCACTTGGAGGTCGCTTCCGGGTGCTTCGTTACCTGTACTTTATCTTTCTGACTCCCGATCGGGTAGTAACGTCGAACACAATCCTAATGGCCAGCCAGACGGCGACACCCGCCACTCTCTGGGCCTTGCCCCAAGGCAGGGCGTTGTCAAAGTTCAAAGTGCCTCTAGGCCGCCTGTTCCCAGCAGCAGATGCAGATTTCGTGATCGTCCGCCCGTTCACACCTCCTATTCCTATCGCCCCTCCGTATGCAGGGCTAGCGCCCGAAGGCGACTTCAACCGGAGCCGTGCTGGCGCGATCGACGTCCGCACTGGGCAGGCTATCGTCAGCGAAGCTCCCGCGCTTGATGTGTTCGGGTCATACTACGTGATGGCGCAGCCTAACGGGGACGTGGGACTGTATGAAAGAGGCAAGGGCCTTCAGGCTAGCGCCTCGCTCAGGGCTGACTGATCGGGCGATAGGCGCCTGCCACGATTAAAGACGTTGTGCGCCTTCACGGCCACTATCCGCAAAGTCGAGCGCTCAAACACGTCGCCGCCATCGAGTCTCTCGCCATACTCGGTTGGTGCCGACGAGGTGAACGCGCCGTACTGGAGGCCATGGCTACTGTCCACATGAGCGAAGCCGAAGTGGCTCGCGATCTTCATGCCGCGCTCGCCAAAGTGCAGCAGGGCGTTGAGATCGTGATTGAGCAGGATCACCGGCCTGTTGCTGTGCTCAGAGCTGAACATCGCAGCGGACGGCCCATTACAGAAATCCTCCGCGAAGCGAAGCTGCGAAACTCGACGGTTACCCTTGACGAAGACTTCGGCAAGGATCTCGAAGAGATCATCGCCAGCCATCAGAAGCCATGAATCCGCCCTCCTGGGATTAGTGCTCGACTCCAGCGTCGTGATCGACGCCGAGCGGAAGAAGCAACCAGTAACGGACTTAATCGAAGCCATTCTTGCCGCCCATGGTGCTGTCGATCTCTCGCTATCGCCGATCACCGTGGCCGAACTCGTGCATGGAATCTACCGGGCCAGGATGCCCGACGCATCCCGGCGCCGACGAGTACATGGAGGAACTGGTGAGCCTTGTTCCGGTCCATCCAGTGACAAATCGGACAGCTTGGCTGCTGGGAAAGATCGAGGGTCAGGAATCGGACAAAGGAAACGTGCTGCCCTTCGACGACCTCATGATCGCTGTGGCTGCCATCGAGCAGGGCTATGCGGTCCTCACTGTCAACCTGCGACACTTCTAGAAAGTCCCTGAGCTAACCGTCGTTCCTTTTTAGCCCCTGAAGGGGTCCGCGACATAGAAACTTCGTTGCCCCTACGGCACCAGATACCGCGTTACCACCACATTGTCATCATCGTCGAAAACCCGCACCGCGACGACGCGTTCCGTAGCATTGCCGGCGGGCAGCCTCAGTTTGAAATCGAGCGTCTGCGAATCGGTCACGCGATTTATCGGGTCGAGCAGTATCCAATCGCCGCCATCCACCGCATACTCGGCCTTGTCAACCCAGCTGAGTGCGTCCTTGGCCGTGAAACTGATCACGCTGTTAGCGCCGTCCTTGCCCACCTTCGAGTTCAGGATCTCCGGCGGCGTGTTGTCGATGGTGAACGGGTCGCTGTCGAGCGAGGCCGTGAGCGCATCCGCGGGCGTATTGCCCGGTGCATCGCTAGCCGTCACCCGCAGCATATATTCACCATCCGGGAAGGCGCTGCCATCCCAGCTCCATTGCTTTTCGGTGAGTTTGTCCTTCAACAGATGCCAGCCTGGCTCACCTTTGCCGCGGATCTCCACTTTGTAAATCAACGGATCGCCATTCTCGTCGCTGGTGCTCCACCGGGCGGTGATGTAGCCCTTGGCGTATTGCAATGTCACTCCTCCGCCCATTTCGAGTGATGTCGGCGGTGTGCCGGTTCTCTTCTGTCCCACCGGAGGCAACGTCAGCGAGCTGGGCGAGCCGGAAGGTTGTACCGATCGCTCCAAATTGATGCCGCCCGATAAGCGGTAATTGGTTGGCCCCACTTCGATCTGTCTCACCCGAGGCGCCACGTTCTTCTGCTGGTACGCTACCTCCACGTCACTCAGCGTGGGGGTCTCATCCTGCCCGGCACGGCTTAGCGTTAGTTTGTACTGCAGAAAGCGAGCAGCGGGCGACTCCACCTGCCCGCCCGCAGTGCTCACCGCTACCTTCTGCCACTCCGACCAGTTCTTCTGCGGCCGGGAAAGGTTGCCGCTGCGCGTTTCCATCCCCACCGTGCCGCCATGCAGCTCGTCTTTCAGATGCGCCTTGCCCCAGTACGTGAAGCTCCCCGCGTCCAGCACGTCGCTTTCAAGCGAGCCCGACTGCTCATAGCCGGGTCCAATGGAATACAGCTTGCCCACGTTGCCAGTGACCGCGTAGATGGTACCGTTGCGCGCAGTCGCGAAGTCCGTCACTTGCGTTGGTCCTGCCGTCAAGAGCTGCGTCGACATTAGATCCGAATCCACCCGGTAAATCACGCCCTTATTGCCTGTTCCTAACAGCGGCTTCCCCGAGCCATCGAAACCGATCGCGTAGATGATGTCGCTGGTGGATGACCACAGCTTTTCGGCAAAGCCGGTTGCTTCGATGCGATAAAACTCCGAGCCGCCGCTCACGGCATTGCTGCCAAATGCCAGGTTCGCGGGCGTGGTGGGCGCAGTGGCATGCTCTCCTGGCGGCGCTGCTGTCACGCGGAGGGCTCCCCCACCAGGTACGGCAGGCGTTGCGGGAGCAGCCGCAGGAGGCCCTGGCGCGGGACCCGCGGTTTTCTGCCCAACCGACGCGGCATAGATTACGCCATCCCGCTCCGCCACTGCCGTTACTTCTTTTTTCGCCGTCTGGAACAGGACGAAGCTTGTCGCCTGCGGCGAGATCCGCAGCACCAGCCCGCTCGGCTCGGTGCCCACAATCAAATTGCCGGCGTGATCCACAATCATCGAACGCGCATGGGTCTCTTCGGTGCGGAAGAACTCTGTACCTTTGCCGTCCGGCGTCACTTTGTAGATCACGCCTTGGTCACCGGTGGCGACAAACAGGTTGCCCGCGGCGTCGAACGCCATCGCCCAAACATACTTCTGCTTGGTGTCGAAGAACAGCTCACTCTTGCCGGCCGGATCGATCGGTAGATCTTCGCGTCCGGCAGCACGGCGGCATAAATCCGGTCCTTCGAATCCACGGCCAGCACATGGATCTCCAGGCCGTTTAACTCGGCGAACGTCTTGCTCTTCCCGTCCGGCGTTACCGAGAAGATCTTCGTCGTCGCCCCGGTGGGCGCGCCTCCGGCACAATACAGGGTTCCCTTCGAGTCCTGGGTAACGGTCCACAGATACGGAACGCTGGCATCCAGTAACTCTTTGAAAGCGGGCGCCAGCGTCAGCCGGCCGTCGCTGCGAATAGAAATGTTCTTGGCCGTTCCTCGCTCAAATTCGGCCTGTTCATTTTGTTGCCAGACGTGCGTGTCAACCGCGAGGCAGAAGGGTGTGGTCACCGCCAGCACAACGAATGCGGCGGCCCGGACCGAGCCGAAAGATTTGCGCATGAAGAATGAAGTTTGTAGGCTTTCTAATTGACGTTAATCTTGAGTGAATAATTGCCGGTAACGACCACCTCGAACGGGATCGAGGCCTGTTCGAAAGTGCTCTCGGGTGCGCTGACGAACTGATGGTTGGCCGATCGCCCGGTTTGCATCACATTCAATACCGACGCCGGCACGCTCGGCAATACCTTCTCATCGGAATAAACCGTGGGCTGTGATTCGATGAGCGACACATAGAGCCGGTTGTTGCTCCGCTCTTCGTTCAGCATGGTCACCGTCTGCCGCACGTCGACGAAGTTATTCAGCGATCCGGCAATGCTCTGGAAGCGGTTGAGCGTCTCCGCATCGCTGAACAGGATCCGGTGTTCTCCGCGCGGCGTGCCCGCCGGAATATTCACCTTCACCTCGCGCTCAATTCGTTCGCCTCTAAACTGGCGAAGGAACACTTTCACCGTGACATCGGTGCCGGCCTTGACCTTGTTGTCCGCGATCCAGGCCGATTCAATCTGCGCGATGCGGCGCTCCGGAATCAGATCCACCGTCGCATCCACCGCCTGCACGGTGGGCATCTTCACCGGATTGATCATCAGCCGGTTGAACTTCTCTGCCCACCATCCAGCCAGTAGCATCGGCGTCGGAACCTGGGCTTCCGCCGGCGCCTGCATGGTGCTGATCTGGATTGGGTCCTGGCCCTCCAGCTTCAACTGGCCGCTCAGCCGGTACGTCGCTTCATCCGAAAAATCGTTGAGGTTCGAGATGGAGCTGAACATGGTCGCCATCATCAGGTAGGGCGTCCACTTCTGGTCGACAAACACGTTGAAATGGAAGTCTCGGCTCTTGCGCAGCGAGTTGTCAGGGTTCAACGAACGCACATGCAGGTTTACCGGAATCATCTGTGCCGCAATGCCAAGCTGGCCTTCAATGCCGCTGTGCCGGTCCTGCCGTAACGCGCCGACCACTTCCGAAGTATTCCCCATCTTGGTCGGCTGGTATGCCGACGCCAGCGTGAATATGATGTCTTCTTTTGCCAGCGGCATGTCGACGCTGCCCAGATTGAACATCGGGTGCCCAAACGCCAGCACGCGCTTGCCGTCGTTATAGGTCACTGTGCCGCCCGCGGTCATCGTCATGTCGCCTGAAACCAAAACCGCCGCCACGCCCTCGCCCGGTTGCAGCGACGTCTGCCAATCCTTCGCCGGCTGTGCGGAATCGAGTGATCCCGAGCTTCCGCCTTGCACAGCCGTCAGGCCGAGTTGCTCGAACACCGGCGCAAACTCATGCACGGCGTCGTCACTGAATCCCGACATCGTAACCGGAGTCGCAATGGGCATCATCATCGGCGTCCGATCGGAGAACGCATTGCCGTGAGCGCCGGCCGCGACAACTCTCGACAACAGCTCGCCCGGCAGTTCCATCGCTTGCGCCGAGGCGCGCGTGGTCAGTTTGTCCGGCGTCTTGCTATCGGAAGGCTTGCTTGTATCGAACTCGTTGATCTCCGTCATCAGGCGGATCGGTGTGATGCCGCAAATGGAATCCGGCGAGAATGTGCTCAGCCGCAGCGAGATCGCCCCCACCAGCTTGCCGTCGATATACACCGGGCTTCCGCTCATCCCACCCGCGACGTTGGTGCGGCTTGCCTTGCCCGTCATCTTGGCCACGATGATGTCTTGCTTCGGCCCCCAAGCGTTCTTCCACGTGCCGATGATCTCTACCGGCACGGCCTCCGGCTGCGAGCCCTGGAACACGGTCCAGGCCACCGCCATCATTCCCGGCTTCAGCTGGTCTTCGGGGAAGAACTCGACAGGGCCCATTTTGGGCGGAGTCGTCATGTTGGCCACATCTTGGCCAGAAGAAGCTGCCAGCAGGGTCGCTGCCGCAAAAGACAACACGAAAGCTCGGTTGAGCATGGGGATTCCTTACTCCAGAGATCAAAGGGCGATCTCAGTGCTGCACTCAACGTGGGCTTGGCACCGGATAGCCACATTATGTAACAACTGAAACCTGCGTGGCTCGCCTTATCTACTGGACGGCCTTCCGGAGCATTGGTTCCGGCCTTCAGAAATCTCCACGAAAGACACACCCGAGCCGGCGTTGTAAACTGGATTTCAGTTGTAGACTGAATTGGTCGTCTATTTCCTCGGAGAAGCTTATTTTCATGAAACTACGGATCATTGGAGCAATTGGCCTGGTCGCCCTCTAGCTGCCCCCTCACGTACGCCGCTAAGGCGGGTGATGCTGCTAAGGGAAAAGAGACCTTTGAACAGTGTGCCGTCTGCCACAACGCAGATACGGACGAGCGCAAAATGGGGCCTTCGTTGAAGGGACTCTTCAAACGCGAGAAGCTGGTCAACGGTAAGCCGGTGACCGCGGAGAACGTGAAGGCTCTCATCAACAGCGGCGGCAATGGCATGCCCTCATACGCAGACATGTTGTCGGATGAAGAGAAAGACAACGTCATCGCATACCTGAAAACGCTATAGCAGCTACCACGTAAAAGTTTTACGAAGCCCCCCTCAAGCCGGGGCGTTCGCTCTTTTGCGTTTTCTCGGTGTTCCGCTTTCCATCCGCTGGTGCGAAGATCAATCGAGAGACCGTGGTGCCATCCCTCCGCGATTCCGTACATCTCTATATCGCCGAGCTCGACCGCCGCGGCGCCTCTCGCCACACCCAGCGCAACTACGAATCCGATCTCAACCAGTTCGCGCAGTACTTCTCACCGCCCGATATCACCCCGCCCGAGGTGGAGAACCTCGATCTCGCCGTTCTTCGCGAATGGCTGGGCAGCCTTTACGAACACGACCTGAGCCCTGTCAGCATCCGGCGTAAGCTGGCGGCTGTCCGTTCGCTGTTCAACTTCCTGCAGCAGGAAGGCGTTCTGACCCGCAACGTAGCCGCTCGCCTGAAGACTCCCAAGATCCCGCAGCGCGTTCCGGAAGTAATGTCAGCCGAGAAGACGAACCGCATCCTGGATGCCGTCGAAACCGGTGATGTGCCGGAGAAAGCATCGCGCGACCGCGACCTGGCTTTCCTTGAGCTGCTCTACGGCTGTGGTGTTCGTATCAGCGAACTCGTCGGCATCAACCTGGATGACATCGACTTCAACGAAGGCTGGCTCAAAGTGCGCGGCAAAGGCAACAAGGAACGGCAAGTGCCCATCGGCTCGCGTGCCATGTCGTCAATCGATCGCTATCTGGCAGCCCGCGTCGCACCGCCCGATCAGCGCGCTCTCTTCCTCAGCAGCCGCGGCGCCCGGCTCAGCGACCGGCAGGTTCGGCGGCTCGTCAAGCTTTACGCTTTGTTAGCCACCGGCGACTCCACGGTTCATCCCCACAGTTTCCGCCACGCTTACGCCACCCATCTGCTCGCGGATGGCGCCGACCTGCGCGCCATTCAGGAACTGCTTGGCCACGCGCGATTGTCGACTACGCAGAAGTACACGCAAGTATCACTACGGGAGTTGATGGAAGTCTACGACCGCGCTCACCCGAAGGCGTGAGCGATCGGTCAGGCCGAGGCCCCCTTCGCTTTCGCAAACAATGCGGCTTTGCGGGCCGCCACCCTCTTCTCGACCACGCCCAATCGGTCGCGGCCAGCCTTCGAACCCTTGATCACCTTCTCGATATTGGCGAACAAGTCCGGATTCTGCGCCTTTTCCCGCATTTCTTCCAGGAAGGGTGCCACCTTCGCAAAGAAGAAGAACATCTCGCCGCTGCATGCAGGCTCCAGGAACAAATCCCGATGCAATGTTCCGTGGAGCACGAGCGCCGCTGCCATGCCCCAGTAGCTCACCACCTGCCGCAGCCAGTTGTTTTCCTGGCTCGCCCAGTGACATCTCCACTTTCAGATAGTCGGCTACGGTTTCCGGCCAGAACGACACGAGAAACCAGTTACGGGCTTTACGGAGCTCGGGCTCGCGGCGCAGCTCGTACAGTCTCAGAATCAGTTCAGCGTCTTTGCTGGTTGGTTTCTTTGCCAATTGGTTCCTTAGCTACTTCTTCGGTTCGCTAGTCGGCGGCACTATGCCCTTCAGCCGCAAGTACGTGACCATGTTCCCGTAATGCTCGTCGGCGTGTGCCGTGTTTACGCTCAACACGGTGAGCTTCGCTAGGTCCCGACCGAACATCTTCACAATCTGGCTAGCCTGCGCGTCCGTCATTCCACCATAGACTTTATTACAGTACGCAACGCCGTCTTTGAGTGCTTGCACGAGATCGGCCTTCGACGTCATGGTCTGTTCGATGTTCGCCGTATTCGGGCTCTTCTCGCCCGCGGCGATCGCGCAAAACATATACTGGGCGTTTGCCGCGTGACCAACCAATTGGCCAAAGCTGCGAATGTCGGGCGTCGGTTTGAAGGAGTAGTTCTCTTCCGGCATCTTTTCGGCGCCGGCGATCAGCGCTCCGCTCACCATCATGTAGAAACCCTTTTCGCCGCCGCTCAGCGGATTGGCCGGCTCTTGGGCAAAGGCAGTAGCCGACACCGCGATCAGGGCCACGAAGGCACAGACGAACAACGTGTTCTTTTTCATAGAAACCTCTGAGTGATGATGACACAGCGGCGTCCAGGCGGTTAGCCCGCCGCTGTGCTTTTTTCTGGTGGGCTCGCAACCTTGCGGCGCGTGCTCCTGGCTTCGATTTCTTCGAGCAATCGCCGGCTTGCCTCGGCAACGTCCTGCACGGCTCGCTCAAAGTCCGCCTGGTTCGCCTGCGACGGTTTGTGGAATCCGCTGATCTTCCGCACAAACTGCAGCGCGGCTTTCTCAACGTCCTCCGCCGTCGCCGGCTCGCCTGGCTTTCTCAGTACCTTAATACTTCTGCACATGCTCCAATTATTGTTCGTCCGCGCTCGGGCCGTACGCGCCGGGAACCGGAACGCCCAGCAGGCGGAAATAAACACTCAATTGTCCACGGTGATGAATGGTGTGGTTGAAAATCAAGGTTCGAACGGCACCCGCTCGCGGCATGGCGAAGATAACGTGGTCGCCTGAAGTCAGGCTCCACGACGTCATCCACGCTTCGTCGCTCGCCGCGGCCATGGCCGTCTTGAATGCGGATACGGCGGTGTCGAACGCCGCCAGCACAGCGGCCTTGTTTTCGAACTTTGTCGGCTTATAGCCGGCGAGGTCGTATTTCGGCAGCTTCATCGTGTCTTCGCCCCAGGCCTGCATCTGGGCGATGTGGGTCACCAGACCCCCCAGGGCCATCGACTTCGGGTCGGGTTTCCAGTCCCACTTTTCATCGGGAACCCGCTCCAGGAACTTCCGGGTGGTACTCATCTCGTGCTCGTACTCAGGTAGGAATGATGCGCCAATTGACATATGGTCATCGTACTCTCCCGTTTGGGCCACCGGCCTGTCTTTTTGATGACGCGCCGATGACAAACGGGCGCCCACCCTCCGGGATCTTCAGACCCTTCTTGCCAAGATCGTCAACAAACGCTTGGCGCCGGCCGCTTGAGGAGAATACATCACCGTAATTCCGAACGTGAGTACTAAGCGTTCGAGAGGCTTCGGTCCAGTCTGTTCCTTCATGAAACCGGCGTGGGCGGGCCCAATCATAAGCGCCAAGAAAATGTGCGCGACCAAACAGAGCCGAGATGAATCTCTCCCGTAGGCTAACGGCGGGCGTCACTTACGCCGCAGGGTTGGACCATTCCCAAGCGGGACAAGATAACTGTCGGAGTTACGAGTACCGACAAGGCATTTTATCGAATACCCTTGTGAAGAATTCGTACGGCTAGCGGTCGGGCGCGACCAGGCCGTGCGTCCGGATGTTCCTGGAGACGAAATAGCAATGCCGGACACTACGGCGGAAGGCCGAACGACAGAGTTGCACGCATCGTCAGTGGATCCGAAAGTCTACGTCGGGTAATCCCAGACGATATATGGCCGAAGTACTCGACGAAACCACTCACCCTACCCCTTCGCCACCGGACGGGGCGTGGAAACCCAAATTCAATCCCTGGCTGATTGCCATTGTGGTCGCCTTGGCAGCGTTCATGGAAGTACTCGACACCAGCATCGCCAATGTTGCGTTGCCGCACATGGCCGGTAACCTGGGTGCTAGCAACGATGAAAGCACTTGGGTGCTCACTTCCTACCTGGTCTCCAATGCGATCGTTCTGCCGATCAGCGGATGGCTCGCCACTGTTTTCGGACGGAAGCGCTTTTTCCTGCTGTGCATCCTCCTCTTCACCGTCAGTTCACTGTTTTGCGGCGCGGCATGGAGCCTCGCGACCCTGATCATTTTCCGGGTCATCCAGGGCGTGGGCGGCGGAGGGCTGCAACCCATGGCCCAAGCCATCCTCGCCGACACATTCCCGCCGCATCAGCGAGGCTTGGCCTTTGGGCTTTACGGAATCACTGCGATCATGGCCCCCACCATCGGTCCAACACTCGGCGGATGGATCACAGACAATTACTCCTGGCGATGGATTTTTTATATCAACCTTCCCGTTGGAATCCTGACGCTGTTCCTCGTCTATCGCATGGTGGAGGATCCGCCCTTTCTTAGACGGGCGAAGGGCGCCGGCATCCGTGTGGACTACATCGGCATAGCGTTGCTCGCGCTCGGCATCGGCGCTCTCCAGATCTTGCTCGATAAGGGCCAGGAAGACGATTGGTTCGGCTCCAACTTCATCGTCACGCTGGCTCTGGTCTCGGCGATCTGTCTTATATCGCTGGTCGTCTGGGAGTGGCGTCACAAGGACCCCGTCATCGATGTCCGGCTGTTCAAGAACTTCAACTTCGCCACCGCGAATCTGATGATGTTTACTCTGGGGATCGTTCTCTTCAGCAGTCTGGTGATGATGCCGCAGTTTCTCCAGACGCTCTTGGGATACACCGCGCAGTCGGCCGGCCTGGTGCTTTCCGCCAGTGGCGTCGTGTTGCTGTTCGAAATGCCGATCGTGGGCCAGCTCACCACAAAACTTCCGACAAAATATATCGTCGCCTTTGGATGGCTATCGGTCGCCTGCGCCATGTATTATTCAACCGTACGAATGGATCTGCAGATCAGCTTCCAAGCGGCGATGTGGTTGCGTGTGGCGCAAGCGTTCGGCCTGGGGTTTTTGTTCGTACCCGTCACCCTGGCCGGTTACATCGGGATTCCCCCAGAGAAGAGCAATAGCGTTTCGGGACTGGTGAACTTTATGCGCAATATGGGCAGCAGCGTGGGAACGTCCATGGTGACGACGCTGCTCGCGCGCCGGGCCCAATTCCACCAATCGGTTCTGGCATACCACACGGCCGCCTCTGATTCTGTGTTCCGAAGCCAGGTGAGCGGGTTGAGCCAGCAACTGATCAACTCCGGTTCCAGTGCGGTCGATGCGCAGACCCACGCCTACGGGCGCATCTACCAATCCATGCTGGCGCAGGCGCAGACGCTGGCCTACATTGATACCTATATGGTGCTCGCCATCGGAGCCGGCATCATGTTTTTGCTGGCATTCGTGGTTCGAAGAAATGACCCACATGCGGGCAGACCGGTTGTGGTGGAATAGCGTGCAGAGGCGCCGGTGGATCTAGTATGGCAACCAACAAAACATTGCCTCGCATGCCGTAGTTCGGTCGTAAGTCAGGGCTGTGGGAGATAGCAATCCATGATCAGGGTGCTCACCATTGAGCGTGAATACGGAAGCGGAGGCGCCGAAATCGCCGAGAAACTGGCGGAGCGGCTGGGCTGGAAGCTGTGGGATCACTTGCTGACTGACGAAATCGCCCGCCTGATGAACTGCGAATGTGTGGCAGTGGAGCAGCACGAGGAGCGAAGAGACCCACTACATTACCGGCTATTCAAGGCTTTCATGAGAGGCAGCTTCGAGGGAAGCCTCAATACCCACCGGTTGAAGTTGGTGGACGCGGACTGCATCCGGGACGTTACGGAGCGAGTCGTCACGGCGGCGGCCAAGGAGGGCAGTTCTGTCATCGTTGGACGCGGCTCGGCCTATTATCTGAAGAACCGTCCCGACGCCTTTCACGTTTTTATCTACGCTCCATTCGAAGAGAAAGTGCGCCGGCTACGGCAACGGGGCAAGACCGATGAGGCCGCGATCCACCTTGCCGAAACCGTGGATCAGGATCGCGCAGCCTACATCAAGCAGTATTTCGGGGTGGAGTGGCCTGATCGCCATTTCTTCCATCTCATGGTAAACTCCACGATCGGGGACGAAGCGGTCGTCCAGACGATTGTCGATGGGGTTGCGGCATTCGAGAAGCTGCCGGCCTGATCGGCCATCGCCAAACGCCGCACCCCAGCGTCTTCCGAGATTCGAACGACAGAAACCTACTTCGCGACCGTCTCCACAAGAACCTCTTCCCGCCGAGATAGCTGCCTCGAGTGCAGCCAGGCGTGCAGCCATCGTTTCAATCTGGTGCTGCTGGAGCCGGATGATTTCCCCTTGCTTACGGCCTTGCACGCTCTGCTTCTGAAGCTCGTTCACGAGCATAGGGGTCAGCTTCTGGTACTGGACGGTCTCAAGCAGCCCGTCCGCACCCTTAAGCACCAGGTCAGGGTAGAGTGCGGCAACTTCTTCGGCGATGAGGCCGTAGTCCATCGGCTGTGAGCCATCGGCGTAGGGCTGTCTGTAGCGGTATGTCACGGGCCTAAGCCGGAGCAGACCGCTACTGGCGCCGGCCATGTCCTGAATATCCTCTTTATAGCGGCCCGACGAGTTGACAGTGCCGAGTTGGCCGTTGGAGTCGATGACGACAGGCACCGCGTCCGCATTCCCGGTTGTCTTGCCACGAATGCCATCGATGAATGTGCGCGACTGCAGGCAACCAATTCGAATGACGGCATTACCCATGCCATCTTCGGGCGTGCCTGGATTTCCGATAAGAATGTTGTTGCTGCCGGCGCCGAGGCTGGAGCCGGCATTAAACCCAAGGCGGTGTTGTAGTTACCGGTGGCTGCCAGGAGCGCGTTGCTTCCGACTGCGGTGTTGTTAACCCCCATCAGGTTGCCGGAAAGGGCTTGAAACCCGAAGGCCGTATTGCCCTGTCCGGTGGTGTTGGCCTCCAGTGCTTGAAACCCACTGGCGGTGTTGGCAGTTCCGCTGGTATTGGCCTGCAGCGACTGGGAGCCACTGGCGGTATTCGCTATGCCGACGGAGTTCGCCTCCAGCGCCTGGTAGCCATCGGCGGTATTGCCTGTTCCCACGGTATTGGCCTGGAGCGACTGGTAGCCCAACGCCGTGTTAGCACCTGCGGCGGAATCGGTGGGCGCAGCAAAGTAGCCGTTGATGTCGATGACGACATCAGTCCTGACATTGGAGTCTACATAAACGGAGCCATCGGTGGCATTCGAAGCAACCATTACCGCGTTGCTGAGATAGATGGTGCTCCCCTGCCAAACCAGGCTTGCAAAGAGAGGGACGGCTCCGGGAACCGGACCCGCGGCGCCAGGATAAACGACAACGAAACCACCGTAGAGGGAAGCTCCGGCGATGGGAATCACCGTCACGTTCAGTGAGTACGCTTGCGGCGCAGGATTGGTCGGAAGTCCGCACGTTCCCTGTGGTTGCGGAACGTTCCTGGGAAAGCTCGGCAGGAGGCTCGGCGGCCCGAAGCCGGCCGGCAGGGCGCAACGGCAACAAAGCTAAGCGGGTTCGTTGACACGGCACCTGGAGGCGACAGTTCCGGCTTCGGCGCTGGCTTCGCCTGAGCCTGCTGCACCAAGTCAGGTTGGTGCTGCACTTCAGGCGCGGGCAAAACCTGGGCAGAACTGAACAGGGGAGCCACAGCCAGGATGCAAATCACACGCCGCAGGCAACTTGGTTTATGCAAGCCTCCTCGCCCGCATGCTTCCCGAGCGAGGCGAGATCGTCACTAATCTAATTGAGTAGCGTACGCGCCGACTTCCTCGCACAGAAATGCAGCCTCCGTTTCGAAACGTCGGGTGAGGTCAGCGACCGGTTTGGCGTGGAGAAGCGCGGACTGCGCGCTCGAACGCCCAGTTGCGAATGTGATTGATCTGTTCTTTCATAGTGTGCGAAAGCGGCACCACGGCGGCGGCCACGCTGAGCAGATCGTGGCTGGTGACGGCCCGGTCGTCCAGGCGGGCCTTGGTGATCGAGGAGACAACGCACTGTTCCACCTCGGCTCCCGTCCAACCGTGGGTGAAGGCGGTCAATTGATGCAGGTCAAACTGAGCGGAATCGACGCCCCGCAGCTCGAGATGGATCTTGAAGATCTCCAGCCGCTCGTCATCGGTGGGTAAGTCGACAAAGAAGAGCTCGTCAAATCGTCCCTTGCGAAGTAGTTCGGCGGGGAGAAGATCGATCCGGTTGGCGGTGGCGGCGACGAAAAGCCCGCGCGTTTTCTCCTGCATCCAGGTCAGGAAGAACGCGAACAAGCGGGCTTGGGCTCCCCCGGAATCGGCAGCAGCGATCATGCCCGTTTCGATTTCGTCGAACCAAAGAACAGCCGGCGCGACATCTTCCATGGTTTTGCAGGCGTCGACGAACACGGCATCGGGAGTACCGTGCTGCCCGGAGAACACCGCCGTCATGTCCACACGGTAGAGCGGTAGTTCAAAATAAGACGCAGTAGCCTTGATGGAGAGACTCTTGCCGCAGCCGGGAATACCCATGATCAGGATCCCCTTGGGCACGATCTCGTCGTCCTGGCTGTCGCGCATTTGGAACAGCTTCTTGCGCTCTAGAAGCCATTTCTTCAGACCCGGCAATCCGCCGACCTCGGCCATGTTCCCGCCTTCGGCGATGTACTCAATAACGCCGCCACGGTTCACCAGCAAGCGTTTTTCCTCGAACAACGCGGGTAGGGATGCAGGCCCCAGACCCTTGCCTACCGCAAGCCCGCGGCGCAGCGCGAAACGCGCTTCCTCCAGGGTTAGACCCTGCAGCGCGCGCCCGAACTGGTGCAGTGTCGTCTCGCTGATGGATGCCGTTTCCGGGAGCCCGGACATCTGGGCAGTCTCTTCGCGGAGGAACTGGACAAGCTCCACCAGGTCCGGCAGCCGCAGATCAACAAACATCAGGCTCCGGTCGAGTTCCTCCGGAATGCCACGGACGGGCGAGCTGATCACGGTGAACTTCCACCGGTCGCGACAGCTTTGGTGGAGGTCACGGAGGCGTCTGCGGATCTCGGGAGACTCCCGCAGCGGCTCGTGAAAGTCCTTGAGATGGAAGATGGCCGCGTCCTGGTATGTGTCGATGAAATCGAGAACGACGCGGGGAGATTGAGAGCCAGGCTCGGCAGCCTCGCCATCCTTACGCAGGCCTTCGGTAAGGCTCCACGTCCACACGGTAACGGCCGAGGGAGCTGCGATGCGTGCGGCCACGTCGCGCAAAATCTTGGCAACTCGCTGTTCTTCGGTGGAACGTACGTACGTGAGCGGGCGCCCCGACTCGAAGATCTCGCGTATCACTTTGGCGGCCCGGCTTTCGGAAGACTGGTCCGGCGCGAAGGCCTGGTTAGGCCGGCTCTCAGTCTCGGAATTCGTGGACACGGACGTAGGGGCGGCGATGAGGGTATTCTCCGGTCTAATGAGTCTTACTTCCATTATCGTCGCCCGGTGATTGGCGCCGCTTAGTGTTTTGCCGCGGATGGTGCCGAAAGGCTAAATCGGTCCATGCTGGCCGTCGTGCCGGATTACCAGCCGTTGCGTGCCCGTAAGCTGGTGATGTGCGCCACATGATGGTGGCAGTGCCATGCATAAAGCCCCAGCGTTTGGTCGAGGCGCATCTCGCCATTCTCAGGATGGAAAAACGTTCGCGTAAAGGCCTGATCATCGAGCCCGCGAAGCAGGAAAACCCAGCGCTGGTGGAGCGAGGAGAGCAGGGTCAGCGAAAGACCGACGGGTGCTGACTTCGCGTCAGGCAGTTCAGCCCAGAGTTGCTCGTCGTAGGGTTTAATCGTAGGATTATTCTCGGTCAACGCCAGTCGGAAACGAACGTAGCTATTCATGTGGCTGTCGACGTAGTGATGGACCACCTGGCGGACCGTCCAACCCCCCGGGCGGTAGGGCGTGTCAAGCTGCTGATCGTCCAGCCCAGCTACGGCCTTAGTCAACTTAGCGGGGAGCGCCTCAAGGTCATTCAGCCATTCGGCCCGATGCGCTGGAGTGATCGCATCCGGACTCTTAAAGCGACCCACCGGATAGCGAAGGTCGGGAACGGCCGCGGTCTGTGTGCTCATGGAACTCCTCTCTTTTAGAGAGCGTAACGCATGCAGCTTCAAGCGCCCGTGGGCGTCGCCGCGGACAAACCGATGTGTGGCTTGGCTCGAAGAGCTGACGCCAAACGGCCCGTGGCATTCTGCAATTCCTCGGGAGTGAAGGCGCTGAAACGAAATACGACACCGGGGCGCATCAAGCCCGTTGTTCCGTAAGCGCTCAGCGGCGTTAGATCCAGACCCGCCGTGGTGGCGGCGGAGGTGGCTCCCTCTTCCTCCCAGGCTGCGGCACAGCCAAGCGACAGTGTTCAGGCCGGCCTGCGCCCTTTGGAATTCGAAAATGCCGGGGATATCGCGCTGGACGGCTTCGCGTAGTGCCAACAGCCGGCTTTGGTAGACCTGCTTTAAGTGACCGACATGGCGCGCCAAGTGACCCTCACTGATAAAGAGCGCCAGCGTGGCTTGATCCACCAGCCGGCCATGGCCCCGGCGATGGCGTTCGCCTTGACGAACGAGCCCACTTGCATGGACGGTAGAACCAGGTATCCGATTCGCAGAGACGGGAATAGAACGCTGCTCGTTACCGCCCACATAAATCACCCGGCCGTCAGAATCGAGAGTTAGAAAGCTGGGAGGAGGTGTTCCGTCATAGCGAAGTTCACTATCGTAATCGTCCTCGACAATCCAGGCTTTCTGCTTGCTGGCGAAATCCCGCATCTCGACACGACGACGCGGCGACATCGTGCAGCCAAGCGGGAATTGATGAGCCGGGGTGATGTAAACCAGGACAGCCGTGTTCTGACGGCGCGCACCGGTGCGATGGGGCCTTCCTCGTCGACAAGCAGAGGAGCCACTCGGGCGCCGGCATCCAGGAATGCCGCCTTTGCACCGAAGTATCAAGGCTCCTCGATGGCAACGACGTCGCCCGGCGAAACAAGTACACTGCCGATTAAATTAAACGTAGGGCCTGTTGTGCTCCAGCCGTGACGACGATTTGGTCCGCGGCGCAGCGGATATCGCGCGCATTGCGCAGATAAATAAAGGGCGAGCGCTTGGCGAAGCGGTAGATAGCCTGCCGGGTCGCCGCAGTTGAGGACTGCCGCCCCACTTTCGCGGAGGGCTCTCGCCCGCAGCCGTTCCCAAATGTCCAGCGGGAATTCGCGCCAGTCAAGTGCTCCAGTGCAAACCGGTCGAAGCGGCCTCGGGCGGTAGAGCTTGCTCAGCGGGAGTTGGGCCAGTGTAGAAGTCCGTTGGGGGAGGCAGGTTGACTCGCCCAGCCTGGCGGGCAGAGGTGATGACGTTTGAGGAGACGTCGCCGGTAGCTTCTGAACTGGGGTCGACCAACTGCCAGGACTATTGTTGATCTCAGCCGCCTGCGGCGACGGTGGTCCTTGGGCTCGCCCGGCTACATAAACGCCGGAACCGCGTTTAGCCGACAGGTGACCATCGGCGATAAGCTGCCGAAACGCAGCCAAGACCGTATTTCGGGAAACGTCCAAGTCCTTCATCAGGACCCGCGTGGCCGGCAAGCGGGCTCCGGCGACGAGAGTTCCGTCCGAGATCGCCCGGCGGACCTCTTCGGATAGCTGCCGATAGAGTGGCACTCCTGAAGCCGAGTCAAGTCTCACCATCGTCAAGTCAGCGCCTGGAGCGCGAGTTCTCATCGTGGTCGGTCCTGGAAATAGTCTGGAAACCATTCCGCCATTGCGGAATGCTGCGCGAGTCCGGCCCGGTGGTAAAAACACTCTGCGAATCTGGTACTTGAACAGGGCCGGTTTTCTCAACGAAATTGAGCGGGCAGGAACAGAATGCGGGGAAAAGTGGCGGAGCGCCCGGAAAAACGACCCGGGAATCGGTTTCATGAATACAGACATGCGAGACAGCAGAGTACAGGCGGCCGTAACCCCGAAACGGGACCCTCGGCGGTCCGCCTGCACCTGCTGAAGCCGGATCTTGTCGATGCAGGTCAGTTCGGCACCGAACGTCGAAAGTCCCTGGGCGCCAGAAGCGACGCAGGAATCGATGGAGCATAGGAAGCTCTTGCTCGATCTGTACGATCGGGAGCAGGTGCCGCTCCGGCGTTACCTGATGTTTCTCGGCGTGAGACCGGAGGCTGGGGAAGAGTTTGTACAGGAAGCATTCCTGAGGCTGCACCAACACTTGCAGTCCGCAGGCGAGCGAACAAACCTGCGTGCTTGGCTGTATAGAGTGGTGCACAACTTGGCGGTGAGTGAGATGCAGGCGGCGCGCAACCGCTGGACGGAGGCGATCGAGGAAACCGGAGCAGCCGGCCAGATCGTTGACCGCAGAGATAGCCCCGAAGAGCTTCTGCAGGCCCGTCAGCGGGAGCAAACGCTGGAGTCCGCCCTCAAAAAGCTACCGGATGCCCAACGGCGCTGTCTGGTGCTGCGGTCGCAAGGGTTGAAGTACCGGGAAATCGCCGAGGTGCTGGGGCTCTCCACTTCAACGGTTGGTGAGCAAATACAGCGGGGAATTAATCAGATAAAGGAGAGCCTATGACGCACGCCGTTCACCTCTCTGAGGACCTTATCGCCCGAATTGTTGATAACGAGCTGACACCCACCGAGCGCCTATTTGCTGAGCGCCACCTGGCTATCTGCACAGCCTGCCGCCAGAGGCGGCGCGAATGGGCTGACGTCGCCGAGCAAGTGCAGGACTTGGTGCTGGATCAGGAGCCGGTCGTTCCCGCGAACGCGCGACAGCGGCTGCTGAGCGCTTTGGCGAAACGTACTCCCGGGGCCACCGTGTCGATCCCACAAGAGGCGCCAGCTTGGTGGAAGTGGGGCGCTGTGGCTGCTGCAGCCGCATCGCTCGCGTTCTTGCTCTCGCTTCCGCCTGTGCGGACGCACATGAGTGAGCTATTGAACGCCGGGAACAGCGTGCAGACGGCGGCTGCAGGTGCGAGCCAGTCTGGCACCGAGGACGCGGAGCCGGACTTCATTCCGTTGCCTTATTCCGGCGTCGCGCTCGCGGAAGGCGAAGAAGAAATTGTCAGGGTACAGCTACCGGTTTCGGAGCTGGCCAATCAGGGGATCATTCCCCCCGGAGCCTATGCGGAAAACAGCTGGGTGGATGCCGACCTGCTGTTGGGACTCGATGGGCAACCGCAGGGTATCCGGCTGGTCAATGCAGATTTTTGAATTCTATAACGACAGTTATAAGGACAAAGACGATGAAATCAATTTACGTTGGGGCATTCGTTGTGGGTTTGTTTGCCCTCGGGGCGGTGGCACAAGGGCCGCGCGGCCACTTTGGGCCGGGTGGCGGGTTTGGTGGAGGGCCATTCGGCGGTCCGATGGGACCCGTGGTGACGGGAGCACCGTTCTCGGCAACGCTGCAGAGCACAACCACGCAAACGCTGGCAGACGGGAACACCATCAACAATACAAGTACCAGCCAATTTGCGCGCGACGCTCAGGGACGGACGTGGACACAGCACACCGTGAATCATCTGGGCCCTTGGTCGTCGAGTTCCGGCCCGAAGACTATGATCTTCATTACAGATCCCGTGGCGGGCTTTGCCTACACCCTTGACCCGTCCACGAATACGGCGATTCAGCGGCCGCTCCACACCGGGGAAGGACATGGCCAGAACAAAGGCACGCACAACGCTAGGAATGACGCCAACATTCAAAAGACCCCGCTGACGGCTCCTGATCCGAGCCTGAGCCTGCCAGCCGGCTTGAACCTAACGGGAACCTTGACGACGCACACCATTCCCGCAAATACGATGGGTAACGCCCAGACGATCGTCGATACGACGGAAAGCTGGTATTCGGCGGTTCTGCAGGCCGTGATTTACCGCAAACATACCGACCCACGCTCCGGCACGCTGGTGTTCCAGATGACCAATATTCAACAAGGCGCACCGCAGTCTTCGCTGTTCACAGTGCCGAGCAACTACACCATTAAGACCACCCCAACCAAGGCGGCACTCAGCGTAAACCAGTAGCATCCGCGGAGAGGGAAGGAAGCAACAAGAGCCGCTGCGCCGCCCGCTGCTTCCTCCCCCGCGTTCCCTCCTAGCAGCGCGTCTCAATCCGTCCGTCACGCCATCAGTTTGTTATCTTTCCGTGTTACCGCCCTCCCCTGATCACACTTCTCAATTGCCTGCCTGTTGACGAATGCACCTGGATGCGTGGACTAGCATGTGCGGCCTATGACAGCTGCCGCGGCGGTGTAGTAACATCCTCGTGACCGCCATCCCAGGACCCTGCTTGCCGAAGACCACACCACGCTCGACGTAGGATCCGGAATCTATCGATTCGCGATGACGGACGGGGAGGTGAAATGATGAAGCACTGCGCGCTCGTGGCTGGATTGCTGTTGGCCGGCTTGAATTTGCCGGCGGCCGGCAGCCTCGACTTGTTGACCAAGGCATGGCCCGCATACTGGATCGCCCCGCCAGGGGTTTCGCTGCAGGACTACGGCGTGTACCATTTCCGCCGCACGTTTGATCTTGCAACCGCGCCCGCGCAGTTCGTGATACACGTAACCGGCGACAATCGGTATCAGCTATTCGCCAATGGAGATCGAGTCTCGTGGGGGCCGGCCCGCGGCGACTTGACGCACTGGCGCTATGAGACGGTGGACATCGCGTCACACCTGCATGCCGGAAAGAACGTGCTGGCGGCGGTGGTTTGGAACGACGGGCCCTACAAGGCGATTGCGCAGGTAACCAACGAAACGGGGTTTCTGCTGCAGGCGGACCAGTCCGAGAACGCGGTGGTGAATTCGGATAAGACCTGGAAATACCTGATCGATACAGCCTACGCGCCGGTGCCGATCGCCCCCGATCAAATCACCGGTTACCACGCGGTCGCGGCGAATGAAAAGGTGGACGGACAGGCGTTATCCGTGGAACTGGGAAAAGCTAGAGTACGACGACTCGGGGTGGAAGGAAGCCCAGCGCGGGAGTCACGGCTCGCCCCGCGATTCAAGAGACGGTCCGAACCGATGGATGCTGGTGCCGCGCGAGATTCCGGCCATGGAGATGACGCCTGCCAGCCAATGGCGGCTGCGAAAATCATCGCTGGGTCCATGGCACACCGAGGGCTTGGACCCAAAGATGCCGGCAATTCCGGCGAACGGTTTCCCCATTACCGTACCGGCCGGTGCGAGCCTAACCTATCTGCTGGATCGTGGCGAGTTGACCACCGCCTTTCCCGAATTGACGCTAAGTGGTGGAAAAGATGCGCAAGTGAAACTTCGATATGCGGAGACGCTGTATATCCGGAAGGGCTCACGGCAAGGGCCGGCGGACAAAGGCAACCGCAATGACGTGGAAGGGAAGCAGTTCTACGGTTACGAGGATGTGTTATTGGCCGACGGTGGCGAGAATCGCGTCTTCGCACCGCGCTTTTGGCGCACTTATCGCTATATCGAGCTGGACGTGATGGCCTTCAAAGACCCAGTGACGATCTCAGGCTTGCGTGATACCTACACCGGTTACCCGTTCAAGGCAGCCGCCCAGTTTGCAACCAGCGACGCCACTGCGCAGCAGGATATCGACAAGATTCTCAAAACCGGGTTCCACACGGCGCGCCTCTGCGCTCACGAAACCTACATGGACTGCCCGTACTATGAGCAGCTGCAATACGCTGGAGATGCGCGAATACAAATGATGGTGTCGCTCTACATGACGGGCGATGCGCGGCTGATGCGAAATGGAATTGCATTGCTGAACTCGTCGAGGACGGCCGAAGGGGCTACGCTCAGCCGGGCGCCCAGCTATCTACCCCAATACATTCCCCCGTTCTCGCTGTGGTGGATCGGCATGGTGCATGACTACTGGATGCATGTCGACGACGCTGCCTTCGTAAAGGATATGCTGCCGGGCGTGCAGGCGGTGCTTTCGTTCTACCAGCACTACCAGAAGCCCAATGGCTCTTTGAAGAGCATGCCGTGGTGGAACTACGTCGATTGGGTGAAGGCCTGGCCGAACGGAGAGGCGCCGGGCGAAGCAGATGGATCGTCATCGGCAGCGCTTGATCTGCAGTTGCTGCTGGCGTACCGGTGGGCAGCTGAGATGGAAGCGGCGTTTGGCAGCAAAGCACTCGCTGGCGATTATCGCGCCGCCGCCGATCAACTGAAGACCACCATTCTGTTGACGGATTGGGACACCGGCCGCGGCCTGTTCGCGGATCAACCCTCACACCGGACCTTCTCCCAGCACGCCAATACGCTGGCAGTAATCGCCCATTTGTTGCCGGCTGACCAAACGCACGCGCTGATGGAGAAAACACTCTCGGACAAGTCGCTCGCGCAAGCAACCATCTACTACCGTGCTTACGTGAATGCTGCTCTGCGTGAGGCCGGTCTCGGCGACCGCTATCTGGATCAGCTAGGGCCATGGCGCGAAATGCTTGCGGACGGTTTGACGACTTGGGCGGAGTGGTCGGGGCCCGATGTGCGATCGGACTGTCACGCCTGGGGAGCGAGTCCCAACTTCGAGATATTCCGGACTGTCGCTGGGATTGAGCCGTCCGCGCCGGGCTATACGCGGGTCCGCATCGCGCCGAACCTCGGGAAACTGCATGATCTGCGTGCATCCGTTCCCCATCCGAAGGGCACCATCGAAGTGGAACTGACATTGAGTGAAGGCAAGCTGACCGCTCATATAAGGCTGCCCTCCGGAACGCCGGGAGAATTCATTTGGCACGGCCAGCGTCGCGAGCTGCACCCGGGAGACAATCAGCAGACGCTATAACGCACACTAGTTTCTAGCCTAGTGTGCTGGCTCTGAAGTTCGCCAAATAACAACGTGTTCGTGTTTTCGTCTCGTGTACAAAGAAGTACAGCGATTGCGAATCGGACGCCCCATTCCCGAGTTGGTGATCGCAGCGGACTGCGCTGCCGAACTGGGTTCGGCGGCCCAAGTCGGCGCAAGCGCTGGCCCGGCGTGAACGGGCACGAACGGGCCAGTATCAAAGTATCCGCTGTGTTTACGATGTCCGTAGCGGGGTCATCCTCGCCACGTGCCGCAAGGCAGCCGTCGCTCCCTACGCCGTCGGCACCGGCACGCCGAGCACCTGGGACAACGTATTCAACACATCCCGCTCGCCGTCACTAATGCGCTTCCCGCCGATGCCAAAAAAGTCGCCTTCTTTCGAGGCATTTGCTACGTCAAAGGCGAGCCGCATCAGCCACTCTTTGTACGGTTCTACGTTCTCGGGCGACTTTTCCTTCAACGCATCAACGGCCTGTTTCGCCTCGCCCATCGCCAGGTTTGCGAGTTCGGCGTTCAAGTTTTGAGCATCCAGCTGCTTGACACGTTCACGCAGCGCGGCTTGCGCGACGGGCCCCTCCTCCAACGCGCAGATTTCCTTGATGAGTTCGTTTGAACTGGTCGCCCCCGTGGCCAAAGTTTGCCGAGCGTTAACGCCTCGTGCGCCGTCCCGCCCAGACCGCTGAAGCTGGCCAGCATCACCGCCGTTCCTACTGCCTGCGGCGCGCCAGCCAGCATCTCCCACTCGTCCGCCGTGAATCCGTCCTTCAGTGCCATACCAATGCCTCCGTGTATCGCTCAAGCTTGAGATCAGCCTTCTCAACATAGCAACGTCTTTTTAGCCGCACGTCTCCGGACAGCGTGGTTTAATCTGGTGTTTCCGCCGCAAAAAAACAAATGCAAACTCTCAAGTACCATTTCTCGCTCGTTCTCATCGCCGGCCTCGCTGTCGCCAACGCCTTCGCCCAGCCCGCGCCGCGCCCGACCCGCAACTCGTCGCCAAGCGCAACGCCATCGAGAAAGAACTCGAGTCCATTGCCATCATTGACCGTAAGCTGATGATCCCCATGCGCGACGGCAAACGCATGGCGGCCGACGTCTATCGCCCCAAAGACACCTCGAAGAAATATCCCATCATCTTTGTCCGCACGCCCTACAACTTCAACTACTGGGATGTGAAGCTCGGCGCGCCGCGCGACATGACCTCGGAACTGGAAGCTGTCAAGCGCGGCTACATCTTTGTCGAGATGAACGAGCGCGGTCACTTCTTCTCCGAAGGCCAGTACGACATTCTCGGGCCGCCTCTGACCGATGGTGACGACGAGCTCACCTGGATGGCCTCGCAGCCTTGGTCCAGCGGCAAGGTCGGAACCATCGGCTGTTCGTCCACCGCCGAATGGCAAATGGGTGTCGCTGCGCAGGGCAATCCGGCGCTGGCGGCGATGATCCCGCAGGGCTTTGGCGCCGGCGTCGGCCGCGTCGGTCCCTACTACGAACAAGGCAACTGGTATCGCGGCGGCGCCGTGCAAATGCTCTTCATCGCCTGGCTCTATGGCGAGCAGAACCAGATCCGTCCCATGTTCCCGCCCAATACCTCCCAGCAGGATCTCATTCGAGCCTCCAAGGCCTTCGATCTCGCGCAGCAGCTTCCGCCCGTCGATTGGGCGAAGGCGCTCGCTCACCTGCCCGAGATGGACATCATCAAAGCTGTCGACGGCCCGCACGGCATCTTTGCCGATCGCATGGAAGTATCAACCGGCGGCGCTATGATCAAGCGCGCTCCCAACGATCCCGCCTGGTATCGTGGCGGCTTCTGGCACGACAACATGCCCATCAACGTGCCCGGCCTGTGGTTCATGTCCTGGTACGACGTCTCGGTGGGCCCCAACCTCGCCGCCTATAACTACGTCCGCAAAACCGCCCGGCCCGAAATCGCCAACGAGCAATACGCCGTCATCGCGCCCACGCTCCATTGTTCCTACAAACGCGCCACTGAAGACACCATCGTCGGCGAACGCAGCATGGGCGATGCCCGCCTCGATTACGATGCACTCACCTACGGCTGGTTCGATTACTTCCTCAAGGGCGAGAAGAACGACGTTCTCACCAAGAATCCCAAGGTGCGCTACTTCACCATGGGTTTGAACAAGTGGCAGAGCTCCTCCACCTGGCCTCCCGAGGGCGCGCAGCAGCAGACGTTCTTCTTATCGAGCGCCGGCAAAGCGAACAGCCTCTTCGGCGACGGCGCCCTCACCGCTGCTCCGTCCGAAGCCGACGATCCCGACAACTTCGTCTACGATCCGATGAACCCGGTGCCCTCCTACGGCGGCAACGTCTGCTGCACGGGTAATGCCGTCGCGGGCGGCGCCTTTGATCAGCGCAAGATGGAGGCCCGCGCCGACATCCTGGTCTATACGTCCGATCCGCTGAAAGAAGATACCGAGGTCAGCGGCCCCATCGATGCCACGCTCTATGTATCGTCCGACGCCAAAGACACCGACTTCACCATCAAGCTGATCGATGTCTATCCCGACGGCCGCGCCTACAACCTCGACGAGACCATCCAGCGCGTCCGCTATCGCGAAGGCTACGACAAGCCGCCCGTGTTTATGGAAAAGGGCCAGGTATATAAGGTGACCTTGCAGCCCATGACCACTAGCAACTACTTCCCGGCCGGCCATCGCATCCGAATTGAAGTCTCCAGCAGCAACTTCCCGCGCTTTGATCGAAACCTGAACACCGGCGGCAATAACTACGACGAATCAACTGGCGTCATCGCGCACAACGCCGTGCACCACTCCCGGCAGTATCCATCGCAAGTCACTATCACGGTGGTCAAATCCAAGTAATCGAAGTGTAGCGGGTTCAAGAGTCTGTGTGAAAGCTCCAGCACAGAACCGCGCGCGTGAGCAAGCGGACCGAACGGATCCGTGACCGTTATGCAAGTGGAAAACAAGTTCTTGCACTGCCGTGAAACAAAGCTTTCTGAGGCGCGACAGTAATGGAAGGCTTGCCCGTCTGTCCTAAAAGCTCTACGGTCGACTGGCACTTGTCACTCTGTCCTAGGGTTTTCATGCCTTTCAGAGCCACGAGGCGCTACCGGCCGTCCCACCTTGTTCAGCCAGTTCGTCCTTTCGACCAACCATCAATCTCCGTTCATCCGCGTTCATCCGCGGCCCATACTCCTGCCGCGGAACCGGGAGCTACACCCTCCGCCCGGCCACTTGCGCAAACCCCGCTGGATCGGCCGACCGTTCGCCAATCTGCTGTCTCCACAACGCGTAATACAGCCCCGTCTCAGCCACTAGTTCTTCATGTGTTCCCTGCTCCACAATCCGGCCGCACTCCAGGACATAAATGCGGTCGGCATGCATGATGGTCGAAAGCCGGTGCGCGATCAGAATGGTAATCACGTCCGCCTTTTGGCCGACATCGCGAATGGTCGACGTGATCTCTTCCTCCGTGAGGGAGTCGAGGGACGAAGTGGCTTCGTCAAACACCAGCAGCCGCGGCCGGCGCAGCAAGGCGCGGGCAATAGACAGCCGCTGCTTCTCGCCGCCTGAGACCTTCACACCGCCCTCGCCAATTAGCGTGTCGAGACCCTTGTCGGCCCGGGCCAGCAGCGAATCCGCCGCGGCGCGTCGTAGCACTTCCAGGCATTCCGCATCGGTTGCGTCCGGCCGGACAAACAGCAGGTTCTCACGAATGGTGCCGGAAAAGAGTTGCGTGTCCTGCGTCACGAAGCCAATCTGCTCGCGCAGCTTCTCGGGCTCGATCCGGTCCGCTGCGATGCCGTTGTAATGAACGCTGCCTTGCTGTGGCTGATACAGCCCTACCAGAAGCTTCACAAGAGTGGTCTTGCCGGCTCCGGATGGACCCACGAACGCGATGGTTTCGCCGCGGGCCACCTGGAAGCTGACGCGGCTCAGAGCGGGCCGGTTGGCGGTCTGGTGGGTAAACGTCACATCATCGAAGTCGAGTGCTTCCAATTTGCCCAGTTCTTCCGGGTTCGCCGGCACCGGCTCGGGCGCAATCGCAAGTATCTCTTCCAGCTTGTTCAGTGACGCTTCGGTCTCGCGATAAATGTTGATGATGTTCCCCAGCTCCTGCAGCGGACCGAAGATGAAGAACGAGTAAATGAACAGCGAGAAGAACTGCCCCACTGTGATGCGCTGCGTGAAGATCAAATACAGCATCAGGAACAGGATGCCCGTGCGCAGCAGGTTCACCATGGTTCCCTGGATAAAGCTGAGGCTGCGCAGGTAGCGGACTTTCTTTAGCTCCAGCTTCAGAATCTTGTCGGTGGTGGCATTGAGGCGACCAACTTCCTGTCGCGCCAACCCCAGCGTCTTAACCAGTTCGATGTTGCGGAGTGATTCGGTAGTTGACCCGGCCAGCGCAGTTGTCTCGGCCACGATGACTTTCTGAATCGTCTTGATCTTGCGGCTCAGCACGGAGCTCATGCCGCCGAGCAGCGGGATGGTGAGGAAGAATGCGGGCGCAATTACCCAATCGACGCGCAGTGCATAGATCGTGACGAAGATGATCCCGACCGTTGACGTGAACAGGATGTTCACAAAGGCGGTGATGAAACGCTCAACATCCGAGCGAACCTTTTGCAGTTTCCCAAGCGTTTCACCGCTACGTTGATCTTCGAAGACGCCGTAAGGCAGCGAGAGCGAGTGTTCGACGCCCTCCGCATACAGGGCGGCGCCGGTACGCTGCGTGATGACGTTGACGAAGTAGTCCTGAAAGTTCTTGGCGACACGCGATACGAACGCGACACCCACGGCCGCTCCCAGCAGCAGACTGACGCCATGGATGAACTGAGACGTCGTATAGGAGTGGAACTTGGTGGCGTAACCGTCGATGATGAGCCGGAAGATCCAAGGGTCCAACAGCGAGAAGATCTGGTTGATCGCCGCCAGCAGGAGGGCCAGGAAGACCAACCGCCAATGCACCTTCAAATGCCGCCAGAGTAATTCCATATAGGTTCAAGATTCCCAGTTTAAAGAAAACGATGCAACGGCGGGGGCTAAGCGCCGCCCAAAAAGCTCGCTACCCGAGGCCCTTCTCCGCTAAGAACCGGGAGCTGGTCGTGGCCTCGAGCTCAGGAAGGCCGCAACGCCTTAACAGCGACTGGAATGCAGGCTGGCCGCGGAACGAATCCCACTTGGCTCGACCGTCAGGAAAACCATGTGCACATCCCGTATGAGGCGCGCCTGTTCGAGCCACTTCGGTTCAAGCTCGATGTTTTACGGCGCTGCTGCTTATCGGGAGGGAATGGTACGATTCTCCAAGCGGCGGCGGGCATACCCGTCCTAAGGAGTGCTGCAGCATTGAACTCATCGAGCACACCGAAAGAAACGGAGCCGACGCGTGGAGGCTGGAATCACTCGGTCGGGTTGAGAACAAAAGAACATCGGGGGTTAGAGACGATCGAGGCGAAGAAACAAATGGGCCCCAGAGCGCTGCCGCGGACACTACGGTCCAAACCTCTTCTGGCGACTGCGACGGACCTATGAGGTTCTCCGTATACGGCTACAGTTTCCTACTGACTGGCAATTGTGATTTCGCGCGGCAGGGACTGGCCGAGGATTTCGGTTTTTTTGCGATCAAGGACCAGGGGCAAGGGAGCGAGTCCTGCGGCGTCGAAGTCGAGTTAGTGGAGGGCTTGCCCGATTACGACGGCTTACCGGTCTGTGACGCTACGGTCTATACCCCACGGAATGTTGTTTACAGACATGAGGGGCGCAGAATCATCGATTTCGGCGGCCGCGGACTAGGCATCTACGACTCTGTGGCGTGCCGCTTCCGGATCGTCAGCGAGGATCAGCATCTGATCTATGAAGCAGCCTATTTGTTTCTGCTCTCACAGATCGGCGAAGCGCTCGATGGCCGGAGATTACATCGGCTGCACGCGTTGGCCATGAGTCACCGCGGGCGGGCCATACTCGTGCTTCTCCCAATGGGAGGGGGCAAGAGCACATTGGGGGCAACGTTGCTGAGGCGGAGCGCTTTGTCGATTCTCTCCGATGACTCACCGTTCATCGACAGCGCCGGAAATGCGCACGCATTCCCGCTTAGAATCGGAATGCTCAAGGGCCGAGAACACGAGGTGCCGGAGGAACACCGACGGCTTATTCATCGAATGGAGTTTGGGGCGAAGTATCTGGTGAACTACTCTTACTTTGCCGACAAAGTCGTGGATCGGGCTAAGCCCGGCCTTCTGCTGCTGGGACGCAGAACGCTGGCGCGTGAAGGGCGCGTGGAAGAGGCCTCCTACACAACGGCGATGAAGAAAATGGTACCCAATATGATTGTGGGACTCGGGCTGTTCCAAGGCCTGGAATACTTGCTGGAACGCAGCACGTGGGAGATCGCGGGCAAAGCCGGCCTCGGATGGAGTCGCCTCCGGAACGCTCATGCCCTGGTGCGAAGGTCGAAGATCTTCCAGTTCCACATGGGTCGCGACTTGGAAGCCAATGCACGGATCGTCGCGAGCCTCGCCGAACGGGTCCTTCGTGGAGACGAAGCGGTTCCTTGACGGCAGACACCCGGCTGACTTGCAGCTCAGGCTCGTTGTGGGAGGGCATCGAGGTCAAGAGATGAATGCTTTGTAGCGTCGGTTCCGGGCTGCCGGACTGGCTATGCCGGCAAGAGCTCGTTCATGAGATCGTCCATCATCCGGACATAGGGGCCACACCACGTCAGATCTGCTCCAAGCGGGCGTCTGTAAAGAGCACAATACTGCCAATACTTGCGCAGCAGCGTTCTCTTTCGAATCGTCTTGCACGTCTCTGGGCGCATCAGTGCCAATGACGTCCGCGACGCCAGCGTGCGGTTCATGATGCTCAGGCCCGAGCCAAGCTCTTTGATGTCTTCTGGGTGACTCCGAAACCACTCACTTGCACGGATGTGGGAACGGAACAGCGGCTCGCTGTGATGCGATTTCAAGATCGCATAATTATTGGTCGTGCAGATCCATTTTGGCGGCGTGCGAAACAGCCTTCGCTTCAGCAAATAGAGCCGGTGGCCGAGGTCGATGGGAACCTCGAGAAACGAACTGTTCCAACGATATCCGTGTCGCCCGTCCTCCCGCGCTTTTTCCAGGACGATTCCGACATCGTCGGCAAACCAATCGTCATCATCCACGGGAAACACCAATGCACCGTCCGGCACATCCTTCCAGTCCAGGCAGACGGCGTTCTTTACCGCTGCAATGTTCCTCCGAGAGATTTCCCGCACTCGCTGGCGGAACAGGTGGTAGGGGATGTTGAACGATTGGTTCCAGACTTGGATGGTGGGCTTAAACTCGTCGGGCAACTGGGACCAAAATTCCGCTTCGTTCTTCCAGTTGAGGGTCTGCCGGATGCAGATGTAGATCACCGATCCACTCCTCCCGACGAAACATTCCAAGGTTGCGTGGTCTCCTTCACCGGACCAGAACTCCCATTTCGCCGTGAGCGAAAACCACCACTGGGGCCGGTGCGGCCAGCCGCCTCAATCAACTCCACCGCCGCTGCCATGCCACTCTCGGCTTCTATCCTCGTTTGCATCCCGGACATGGACCTCCGGAGATCCGGGTTGTGCATGGCATTTCCGATCAGGCTCAAAAGCTGTCCCGCCGTGAGATGCTTCATCCTCGCCGTCACAGCGATCCCATGATAAACGGCCCGCGCCATGTTTCCTGGCTGATCACGTAACCCCGGCACAATCACCATCGGGACGCTGAAATGGATGCCTTCCACAATCGAATTGATCCCTCCATGTGTCACCATGACCGCGGCGCGCTGGAGCAGCGACAACTGAGGCGCCCATTTGACAATCAGCAGGTTTGAGCTCGGCTCGCCGAACTTATCCGCTTCTTGCTGGGTTCCCACGCTGAGAACCCACTGCCAGTCTTTCCTCTGCCGGCTGGCCGCAACCACAGTTCGGAAGAAATGACCGGAGTGTGGATAGTACCGGGATGCCGATCCCAACGAGCAATAGACGAGGGGTTTCTTTGGATCAAGCCGCTCCAGAAGAGTCGCGTCCTCGGTCCTTCTCAGGTCGACAAAATCGGCAAGATACACCTGTTCGCTGCCCGGAGCATGAGGGAAGTCGAACGACTGGGGGGCGAGAAAGATCTCCGGCAAAATCATCCGCGGGCCGGTCTCAGTAAACCAGTAGTTACGGTTCTCTTTACAGGGGACACCTGAGCGCCTGGCCAGCCTCAGAAACTCGCCGGTCAGGTTGTGCATTCGGGTAGGCGATCGCCACCTGCCAAGCAGGATCGAAGCAAGCCGCCTCGTAAAAACAAACTGCAATCGCAGCCGTAGCCAGTCCGCACGGACTTGCATTCGGCCCCACCACGAGGAATGCGGAATGCGCGAATAATGGAACGGCGGAATGTGAGGGTTGGGATAACCGGCCAAGAACGGGGAGAGGTCGACTGTGGGGATACCCAGAGAGATGGCGCGGAGTGCCACATACCACACGCACGTGTCGCAGACCAGCACATCCGGCTCGCAGGAGAGAAGACGCTGATCGAGGTGACCGTTGGATAGCCTGCGCAGAAACTCCCCGAACAACCGTTCCATGGCGAGCCTTCGCTGCCACCAACGAAGTGGATTCGGCGTTGAGCCCGTGGGTAGTTTGGCGGATTCCCGCAGCGCGCCCTCCGGCAGAATGTCCTCGGCGAACGGCACGAATTCAAAACCCTGCTCGGTCACGAGTTTCCGGGCGTCCATGAGGCCCAGGTAAGTCACCCTGTGTCCGCGGTCACGCAGGCACTTCGCCAAGCCGAAGCTCGCGTTACAATGCCCCTCTTCGCGATGCATCGCCAAAACGATGTTCAGCCCCCTGGTGGATCTCATGGTCAAAGCTTCCCGCGGACTTGCGCTTGTCGAATCGCAGTATTCACCCCCAGTATTCATGTCCTTTCGTAGCTGCTATTCCGGCTCGGATATGCTGCGCAAACTCAGCGGATACCTGACGTGCCCCGCGGCGGCCGAGCGGGTGATCATCTTGAGTTGCGATCGCTTCAACGGCGTAGCATCCGGCCAGCGCCGGTTTTGCCAATCCGTCAAATACCACCTTGTGTGGCTCGTCCAGTAGACATTGTCCTCCCCAAGCTGAAGAAAGACATCAGGCGCGGTGGCTGGAGTGAGCAGGCCGCGATGGTAATCCCGTGGCAACTCCGGAGTGATGGGGAAAGCGACCTGCTGCACTCGCAGGAAGAAATGGGCGGGAGGCTGGTGGCTATTGTAGACTCGTTTGCGAACAGCAATTAGCCAGTCAAGGTCATCGAGGGTCGGCAGCGAGTCCGGATCTACATCGATCACGAGGAGCGAATCCTCGAGCTTCCAAAACGCACTCTTCACCAGATGGACGCCGCGACACATGCCGCCCCAGTTATCGGAAAGGTGCCGGCAGATCTCCCGAAAAGGCCCTTCGAGTTTCTCCTTCTGGATATCGTCGTCGGCAGAGTCCACCTCCTGACCTACATCGGGATACACTTCGAGGAATGGATGGTCGCGGAAACCGCGCCATAGATCCGAAAAAGTCGCGATCAGGAACCGATAGGTTTCCTCCTCGAGGGTTCTGTCGCGTCGCAGGAACCTTTTCGCCACGGTGTCCAGAAGTTTCCTCGACAATTGCGAGTCCTCGCGACGTAAGGCTTCTTCCCTCGAATAGCAGAATTCGCCGGCATCCAGGGCGTGCCGCGCATTCAGCACCTCAGCCACAGCCTTGTAACATATCGAATTGCGCATGACGAAGTCGCCGCGGTACGCGTCATTCTGAAGAATAAAGTCGCAATACTGTACCCACCAATAATTCATTTCTATAAAGCAACTCGTGGTGCGCTCGATGCCGGATATGGCAGGCAGAGACGCCAGCGCTTCACGGCCATGCAATAGCGACCAGTTCGATTTTCCCTCCTGAAATCTATATCGCCATAATGGAGCGTTCTGCCACAAGTAATGCAGTTCTTCCTGCGTGAAGAGGAAGGCCGGGTGATAGGGGATCAATCCGGCCGAGAGGATTTGCAGAACATGAAATACCTTTTCCGCCCGCCGCCGTTGCCGTGCGTCGTCGTTGACAATCAGGATGAAATCAATGTCGCTGACACCCGGCGTGATCTCTCCTTTGCTGCATCCACGGCTGAGGTAAACAGCGCTAATACCACGGCACGTCCGAAACATGAGGACAGCCACCCAGATGGTCAGACGGTACATCCCCCGATAGATGGGAAGCAGTTGCGAGCTTGAACTCCAAGCCAGAAAATTACGCACTTTGCTTTTCCACATAAGGGTCCGAAACGTGCAGAATGGCTTCACAATCCACGGAAGCAATTCACGTTGGCAAGAACTGATGCCGCCGACAGCCTGAGCTCAGCATCCTGGTCATAGTAGCATCGCTGTTGGCGGTAAATCCTACAGAGGCTGAGGGCCATAAGAGCCGTAACTCGATGGGGGTCGTTATGAACAGACGGCAAGCGATCGGAACTCTTGGGTTTGCGACGGCGTTGCAGGCTGCACCGGCGGCGCGGGAGAATCGTTTTATCGGCGTTTGGAGACTGATCAGCCTCGTGCGCAAGTCTCGAGATGGCCACATTGATTATCCCTACGGGGATAAACCAGTCGGGCGAATCACCTACGACAAAGCCGGCCGTATGTCAGCGCAGTTGATGCGCCCGGGCCGTCGCTGCACGGTTGCTCCTGGAGTGTCCTTTATCGGCGGCAACGCCGGCAGCGAAGAGATCCGCGAGGCGGTAAACGGCTTCATAGCCTATTTCGGCACATTCGACGTCGACGAATTGACTCACACCGTGATCCATCATGTTCAGGCGTGCCTCGTGCCCAGTTGGGTAGGTACGGATCTGAAGCGCAACTATCGGTTCAACGCAAACCGCTTGGTACTGACGCCCGTTCCTACGACGAGCGTATTTGAATTAGTCTGGGAGCGCGAGCGCGACTGAATACCAACGTCGATTCACGGAGGCGCTGAGTGTCGAGTACCTTCGGCGGTAACCGCCGCGACCGGGCATTCGGGAATTGCTCTCGCGCACATACAGGAGAACGCCACCTTCGACCTAGCCAAGTTTGGCTTCTTACGAAAATAAAAGGCGCTCCTTTGAGAGTCATGGATTTGCGGAGGGGCGTTTCCGTTTGCAGGAAGCGCGAGAGTTGGCGGGAGTGGCCGCCGGAACGAGGCATTCGGGAACGCCGAGCTTACCCAGACGGCGGACACGGTGCTGGATCAAGCGCTGCTTGTTGTTGCTCGCTCATCGGATGGCCACGGTCTTCTTCATACGGGGTCCCACGCTGCAGCACAAAGCAAGCCAGTTTGAGTAAGTCATGGGCAATCGCAACGACAGCAATCGGGCGGCTTCGTTTCGGGTCGCCCTTAGCAGCAATGCGCCAGAACTTCTCACGCAAGTGGCCCTCCTTCATGCGCGAAACGCCCCACGCGCGCGCCTTCGCGCGCAGCCACTTGTTGCCTTTGTTGGTATGGCTGCTTTTGTCCTGATCCGCGCTGCGCTGATTGCCCGGGCACAGTCCAATCGAGGAGCCCAGATGCTTCTCATTGGGAAACTGCTCCAACTCCGCAACCGTCGTCCCGAAGCTCCGCGTTTCAGATCGGGCTTCCCCATCTGCCGGTCCCGTCATCACACAAACCGTGATGAACTTCTTGCCCACATCAATGCCAGCTCATCGCTCGATCACTGCTGCAATCATCGGTCTCTCCTATCCGCCGTGAAGAGCACGATCTGCGCCTACGCCAAGATCTTCTTACTCGGGCCTTACGCACCACTTGGGGACTCCCACACGCCGATCCAGCCAGTTTCGTTTCCGAGCTCACACCAGTACCCAAGCCGGCCGATCTCTTCACGACCCCCAAATTCTCTCCCATTTTCATCCCCGGGGTGCACGTCCAGCCGCTCATAGATGATTCGTTTTTTCACGCGATTTACCTTCAACCAGGCGCACCTGGCGAACGCCAGGAAAACTGGCTTCTTTTTGTACCGGCCGGGACATGATGGAGAAAAAGGTGGTCGACTACGTCGCCAAGGTGCCTCCCAAGGCCGCCTAGTCAGCCCCAAACGATGCAGAAACACCTCGAGTAAATCGAAGCACTGAACAGATCCAGGCAACGTGTGCACTCCGGCACAGAAGCGCGCGAGAGCGGATGTCGACTGCCGGAACTGAGGCGCGACCGTGAGGGGAACGCTTGGCGGCTAGGAAGCCGGCTACCAGACCACCTTGTCCGTCAGATGAACATCTCTTCGTCGGCGGTTACCTTCTCCACGCTCGGTCGTCGGCTGCGTCCCAGATGGTAAATCGCCGCCCGCAAGCCGGTCAGCACGCCGTGCACTTCGCGGATCGGGGTCACGATGCCGCGATGTATCAGCCCCACCGTGCTTTGCGTCTTGTCCATTGCGTCGTCCAGCACCATTTCGGCGCGCTCCAGCTGCACTTTGGCACGCACCGACGCATCGTTGAGGAGTTCGTCAATCCGCGCCACCTGCACCTTCGTGGTGTCCAGGATGGAGTTCGTTTTGGCGCCAATGTCCATGATGTGAGTCCGCGTCTCGGCCAGCGTGATCTCGGCTGACGCCAGCACGCGCGTGACAGTCGGCATTAGGTCGGTGATCTTATCTTGCGTCCGCTTCGACACCACAAAGATGGCGACCAAAGCGATTGTGCCAATCAGCAGCGCCACCGCGGCCACCACCACGAAGATTGTCATAACAAGGAGCAGGTTTTGTTGATCCATAGTTGATCAATTCACCCGGCGTTCGCCGGGTACAACAATGCTCATGGGCGCACCCGCTAGGCACGCCCGGCCAAACAGCCCGCAACAGCTTCCTCGTTCGGGTCAGATCCCTTCGCCGCCCGGAGCCGGCTCAAAATTCGTCACCGCATCCCGATAAGCCTGCTTACCGGCATCCACCGCTGCGGACAGGTTCTCTTTATGACGTGTGACGTGGGTTCTGCCTTTCTCATAAATATCGGTGGCTGAGCCGCGCAAATCATCGCCCTTGCGCCGCACAAACTCGGCGCTATCGTTGGCCTTCGCCTTCAGAAAGTCCGCGCCCTCGCCCGCTTTGTTTTTCAGCAGTTCGCGGGTCTCTTCACCCGCCTTCGGCGCCAATAGGATGCCGGCCGCTACGCCCACGCCCAATCCCAGCAGAAAATAGGCAAACCCGTTCTTGTCTTCCATAACTATCGCCTCCAGACCTATTTGAAGTGTACCCGAATACCGTGACGCCGGGCCGGTGAGAATACAAAGCGCCGGAAACCGTCATGGATCCAGGTGTCGACCGTTAGATCGTGCTACACTCGCAGTCGTTTCGCACAGACATGGTCACCCCACGTCCGCCCAAAAAACTGGGCCCCGACCGGCTCTGGGATTATGCCCTGCGCCTTCTGGGACATCGCGGCTATTCGTCGGGTGAAATGCGATTGAAACTTTCGCTCAAGGCGGAGACAGTTTCCGTGTTGAACGAAGTGATGGCCAAGCTCAAAGAGTATGGCTACCTTGATGACAAGAAGTTTTCCGAGATCTATGCGGCGAACCGCAAAGAAAACGACAGCCTGGGCAGGCTGCGCATTCTGCGGGAGCTGCGTGCCCGCCGCGTTCCTCAAGCCATCGCTGAACGCGCGGTAAACCGCGTCTTCGCCGCGACCGACGAGCAAACCTTGGCCGCCGCGTATCTCGAGCGCAAGTTCCGAGGCAAGAACCTTTCCGAGTACTTGCACGACGAGGCGAAGCTGGCCTCGGTGTTTCGCCGCCTTCGCCGTGCAGGATTCAGTGCCAGCGCCACCATCAGCGTTTTGAAAAGTTTCACCGCGAAGGCAGCGGAACTCGAGAACTTTCCAGAGGAGCCTGGCCTGGATCACGACCCGGAAGACGGCCAGAATCCCAGCGATGATGGGTAGCAGCACAACGCCACCCTCGTAAATCCCACCCAGCCGCGAACCGACTTCGAGGCAAGAACTATCCCTGTTCATCTGCGGCCAGAATCAGACTTCTCCACGCCTCTCGCCAGATTGTATTTCATGATTCGGCCATGCGTGCCCGTGCGGTCACGTTCCAGGGTGTAGACATCGCCGAACGGTCCGTTGCGAGGTTCCACAACGTCGGCCAGCAGAGCGCGGTCCTCGCAATCGAGATCGAGCGAACCGATTTGCGCGTGGGCGGGCAGGTGCGCAGCGTTCGTGGCGCCCACAATAGCTGCGGCAACTGCAGGCCGGTCGAGGATGGCGCGAGTCGATACCGTGGCGATATCGGTCGCGTGCTTCGTGGCAATCCGGTTTAGCGTGACAAGCAGCGCTTGAAAGCGCGGCCAACCGCCGAATTCGTCGATGATCAGCTTGTATTTGATCAGGGACCGGTTGGCCAGCGGCCCCACAGGCTCTGGTTCGCGCAGCCAGCGTTCAGAGAGAAATCCTCCGGCGATGGTGCCATAACAAATCAGCGCGATGCCTTGTGACCGGCAGTACTCAACCATGTTCAGCTCGGGGCGGGTGTCTAGCAGCGAGTATTGCACCTGGTGGGTGGCGATGCGAACGCCGGCGGCGATGATTTCAGAGAGGCGGGCGACATCGAAATTGGTAACTGCGACGCGGGCGATCTTACCAGCCCGCTCCAGTCTCTGAAGTTCGAGCGCAGTTTCGACATAGCGAGGGACTGAGTAATCCCACCAATGAAACTGCACCGCATCCAGTCTCTCCACGCCGAGCCGCTTCAGGGATTGATCAATAACATTCTCTACGTGGTGCCGATCGACGGTGGGCAAGTCCTCCAGGTTGGGGACGAACTTGGTGAAGACCTGGACGCGCTGCGCATGTTCCGGGTAATGGCGGCGAAAGTCTCCGATTAACTGCTCAACGCCGGTGTAGATGTTGGCGCAATCGAAGGTGGTGATTCCGGCTTCGACGAAGGCAGCCATGTCGCGTTGCGCGCCGGCGGGATCAATGGCGCCATGGCCGCCGGCCAGATGCCAGCCGCCCTTCATGATGCGGGAGATCTCAAATCCGTCCGTGAGCGCGATGCGAGGCACCATCAGGCGTTGCTCTCTTTCAGCGGAACAGCCGTCACCTCGGAACGGCGGAAATGCCGGACACCGGTGCGGGTAATGCGGAAACGCGAGGGACAGTTCGGATCGGGGCAGGCGACCTCGGCGTCGGTGCTCATCCAATCATTGGGATCGCTGACGCGCTGTTTCGCGGGCAGCAAGGGTATTAAAGCAGCCAGCGAGTAGATAGAGAACCCCTGTCCGGGCGGCAGGATGAGCATCTCACCTTGAAGATCGAAATAGTCGCCGATTCTCGCGCCGCAGTAGATTTGCTTCTCAGGCGGACCGACCACCTCCACCCTCAGGTCGTAAAGGTCGAAGCCCGCCTCTGAGACATGGTGCGATTCGGGAGCGGACATGGTGTACCCTCCTCGCTGCACGCCCGAGCGCCTCTCGTGCAGCAAGGACATTCTACATTGCAGGTGAAAGCGTGATGTTGTCAGGGTTCTGGTCAGTGGTTAGATGGATATAGAGCGCCTGACAAAGAAGACGACAATTCTCTTCTCAAATTGTGTTGGCGCTCCATGCTTGCGGAACTCTAAGAGCCCGCGCCACGTTAACCTCCATCGCGAACGCCGCTAGACCGACCGAACCTATCTAAGCCGCGACAGTAACAGGGAGCGGTCTTCGACCTCTTTTCGAAATGTCCCAATGCCACTAATCACGGAGTTCATTTCTTCCGTTTCAACAGCAGTGCCCAATCGCTGTCGTCCGGGGACTCCGGCGAAGTCCAGGCTGGGCCACTTGCGGCAGCGGGCAGCGCGATGGTTTCGCCGCTTAACGCGGAGAACCACATCGCGTCGTAACTACCGGCATCCAGCTTCAGCGTCACCTTGCCGCCCTTTGGCAGGTAAACCGCATAGATCTCGCCGGGCTTGGCGAGGCAGTAGGCGACGCCGTTGTCCAACAGCTCATCATGCGGGTCGGTCTTCCACCATTCAAAGCTGGTGAAGAAATCCACCATGTGGCCGTAGCCCAGGAACATCGTCATAGTGTCATCGCCACGGCCGTTCATCCAACCGCCGCCAGTGTCGGGAGCGATGTTCGTACCCCGTCGGCAGGTCTCACCGGCAGTTTGATAACCGCCCGCCATCACGATGTCCCAAGCTGTTCGGCGCAACACATCGGCTGAGTCCGAACCGGGCGCTGCCCACTTTGGATAGTGGTCTTCATAGCCATACTCTTCGTTAGTCTGCGGGATAATTCGGCCAGCCTTCTTCTGCAGTTCGCGCGACTCCAGCATCAGCCTGTGTTGCTGACGCGACCAATCTTGATAAGAAGTGAATCCGAACCAACCCGAGGCGCGGTCCTGGAAAATCGTTTTGATCGGGTGACTCGTGGCGAGGTGATGATACGGGTCCCACTGCTCAATCAACGTGCCTGTGTCGTGGGTCCATTTCTCATCCCGATAGCCTTCGAGATCGTCGCCGAGGTCCCAGGTGATGTTCGAGAACGCGCTGAAACGCGCCGCCGCGTATCGGATGAACCGCCGCTCGTCTTCGCTACCGGCGGCCGGATGAACCTTGTTGTCGTTCATGTCGAGCACCACCGAGATAATCATGTCTTCATCGCGCGCGTGTTTCAGCATGCGCTCGAACTTCTGCCAGAAGGGGACGTCGAAGCGTGAATAGTCAAAGCCGGGATGGGTGAAATCTTTGGGCCGCTCGGCAAGCCAAGGCGTGGGCAGGTTCGTGTAGTTGTCGGCGATCATCACGGGCTCACCAAAGAAGACGTTGCTTCTGCCGGCGACGGTCACGCGAATCCGGTTCACTTTCAGCCGGTGGAGACGGTCGATGCTGTAGTTGATGATTCGTTCTTCCTTCCATCCAGTGAGCCAATAGGCCGTGGTTCCGCTGAAGAAGTAGTGCTCGCCGGTACCCTCCCAGATGAAATGCCAGGGATACGCGGGGTCGACGCGAATCGGCCCGCGCCGATGGTTGTCCACCGCATGAAACACGCCCGCGTCCGTCTTTTCAAAAGTGCCCTGGTGATACGAAACTGAGTATTTGTAATCGCCGGCCGTGGGAGGCACAAAACGAACTCGATAAACGCTTCCATCCGGCGAGTCACAGAAGCCCTCTACCTGCCAGCGCTTACCTCGGGGCGACGACTCGAACCATCCGGTCACAGACGCATCGGTGAACGGATTGCCGACGTCCGGCCGGGTGACGTTGATGGTCACTTCACCAAAATCATAGGCGTCGAGCGAGCTTGCAGATTTGGTGAAGGCGATTGATGCGGGCGCCGCCAACAGCGGCGCTGCAACGTATATGGACAGCCAGGCGAGTGTCGCGGTCAACGGCGATTTTTGCATGATGAGAACCGGGGCGCAGAAGGCAGCAAAAGGGGCCCATGCGCGCGTCTAGGGAGACTATATCGGATGCGAGGTTGAATTTGCGCCGTGTTTGAACTACCCACCGGTCGTTGTCGTCTTTTTCGCGGGCGCTGGTTTCGCAGCCGGACGTGGCTCGCATGCCGGCGGCGCTTTCAACCATTGGCCGGGATTCACGGGTACGCCGTTCGCATAAAGCGTCCAGTGCAAATGTGCACCGGTTGCACGACCAGTCGCTCCTACGTACCCGATGACGTCACCAGCGTCAACGTGATCGCCCTCTTTCACGGCCAGCTTCGATTGGTGCATGTAAATGGACTGCAAACCCTGCCCGTGGTCTATCGCGACCGTGCCACCCCTCAGGTTGAACTGGCGAACAATCTTGACCACACCGCCCGTGATGGCGTGAATCGGTGTGCCCTCTGCGCCGCGCTGGTCGAGGCCCGCGTGAAAATCGCCTGTCGGCTTCCCGTTGTAATAACGCTGCACACCAAAGGGAGAGGTCAAACACCCGGTCAACGGCAGTTCCAGCGGTTCTTTCCAGTAGCGCGTTTCCGAGACTTCTTTGCGAAACTCCCCGACCGTTTCCTGTTCGCCGGGCGACGGCTTGAGCGTAGCGACAGACTTCTCGATGGTGATGTTCTGGCGGGCATAGTGCGCATCCAACACCGTCACGTCCATTTTCTCGACGACGCTCCCGGCCTTATCCAGCAACTCCAGCGGATAGATCCCCGGTTTGGTCAGCGTGGGGACGGGCATCAGTCCCAGCGGCGCACCATCCGTTTGAGCGAATAGCGCAATCGTTTGGCCTAGCATCCGCGCTTTCACCGCACCGCTACTGTGTACAAAGAGCACTTCTCCCTGCCGGGGCTGCTGCGGAGCGAGGGAAGCCGGTTGCGCCCAGAGGGCCGCGATCGAGCCAAGAAATAGAACCCAGCGCATGCGTCCAGGATAACGATGACGCGCTGCTCATGCCAGAGAGTCCGTGATAACTTGAAGCACTAGAGTCGGCGTCCCGATGGCCTCGGTCTCAACCATTCCTCCACCTCTCGAACTCTTCTATTCGTATGCGCACACCGACGAAGATCTGCGGGCGAAGCTTGAGAAACATCTGGCCGCCTTACAACGCGCTCAGCTGATCAGCGGCTGGTCCGACCGAAAAATCCTACCCGGTTCGGAATGGGCGGCCGAGATCCAGGCCGCCATGGAGCGCGCCGGCATCATCCTCTTACTGATCAGCGCCGATTTTCTCGCTTCCGAGTACTGCTACAACATCGAACTCCCGTTCGCCCTGAAACGCCACCAAGCTGGTTCGGCGATCGTCATTCCCGTGCTGCTTCGGCCGGTGGAGTGGAAGGATACACCGTTCGCGGTTCTGCAGGCCCTGCCCGACGGCGCGCGGGCAGTGACACTTTGGCCCAACCAGGATGAAGCATTCGCGGAAATTGCCGCTCGCCTGCGGGAGCGCATCTATGCACGGCGACTAGCCGTCACAAATCCTATTTCTCCGCCGGCAAAGCAGCTATCCTCCGTCGCGCAGCCGCGGGTGCTGGACGCGGCCGTCGCTTCTCACATCCTGCTGGGCGAACCGGCCGACGTGGTGACGATGGTCCGCACGGTGGAGTCGAACGGCCTGAAGGCGATCCTGCGGCTCGACACCAGTTACAACATTCCGCCTGAAAACGTCCAGTCGAAACCGTTCGAAGTCGAGTTTCCACGTGATGCCGCTGGTCAGGTGTTGCCCGCCGCGCTGGAGTTGCTCTTGGATTCGCCCGGTTGCGATCCTCCGCAACAGAAGCGCAAGCTGCGCGTGCCCTCCGCCGGCGATTCTGACGTTTGCGTCTTCCTCCTGACGCCCCTCAAAGCAGGGCGTCTCATGTTGAACCTGGAAGTCCGCTACGAGGATGTGGAAGTGGGCTCGCGTCTGCTGGTCACGGAAGCCGGGCCATCGGTTGCAGCGGCATCACCGTATTCACTTGTCTCAATGCCATTGACGTCCACGGCCGCCTGGAGCGCTTCTCTGCCAGGGATTCACAAGGCTTTTGCGCCGTCACCTCCGCCCCCAGCGCCTCTTGCCCCCGCCGCAAACAGTCAATTAAGCGTCGAAGAGATCCGTGAGATCCTGCTGGGCTCTGATTATGCTTCAGTGATAGAGGAGATGAGCCGCCCGCAAGCGGCATCTCCCCAGTCGGCGCCACAAGCCACCCGGCCCTCCAGCGCTCCTCAGCCACAGAAAAAATCCTGGCTCACGCGGCCCATGATGGCAACGGCGGCCAGCGCGGCAGCCCTAGTGGTTATCGGCGGCGTTCTCTTGACGACGGGGCCAAAAAGCCAGGCGCCGGTGGATGTGGCATTGGGGCCACCGGCAACTTCGCCAGCTCCGCCACCACCGCATACAAGTGGAGGCGGCGCTAACCAGCAACTCGAGGCGGTGACGGCCTTGCGCCCTCCTCCCAAGGCCGCCTCGCCTCTAGCGCAGCCGGCACTGGAAGCAGCATTAGCGGCGAGTTCAGCCGGAGATTATCGGACGGCTATCAACAGCCTGACTGCCGCGATCAAACGGGACCCTCAGAACGCCGAGCTTTACTGGCGGCGTGCCGAGGCCTATAGTCACGTCGGACAACCGCAACTCGCCCTCCGGGATCTGGATGAGTCGATACGCCTGACTCCGGATGCCACCTATCCGCATCTGCTCAAGGGCGAAATACTCACGGCGTCCGGATTGTACCCGCAGGCACTTCAGGAATTTCAAGATGCTGCTGCGGCTCCCTCTTCCTCGCCGCAAGCAAAAGAGTTTGCGGCGAAACGCGCCCAGCAATCGGCAGTGAAGCAAGCCCACTGACAGAACATACAAACCTCCGAGCCGGCACACCGGCAAATACTAACGGAAGCCGCGACTGTCGGAACTCTTTTTTCCGTTGTCAGCAGAAGGTCGAAACCCGCCTCCTCGGCGAACTTCAGCAGTTCTCCGTTTGAAACCCTGTCCCACCAGCGGTCTCTCGCCTCTGTGACCTCATGACCAAGGGGGGGCACGTCGGCAAAGGCCGCTGGGTGTGCCATGGTCAAAGAGAATGCGCATCTGGTGAGCTTGCTGCCCCCACGGGCACCGGCGCTGCATCGAGGCTGCGAGCGGCGAATTCGAGGACGGCTTGAATCTGCTCACGCGTCACGTGATATCGCTCGATGATTTCCTCGATACTCGATCCCAATTCGAGGCTCTCAAAAAACGTAGCGACTGGCATCCGAGTATTTCGAAACACCCACGCACCACTGCGCCTGTCCGGGACACCTTCCACGGCGGGACACTGCGACCAGTCAAGAGCTGCCATCTTCTTGCCCTCGCGCCATCGTAACCTCTAGGGAGATCGCTGCGCCGTGTCGCTGGGTTATTGCTCGGTCCGGTTCACCGACAACGACTCACCCTTACTCCACCTTCTGCGATGCCTCGTGAAACAGCTCTGCGGCGCGATTGAGCTGTTCTTCCGTGTGGGCTGCGCAGACTTGGGTGCGGATACGGGCCTTGCCCATCGGCACCACTGGATAGGAGAAGCCGATCACATACACGCCGCGCTCAAGTAGGTATTCCGCCATGCGTCCGGCCTTGGCGGCGTCGCCGACCATCACCGGCACAATGGGGTGCTCGCCCGGCAGAATGTTTAGACCCATCTCGGTCATGCGTCGACGGAAGAAGGTGGTGTTGCTCATCAGCCGCTTTGGCAAATCGTGAGACGATCGCAGAATCTTCAACGCCTCGATCGAAGCGGCCACGATTGCGGGCGCCAATGAGTTCGAAAACAGGTAGGGACGTGAACGCTGGCGCAGCAGATCGACGATCGGCTTGGCCGCCGCGATGTAGCCGCCACTGGCGCCGCCGAGCGCTTTTCCCAGCGTGCCGCTGAGAATATCGACGCGACCCATCACGCCGGTGTGCTCGTGCGTCCCGCGGCCGTTCGCTCCCATGAAGCCCACCGCGTGCGAATCGTCCACCATCACTAGCGCGTTGTATTTTCCGGCGAGATCGCAAATGCTCTTCAATGGGGCGATGTAGCCGTCCATCGAGAAGACGCCATCAGTGGCGATCAACTGGAACCGCGCGCTCTGTGCAGCTTGCAGCTGTTTTTCCAGGTCCGCCATGTCGCAGTTCTTGTAGCGGAAGCGCTGCGTCTTGGACAACCGCACGCCGTCGATGATCGAAGCGTGGTTGAGTTCGTCGGAAATCACGGCGTCTTCGGCGCCCAGCAGCGTCTCGAACAGCCCGCCGTTGGCGTCGAAGCAGGATGAATACAGAATACTGTCTTCCGTGCCGAGGAAGCCTGCGATGTCGCGTTCTAACTCCTTGTGCTGCTCCTGCGTCCCGCAGATGAAGCGCACCGAGGCCATGCCGTAGCCCCATCGATCGAGCGCTGCATGCGCCGCAGCGATCACGCGAGGATCGTCGGCCAAGCCCAGGTAATTGTTGGCGCACAGCACCACAACATCCTGCCCGCCATGTAAACGGGCACCCGGGCTCTGCGGCGAGTCGAGGATGCGCTCAGGCTTCCACAGTCCCGCTCCGCGGATTTCGTTGAGTTGCGATTCGACGTGTTGTTGGTACGCTCCCAGCATTATTGAAGCTCCTCCCAATTCAGAATCACCTTGCCGCTGTTGCCCGAGCGCATCACTTGAAACGCCTGTTCGTAGTCTCGGTAGCTAAGGCGGTGCGTGATCACCGGCATAATGTCGAGGCCGGATTGCAGCAGCACGGTCATCTTGTACCAGGTTTCGTACATCTCGCGGCCGTAGATGCCCTTGATGTGCAGCCCGTTGAAAATGACGTCGCGCCAGTTGATGGACATCTCCTGGGTGGGAATGCCCAGCATCGCGATGCGCCCGCCGTGGGCCATGTTCGAAATCATTTCGCGAAAGGCCGACGGGTTACCCGACATCTCCAGGCCTACGTCGAAGCCCTCGCGCATGCCCAGTGTTTTCTGAGCGCCGGCAACGGAATCGTTTTTCACATTCAGTGCCAGGTCGACGTTCACTTTGCGGGCGAGGTCGAGGCGGTACTCGTTGACGTCCGTGATTACAACGTAGCGCGCGCCGGCGTGGCGAACTACCGCGGCGGCCATGATGCCGATGGGGCCCGCACCAGTGATCAACACGTCCTCCCCCAGCACGTCAAAGGTGCGCGCAGTATGGACGGCGTTGCCGAAGGGATCAAAGATCGCGGCCGCGTCGCGGTCCACGCCGGGATCGTGGCGCCAGATGTTTGTCATGGGTAGAGCGATGAACTCCGCGAAGCAGCCGGGCCGGTTCACGCCAACGCCGGAGGTGTGCGCGCAAAGCTGCCGGCGGCCGGCCATGCAGTTGCGGCAACGCCCGCACACAACGTGGCCTTCGCCCGAGACCAGTTCACCGGGGTGAAAATCGATGACATTGGAACCGACCTCGACGATCTCGCCGACGAATTCGTGGCCGATCGCCATGGGTACAGGGATCGTCTGTTGAGCCCAAGAATCCCAGTCGTAGATGTGAACGTCGGTACCGCAGATTCCGGTGCGGTGGACGCGAATCAGAACGTCATTGATACCGATGGTGGGCTCGGGTATGTCTTCGAGCCAAAGGCCAGGCTCGGCGTGCGCTTTGACGAGTGCTTTCACCGGATCTCCCGACAGCTATAGTATCTGAGCGGTCGAGCTGGGACCCTGCGCGCACATTGTCTTAGGGCCGCCAAAGCAGCCCGTTGCGGGGAACGGCGAGCAAGAGCACGCCGTCCCCGTTCCCTCTGCGAACTAGAGCGTGACGGTGCCGAGAACAGCCTGCGTGGATTTATCGAGGAGATAGAAGGTCATTCCCTTCACCGCCCAAGCACCAGTGGCCACCCTGCCGCTGCTACCCTCTTCGGCGAACAGCGTTCCGGTGGGGGAGCCGACGTAGATGTCCACGACGGCGCGATTCGGGACGTTCCAGGTGAGTGTGGCAACGCTGGTAGAGGCGTTGAGCGTGCCGCTGAACTGCGCCGAATAAAACTCGGCCGTGCCGAAAAGGTCGGTCATGAGACTGACGTTGGAATCGCAAGCGTGGTTCAGGCAGGGCAGACCGAAGCCCGACTCCATGGTCTTTAAGAGCGAGAAGTGATTATATGGCGTACCACTGATGCCGCCGTGGATTCCCTTGTTCGTATCGACGAGCAGCAGTACCTGGTTGGGAGTTGCCGTGTAGTCGTTTTCGTCCCAGACCACGACGATCGCGTTATTGCCGGAAGCCCATGTGGGAGAGCTCTTGATGGCGTTGACAATCCTGTGGACAGTGACGTCCCCCTGGTAAATCAACGCGCCGTTGAGGCCAGTCTGCGTGCCGTTGTCACTCTCGTCGTAATTGCAGAAGGGACCAGCATTGCCGCGGCCATGCATGTCGTTGCACTGGTTGGGAACGATGAAGGAGAGGCTCGGGACGTTGCCGGTCCCGAGATCCTGATACAGGGATTCGAAACCAACGACATTCTTCAGGCTGTTATTGGGATCCCAGCCTTCCTGAACACTGCGGAAGTAGGCAAAGGGGTCGTGCTTGGCCGCATACAGGTAAACGATGTCCCCGTTTGCATCACTCTGGGACATGATGGCCGGGATGGTGGTGCCTTGCACCGACCACGACGCGAAGGAGCCAGAGGATATCAGCTGCGTGAAGTCCGTCGCGTTGGTGAAGAAGCCGTCGCTGTAGTTAACACCGTCCGCTCCTGTTACCGGCAGGCTTTCCTGATAGCTCTTCCAGGAGAGGCCGGCTGCCACGAGCTGGTCGGCAATGGATTTGCCCACAGTTGAGGCGGCGGCAAGCGATTGCACGCCATCGAAATCGAAGAGGCAATTCCCTGCGGAGCCCTCGTTCGAGCAGTCGAGCGCCGGAGTTGCGGCGTCCATGCCTGAGCCAGTGATGGGACATACGAGGGCCGGATTCGACGCGGGACTATCGAGAGTGGTCACGCCGGAAATCAGGTTGGCCTCACAGGTGGAGTTATGCCAATTCGGATAATCATCCGAGCGAACACCAAAGTTCGAACCACCCACCATTTCCAGGTAGTTTGTGGAGCTGGGGTGACCGACGGCAAAGTAATTCGTGGCGTAATTGGCGGAGCCTGCCATCTCATTAATGAAAGGCGCATTGGGATTGTTATAAATCTGTCCGAAACCGTGATTCTCCATCACGATCAGAAATACGTGGGTTAGGGGCGTAATGCCCGTGGGAACCGCGCCTTCGTCGGCGAAAGCGGTTGCGGCCAGTGCTGCCGCGAGCAGGGCGGGAACTGCGATTTTCGTCTTCATATCGGCCTCTTCAGTGGATTCATCGCCGGTCTCAAACAAGTTTGTGGAGACAGGCAGTCACCGATTGTAGAAGGGGCTTATGACAATGACATTGCGAAACGATTACAAGTGTTTGTTTGAGTACGAATTACTTCGTTCCGGACTAGCCTTTTTCCGTGTCCTAACATGGTCATGACCTCTATCCTGATATAACTCGCCTTGACGGGCATCAAACAACATCAATGCTGTTCTGGAGAGTCGCCCGCGGCGAACAGAGGAACTCGCGCCGCTTCGAGCTGTCCGGCAGTACCACCCTGGACATCGCATCAAGGCAGCCAACTACCGCATGGCACTGCCGACGCGTTGGCAAGTTCTGCTACGATGACTGTTCGGTGAGGTGGTCATGCCCCAATTTGTGATCGAGCGGGAGATCCCGGGCGCAGGTAATTTATCGGATGCGGAACTTCAGGCAGTCGCCAGAAAGTCGGTTGGCGTACTGAAGGAGATGGGACCAGAGATCAAGTGGCTCCACAGCTACGTCACCGGCGATAAAGTCTATTGTGTGTACCTGGCGCCGGACGAGGAAACGGTTCGCGAGCACGCACGCCGCGGAGGCTTTCCGGCGAATCGTATCTCGGCAGTGCGGCGCCTGATCGATCCCAACACCGCAAATTAAGTTAAGGAGAGTTTCGAGTCCGAAGACCCGATTCCCCATCGCCGTCGAGCGCCTCAGCGACCGCTTGCTCGACCGGCATCGCCCAGCCTTCCATCCACGCCGTCAGACCCGCAGCATTGCCAAGCGTTCTGCGCGCGAATTCCAAAGCCTTCTCCAGCCTTGGTTGTTCGGTCGGCGTGAGCGGCGCGCCCAATCGTTGGCGAAGCGCGGCGGCGGCTCCTGCCAGGTGCAGCGATTGCTCGGCGTTCGATTGCGCCGCGGCACTTGCAGCCAGACATTCGAGCGCCCGCGCGATGCCGCGTTTGTGACCCAACTCCTGGAACATCCGGATGCTTTCGCCGTATAGACGGCGCGCTTCGGCGTCGTTCCCCTGATCGCAGCTCAGACTTGCCAGATCGGAGAGGGCGCTGGCAATTCCCCAGCCGTCCCGCAGTTGGCGGAACGCTGCCAGACTCTGTTCGCAAAATGAGCGCGCGGCGGCCAAGTCCGCTTTTTCCCGCGCGACGTCGCCCTGGTAATTCAGTGTCCAGGCGACACCGGCGCCATCTCCGGCCTTACGGAACATCGTCAGGCACTCGTCGTAAAGCGAGGATGCGCGCGCATATTCGCCCTGCAACTTGGTCACGTTGGCGAGGTTGCTGAGGGCGCGGGCGATGTCCGCGGAATCGCCCAGGTCCTTCCATATCGCGACACATCGCTCGAAGAGCAAGGATGCAGCGGGAAGTTCGCCACGATCGCGAGCGTTGACGGCCAACGCGTTCAGTGCGACGGCGACGCCGCGGTTGTCGTTAAGCTCGAGACAGGTCTCAAGACTCTCTTCGAACAGTTGCCGCGCGGAGAGCGTAATCGCCCTGCTCACCCGCCAGAACTGCGGCAGCGAACGACAGGCGGGCGCGCAGTTTTGGACGCGCCGCGGTTCCTTCCAGCGCGAGCAGCCTGGCAATCGAGTCCCGGCCCTCCGTGAGATGTTCCCGCGTTTCCCAGAAGCGAAACAGGGCAGCGCCGAGGCGAAGGCCCCACTCGGCATCCCCAGTCTTGATCAGATAATCGAGCGCCAAGCGGAAGTTGTCGTGCTCAATCTCAAAACGGTCGAGCCATTCGGGGTGAGCGACCACGTCCTCGGCGCCTTCCTCGGCAAGCACGAGGTAGTAAGCAGCATGGGCCCGGCGAGTCGCAGACTTCATCGTCGCTCTCGGCCAGGCGTTCGAGCGCATACTCGCGGATGGTGGAGAGCATGAGGAATCGTGTTTCCGCATCGACTTGTTCCACCTGCTGCGCCAGGCTCTTGTCCACCATGGAAGCCATGCCGTCGAGTATGTCGAGGCCCAGATCGCTCTTGGTATCGCACACGGCTTCCGCGCCTTCCAGCGTGCAGCCGCCGGTAAACACGGAAAGCCTTCGGAACAGAGTCTGTTCAGCGGCATTGAGCAAGCCGTAACTCCAGTCCACGGTGCTGCGAAGAGTCTGTTGCCGGGTCGGCAGGTCGCGGGCGCCGCCAGTCAACAGGTTCAGACGGCTTTCAAGGCGTGCCAGCATGGCGGACGGCGAAAGCAGCTTGATGCGCGCCGCCGCCAGTTCGATGGCCAGAGGCAGGCCGTCAAGGCGAGCGCAGATGGCCGCCACCGCGGGTGCATTTTCCTTGGTGAGCGCGAATTCGCGCTTCACCGCCTGCGCGCGTTCCACAAAGAGCGCAACCGCTGGAAGGCGCGAAAGCACTTCCAGGGGCGGAATCGATTTGAGGTCGGGCAGCGCAAGAGGCGGCACGGGGAATTCATGTTCGCCATAGACGTGAAGCGGCGCCTGGCTTGTGACCGCGACCTTGAGCTTCGGGCCGGTAGTGAGCAGTTGAGTTATCACCGGCGCGGCGGAGACGAGGTGCTCGAAGTTGTCGAGCAAGAGAAGCATCGGCTGGTCCAGGCCGCCCACGTACTCTTTCAAGCTTTCCTCGCGGCGACTGATTCCCGGTTTCGCGCAGCCCCAACGCTTGCGCAATCGTGGAAGCGATCAAAGCATGATCGCTCACCGCCGACAGAGGGACAAAGCAAACACCCCCTGGAAACTCGGCGGCGGCGTCGGCCGCTACCTGCAGGGCGAGTCGAGTCTTCCCGATGCCGCCCGGACCGGTGAGGGTCACGAGTTGCACGTCCACGCGGCTCAAGAGCTGACGGAGAGCAGCCGCTTCGTGTTCGCGCCCAATGAATGCGGTGCGCTGCACTGGCAGGTTGTTGGGACGAGACTCCGAAGGGCGCGCGGAGCGCCTCGGCGAGACGGTCGCGAACCGCGGCGAGGTCGCGAGCCAAATCCTGGGTGGAGGCGTAGCGCTCCTTGGGGTCCTTGGCCAGGCAGCGCTCCACGATCCAAACGAAGGGAGGGGGCGCTTGCAGCATTCTGGAACCGAGACGCTCCGGCTCATCGCGAAGGATTGCGGCCGTGGTCTCCGCATGAGTCTTTTTCCGGAATGCAGGAGAATCCGGTGACCATTTCGTAGAGCACCGACCCAAAAGAAAACTGGTCGGAACGAAAATCAACTTCGCCGCCTGTGGCTTGCTCCGGTGACATGTAGCCGACCGTGCCCATCACCGTTCCCCGCTCCGTGATGATGGTCGAAGCGTCCGAACTCAGGGTAGGGTTAAGCCTCAGCAGTTTCGCCAGACCGAAATCCAGAATCTTGGCGGTAGCATCGCGCAGAAACCATCAGATTCTCCGGCTTCAAATCGCGATGAACGATCCCGATCGCGTGCGCTTTGGCGAGAGCGTCGGCAATCTGCGCCGCGATTGCGACCGCCTTGCGGAATGGAATCGGGCCCGAGGCCAGCAGTTCCCGCACCGTCTCCCCAACCACCAGTTCCATGGCGATGTAGCGAGTTCCGTTCACCTGACCGAGTTCATAAATCGTGACGATGTTTGGATGATTGAGTGCGCAGGCGGACCGGGCTTCCTGCTCGAAGCGCGATAAAGCTTCCGGTTGAGAACAGCGCTCCAGCGAAAGAGTCTTGATAGCGACTTCGCGTTCGAGGCGAGTGTCTTTGGCGCGATAAACCTCACCCATGCCGCCGGCGCCCAATCGCTGGAGAATCTGGTAACTTCCGAAGCGCGTACCCGGTGACAAGGTGGCTAGCACTGATGATGGAGTTTCCGGCGGGTTCATGGGCCTCGTCGTGGCGCAACGACCTGTCTGCTAAGGCTGCTCGCCGCCGCTGGACTCGCTCTTAATCTTTGCTCGCCGCCCGAGGAGCTTCGCAGCAGAGTCCCCAAGTCCGCCTATAATACCCTAGATTTCAGGAGACGATTCATGGATGTTCGATCATTGCAGCGCCCGCTGAAAGACCGGTACCGACAGGAACCGTCGAGCTCCCGAATCACGCTGACAGCGCACGGCAGTCAGGCCGACGCACCCATCGCATGCTCGGTCGACCTGGGGCGGGCAATCTACAATGCGCAAGCGCACAAGGGCGTTGGCGGAGCGGGGACCGGAGCGTGCTCGGGAGACCTGCTGTTGGGCGCGCTGGCCGCCTGCGCTCAGATCACTTGCCAGATGGTAGCCGCTGCGATGGGAATACCTACCGAGGGAATTGACGTCCGAGTCGAGGGCGATCTGGACTTGCAGGGGACCCTGGGAATATCAAAAGAGGTTCCAGTCGGATTCCAGCAGCATCCGAGTCATTTTCGACGTCCGGGCGCCGCAAGCAACGGAGCAACAGCTAAGTGCCTTGCAGGCGAAAACAGAACAATATTGCGTGGTGATGCAAACCTTGCAGAGTCCGCCGAAGATTGAGCACACATGGGCTCGGGGGTGATCGTATTCCTGCGTGCTGTGGACTCGTAATGCGATCTTAGCTTCGACGAGCCGAGTTTAGCGTGCGGCACCTGCGTTAGTTCGTACTGGATTGGACTGAGAATACTCGGGCAAAGCGCCGTCGTCCCATTTCCACTCCCCTGGTACATGCGAATGCGTGTTCAGGTAAACTCTTCAACATGAATCATCTGCGTGGCAAGGCGGCTTGGCCACTCGAACTACAGGAAACGGATCCGGAGCGCGTCAAAGCACTGTACGCAGAGGCTGAGCTCATCGTAAAACAGTCGCCCTACGGGTGGGGTCACTCGCTAAACCTCGGACCATATCAGCTCAAAGGACTTTTCGGGGACACTTTTTTGACAATTGCCGCTTTGCTTGACTCGTGGGCTTGGTGGCCCGAAGACATGGCGGGCATGACCGTTGCCGACGTCGGTTGCTTTAGCGGGGGATTGACTGCCTTTCTAAGCTCCAGGAGGGCCGCCAGAGTCCTCGCCGTCGACGAAATCGCCGAACATTTGGATCAATGTAGGTTCATCAAACGCGCTTTCCGACTCGAGAATGTCGAGTGCTTAGAGGTTAGTGCATACAACCTGCGAAACCACGTGGCTTCTCTTAGTCTTGATTTCATTCTCCTAAGCGGCGTACTGTACCACATGAGTGACATGCTTGTGGGCTTGGTCGCGATGCAGGAGTTACTGAAACCCGGCGGTTCGCTTGTCATTGAATCGAACGCTGTAGACTGCTTCAATCACTCCTATGCGAACTTCGGCCGCTTTGCTCAGGGTATGTGGTGGCAGCCGACGGCAAAGTGCATTCAGGAGATGTGCGAGTTTGCCGGTTTGAGCCGGCCCGAGATCCGTTTCTATTTGCCGAACCGATGTCTTGTCAGGTGTATAAAGCCCGAGCGAACGCAGATCAATTTCAGGCGGGGCATGAACTGGCACTTTGATGATCCCCTCGATCTTGCGGTGAGGTCAATGGACACTAGCAGCATGTCGCCTGCGGATTGCAGTGATCTGAAATGATTACCGTTTGGCGGTAATTTCCCGAATGCGGTGACGCGAAATGCGGTGTCAGTTTCGAAGAGCGTGTCGTTCGTGCCCACGCGCTGTCTATTCTTCCGCGAAATCCATATCCGGAGAGGGAAGAACGTCATTGTCCCGGGCGATCCAGACGTAGAGCGTCGGCAGCGCGTAAATGCTCATTACCAGTGTGGCGCTGAGGCCTCCGACAATGACAATCGCGAAGGGCCGTTGCGAGTCGGATCCAATGCCGCGGGAAATGGCCGCCGGCAGCAAGCCCAGCGTGGCGACGAGCATCGTCATCATGATGGGTCTGAGCCGGAGCACGGCGCCTTCAATGGCCGCTTCCCGGACGGTGTGACCACGGGCGCGAAGCTGGTTGATGTACTCGATCATAATGACGCCGGTCTGAACCGAGACGCCAAACAGCGCCAATGCGCCAATGCCTGACGAGACGCTGAAATGCGTATTGGTCACGTACAGCGCGTAGAGCCCGCCGATGGGCGCAATGGCAACCGTAACCATAACCAAAGCGGCCCATTTGAAAGAGCCGAACATCGAATAGAGAAGAAAGAAGATCATGAGGATTGTGATCGGGACAATCAACGTCAAGCGCTTGTTGGCCCGCTGGGCGCTCTCATACTCCCCCGCCCATTCGGTTGTGTATCCCGTCGGCAGTTTTACCTTTTTGCGCACCGCTTCGATGGCCTCCGCGACAGTGCTTCCCAAATCACGGCCACGCACGCTGTACTTCAGCGCCACGTAGCGAGAGTTGTTTTCGCGATAAATCTGCGAAGCGCCATCCTGAATCTTCACATCGCATAACTGAGCCAGTGACACACGCTCGCCGCTGGGGGCGAGCAGCCGGATATCGGCAATGGCTTCGGGTGTCGTGCGATAGAGGTTCTGATATCGCACCACCAGGTCATAGCGCTGTTCGCCTTCGAGAACCTGAGTAACAGCATTGCCTCCCACCGCGGTCTGAATGGCGTCCTGGATGTCCGAGACGTTGATGCCATAACGGTCGGCGCGCTCCCGATTCGCGGTGAAGTTCAGGTTTGGCTGTCCGACGACGCGAAACAGGCCGAGGTCTTCAACCCCTTTGATCTTGCTCATCACATCGACAATCTCTTCGCCCTTCTGTTCAAGCAGTTTGAGGTCGCTGCCGAAAACTTTGACGGCGAGCTCGCCTTTGACTCCGCTGACCGCCTCTTCCATGTTGTCGGAGATCGGTTGTGAGAAGTTCCACAGCACGCCGGGTATCTTCTCTACCTCGTGGTCTAAGGCCCGAATGAGTTGCTCCTTATCCTCGCGGAAGACAGGCCGCCATTGGTCCTTGGGCTTCAAGTCGATGAAGTACTCGGTGTTCGCGAAAAGAGCGGAGTCCGTACCGTCGTCGGGACGGCCGACCTGCGTAACCACCTGCGACACCTCGGGAAAACTGGCAAACATCCGGCGGGCACGCGTGGTGACTTCTTCGCCTTGCGTGAGGCCTGTGCTCGGCGCCAGCGTGCCACGAGCCCAGATTGCGCCTTCATCCAGGTGCGGAAGAAATTCGGATCCGATTTTGCCCGATCCGACCAGATAGATAACAGAGGCAAAGAGTACCGCGATGGTGCCCAGAACGGCCCACCAATGATAGATGGCCCATCCAAGTGAGCGCCGATACCTGCTTCGCAGGAACTCCATGAGTGGGTTGTGCCATTCTTTAACCTCTCGTGGAAAGACGAAGCTCGACAGCACCGGGGCCATCAGGATGGAGAAGATCAGCGCTCCAAGGAGGGCGAACGCGACGGTGAGGGCCATGGGACGAAATAGCTTCCCCTCCACGCGCTGCAAGGTGAAGATGGGCAGATAAGCGGTAATGATGATGGCGATGGCGTAAAAGACAGGGCGCTGCACTTCCAGAGCCGCCTCCCGAATTCGTTCAATACCGGTTTTCTCCGCCGACTCTCGGCGGGTGAGGTGACGCACGATGTTTTCCACCATGACCACTGATCCGTCGACGACCATTCCAAAATCCAAGGCGCCCAGCGACAGCAGGTTCGCTGGAATACGGTTCAGGTCGAGCAGGATCGAGGCAAAAAGAAGGGAGAACGGAATCGTCAGCGCGACGATCAACGCGCCACGAATGTTGCCCAGGAAGATGAACAGGATGATGGCGACGAGAAAAATGCCCTCCGATAAATTGTGGAGCACGGTGTGGGTGGTTAGAGTGACCAGGTCGCTACGGTCGAGATACGGAACAATCTGCACACCAGGAGGCAGGATGCCGTTGTTCAATTCGTGAATCTTCTGATGGAGGGCCACCAGCATCTTGTCGGCGTCGGCACCCTTCCGAAGGAGCACGATGCCTTCCACTACATCGCGGTCGTCCAGGATGACGCCGTCCTGCCGGTGGATGGCTTTCCCGATTTGTCCCAGGCGTATCTTGGGACCTTCGTGGACGGTGGCAATGTCCTTCACGCGGATGGGAGTACCGTTGGAGGTCTTCAGCAGCGTGTATCCAATTCCGTTGACGTCGTTAAACAGGCCCACGGCCCTGACGTTGATCTGCTGTTGCCCTTGCTCGATGAAATTCCCGCCGCCGTTCAGATTGTTATTGGCAAGGGCCTGCTCCACCTGGCCAATGCCTAAGCCGTATGAGACCAGCTTGGCGGGATCGACGTAAACCTGGTACTCCCGGGTCGTTCCGCCGAAACTGTTCACGTCCACCACATCGGGAACTGACTTTAGTTGCTTCTCAAGTACCCAGTCCTCAATGGTCTTCAGGTCCATTAGATCGATAGTGGGGTTCGTGCTTTTGAGGGTGTAAAACATCAACTGACCGACGGGACTGTAGTCGGGGCCGAGCGTCGGCTGAACGCCATTGGGCACCGTCACCTGAGCCAGTTTTTCCAATACCTTCAGGCGATTCACATCATTGTTCGATCCGTCGTCGAAAACCATCGTGACGGTGGAGAGGCCGAACTGCGAGATAGAACGCAGATTCGTCATGTGGGGGATGCCGTTCATCTGCGTTTCAATCGGAATGGTGACCTGCTGCTCAACCTCCTCGGCAGCCCGGCCCTGCCATTGGGTGATGATCTGGACGTAATTGTTGGCGACGTCCGGATAGGCCTCAACGGGCAGCGCTTTGAATGAGATTGCGCCCCAGCCTAAGAGACCAGCGCCCAGCACGAGTATGAGTAGACGGTTCTTGAGGGCATAGTCAACCAGGATGCGAATCATAGCTAGTCACAGGGGAGGGAAACTGCCGCTCGCAAATTAATTGGGCTCGGCGGCCCGGGCCGGCCGTGCGAATCCCGCGGACAACTCGCGCCGAACACGAAGGCGCGATTGGGTCAGCGCCGGACCATCGACCACGCGCCTTCAGGTTAGCGATGGAATCAGGACTCTGCCAGATATCTTGTGGCCTGAAATAGATGGTTTGGACACACCGGAAAGGCTATCGTTTGGCATGCGTCAACCTATCTTTCGGCCATCCGGAATCAGTCCCTGTTTTGTTCCGGCGTTCGGTTCTTTAGACTGAGATGGTACGAGGGACGCGTGATCTTTCGCATTCTGGATGAGAAGAGATCGACGGCGTTGGCGAAGGCCGCTGGGCTGATCGCCATCATCGCCATAGCGGATTGGCAGATCGACCTCGATATCGCCTTCGGCGTCCTCTACCTGTTTCCGATGTTGCTCGCCGGCGGAGTGCTGTCGCGCTGGCAGATCGCCGGCCTGGCGCTGCTTTGCACAGCACTAGCGGACGTTTTCGATCCCTTTCCCTTCACTCTTCGCGTCGCGTTACCGCAGGACATCCTGGTCTTTTCAGCACTGGTTGGGACCGGGTTCTTTGCGCACGAAGTAACTCGCAACCGCCGTGCACAACAGGAGAATCTAAAGCGTGTTGAAGAGGAGTCGACCGCTCGCCGGGACGCCGAAGAGCAGCTGAAGTTCCTGATTGAAAGCAGCCCGGCGGCCGTCTTGACTGCCACCACCGGCGGCACGATTCTACTGGCTAACTCCGCCGCGCATCGATTGCTGGCGATTCCGGCAGGCGAGCTGGCGGGGAAAGATCTCAACCGTTATATCCCGTCCTTGGGCAGGGTGCCGCCCGTTGACGACCCGGCTCACGCTTTCTGCACAGAGATGCAATGTAGAGGCGAACGGGAAAATGGGGACGTGTTCCTGGCGAACGTGTTTTTCTCTACGTATGAGACCCGGATGGGTCCTCGCCTTGCCGCCGTGGTTGTCGACTCGTCCGAGGAGCTGCGCGACCGGGAGGAGTTCAACCGGCAACAGCTTCTGGCCGGTTCGCGAGTGCTGGCCGGCGCGGTTTCGCATGAAATCCGCAATGTGTGCGCGGCCATCTCGAATGTTCACGAAAATCTGACCCGGTGCGGGATGCTGGCGACCAATAAGGACTTCGGGGCCCTGGGATTACTGGTAGCAACGCTCAATAAAATTGCGTCGTTGGAACTGAAGCAAAGTACGAGTGTGCTGACAGTGGGTGCGGTTGACTTGCGAGAAATACTTGATGACTTGCGGATCGTTCTCGAGCCTTACTGGCGCGACGCAGATATCCAAATTCAATGGAGCGTCCCTGAAAGTTTGCCCGCCGTACTGGCGGACCGTCATAGTCTGCTGCAGGTCCTGCTGAACCTCACCAAGAACAGTGAGCGTGCCTTGGCCGACTGGCCGCTGAAGCGGATCTCGATCGCTGCCGTGGCCAGCGAGCAAAAGCTCTCGATCCGCATTCGAGACACGGGGCCGGGCATTTTGTTCCCCGACAAGCTGTTTCAGCCATTTCAAGACGGTGCGGACTCGGCCGGGCTGGGCTTATATTTGTCGCGGGCCTTCATGCGATCGTTTGGTGGAGATCTGCGGCATGATGTTGGCGTCCCGGGTTGTTGTTTCGTGGTGGAATTGTTACGCGCCGACCGCGTTGAGAGCGAAGAAGGCGCCAGAGCCGCCCATGCCACCCATACGACTTCTGCTGGTTGACGATCATTCCCTCTTCAGGGAGAGTCTGGCGAGGCTTCTTGAATCGGAAGCGGGTTTCCAGATGTTGGGCAGTTGCGCCAGTGTGGCGGATGCCCTGTTGCTGGTCGAGCGCAATCCTTTAGACGTTGTGTTGCTCGACTTCGATCTGGGTCGCGAGACGGGCAACTCGTTTCTTCCAGCCGCTCGCGCAGCGGGTTTCCAGGGGAAGGTACTCCTGGTGACGGCCGGCATGAGCGAAGCCGATTGCGCTCAGGCGCTCAAGCTGGGAGCTTCCGGAATCTTTGAAAAGCGCGATTCACCGTTGGCCCTCGCTCAAGCGATTCGCATCGTGGCAGCTGGTGGCACGTGGCTGAACCGGACTCTCGTCCAGACGATCATGCGGCAGGTTGACCACCCGGAATCAACCAAGTCCGAGAGGCCACTGACCGAGCGCGAACGCCAAGTGTTGCAGGGAGTGTATGAGGGCCTTACCAACAAGGAGATCGCCCAGCAGCTTTCCGCTTCGGAGAGCGCAATCAAGTCAGCCCTGCAACAACTCTTCGCAAAGTGCGGCGTAAGAACGCGGAGTCAATTAGTGCGCGTTGCTTTGGAAAGGTCATCTCGGCGCGGCTGACGGAGTGATCCTGCCCTAGTACGGTTGTCGACCACCTCAAGCCACCTGACGGCGCCAGGGCCGATCGCCTATTCTCGAAGGAAGCGGAGTCCCTCGATCCGAATGGCCTGACTAGCTGCCCTCGGCTAGAATCGCTAACGAGCACACCGCTTATCAGCAGTAGCGATAGGTAAAGAGCGGCGCCACCCTTACTTGTGTTCCCGAAGCAGGTAGTATTCGTACTGAGTCGTCCAGCTGAACTCTTTGCCGGGCTCGATGTCGATGGCGACGAACGGCTCCATGGCGATGACGGTTCGGATCGACCACAGCGATTCCTTCGACAACGGGCGATCCGTTTCAATCTTCATGCCGACGCCGAGCCGGCTGTTCTCAATGCGGATTTGATAATCGTTTACGCCGTTGCCGAATCCTTCGATCGGGGCCGCCACGACATCCTCTCCGGTTAGCATCTTCGTGTAGACGATCTGGCTTCCGCGGATCTCGGCCAGCGTTTTGTTGGGCGGTGTCGATGTCCGGATCGGGAACGGCACCGTGATCACAAACCCGGGTCCCGGCGCCTGATTGTCCAGAACCAGGAAATTGTGGTTGAAAACGTCGGTGTGAATGGCCCGGCTGCCGGTGTTCTTCAGATGTTGCTCAATCACCATCACCGGCTTGCCGTCCGCCAGCCGTACTGTCTTGCTGTAGACGTATCCATAAGACCCGTCAGTCAGCGTCTGAATGAATTCGACGGAAGTCGCTGTCTTGGCCGTTACCCATCGGCCGCCGTTCGCGATCTCATACAAGTGGTAGTTGTCGTACGCGGCGCCATCGGGTTTGCGCAGCGCGCCCACGCCAATCTTGATGAAGTGGCCACCGGGTTTGGCGTCGTCGAAACCAACCGGCCCGAACTCATTCACTGGCCCGGTGATGGCGCTGCAAGGTCCGGCAATGATGTCCGGCCCCGAGTAGACGAAGTCGTGAACGGCCGGATCCGTCTTGTTGAACCAGGGCCCATAGTAGTCGTGCCCCTGAAACTCTAAGCTATAAAGGACGCCCGACCAATCAAAGCGCGTTCCCTGGTAGAACCCGCGCTTCGGCTCGGGCAGATAGATCTTCGCCGAGATCTTGCCGTTCTTGATCTCCGCAGTCGGGAAATCAGCCGCCCCTAAATGCCCCATGGACACGCCCATAAGAATCGTCGTCAGAGCTTTCATGACCACCGCTTGATTATGCGCTATTCAGAGGATGAATGGTCGCTTCAAACTCCTACGCGCACAGGCCCGCGCGAAACTGCGAACCTCTGCGGATTGCCATTTACTCGCTGCTGCGTGATTCTCTAGAGTCAGAGGAGTGAACGAGATCGTGTTCGAGATCACGCAGGAACCGGACGCCGGCTTTTGTGCCGAGTGCCTCTTTGCGCAAGGAGACACATGGGATGACCTGCGGACCAAAGTCAAGGAAGCTTGTGGAAGCGTTCTACCTTGAGCGCCCGAAGCCAAAGGTATCCGCCTGCATCTCGTCCGAGATGAAGTGCTTGCCGTCGAATGAAAATTCCTCGTCCCCTTAAAAACGGGCCTTCCTCACCACCGATTGATTGTGGCCTCTCAGCCAGCGAGTGGGGTCCGTCCCCATCTAAACGTAACAAATCAAAGCTTAAAAGACGCGGATCAGCGGCAGGCGGACTGAGAGGAGCCAAGTGAAAAAACGAACAACCGGACTGCTCAGTGCCGGCCTTAGCATTCGTGGATTTTATACTTTTATTCCCTTGCATAAAAATCCCTTCTAGCCTATCCTAGTTTTAAGATCGGAGTTCTGAGATACCTCACCGGGTTAATCAGGGCGTAAGTCTTCTCGTGATATGAATCAGAACCATCTATTCGTAGCGCTTACCCTGGTCGTCGTAACCGGCACCGCCTAAGCGCCTCACGGGACTCTGAATCTCAAGGGCCACAGGCGGGTTACCAAGCCAGCCGGTGGCCCTTTTACTTTCAGGCCACGGGTTTCATCGGTTACCAAGCGGCCAAGCCGCACACAACGAGTCTCAAAATCGGTCAGGAGTTTTAGTTATCGCCATGTCGTCGAATTTACTATCGGGTGCAAAGATTCTGCTCGAATGCCTGGTGCGGGAAAACGTAGACTGCATCTTCGGCTATCCCGGCGGAGTCACGCTGCCTCTCTACGACGCGCTGTATGACCACCCCATCCGCCACGTGCTGGTGCGCCACGAACAGAATGCCGCCTTTGCGGCCCAGGGATACGCGCGGGCAACAGGCCGGGTCGGCGTCTGCTGTGCAACCTCGGGGCCGGGCGCCACCAACCTCGTCACGGGTTTAGTGGATGCCATGATGGATTCCATCCCAGTGGTCGCCCTCACGGGCCAGGTCACCACCAAGTTGATGGGCACCGACGCCTTTCAGGAAGCCGACACCTTCGGCATCACGCGTTCGGCCACCAAGCACAACTACCTGGTGAAGAACATCAATGATCTGCCAAGCGTCGTACACGAGGCGTTCTACATCGCCGCGTCCGGGCGACCGGGACCGGTGCTGATCGATATCACTAAAGATGTCTTCCAAGGGCAGGCGCACTATTCGCCTGTGACGGAGATTCATCTTCCCGGCTACAAGGTGCATGGCGAGGGTCACTCGGGCCAGATCCGCCGCGCCGCGCAAATGATTTGGGAGGCGGAACGCCCCTTCCTTTATGCGGGAGGCGGCGTGATTGCCGCTAACGCCAGCGACGAGCTTCGCAAGTTCGTCGAGGGAGTGGACATTCCAGCCGTTTGCACGCTCATGGGCCTGGGCGCACTGCCGGCAGAACATCCCAACTTTATCAGCATGCCCGGCATGCATGGCAGCTATGCTGCCAACATGGGTCTGACCCATACCGATCTCATCATTGCGCTGGGTGTGCGCTTTGACGATCGGGTCACCGGCAAGCTGGCCGCTTTCGCACCGCATGCCAAGGTCATCCATGTGGATGTGGATCCTGCTGAGATTTCGAAGAACCGGCACGCCGACCTGCCCATTGTGGGCGACTTGAAGAAAGTGCTGCCGCGGCTGAACGCCGAACTGGCCGAACTGGCTCCTTCGATGCGTCCTCGCAATGCGACCGCCCGCCAGGCATGGTGGAAGCAGATTCGCGAATGGAAGTCCGAGCATCCGCTAGTGGCCGAGGTTTCGACCACCGAGATCAAGCCGCAGCACCTGATGGCCGAGATCGACCGCATCTCGGGTGGCAACGCCATCGTCACCAGCGACGTGGGTCAGCACCAGATGTGGTCGGCCCAGCTGATCCGTTTCAACGAACCGCGTCTTTGGATCAACTCCGGCGGCCTCGGGTCGATGGGCTTTGGTTTGCCTGCCGCCATCGGCGCGCAGTTTGCACGACCCGACAAGCTGGTGTTCTCGATCGTCGGAGACGGCGGGTTCCAGATGTCGATCCCGGAGTTGGCAACCATCGCCAACCATGGGCTGCCGATCAAGATCGTCGTCATGAACAACGGCTACCTAGGCATGGTCCGGCAGTGGCAGGAATTGTTCTACAACAACCGGCTCTCGCAAGTGGAACTGACCTCGTTCCCCGATGTCGAAAAGCTGGCCGGCGCTTACGGCTTCAAAGGCCGGACGGTGGAGAACGTCGCCGAGATGCCGCGTGCACTCGCCGAGGCCGTCGCCGAGCCCGGGCCTTATCTCTTGAACATCAAGGTGACGCCGTTTGAGAATGTCTATCCGATGGTGCCAGCCGGCATGGGCATCAGCCGAGATGGTGCTGCGGCCGCCACAGCCCGTGGAGGCCTAGCAGCCGGGAGCTTTATTCAATGCAACAGATTATTTCTCTCCTTATGGAAAACAAGCCCGGCGCGTTGATGCGCGTGACGGGTCTGCTGAGTCAGCGCGGCTATAACATTGAGAGCCTGACCGTGGCTCGCACGCTCGATCCCACGCTCTCGCGAATGACCATCGCCGTGGATGTGGAACCAACGGCCAAAGCGCAGGTGATCAAGCAGATGAACAAACTGATCAATGTGCTTCAGGCCACCGACGTCACCGAAGGAGCGGCCGTCAATCGCGAGATGGTGCTGCTGCGGGTGCGAACCACGCAGTCCAGCCGCACCGCCATTCTGAAGGAAGCGGAGATCTTCCAGGCCCGCGTGGTCGACTCCACCACCGAGGGCTTTGCCCTGGAAGTGACCGGCGATCCAGAAAAACTGGATGAGTTCATTGATGTAATGCGCAGCTATGGCGAGATCGATGTCACCCGATCGGGTATGGTTTCGATGTCGCTGGAAAACAAGAAGCTGCGCCTCTCGCCGCCCGTACCCACCGGCGCGGCTCAGGACGAAGCCTTGGAGCTTCAAGAGGTCGATTAGACCTCAAGACTAAAATCCCCACGTATCGGGAAGGAACACTATGCCCAAACGATTTTATGAGAAGGACGGCAGCCTCGCGCCCCTGAAGGGCAAGACGGTGGCCATTATTGGATATGGAAGCCAGGGCCATGCCCATGCCTTGAATCTGCGCGATTCGGGAGTGAACGTTGTGGTCGGCCTTTATGGAGGCAGCAAGAGTAAAGCGAAAGCCGAGGCCGCTGGTCTCGCCGTGTATTCGGTGGCGGATGCGGCCAAGAAGGCCGACGTGATCATGGTTCTTCTGCCGGATCACGTGCAAGGCGATACCTATCGCCGCGAGATTGCGCCGCACTTGACCGAAGGCAAGACGCTGATGTTCGCCCACGGCTTCAACATTCACTTCAACGAGATCAAGCCGCCGGCCGATATTGACGTTTCCATGATCGCGCCGAAGGCGCCCGGCCATCGCGTGCGTGAACTCTTCACAGAAGGCGTTGGCGTGCCCGCCTTGGTGGCGATCGCGCAGGATGCATCAGGCAAAGCGCTCGAGAACGCCCTGGCCTACGCTTTAGCACTGGGATGCCTGAAGGCCGGTGTGATTGAAACCACCTTCAAGGAAGAGACCGAAAGCGATCTGTTCGGCGAACAAGCCGTCCTCTGCGGCGGCGTCAGTGAGCTGATTCGCGCCGGCTTCGAAACGTTGACGGAAGCGGGCTATGCGCCGGAGATTGCGTATTTCGAATGCCTGCACGAGCTCAAGCTGATTGTTGACCTTATCTATGAAGGCGGCCTCGGCTACATGCGCTACTCCGTCTCCGACACGGCCGAATATGGCGACTATACCCGTGGGCCGCGGATCATCACCGAAGAAACACGCAAGGAGATGAAGAAGATCCTCAGCGAAATCCAGAGCGGCGAATTCGCGCGCACCTGGCTTGCAGAGAACCGCGCCGGACGCAAGGGCTTCCTCGCGATGCGTGAAGGGGCTAAGGACCAGCCGGTTGAGAAAGTCGGCGCCGAGCTGCGCTCCATGATGACCTTCCTTAAGAAGCGCAAGGAAGCCGGCGTGCCACAAGAGACTGTCGTCACCGCCTAGCCGGCGACGCATCGCAAGCACTCGAAAAAGGCGGTCCTAGTCGGGTGCTTAACCGTTTTGGGGACTGCGACCAGGCACCATACTGTAAGCCTCTGCTGGGTCCAAACTACTGCGCACGGTGATTTCTAGTTGGGTCAGGATGGGATGGGCGCGGCGGGGTAGATGAGAGCGGAGCCTAGCACAAGCTTCCGGCAGTTGATCGAGCGCTGCCAGAGTATCGCGGAGCATGGCGTGGAGATCCAGGCTGGTGGGAGGTTGGTCCAAGGCCCAGAGAGCCTCCACATAATCGGCATCCAGTTCAAACAACTGGCCTATCAGGCGTTGGGGGATTTCTGCGGGCGACAAGTCCATCCGATCTAGGGCACGGAATAGAGCCAACAGATCGAGCCGGGCTTGCTCCAAGCGCGCTCGGAGGTCGACCGGGATTTCCGCCGTGGAACGGCGAGCCATAGCCCGAGCATGGCGCATCGCATAGCCGAGGTCAACGGGTTGAGGATTACAAGGAAACCATTTTCATGCGATCCAACAGCGCCCAGTCATCATTCAACAACAACAGACGCAACGCGAGAAGACGCCGCGCCCCAGCCTCGCTCCAGCGCATTCCGGCTTGCCGCAGACGGGCGTGGACCACCTGTTTATGGGCGCTCTCCACAGCGCCGCTACCAATGCCATAGCCCAAGCGCAAATACTCGTCATAGCGCATGCGCCCAGCATTCTCACTGTAATAGCCGACCAGCGATTGCAGACTGGCGCGCAGTTCCTCGGTTTTAGGCCGCAGGCGTTTCAAAGCCGCGATTACGTCTTGCACCTTGCCTGCACGCAGATCTTCGGCAATCTGATGCACCCAGCGGTCGGCTTGTGCGGAATCATCTCCGTAACGCAGGCGGGCAAAGGTCCAGGCGTGTTCCAGGGCATGCCAAAAATCGAGGATTTCGCAGCGGTTCACAAACATCGTGGCGCGGTTCCAGATCCATTCGGCGCCGTCGCCGACTATCACCACAACGGTGTGAGTGCCCACCCAACCCAATTCTCGCAACTGAGCGTACAAGCGTCGAAAGATCTCGTCGGCTTCCCCCAGACAGGTGACCAGAAATCGCCGGACCACCGATCGGCGCCCGGGCGAGGTTTCGACCCGTTCCCTCGGCAACAGCAGAACGCCGGTTTTCACTTCGCGGAAATGGCCCTCTTCGACCAGCGGCAAGGCGGGCAGTGGTTCCGTGCCCATCCGTCGGCGGCGGTGCGTGCGGACCTGCATTCCCAATGTGCAACCGTCGACTCCCAAAACCACCGCCGGCGGAGTCTCTGCTGCCAAACTACCTTCACTCCGGCTGTCAGCGTGGTACTGGCTCAAGGCTTCACTGTAGTCAGCCGCCGCCTGCCCCAATCGCTGTGCCACCCGCCACACACCCATGGCGCTGATGGTCACTCCCAACAGCAACTGCGCTAAGCGCGCCGCCAGTTCGTAGGGCGCCACAGCGGCCAGCAGTCCCAACCGGCGGGCCAACGAGCCACAAATGCGCCCTGGTTCTACGCCCAGCAGATCCAGCAAGGGCCGCCGTTCCTGCTTGCACGACGAGCAACGGTACCGCGCCGGAGAGGCATGCAGCCGCCCCCAGTGCGCCAGCCAGGAAACCGGACGAGCATCGTGATAACTCATGGGTCGGCCGCATCGGGGACACTCCGGCACCGTGGCGCAGGCCTGTTCGGCGACCGTGTTGACCTTACGCTGCAATGCCTCCAACATCTGCGGCCTGTACTCCAACTCCACCTCACGTTCCAGTAGAACGAAGCGCGACGGCTGATCGGCGAGCCGAGGCCGGAGCGGTGGTTCCACCGGTTCCGGTTGAGACCGGCGCCGCTGCGCCATGGCTATCTCCTTTCACTCCGACGATGTGTCGGCCGGAGCATGTCGACGCCGTTGTTGGCGTGCGAGCACCAGTAGTTGAGCGTTAATGACAAATAACTCGGCGACAGAGTCCTTGAATCCACGGCCCGCCTCGACACCGGGGCGGACCATGTCGCTCCACTCCGCAGGAATGGATTCGACGTGCTTCTTGCCGTCGGCCATGAAGGTGAGTGTGTAGAACGGATGAGCGGCCCCTTCGGCACAATGGCAGCCCGGTTTTCCGCACCGCCGATGGGACAGTACCAGGGAGCCGGGGAGAGCGTCAGCGGGAATGCGGAGTCGCGCCAAGAGTCGGCGTTTGCGGCGCTTCAAGGCGCCGGCCTCTGGCCCTACGGGTGAGTCTGGAACTGCCATCTGATAGTAATAATACAATCAGAATCCAGATAGAACAAGCCCAATCTGAAATGTTTTATCGAACCCGAGGCACGACCGAAGCACAAGGCCTGGACTATACTTTTAGAATCGCAGAGTGAAGCTAAAAACGGCGCAATCGTCCAAACTACATCCGCCAAATCATCGATGAGGCCGGTACGTTTCTCACCAGGTTCGGGGCGTACCAGGATGGAATGGCGCTCTACCGAACAGCGGTGAAGAGATACCCTGACGATCCCGCGTTATTCCAAGGCTCGGCTACTGCGCCAGCAAGGCAGGTTTGCACGAGGAAGCGGTGTCCGCGAACCGGCGGGCACTGGAACTCGAACCGGAGAATCAGAAGTTGGTCAACGACCTCGGCTGGACTCTCTTACAGGCCGGCCGCCTCCCGCAGGCTATAGGGAAGCCCTGGAGCGGGCGGTCTCGATGGATCCGAGCGGTGAGTTGGCGAAAGAGAATCTGCGTTATTGCAGGCAGCGGGTCGCACGGACGAAGCTTGACGAAGGGGGGAACTCTCAACCGGCTCGCCGTGCTCCTCGCACACCCCGCTGAAAAACGGACGCCATCGTTACCCTTCACAACGAATACGGTTGGCCGGTGGTCGCGGCATCGAGACACCAATGTGGGCAGCAGTGGTCGCCACCAGCCGCCCCCAAAACGGTTAAGCACCCGTCCTAGTGGCCGCCTTTTTCTTTTGCATTTTTGAGGGATAATATAAAACATATCTTCGACAAAATGTCGTTTCAAAAGCTGTGGAAAAGCTAGTGCGCATGCAGTTCCAACCGGGCTACAGTTGAGCATTCTCTTGTGAATTTGACTTTTCAAAAGGATTTGTCCTTGTTCCTATTCCCGTAGTTGGCTACCTTAACTTTGTCCTCCTCGTCCATGGCCACCCGCGAAATATCGATAGAGCAATCCCTTCCCGTAAATCTGGATGCGGAGCGCTTCGTACTCGGCGCCATACTCACTGACGAGTCTGCCTTCATACGTATCGCCGGAACTCTCGCAGCCGAAGACTTCTCGCTCGAAAAGCACCGGCGCATCTTCCAGCGCATGGCCGACCTGCACGAGTCCGGGCAGATCATCGACCGAGTAACCCTCGCCAACGAGCTGATGAGGCACGGCGAGTTGCAGTCCGTCGATGGCGTCAGCTACCTGGTTTCGCTCGACGACGGACTGCCCCAGATCACGAGCATCGAGAGCTACGTCGGCATCGTCAAAGAAAAGGCGTTGCTGCGGAAGATCATCACAGTCTCGCAGGACATGATCGACCGCTGCCTGGTGAGCGGCGAAGACGGGTACCAGATTCTGGGCTCGGCCGAAGACGCCCTGATGAAGCTGGGGGATGCTGAAACATCGACCGGCCTGGCGAGCCCAAGGCAGATCATCGAAGACTTTGCCGGCGGCGTAAATGCGTTCCTCGACACCAGCAAGCGCATCAAGGGCATCAGCACCGGCTATGTCAAGTTCGATGAGTTAACCGGCGGTTTGCGGGAAGGTGAACTAGTCATTCTGGCGGCTCGTCCGGCGATGGGCAAGACGGCATTCGCGCTGAATATCGCGCAGCATGTGGCGACCAATCGGCACAATCCCAAAGCGGTGGCAGTTTTCTCGCTCGAAATGTCCAAAGAGTCACTGTTGACTCGTATGTTGTGCGCTACGGCGCGGGTGGATCAGCAGCGCTTCCGGGCCGGCTTCCTCAGCTCCCACGAGCGGCACAGCTTGCAGGACTCGATGTCCAAGCTGGTCGAGGCGCCTTTGTTTATCGACGACACGGCGGGCACGAACCTGATGGACATCCACTCGAAACTCAGGCGATTGCAGGCCGACCAGGATCTCGGCCTGGTGGTGGTGGATTACCTGCAACTCATGCAGGGCCGAGGTCGCTTTGAGAACCGTGTGCAGGAAATCAGCTCCATGTCGCGCGGCCTGAAGCTGATGTCCAAGGAGTTGAAGGTGCCCTTCCTGGTGCTCTCCCAATTGAGCCGCGCGCCGGAAACCCGCATAGGCGATCATCGCCCGATGCTGAGCGATCTTCGCGAATCGGGCAGCATCGAGCAGGACGCCGATATGGTGGCCTTCATCTTCCGTGAAGAGGTCTACAAGCCCGACAATGCCAGCTTGCAGGGCATTGCTGAGTTGATCCTCGCCAAGCAAAGAAACGGTCCCACCGGGCGGGTGAAGCTGGTATTCCTGAACAAATTCACGAAGTTCGAGAACCCTGCCGAAGGCATGGACGATATGCCGCCGTCCGAATAGCGGCCTTTCAGTCCACCAACCCTTGCTTCATGGCGAAGCGAACCAGTTCGCCCGTGGAGTGCAGGTTCAGCTTCTCCATGATCTTCCCTCGATGTGAATCGACGGTGTACACGCTGAGGTTCAGCCGGGTGGCAACCTCTTTGTTGGTTTTACCCTCCGCGATCAGCTGCAGCACCTCACGCTCGCGCGAGGAAAGCAGATCCAGCGGATTTGTGATGTTCTGGCGGTAGTCGCTGAGCAGCGTGCCTGAGATGGCCGGACTGATGTAGCCATCGCCACGCGCGACCGATTGGATTGCGCTGATCAGTTCCGTATCGATCGCGTCCTTGAGAATATAGCCGCGAGCTCCGGCTTTGAGGATCTCTCGAACGTAGACCGCTTCTTTATGCATGCTCAGAACCAGCACCTTGGTGCGAGGCGAGACCTCACGGAGCCGGCGCGTGGCCTCAATGCCGTTTAGCTCCGGCATGGCCACGTCCATCAGGATGACGTCGGGCTTCAGCTTTTCGGCCAGTTCCAGAACCTCGCGGCCATTGGCGGCTTCGCCGATTACCTGAAGGTCGGCGTGCGACGAGATGATCAGTTTCAGACCCTGGCGAACAATGGTATGGTCGTCGGCCAGCAAGATCTTGGTTACAGGGTCGGGCACGTCACCTCAATCTTGACACCCTCTCCGGGCGAGCTCTGTATGCGGAACGTTCCATTGGCGCCACGCGCGCGCGTTTCCATGCCCACCAGCCCCAGACCGGTGAGGCCGTGTGAAGTCGTAGCCGTGAAACCCTTGCCGTTGTCCCGAATGGACAACGTGACGCTTTGCTCCTTGCCGACTAAGTCAATAACCACCCGCGTTGCTTGCGAATGGCGAGCGACGTTGGTGAGTGCTTCCTGAGCGATGCGAAACAAATGAGTCTCGGTGGAGTCGGCGAGCCGGCGTCCTCCCAGATCGGACTGATATTGCACTTCGATGCCGGTGCGCTCCGCGAAATTCTCGGTGAGCCAGCGCAACGCCGCGTCTAATCCGAAGTCATCCAGTATGGTGGGCCGCAGGAGCTGGGAGAGCTCCCGCACATTCTTCACCGCGTTGTCGACAATTTGCAGGCAATCGTCCACGCGAGCGGTATTGGGGGTTTCGCGCAGGGAAGACAGGTTGGCCTTTAGGGCGGTGAGTTCCTGACCCAATTCGTCATGCAGCTCATGCGAGAAGCGCCGGGCGATCTGCTCCTGGCTCTCGAGCACCTGCAATTGCACCGTACGCGAGATCGCGCGCCTGCTGCTCAAGCCGGCGAAACACTTGCGCCGACGCTCGCACCGTGAAGAAAGCGCACACCAAAGACAGGAGCACGCATGTTGCGAACAGCTCGACTGTAAAACGAAGCAGCCCGTGGCCTTCCTTCAAGATGTTTTCACGCGCGTGGCTGGCCTGGATGGCCGCCGCTTCCAGGGCGCTCTGCATCTCAGCGTGCGATTCAGCAAGTTGGTTAAGAATGTCCTCTTTCTTAATGAGGTCGGCGCGCCGCGCCAGCTTTAGACGGCGGTCATTCAAAACATCCTGTTGCTTCTGTAAGCGTTGAATCAGGGTCTGGGCGGTGGTCTGGCCGCTGGCGAATGCGCTGGCGTTTTCGTCGATCTGGCTCACGGCGCGGACGGCTACCAGTAGCGCCGAGAGCAGCAATAGCACCGAAACGCCCGAGCCAATCAGCAGAAGCCGTTGAAAATACGGTTGGGTAATAGTTTGGCGAGACTCCACGATTACGAGTCTTTCATTAAGATTCGCTTTGCGCTATCCCGAAAACACGGGATCAAGATACACCTTTCGAGGCGATGGTCTCAAAACGCAATCCCAGGCACAGTGGTTATGTGAGCGGCGGAGAACGAAACCGCCGACACCACAAGGAGAAATGAAAATGAAAAAGCTATTTGTATCGACCCTCTTGACCGCGATGGCAGTTCCCGTGATGATGTTTGCACAGGCCCCCGCGCCGTCCACAGACACCAAGCCCACGTCCACGACCAAGTCCACGACGAAGGCTAAGAAAACACATGCGAAGAAGACCACCGCTGCTCCGGCTTCGGCGTCCAACACCAAGACGGCTTCGCCCGCCCCTAAGAACTAACCAATTCAAACAAATCCACCCGTATTCCGGCCAGTCCAGGCGTACCAGCACGGTATTCCTGGACTGGCCTTTTTGGCTTCCGCGGTCGCCGCAGAAAGGGCTCAGAACCGAACGAGCAAGGCCGCTCGGCGTGGTATTCTTAACCGAAGCACGAGTTGCCGCAAAAGCGATCAATCCGATGCGCTCACCTGTTTGGCGGCATTGCTCATGCCCCACTCCATCGTGTCCCATCCAAACCAAATTGACGAGAAACAGCGTATCGCCTCGGCAATCGACCACACTTTGTTGAAACCGGAGGCCGCCGCTCAGGATATCGAGAAGGTTTGCCTGGAGGCGCTGCAAAATGGTTTCGCCTCGGTATGCGTGAATCCCTGCTGGGTGCCACTGGTTGCCAAACGCCTTACCGGGTCACCTGTGAAGGTCTGCACCGTGATCGGGTTTCCACTGGGGGCCAATCAGACGGAAACCAAGCTGGCCGAAGCAACTCTGGCTCTCAGTCAAGGCGCGCGCGAGCTGGATATGGTCCAGAATGTGGGCGCGCTGCGATCCGCCGATTACTCGCTGGTTGGGCAAGAGATTGCAAAGCTGGCCGAATTGGCCCATCGCCATGGGGCAATCTTGAAAGTGATTCTAGAGACATCCTTGTTGACGACGGACCAAAAAGTAAAGGCCTGCCAGATTGCGGTCGAAGCGAAGGCGGACTTCGTGAAGACCTCGACTGGCTTTTCCAGCGCTGGAGCAACGGTTGAAGACGTCCAGTCTCATGCGGCAGACCGTTGGCCAGGCACTCGGCGTTAAGGCATCCGGCGGGATACGCACCCTGGCAACGGTTCGTGAGATGCTCGCGGCGGGCGCAAATCGAATCGGCGCCAGTGCCGGCGTGCAGATCCTGAATGAACTGAACGAACCGTCGACGACAGCCGGTCCCTCGACTGGCGGGTAACTACTGATGGCGACGCCGAAGAAGGGCTTGGTTCGTTTTCGCGAGCGAGCTGAACTGCTTGACTTTCTACTGGAGGTTTCAGCCGCTACCTCCGAGACGCTCGATCTGGATCGCTTGCTGGCGAACGTAGGGAGCATTGTCAAGGAAGTCATCCCGCATGACTTGTTCGCGATTCTTCTTTACAACGAGAAGGCCGGCGGACTGCGTATTCGTTATTCCGTTGGGCACCGTCCGGAGATAACCAGCCTGATTATTCCGCTCGGTGAAGGCATTACCGGCGCCGCGGGGGCCACGCGTCAGCCCATCATGGTGAACGATGTTCGCACCGACAACCGCTACCTGGTTGCGCTGGACGCCGTGCGCGCCGAACTCGCTGTCCCGATGCTGGCTCGCGGAAAACTGGTTGGCATTATCGACGTGCAATCCACCAAGGTCAACGCGTTCTCTGAACAAGATCGCGCGCTGCTCACGTTGATTGCCTCGCGAATTGCCGTATCCATCGACAACGCGCGGTTGTATCGCCGCGTGCAAGGGCAAAATCGGACGCTACGCGTACTGGCCCACGTGTCTCAGGAATTCAGCTCGATCCTGGATCTGGATGAACTGCTTTCGAAGATCTCCGTGACTATCCGGGCGCTGATCAATTTTGATGCGTTCAGTATCTTCCTGGTGGACCGCGAGCACGGACTCATGCGCCGGCGTTTTAGCCAGCGCTATGACGAGCGCATCAGTCTCGACAACTTGGAGTTGGGCAAAGGCATCACCGGTGCGGCCGTGGAAGCGCGTTCAACCCTGAACGTGGCCGACACATCGGCCGACCCCCGCTACATCGCCTCGCACCCGGACATTCGATCAGAAGTTGCAGTTCCGCTGATCCTGCAGGACAAGGTGATTGGCGTGCTGGATCTGGAGAGCCAGCGGCTCGGCTTCTTCACCGATGAACATACGCGCGCACTAACGCTATTGGCCCCGCAGATCGCCAGCTCGGTAGAGAATGCGCGCTTGTACGAAGAACTGGGCCAGCGCGAACAGCGCATGGATCAGGACCTGAAGGCCGCGCGCAAGTTGCAATCGGTCCTGTTGCCGCGAACCGCTCCAGACATCATTGGCCTGAAAATCGGCATGAAGTCTCGGCCGGCGCGCGAGATCAGCGGCGACCTGTTCGACTTCTTTGAACACAGTGACGAATATGCGCTGATAGCGTTTGGCGACGTCAGCGGCAAGGGCGCCGCCGCCGCTCTGTATGGAGCAATGGTGTCCGGGCTGCTCAGGACGCTTGCGCCGCGCCGCCGAAGCCCCGCTCAGTTAATGCAGGCTTTAAATGAATCGCTCCTGGAGCGCAAGGTGGACGCACAATACGTGACGCTCCTGTTGCTGTTGTGGGAGTCGCGTACACGCACACTGACCATGGCTAACGCTGGGTCTTTGCCGCCGCTGATCTACCGTGGTGGTGAGATTATCGAACCCAAGGTGGAGGGAGTGCCGCTGGGCTTGCTGGACGATCGCGAATATGAGCAGGTGTCGATTCAGGTGAAGCGCGACGACACAATCCTGCTGTTCTCGGACGGAATCGAAGATCAGCTCCGGGAGAAGGAAGAGGATTTTGGCCGCGACCGATTCTCCGCCATCGTTTCCGCCAACCGCCAGTTGCCGCCGCAGGACATAGTGAAAAAAGTTTTCGACGGCCTCGACGCTTTCCGCGGAGCCACGCCGCTGACCGACGACCAGACCTTCATCGTGCTGAAGGTCCTGTAGGTCAACCCCGATTACGAATGGAAACTTCAGCAGGGTTTGTTTACCGCGGCGGTTCACTGTTCTGCGAGGACGTAAGCCTCACCGACCTCGCGCGAGACTACGGAACGCCGGCTTACGTCTATTCCCAAAACGCGGTGACCAGCCGGTTGCAAGCCTACCGTGAGGCCCTTTCGGGTATTCCGCATCGCATCTGCTACGCCGTAAAGGCCAATTCCAATTTGGCGTTGCTCCAAGTGCTGGCACGGGAAGGTGCAGGCTTCGACATCGTGTCGGGGGGAGAGTTGTTCCGCGTATTGGCGGCTGGCGCGGACGTTTCGAAGGTGGTTTTCTCGGGCGTCGGAAAGACGCGAGAAGAAATCCGTTTCGCGCTCGAGCAGGGCATTCACAGCTTCAACTGCGAATCGGAACCGGAGGTTGACGCTCTTGGGTTAATCGCTGCCGAACTGGGCGTCACCTCTTCCATTGCATTGCGTGTCAATCCGGATGTAGATGCCATCCACGCATCCCTACATTTCGACCGGGCTCAAGGAGCATAAGTTCGGCATCGATATAGCCGAGGTGGAACGGGTGTATGAACAGGTGCTCGCCTACCCCAGCCTGGTGGCGGATGGAGTGAGCTGCCACATCGGCTCGCAGCTGCTCTCGATCGAGCCCCTGCTTGAAGCTGCGGACAAGATGCTGGCACTGGTTGAGCGTTTGCGCGCGAGGGGTTTTCCGATTCGGCATCTCGATTTAGGCGGCGGCCTCGGCGTTTCCTACCGGCCATCCGACACCCCCTCCAGTATTTGCGAGTTCATTCGTCACCTGCGCAGTCGCATCGACGCGGCCGGTTTGGAAATCATACTCGAGCCTGGCCGATCCATTGCGGCTGAAGCAGGCGTGCTGTTGGCTCGCGTGCTGTTCACTAAGCGGAACGGCAGTAAGACATTCGTCATCCTCGATGCCGGCATGAACGATCTGATCCGGCCGACGTTGTACCAGGCGCACCACGAGATTGTGCCGGTAGTGGAGCGGCCTGCACGAACGATTATTGCCGACATCGTGGGTCCGGTCTGCGAGACGGGGGACTTCTTCGCCCGCGACCGCGAGATTCCCGAACCGCAAGCCGGTGACCTGGTGGCGCTCCGAACGGCCGGAGCGTACGGTTTCGTGCTCGCATCAAATTACAACTCGCGTCCCCGTCCGTGTGAATTACTCGTGAACCAGGGCGTAGTTCACGTCGCGCGACTGCGTGAAACGTACGAGGACCTGTTGCGCGGTGAAGCGCTGCAGCCCCGGTAGCGTCCTTCGCCTTTCATCCGAAACCCGACGCCGCTGGTTCGTAAAGACCCACCGTTCGTCCCAATCCTTTGGGCCGAACAAGCCGGGCAGCGTAAGATCGTAAGGAACAAACCGCATGCCAACTCCTGCGATCACGGTAGAGGGGCTACACAAATCGTATGGCCCTTTCGAAGCAGTACGCGGAATCGATCTCGAAGTCAAAGAGGGTGAGGTTTTCGGTCTGCTTGGTCCAAACGGGGCCGGCAAGACAACCACCGTCGAGATTCTGGAGGGGTTGCGGCCGCGCAGCAGCGGCAAAGTATCGGTTCTAGGCTACGACCCCGGAGTCCAGGTCGATCAACTGAAGGACAGGATCGGCGTGTGCCTCCAAGCCACGAACCTTCCGGATAAGATTCGCGTCCACGAAGCATTGGACCTGTTTGCCGCCTTCTACACCAAGAACACCGACAACAAGAAACTGCTGGAACGCTTGCAGTTGGGAGAGAAGTCGAATGCGTTCTATTCCTCGCTCTCGGGAGGCCAGAAACAGCGTGTGGCGCTTGCACTGGCGCTGGTGAATGACCCCTCGCTCCTATTTCTAGACGAGCCGACCACGGGCTTGGATCCGCAGGTCCGCCACGAGATCCACAGCCTGATCCAGGAACTCAAAGAGAACAAGCGCACCATTCTATTGACCACGCATTACATTGAGGAGGCGGAACGGCTGTGCGACCGGGTCGCCATTATCGATGCGGGCAAGATTATCGAGCTCGGCACGCCGCGCGAAATCCAGGAGCGGACACTGGGTAACGCGATGATCGAGATCTCCACCAACGAGCCGGTGCCCATGGATCAACTGCCGGAGGGTCTGAGGCGAGGAAAGAACACAGTTTCGCAGGACGGACGTTCCGTCAGTATGCAATCGGATTCACCTGCCAAAACGATTGTGGAAGCCGTGAAGTGGATCGATTCGCTCGGGCTGGAGCTGGTGGATATTCACTTGAAGCGGCCGACGCTTGAAGATGTGTTCATTGAATTAACCGGAAAGAGACTGCGCGAATCATGAAGGCCTACCTAGCTCATATCCGCAACAACCTGCGGCTGATGGGGCGTGACCGCGCCGTGCTGTTCTTCGCGCTGTTCTTTCCCATGATGTTCTTTGTGATCTTCGCTTTTTCTTATGATGCGGCGAAGAACCCGGCTGCCATGGCTCAAGTGGTGACCATGGTCATCCTGATCGGCGTGTTGGGAAGCGGCTTTTTTGGCGCCGGCATGCGAGCCGTTCAGGACCGGGAATCGGGCGTATTGCGGCGTTTCAAAGTAGCGCCCGGCGGCCCCGCTCCGATCATTGTTTCTTCGCTCGTTTCCGGACTCGTCAGTTATTTGCCGACAGTCATCTTCATTCTGGTGCTCGCGCATGTGTGGTTTCACATGCCGTACCCCGAACACATCGGGCAGTTGTTTTTGTTTATTGCCTTGGGAGCGGTTGCGTTCCGCGCCATCGGGATGATCATCGCTTCGGTCGTGAATTCAGCACAGGAAGGCCAGATCCTGATTCAGCTGCTCTATCTGCCGATGCTTTTCTTGAGCGGCGCGACGTTCCCGACCTGGTTCCTGCCGCGGTGGTTGCAGATAACCAGCCAGTTTCTCCCGGCAACGTACTTATATCAAGGCGTCCAGTCGATCATGCTCAAGGGCGAAGGCTTTTGGCAAAACCTCACTTCCGCTGCCGCTCTCATGCTGGCTTGTGCGGTAGCCATCTTTATAGGCATCAAGCTCTTCCGCTGGGAGAAGGAGGAAAAGATTGCGGGCAAGGCTAAGCTATGGATCCTGGTGGTTCTCGCGCCGTTTCTCTTGTTGGGCGTCTACCAGGCAAAGACGAAGGAAAACCTGGACAAGGACAAGGTCATCTCCCGCGCCATGAGCCGTGGCCGGGCGCGGCTGTTTAAGAATGTGCGGATTTTTGTTGGCGACGGCCGGGTGATTCAAAACGGGGCCGTGTTGGTAAAAAACGGCAAAATCGCCGAGGTTTACGACACGCCTCCCGCGGACGAGAAGGCGCTGGAGGCCGAGGTTATTGATTCTTCCGGCAAGACCTTGTTGCCCGGATTAATTGACATGCACGTTCATCTGGGCGCACCGGGTGGACTGTACTCAAACGCCACGGACTATGCGAAGCCGAACGCCGCCAAGCGCGAATTGGCAGCTTATCTTTTCAGCGGCATCACGGCGGTCCGAAGCGTTGGAGATGCACTCGACGCGTCACTTAAACTGCGGAGCCAGATTGCAGATGGCTCCTACGAAGGCGCCGAGCTTTTCGTCGACGGACCTATGTTCACGGCGGAGGGCGGGCACGGCACCGAATACGGAAAGTATGTTCCCGAGAACATGCGTGCGGCGTTCAACGCGCAGATCTCTCGAACTCCGAAGTCGGCGGCAGAAGCACGAACGCAGGTCGACGCACTGAAAGCAAGAGGTGTTGATGGAATCAAGGCAATTCTCGAAGCCGGCACGGCCGGCATGCTGTTCACCCGGCTGGATACCACCATCTACCGGGAGATTGTGAAGCAAGCGCACGCCGACAACCTACCGGTCGCCACGCATACGGGCGACTCATCAGACGTGAGAGATGCCGTGGATGCCGGGACAAATAGCATTGAACACGGCTCGTTCCGGGATTTAGTTCCGGCCGAGCTGTTCGATGCGATGAAGCAAAAAGGCATCGCTTATGACCCCACGCTGTCCGTAATCGAAGCGGTTCGAGACTTATCGCAAGGTAAAACGGATCTGCTTGACCGGCCGCTGGTGCAGCAAGTAGGCCCGAAGGCTTTGCTCGATTCCACGCGAATTGAGCTCGCGAGATCGACCGATCAAAAGGTCCCGCCGGAGCGACTTGAGGCCGGCTACCAGCGCGCCGAAACGAACCTGATGAACGCGTACAAGGCCGGCGTCATGTTGATTACGGGATCGGATGCTGGCAACTTACTGGTCATTCACGGACCCACCATCCAGCGCGAGCTTCAGCTGTGGGTGAAGGCCGGCATCCCACCGGCGATCGCGCTGCAAGGCGCTACTTACAATGCCGCGCGGGCTCTGCGAGCCGAGAGTCGGATCGGTTCTATCCAAAAGGGGCGCGATGCCACATTCATCCTGGTGGACGGTAATCCGATCGAGGACATTAACAACATGGAGCGGATTACGGCTGTCCTCTTCCTTGGCGGATGGGTTGGCCGGGATCAATCGCTCTTTGAGCAGGACAAAGACTGATTGATGGCGGTTGCCCGCTTTGGCAACCTTCCAACCCGGCGCTAAGTCGGCTTGGAAAGCCCGGTGTTGTACAGTAACGCCTATGCGCACTTTGTCCGTTCTTCTCCTGTGCTGCCTCACACTCGGCGCACAAGATGAAGCCAAGACTCTTAACGTTATTCACCAGATCAAGACCGAAGCGTTTGACAACTCGCAAGTCATGGACACCCTGTCCTACTTGAGCGATGTCTACGGACCTCGCTTGACTGCATCGGCAGAGTTTAACGAAGCGGCGCAATGGACCGTCAATCGCCTGAAGTCTTATGGCCTTTCAGGCGTAAAAGAAGAAGCGTGGGGACCGTTTGGCCGGAGTTGGTCAATCGAAAGCTACACCATCGACATGCTCTCACCGCGCTATGCGCACCTGGTTGCGGCGCCGTTGGCGTGGAGCGCTCCCACGAATGGCGTCGTAAAGGGCGAGGTGATGCTCGCCGCGTTGCCAAGCCGGGAGTTCAACCTCAAGAAGTACGCCGACCAGATTCAAGAATTTGAAAACAAATGGAAGGGTAAGCTGCAGGGCAAGATCGTGCTGGTTACCGCACCAAAGCCCATTGCGCCGCGCACCAAGGCCAATTTTGAGCGCTACACGGATGCAGAGCTAGCGGACCTCTCCAAGGCACCCGCGCCGACGGTGAAGCAAAAGCTCGATTGGGATCATTTGCAAATTCCAGACGACTCCGCGGGCCAGATGAAGTTCTTCATGTCGTTGACGGAAGCTCAGATTGATGAATTCTTTGATCGCTATGTCGAGTTGCGGAACAAGCTGGGCCAGTTTCTGCACGATGAAGGAGTTTTGGCCGTGATCCGTACCGATGCCCGCGACCACGACGGGCTGAACCACGCCGAAGCCGCCGGTTCGGAGAGAGCGAAATCCGCGATGGCGCCGGCAACCTTTGCCGTCGATGAAGAACAGTACTCGCGTATGACCCGGCTGCTTGAGAAGAAGATCCCGGTTGTCATCAGCGCGGAGTTAAAAGTGAAGTACTCCGACCAGGATCAGATGGGTCAGAACATTGTGGCAGAGATCCCGGGCACAGCCAAAGCCGATGAAGTGGTCATGATCGGCGCGCATTTCGATTCCTGGCATAGCGGCACCGGCGCGACCGACAACGGCGCAGGCAGCGCCGTCATGATTGAAGTGATGCGGATTCTGAAGAGTCTGAACCTGCCCATGAAGCGGACTGTACGCATCGGGCTGTGGAGCGGGGAAGAGCAGGGGCTCTATGGCTCAAAAGCCTATGTGACGGCGCACTTCGCTGATTCGAAAACCATGGAACTGAAGCCGGAGCACGCCAAACTGGACGCGTATCTGAATCTGGACAACGGGAGTGGAAAGATCAGAGGAGTGTATCTGCAGGGCAATGACGCAGCCCGACCGATTTTCCAGCAGATTCTTGGGCCGTTCCAAGACATGGGCGCCACCACCATCACCTTGCAGAATACCGGCGGCACAGATCACTTGTCGTTTGATGCCGTTGGTCTGCCTGGTTTTCAATTCGTTCAAGACGCGCTTGACTACGAGACCGTTGCGCATCACTCGAACATGGACACTTACAGCCATGCAGTTGCTGAAGATCTAATGCAGGCCTCAGCAGTGATCGCGACGGCCGTCTATGAAATTGCGAATCGAGAAGAGCGCTTCCCCCGCAAGCCATTGCCGCCGGCTGAAGGGAAGTAGTAGCGTGCCCAGCGGAAGTCCCTCAATTTTGGCGCTGACTTGCGGTGAATAAGCGCATCAAGCCCGGTTCCACCGTTCGCGCCCCGGATAAGACGGGCGCCCAGCGATCACTGAAGACACTGGATCGCGTGATCTCAAAGGCCGGGCTCGGTTCCCGTACAGAAGCGCGCAGTTGGATCGGCTCGGCCCGCGTTGCCGTCAATGGAAAAGTTATCGAGAACCCCGACCACTGGGTGGATCTCGACAGCGACCGGGTTACGCTCGATGGCAAACTGGTGCGTGATCAGGGGAAGCGCTACATCCTTCTTTATAAGCCCAAGGGTTACGTCACGACCTACAAGGATCCGGAGGGGCGTCCAACGGTTTACCATTTGCTCCATGGCGTCGACCAGTTTGTTGCCCAGGTGGGCCGGCTCGATCTCGATACCAGCGGGCTGCTGTTACTGAGCAACGACACACTTCTCGCCGAAGCACTGACGAATCCGAAGCGTCACGTGCCGAAGACCTATCTGGTGAAGGCGTCGGGCCAGTTAAGCAACGAGCAGTTGGAGTCGCTGCGCCAAGGCGTGCAGTTGGACGACGGCGTCACTCGTCCTGCTGCGGTGGTGCATGTGCGCAATTCCGCCACTAGCACCTTTCTCGAAATCACCATCACAGAGGGCCGCAACCGCCAGGTCCGGCGTATGCTTGAAGCGATCGGGAGCAAAGTGCTGAAGTTGGTCCGAGTGAAGCTCGGCTCGCTGACGCTGGAAGGGCTGCAAATTGGAAAGCACCGGGATCTCACACCGGAAGAGGTCAAGCATCTCAAAACCGAAGCGGGTGTGCCATCTGAGAAAAAGCACACCGCGGCGCTCGCGGCGCAGCGCCCAACGGCAGCGGTGCCGCGCCGCCAGAAGAGGCCCGGGCCCGCGGGCAGGCATCGGTAGAGCGAACTGCATGGTATCCGCTTGAGATTCGCCGGGCCCGCCATCGCGCTGCTTAGCTTCGCAACCGTCATATCCGCACAGCCGGTGACGGCCGATGGCGAAGCTCTCTTCCGGGGCAACTGCGCTTTCTGCCATGGAACGAACGCTAAGGGCGGCCGCGGTCCGAACCTTCTCGTGGCCTCCTTAAGTCATGGGAACGAGGACGCCGACCTGGCGCGCGTCATACGCGACGGGGTGAAAGGGTCGAGCATGCCGGATTTCGACTTTGAACCGGACGAGTTGACTGCCTTGGTTGCGTATGTCCAATCGCTGCGTAATGGGTCGGCGACACAGCCGGCAATCGCGGGTGACGCGAGGGCCGGACAGGCGCTGTATGCGCAGAACGGGTGTGCGACTTGCCATCAAATTGGCACGGCAGGAAGCGTTTACGGCCCTGCTCTGACCAGAATCGGAAGCGCGAGGTCCTACGAATACTTGCGAGAATCCCTCGTTAATCCGTCCGCCGATATTGGGGATGAGTACAAAGGCGTAACCGTGATAACAAAGGATGGCCAAAGCTATACCGGCGTTCGCATCAACGAGGACACGTTCTCCATTCAACTCCGATTGCCCGATCAGCGTTTTCAGTCGTACTCGAAAGACTCTTTGCGCGAGGTGAAGTACCTCTCCGATTCGCTGATGCCGCCCTATCGCCTAAAGGATGAAGAACTTCAAAACCTGCTCGCCTATCTGTCAACGCTGCGGGACGCACCGGCCACCCCAACAACTGCGCCCAAGCAACAAGGTATTCATTGAAAAACAGACTTCTGCTCTTGACCGTCCTCGTTTTGGCGCTTCCGGCCTTCGCTGAGGATTTGACCTTCGACCGAATCCTGCAGTCGGCCCGTGAGCCACAGCACTGGCTCACTTACTGGGGCGACTATGGTGGAACGCGCTTCCGCAACCTGTCGCAGATTCAAGCCGGCAATGTCGCCAAGCTGCGGGTCGATTGGATCTTCCAAACCGACCAGCCGGGCGCCTTCGAGACGGTTCCGCTGGTCGTGGACGGCGTCATGTACCTGACCGCCGCGAACGGCTTTGCGTTTGCCTTGGATCCGAAGACCGGGCGCGAGCTGTGGCGCTATCAGTATCGTGTTCCCGATGGTGTGAAGCTCTGTTGCGGCACGATGAACCGGGGCCTTGCGATGCTGGGTTCGCGCTTATACATGGTGACGCCCGACGCCCATCTGGTGGCGCTTGACTCACGTAACGGGCAGGTGATTTGGGACGTTGAGTTGGCGCAATGGCAGAAGGGCTACGGAGCGACCATGGCGCCAATGATCGTGAAGAACAAAGTAGTGGCCGGCGTCTCCGGCGGAGAGTTCGGAATCCGCGGCTACGTGGATGCATATGACGCCGATACCGGAAAGCATGCGTGGCGATTCTGGACGGTGCCGGCGCCCGGAGAGCCAGGGTCGGAGACTTGGGGGAGCGGTTCGGAACAGCATGGAGGCGGCCCAACTTGGATGACAGGCACTTACGATCCGGAACTGAATACGATCTATTGGGGCGTTGGAAATCCGGGACCGGATCTCTACGGCGGAAATCGGCCGGGAGATAATCTCTACACCGATAGTCTGGTGGCGCTCGATGGCGATACCGGCAAACTGAAATGGCACTTCCAGTTCACACCGCACGATGTCTACGACTGGGACGCGGCGGAGACGCCGATGCTGCTCGATCTCCCCTGGCAAGGGAAGACGCGCAGGTTGGTGGTGCAGGCCAATCGAAACGCGTTTTATTACGTCCTCGACCGTGTGACGGGTGAGTTCTTACTGGCGAAGTCCTTTGCGCGCCAGAACTGGGCGCGAGAGATTGACGCCAAAGGCCGACCGGTGCTCGCACCGGCCCCCGCCGAGACCAAAGACGGCCATGACGTGTGTCCTGGTCAGTCCGGGGGGACGAACTGGATGGCCCCGTCGTTTCAACCCTCGCTGGGGCTCTTCTACTTCAACGTGCGCGAACAGTGCGACACGTTTTTTCCGATTGCACCGGCTTACAAAGAGGGGCGCCCTTATTGGGGCGGCACATCGCGCGGCCAAGCCACCACGCGCGACTGGGGACAGGTTACGGCTATGGATCCGCTCACCGGCGACATCCGGTGGACTTTCAAGCTGAACCGGCCGCCGTGGGCAGGCACACTGGCGACCGCCGGCAACCTGGTTTTCGCGGGTGATGAAGATGGCTATCTGATGGCCTTTAACGCCGAGACCGGCAAACTTCTCTGGCGGATCAACACAGGCTCACGGTTGGTAACGTCGCCGATTACTTACATGATTGAAGGCAAGCAATACCTTACCATGCCGTCGGGCTCCGCGCTGCTGACGTTCGCTTTGCCAGATGAGGACGCCGGGACTATTTCGCAGTCGAAGGAATGAACGCTTCCCAGAGCCGCAGGACGCGACTGGCGAGATCGACCGCATCGTGTTTCTTGCCATCGCTCAAGATCATCAGCCGAGACATCGGAGCTGAGATTTCCACTTGCGGGTGAGTACTCCCGAACTTCCGATGGCGGAGTAGTTTGGCTAGGACGTTTGAGTGAATAGTGCTTGTGGGAATTTGCAAGATCGCGGCACAGACGCATCTCCTCGCTCTTCTCAAAGAACGTCTGCAAATCCGTCTCGGACACTGCGCCTGGATCTTGGAGCCGGTCTCGAAGGTGGAAAGCATTCTCAAAAAAGGGCGTAAACGTAGTCACACCTATCTATGGGTTCTGTGGCGTTGGATGCCCGACGGTACCAGCGTCCTACGCGATTGAGCTGAGTTTGCCAGCCCCCGCTCATGGGTGCGCTCCATCCGATCTCGGGGCGTCGTCCACCGTAGGGAACCATTCTTGCTTGCCTCCCCATCTAATATTCCACTACACCGTGCTGCTACTGGTGGTGGGTGTTGTCGAATGGCTCGTTCGTCGACATCCCGTGGAAACCGCTCTTCTGCGCCGGCAAAAATGACCGACCACCGAAGCCCACGGAGTATCACCCCCTACAGCGTTATGCCGCCATCCACGCTGATGACCTGGCCGGTGATGTAGCTGTCTGGTTCCAACAAGAACCTCACAGTCCGGGCGACGTCACTTGCTCGTCCGAGTCGTGTGATGACTCCTTCGGAAAGGTAGCGGTCATACTTGCCGGCGGCGATGCTGGCCTGAGCCATCCCGGCGTCGACGATCCCGGGCGCGATCACGTTGACCCGGATGTTGTGCGGAGCGCGCAGCTCTTTTGCCAGGATACGTGCTCCGTGAATCAGAGCGGCCTTGGCGCCCGCGTAGGCTGTGGAGTTGGGAAACAGGCCCACGCCCTGCATGGTCGAAAACAGCACGATGGAACCGGCCTTCTGGTTCCGCTTCATGTTTTCCGCAGCCTCGCGCGCCAGTAGCAACGGCCCCATATAGTTGACCGCGTGCGAGGTCACCATCTGCTGCTGCAACTGATCAGGGGACGTGACTCGCGCGGGATCGCCGGTGAAAACCACCAGCCCATCCAGAACGCCCGCTTCGTCCAGCAAACGCGTCCGGGCCGGAGCCTCGGTGATGTCGGCATGCAGCACCTGTGCAAAGCCCTTCATCGCATTGGCTCGCGCCGCATTCCGGTAATAGCTGACGGCTAACTCACAACCTTCGGCGGCGAGCAACTCCGCCGAGGCATGGCCCAATCCACCGGAGCCGCCAACCAGCAGAATTCTCATCGCCTTCATCGCAAGTCCTCAGTGTTCAGCAACGGGCGAACGCGCTCCAGGCAACTCGCGGCCGGGTAGGCTTCTGCTGTGTTTGATCGCCGCATAACCCACCGCGACCACCGCGACGTACATCATCAAAACTTCACTATCGCCGAGATTGAATTCAAACAGGCCACCGACCAGAATGCCGATTGTGCGACGCCACGGTTCCCTGCATGATGAAGCGCTCCTGCGAGAGGCCGGGGCGAAGCCGCCGCAAGTTGCGCAGGCAGTCCCATAAAATGGAGGCGATGAGCCAGAAAAACACCAGCAGCGCCAGAATGCCTCGCTCGGCTGCGTACTGGATGTAGATGTTATGGAGGTGTCCGTAAAAGCCCGGCGGCAGAGGCCGCGTGATATCCGCCGGCACATAGGAATCAAACTGGCGCCGGATCTGCTCCGGCCCAATCCCAAACCACGGATGCGCTTTGACCATTTCGACACCCGTGCGGAAGGTCACCACGCGATGCCGATTCGAATCCGTTTCGCCATGCGGCTCGAAGAGCGACTTAAAACGTTCGCGCGTCGTGCTGGGTGCAACCAGGTAGGCCACCGCCAGGACCACCGGCAGCAGGAACACCATCCTCGGCCGCCAGCACCAGACCAGGTAAAGCACGGCAGCCACTGTCGCAATCCAGATGCTACGGGTCCAGCCCAGTAGTATCGCCATGGAGATGATCGCCAGACTTCCATACGCCCAGAGCGGCATCTTCCGGCTGGAAAAGCACCACTGCGCCAGCAGCAGCGAGAGTACGCTCAATTGCAGTGCGCCGAACGTCATCCAGTGGCTCTCAAAGCCGGTAATGCGCCGCTCGACATAGACGGTGTAAAAGTCTCCGCCGGTTTGCTTGATGTGCTGATACTTAGTCACGAATTGGACCAAGCCCCATAGGCCGGAGGCGGTCGCTGCCGCCGCCCAACCAACCATCAGATAGTAGACTTTGTCGAACTGTGTGGAGAATACGCTGTAAATCAGGGGAATGAAGAGAAATACGAAAAACTTCTTGATTTGCGGGCGACCGCCCCAGGGGTCCGGCGAAACCATCACCGAAATTAGTGTCAGCACGAAGAACAGCGCCAGTTGCGGCCAGATCGGTGGAAACTCCAATTTGCGGCGGAACACCAAAAGTAACGCAATTCCAAGACCCAGAAGAGTCTGGCTGGCTGCAATCGAAACTTGAATCAGAGTCGCCGCGGCGATCGCAACGACTAGCAAGATCAGGTCTTGACGGGCTTTCCCAATTGGTGCCAACGCTTCAGTATGCCAGAATGAAAGGCGAAACCCCATCGCATGCAGGTTTACTTACTCCGCCACGGAATTGCAGAGGAAGGCCGAATCGGGATGAACGACTCGGATCGCGAGTTGACGACGGACGGCCGCCGTCGGCTTCGTGAGACCTTGCGTGCCCTCGCAAGCGCGGAGGTCAACCCTTCCCTGATCGTCAGCAGCCCTTTGACACGTGCCCTTCAAACTGCCGAAATCGCCCGCAGCGTTTTCAAGACAAAAGCCGCGGTGTTGCGCACCAAGGCTCTGACGCCCAACGCGCCGGTCGAGCAAGTTTGGGATGAGATTCGCGCGCATCGTGGCGAGGCGGAATTGATGCTGGTGGGCCATGAGCCGCAGTTTTCGAACTTGGCTGCTTATCTGCTCGGTGCGCGAGAGCTACGCGTCGACTTCAAGAAAGGCGCCGTGCTGCGTCTAGACTTGGAAGGTTTCGGCGCGCAACCCAGAGGCACGCTGCGTTGGTTCTTTCTGGCGCGCATGGCAAGCCCAGCAACAGGCGGCGCCGCGAAACCGGACTGAGGGCCCGTCCGTGCGCGAGGAAGCTGCGGCGATTCCCGGCGCAGCAGTTAGCGTCCGCCGTCGATAATGAGGCTTGCCTCCTTCTTCCATTTCTCCGGCCCGTCGCGTTGCCTTCGACGTTCTTTGTCGAGTGGAGGAAGGCGCCTATGCCAGCGATGAACTGCTTGCGGAAGCGGCTCAGCTGACGTCACGAGACGCCGGCCTGGCCGGTCAGATCGTCTTTGGCTGCCTTCGATTTCAGGCGCAACTCGACTTTCTCCTGGAGCATTACAGCAAGCGTGCGCCCGGGCAGTTGGAGCCTGGGCTGCTCATCGCCTTGCGGATGGGGGTTTTTCAGCTACGGTATCTGGACCGCATTCCACCCCACGCAGCCGTCCACGAAATGGTCGAACTCGTAAAACAGGGTAAGCGTGCGGCTGCCGGGTTGACGAATGCTGTGCTGCGTAAGGTGGACCGTGCGCCGCTGCGGTGGCCGGGAAAGTCGATTGAACTATCATGCCCACGCTGGTTACTGCGAAAATGGACGGCCCGCTACGGAGCCGCGGAGGCCGAACGGATCGCGCGTGCCGCGCTTCAAGAACCCGAGCACTATATCCGGGTCGCTCCGGGTTCGCCGCCACCACTTGAGGACGGCCTCAAACTGGAGCCCACCGCGGTCTCTGGTTGCTATCGCCTGGTGGAGGGCGCCGCACACGATCTGCGCCGTCGCGGTCTGCGCTTTCAGGACATTGGCTCCCAGGCCATCATTCCTCTGTTGCAACTTGAACCCGGTCTCTCCTATTTAGATGTCTGTGCCGCGCCGGGCAACAAGACGAGGCAGGCATTGGAAACGCCGCTCAGTGCGCTGGCCTGCGATTGGAGCGAGAAGCGTCTCCACCAGGTTCCCGACATCTGCCCACGAGTTGTCCTGGACGCCACCAAGCCCTTACCGTTTCGTTCTCGTTTCCAGCGCATTCTCGTCGATGCACCCTGCTCGGGAACAGGCACATTGGCGAGAAACCCGGAAATCAAATGGCGCGTCCAATCCAAGAATCTGCCGTTGCAGCAAAGCCGGCAGAGGCTGATTCTTCAGAATGCGCTCGACTGTCTGGCGCCGGGCGGCCTGCTGCTTTATGCGACTTGCTCGCTGGAGACCGAAGAAAATGAAGAAGTTACCCAGTGGGCGGTGGAGAGTTCCGACGACATTCGTTTAGTTGAAGAAACATGGAGACTTCCTGGTCGCGATCCTGGGGATGGGTTCTACGCCGCCGTGTTAAGATCGGAACGTTCTGGGAATATCTAGTCCCCAGGAAAATAGGTGTTTCCCGCCGTTTTTCCGGGCTGGCCACCAGTTGGCGCTCTGGCAGGAATTCACATGTCTTGAGGCCGGATTCGCGATAGGTAGCAAACGTGGTACAGATTCTCCCATCACTTCTAGCGGCCGACTTTGCGCGTCTCGGCGAAGAGATCCGCCTCGTCGAGTCGGCTGGGGTCGAGATGCTACATGTCGACATCATGGATGGGCATTTCGTTCCGAACTTGACGCTGGGCCCGCCCGTGACTGAGTCCATCCGAAACGTGACCAAGCTCAAGCTCGATCACCACCTCATGATTGAGGATCCCGACACATATGCGCCGATCTTCATCAAGGCGGGAGCGACTTCTGTCAGCGTGCATTACGAAGCTTGCCGTCATCTGAACCGGACACTGCATCTGATCCAGGAAGAGGGGGCGCTGGCCGGCGTCGTGATCAATCCGGCGACCACCACCGCGCTGCTTGAGGACGTGCTGGGAATCGTCGACTACGTGTTGGTGATGAGCGTGAATCCCGGCTTCGGCGGACAGCGGTTTATCCAACACTCACTCGAAAAGGTCCGTCAACTCTACCGGTACCGGCAGGAGCGCGACCTTCGTTTTGCCATTGAAATCGATGGCGGTGTATCGGCCCACAATCTCGCGGATGTCGTTCGGGCCGGGGTGGACTGGGTGGTAGCCGGCACCTCCGTGTTTGGCACTTCGGACCCTATTGCCGCAGTCCAGGAATTGCAGCAGATCGCTGCCGAAGCAGAACTTGTTAGGGTGTAGAGGAAACATGAATTTGAACGCTCAATTACTTAAGGTTGCCCTCGTCGCTTTACTCTCGGTGGGTCTCGCGTCCTCACAGGTGCCGTGGCATAAGAAGAAATACGAGAACCCCATCACGAAAGACACCCAGCAGCCCGACAAGGTGCTCTTCGACAAAGCCATGAACGATATCGAACATGGTCGTTACGAGGTTGCGCGTATTACGTTGAACACCCTGATCAACACTTACGATTCGAGTGAATACCTGGCAAAGGCCAAGCTGGCGATTGCCGATAGCTGGTATCGCGAAGGTGGCGCTAACGGATTGGCCCAGGCCGAAGCGGAATACAAGGACTTCATTCTGTTTTATCCGGCGATGCAGGAAGCAGCCGAAGCGCAGAACCGCATCTGCATGATCCACTACAACCAAATGGACAAGGCCGATCGTGATGACACGCAGGCAGTGCGCGCCAACTATGAGTGCCTGCAGGTGATCCAGCAATTCCCTAACAGCAAATACGCGCCCATCGCTATGCAAACCCTGCGCAACATCCAGGAAGCGCTTGCTGAACACGAGTTCGACGTCGGCCAGTACTACTTCCATAAAGGCAGTAATCCGGCCGCTGCCAACCGCCTGGACGATGTCGCGGCGCAGTATCCGCTCTTCAGCCAGGCCGATGTTGCGTTATACGAAGCGGGCTTGGCTTACATGGATATGGGGCCCCGTTTCCGCCAGCGGGCCGGCGACGACTTCGCCAAAATCGTACGCGATTATCCCCTTGGTAGCGAGGTCGGAAACGCGAAGAAAAAGCTCGCTGAACTGGAAATGCCGGTTCCTGAGCCCAACCAGGAGGCCCTCAACCAGGAGAAGTACGATCAGGAGCACTATGTAAAGCAATCGCTCATCAAGCGCGAGACACAGGTCTTCTTTAGAGCTCCTGATATGACCCATGCAGCGCATACCGGTCAGCCCGCAATGGTCATGTTGAAACCAACTCTACCGGTCAGCATTCCGGTTCAGAACACGGCCGAGGCGGCTCCGCCCGCGGCAGCTGCCGGTGCTCCAGCCGGTAAGAATGACATAGAGGTTGTGCCACTCAATGATGCCGGCTCGAAGGCTCTGAACGAGGGAGCGGATGCTCGCAAGACCGTTCCGCCCACCCCGGAAGCGCAACCGGCGGCGCAACCGGCAGCAGCGCCCCAAGGAGCCATGCCTTCGAACCACGCCAAGGACATTGCGGCCGCTCAGGCCGAAGCGATGAAGAAATACAAGAAGGCCAAGAAGAACAAGAATCAGACCACGGCTCCAGCCTCAACGTCGGCCACGACACCTACGGATCAAAGCGGACAGCCTGCCGACGCTCAGCCCGCCGCAGCGCAGCCGCCGGCCGGACAGACTCCGCCCCCGGCTGCTACCCAGCCTGCTCCCCCGCAGCCGACCACTCCACCGCAACAATGAACCGTATCCTGCTCGCAGACGATAGCCCGCAGGTGTTACGGCTGGCAGAGCAAATCCTCAACACCCGCGAAAGTCAGGTGGTCAGCGTGACGGATGGCGCCACGGCGCTTCACCGCCTGGTTGACTTTGACCCCGACCTGTTCATTTGCGACGTGTACCTGCCCACCAAGAACGCTTTTGAACTGGCTCGCTTCCTCAAAGCGCAGCCGATGCATAAGCGCGTCCGCATCGTATTTGCCGCCGGGCCCGCCGACCGGTTCGACGAGCAGGATGCCCGCAACGCCGGTGCTGACGCCATCATCCGCAAGCCCTTTGAAGCTTCAGCGCTGCTATCGGCGATTGGACCCCTTCTTAGCGAGGCGCGCGCTGAGCGAGCGGAAGAAGAAGATACGAGCCCGGCCCAGGTTTTTGATCGTCCCATCGTTCGGGCGGCCGTCACGCTGGCGCTTGAAACCGCCATGCCCGTGTTGATCAATGAAATGACTGATAGGGTTTTGCTGGCTCTAGCCCAGCAGCGTGCTTCGACGCCGGTCGCCGGGGCTCAGCCGGCCAACGCCCGTACGGTGGTAGCCGAACGGCATTCATAGAAGCCGGCCCTCTGCGGCCCCCCGACGTCCCTCGGGTCAAGCGGTATAGTGGTCAACGGTGAGGCGAGGCCGGGCAGAAGACCTCGCGCAACTTCAAAGGTGAATTATGGCTGACAATACGTTTGACGTAATGTCGAAAATCGACTTGGCTGAAGTGACGAATGCGATTCAGCAGGCGATGAAAGAAATTCTAGCCCGCTACGACCTCAAGGATTCAAAGTCCACCATCGAGTTAAATGAGAAGGACCGCAAAGTCCAGCTCGCCAGTTCCGACGAGTACAAACTGAAGTCCGTTAATGAGATTCTCGGTCAAAAGCTGGTGAAACGAGGCATCCCCATCAAAGGCCTCACCTATGGCGAGGTAGCCCAGTCCTCCGGAGGAAGAGTCCGCCAGGAGATCACCCTGCAGCAAGGCATTCCGCTGGAAAAAGCCAAAGACATCGTGAAGCTGATCAAGGACAGCAAGCTGAAAGTGCAGGCCAGCATCCAGGGCGACGTAGTCCGCGTTGCGGGCAAAGACCGCGACACCCTCCAGCAGGTCATTGCCCTGCTCCGCGGTAAGGACTTCGGCATCGACATGCAGTTCGGCAACTATCGGACTTAGTTACTACGCCATGCAACGTGATGAAGCCAGCTTCGTGCGGTTGGCTGCGCCACGTCTCCTAATTAAATGCCTCGCCGAATTGAAACTTTTTTCCTAACCGGACCGGCCGGCAACCTGGAAGCGATGCTGGAGGAACCTGAGCATCAAGGACCGGTTGAGGCGGCGCTGGTGTGCCATCCGCACCCACTGCATGGCGGCACCATGCACAACAAGGTAGTGTATCGGTTGGCGCGCGGCCTGCGCAAATCGGGATGCGTTGTACTGCGTTTCAACTTTCGCGGAGTGAACCTGAGCGAAGGTGAGTACGATCATGGCGTGGGCGAGGTCGACGACGCGCTCGCTGGGCTTGCGGAACTTCGCGCTCGCTACCCCGGCCTACCGGTACTAGTTGCGGGCTTCTCGTTTGGCTCGCGGGTTGCGCTTCGTTTGGCTAAGAACGATGCGAGCTTGACGCGCGCTATCGCGGTCGGCTTCCCCAGCAAACATCCCGATCACGACTACGTGAAGGCAGTTTCGGTTCCGAAGCACTTCGTTCAAAGTACAAACGATGTCTATGCTCCGCGTGAAAATTTCCAGGCTTTCTTCGATGAACTTCCCGAACCCAAGCGTTTGGTGTGGGTCGAGGCGGCCGACCACTTTTTCAGAGACAACCTCGACGCCTACGAAGCGGCGATTTTTCAGATCGGCAGCTTGGGCCGGGAGGGGCCGGATGGACTACAATCAACTTCCAGGGAATAATGAGCCGTTTGCCCATATGCGGGCTATCTTGAAACCAACCTTTTGTCTTGCGCTATTTCTCTTTGGAATGTCGACGCTGTTTGCGGACGATCTGAAGAAGCCCGACGTGCCTACTGAGTTACTGCCTCCCGAGAATGAGCAGCTTGTAGCCATGGCGCACGGCAAGGGTGACCAGATCTATGTATGTAAGGCGAATGTGAATGGCGCCCCGTTTGGCTACACCCTTCTTGCGCCGGATGCCGTCCTGACAGACGACGCCGGCAAAGAAGTCGGCCATCACTACATCGGCCCCACCTGGCAGTGGAATGACGAGAGCAAGATCACTGGCAAATTGGTCATCAGCGCTCGGTCTCCTGATCCGCAAGCGATTTCCTGGCTTCTTCTGACCACCGTCGATCACACCTCAACGGGAACCCTAGGCAAAGTGACCAGCATTCAGCGAATCAATACGAAAGGCGGGCGCGCACCGTCATCCGGTTGCGACGCCGACCACCTCAGCAAAGAAGTCAAAGTTCCGTATTCAGCCGACTATTACTTCTACGCTCGTCAATACAAGTAGCGTTACCGCACAACCTGACGCGTGATTGTCGCCTCGGACGAAACCGGACAACCCGGCTTACTCCGTAACCATCGCAGACCGCCGCGGGTGAGTGATGCAATGTCTATGGCGCCCCCGGTGGCTCCTGATGATGCGGACGCCTCTCGGCTGATCAGGCGGTAAATCGCACGCGACGCCCCATCTGTCGTGTAAACCTGCTCGGTGCCGCTGCCGACATACTTGTCGATTGCCCGGTGCGAGCCCAGCAAGATGTATGTGTAACGTCCCAGCGTCTCCGAGTTATAGACGCGGCGCTCGGCCAGCACGCGAATGTCGAGCGCAGTTGTCCCAACCGCCCGGTACTTCTCCACTACGACCGAAGTTCGTCCCCCGCTAAAGCCGATGTAGGCCGCTTCCAGCACTACCCTGCCCTGCTCCCGTTCACTCCGTGTGAGGTCAAGCCGGCCTTGCGCGGCAAATGCACTGATAAGGAATGGCTGGACACGCGGGCGAAAGTCGTCCATCGCCGCATTGGGGTCGCTGGCCGCGGGCGTGCCTCGATACAGTGCGCTTGCCCTCTGGGCTAGATCAGCCACGTCCGCGCCGTTCGCAAACGTGAGCCCGGCGGCCACAAACAGAAGTTCCCCCGCCGGTATAATCTTGCAGACCGGGCGAACAAAGCTTCCTTGAGGGTTGCGAAGCGTCCGCGTGCTGTCTGCACCAACCACCACCTCACTGCTACTGCGCAGAATGACGATACTGGTCGCCGATGCCGACTGCAGACTTACTGCCGCCAAGGCGGCCGCACCAAGACATCGGCGACGCAGGATACTTCGCATGACGGCAAACGAAACGCACGAGAAAACAACCGCCGCTATTGCGGCCCCAGCAACTTGATTCCCAGCTCTCTCAACTGCCGTTCCGGAACCGTCGAGGGCGCTTCGCTCATCAGATCCGAGCCCTTGGCGGTCTTCGGGAACGGTATGACTTCACGAATCGACGACTCGCCCGCCAGCAGCATGACCAGACGATCCAGGCCCAAAGCAATGCCACCGTGCGGCGGAGCACCATATTCCAGCGCTTCTAATAAGAAGCCGAATCGCCGCTTTGCTTCATCTTCTGTGAAGCCAAGGGCCGCGAAGACCTTAGTTTGAATATCCCGCCGGTGAATACGAATCGAGCCGGAGCCCAGTTCCACGCCGTTTAACACCAGGTCATACGATTTGGCCCGGCAATGCGCCGGATCGGTGGAGAGCTTCTCCAGATCTTCATCGAGCACAGATGTGAAGGGGTGATGAGCCGCGTTCCAGCGGTCGCCTTCTTCATCCCGCTCAAACATGGGGAAGTTGATGACCCACAGAAACTTAAACACGTCCGGATCCAGCAGCTTGTGCCGGTCGCTGTACTTTTGGGCCAACTGCATTCGTAGTGCGCCTGCCGCCTGAAGCACCGTACGTTCAGGCAATGCGCCTTTTCGCTCGCCGCCCCAACCGGCCAGGATCAATAGATCGTCTTCAGCGGGCTGCACACGGTCCCGAACCTTAGCCATTTGCTCCGGGTAGTCGCGATCCAGTCGCCTCACGTCGTCGTAAACGCGCAAGCCCTTCTCCAAGCCGGCGGCCTTGAACTCGTCGCGCTCTTTGCGGCTCAGCGTCCCAGTCTTCGGAATGTGGATCGCCACCAGCGGCAACCCTTCGCCCGTGAGCCCGGACTCCGGAAAGAGATCTTCCACGCAATAGAACGGGGGAAGCCGTAGATCCGGCTTGTCACTACCGTACGAGAGCATCGCTTGCTCGAATGTAATCCGTGGAATCGAAGCAGGACCCGGCTTGTTCGCGGCCTCCATCACCTTCGACACAAGCGGTTCAATCACCTCGAAAATCTGTTCCTGCTGCGGAAACGACATCTCCAGATCGATCTGCGTAAACTCAGGCTGCCGATCGGCTCGAAGGTCTTCGTCGCGGAAACAACGCACAATCTGGAAATAGCGGTCATAGCCGCTGACCATCAGGAGCTGCTTGAAGATCTGCGGAGACTGAGGCAGCGCATAGAATGTTCCCGGCTGTACCCGGCTGGGCACCAGATAGTCGCGAGCGCCTTCCGGCGTCGATCGCGTCATGAAGGGCGTTTCAATTTCAAGGAAGCCCTGCTCGTATAGCGCCTGGCGCACCGCAAATGAAACCTTCGACCGCAACATCATGTTGCGCTGCATATGCGGGCGCCGGAGGTCGACATACCGGTACTTCAGCCGCACGTCTTCCTTTACATCGACGTGCTCTTCCATTGGAAATGGCGGCGTCCGGGATTCGTTCAGAATCCAAATCTTCTCGACGGCGACTTCCACTTCTCCCGTCGCGATGCTCGGATTGATGGTCTCCGCACTTCGCAATTCCACGACGCCTTCCACCGCAATCACATATTCCGAACTCAGTTCCTCCGCCCGCTTGTGCGCTACCTGATTCTGGCTGACATCGAACACCAGCTGCGTAATGCCGTCCCGGTCGCGCAGGTGAACAAACAGGATGCCCCCCAGGTCGCGACGGCGATGCACCCAGCCCATCAGCAAAGCTCTTTTGCCCGTATCGGTGGCTCGCAGCTGTCCGCAACTGTGCGTCCGGCGCAAGTCCCCTAGAAAATCAAGTTCCACTTCAGCCATTTTGTTGTTGTTCTTTACTCTCTCTTAAAGCGCTCAAGCAGTTGCTGGCGTGTGGCCGTCGTTTGCTCGCCGCTGGCCATGTCTTTCAGTGTGTAAGCCTGGTTCACAATCTCGTTGTCACCAATCAGCAGCGCGTAGCGCGCGTTCAGTTTGTTGGCCAGCTCCAACATCCGCTTTAGCTTGTGATCCGTTCCCACCTCAACTGACACGCCGGCGCGGCGGAGTTCGCCGGCCAGCACGGCGCTCTGTCGCAACGCAACGTCACCCATGGGAGCCACATAGATGTCCAAGGGCGGTATCGAAACAGCCTGCCCTTCTTCCACCGTCATCACCAGCCGATCTTCGCCGATCGAGAATCCGATGCCAGGCGCCGGAACCTTCGATCCCAAACTCTCCGCGAGCCCGTCATACCGCCCGCCGCCGAGGATCGAGTTCTGGGCACCCAGTGAGCCGTGCGTAATCTCAAACGTTGTGCGGGCGTAATAGTCCAGCCCGCGCACTAGCCGGGGCTTCACCTGATAGCGGATGTCGCGATCATCAAGAAACTCGCGCACTCGGCGGAAATGATCGCGGTCGGCATCATCCAGGTAATCCAGGATGGATGGCAGCGTCTCGATGATCGGTTGGTCGGCGGGTACCTTGCAATCGAGTACACGCAACGGATTCGTCTGTGCCCGGCGCTGGCAATCCGTGCACATGTTCGCAACAACGCCCTCGAGTTTCTCTCGCAGCGCTTCGTTGAAACGCGCACGCGACTGCTTCGACCCGACGGAGTTGATCAGCAGCTCGGAGCCGCGGATACCTGTCTCTTCGAGCAGATGCAAAACCATCTCGATCACTTCCGCGTCGATGGCGGGCGAATCGGAACCGATGGCCTCTGCGCCGATCTGATAAAACTGCCGGAAGCGCCCCTTCTGTGGCCGTTCACGCCGGAACATGGGGCCGATGTAATAGAGCTTCTGAAGGCCGGGGTTTTGATCGAGCCGGTGTTCGATATAGGCACGCAAAACAGACGCCGTGTTCTCAGGGCGCAACGTCAGCGAGCTGCCGTCACGGTCCTCAAACGTGTACATCTCCTTGCCGACGATGTCCGTTTCTTCGCCCACCCCTCGCGCAAACAGGCTGGTCTCTTCGAAGATCGGCGTGCGGATCTCCTGATAGTTGTACAGCGCGAATACGCGGCGCGCCGCTTCTTCCACCCTGTTCCAAACGGCGCTCGAAGGAGGCAGAATATCCCTCGTGCCCTTTACGGCGCGAATCAAGCTTGCTCTTCTTCCTTGTAGGTGGCCGCCAACGCCACGTAGCCCTCAGCGTTTTCGCGGAACTGGACTTTTTCTTCCTCGGTGACCGTTCTCCGCACTTTGGCCGGCATGCCCATCACGAGTGTTTCGGCCGGCACCGCCATGCCTTCCGGCACCAGTGCTCCCGCCGCTACGATGGCTCCGCGGCCGATCGTCGCTCCATTCAGAACAATCGCCCCGATGCCGATGAGCGCTTCGTCTTCCACCACGCAGCCATGCAGCACGACGCTGTGACCTACCGTGACCCGGTTCCCAACCACGCACGGATAGACCCGGTGATCCACGTGCAGCACCGTGTTGTCCTGAATGCTGGTCTCATCGCCCACCCGAATATAGTTCACGTCGCCGCGAATCGAGACATTGGGCCACACGGACGAACGCGCCCCGATCTCGACGTCGCCGATGACCACGGCACTCGGATCGATAAAGGCAGAGTCAGCGATGCGCGGCACCACACCGCGATAGGGGCGAATCATGATCGAGTCACAGGCCGCGATTCAACCGCAAGCGGCTGAATGCGTTGCGTCGGGGATTCCCAACGGCTTCCCCTCATCGTAACGCACGCGCGCCTCTTGCTCGTCGAGCAGTCCCGGTCGGCGCTACATGGTCGCAATGGACAGGAAACACAACAGGGTAAACTCAGCGGGCCGCCTTCTATTCGAATTGTCCAGACGCTGTCGGTTAGCTCGAAGCGACCACGTTTCCAGACAGCAGCTGCTCAACGATGTCGGTCACCCGCCGCTTCAGCGCGGCGTTGTCCTCGCCACTGTCTGAGAAGCCGGCATACAGGGCTTGAACCCTCCCATCGCGGCCCAGGAAGAATGTGGTCGGCCAGACATAGAGATTCTCTATCTGCTGAAGCTTGGCTTGCGCCTCGGAGGGCTCACCAGCGAGAAGGTAGGCGTACTCGATACCGTATCCATCGATGAACGCCTTTAAACGGGCTGGTTCTTTCCGCTGCTCCGGTTCTTCGAAATTGAGGGCTACAATTTCCAGTCCGCGGGTGCGATATCGGCGGTAAAGGTCGGCTAGGAATGGCGCTTCCTCGCGGCAGCTCCCGCACCAACTGCCCGTGACAGTCACGATCACTACTTTGTTCTCAAATCGCGGATCCGTATTGGAAACCACGGAACCGTTGAGGTCGAGGAAGCTAAATTCAAATGGCTGAGATGGATCTTTCACGCGCGTGTCGCACACGGACTGGTTCGGTAGCCATTCGGCATCGTCCGCGTAATCAATTGCAGAGATGTCGGTCAACGCGTCGAATTCACCATCGGGTGTCGGCATGTGGAGGTCCTGATTTGCGCTAAACAAGAGCCTTCCTTTGTTGCGCGGAGGGTCGGCGTCCTTGAAGCTACCTATTATTGTCGATCTATTTTATATAGTTCTAGATCTTCCTATTGTCAATAGATAAACTAAACATTTTGCTTTTCTCATGCTATATTCCTAGTAAAGCTATAGAGTAATGGACAAATAGCGACGTGTTCGCTCATTCCCTTCGCGCTACGCTTCTCTCCGTTGCTACGTCTGGAAGCGGGGGAGTTGGATCTAGCAGCCAACGCTATGCCCAGCCGGTTATTTCGCGGGCCGCACTCGTTTCCACTTCCCACTTAGCCCCTTGCTAAACTAGGAGTTCCTCCCTGCGCGTTCTTCGCGCCGAGTTTCGAGGCTTCTTAACTTCACATGATTGCTGCTACACAATTGCGTCCGGGAATGATCGTCAAGTTCAACAACGAACTCCATTCGGTCTTCAGCATGGTGCACCGCACCCCCGGCAACCTGCGCGGCTTTGTTCAAGCCAAAATGCGGAACATTCGCACCGGGTCCATGATGGAACACCGTTTTTCGTCCGAAGACAAGGTGGAACGGATCGCGCTCGACGAACAGGAGATGGAGTATCTCTACGACGACGGCGAGTACTTCTACTTCATGAACACCGAAACCTTCGAGCAGATGCACCTCACCAAGGAAATCCTGGGTGATGGCATCTACTTCCTCATCCCGAACCTCAAAGTCGCGGTCGAATTCTACGAAGGCAAACCCATCAGCGTCGAGCTTCCTCCTAGCGTCGAGATGAAGGTGCTCGAAACCGAGCCCGGCCTCAAGGGTTCTACCGTCTCGAACGTGACGAAGCCCGCCAAGATGGAAACCGGCCTGGTTGTCCAGGTGCCGGCCTTCATCAACGAAGGCGAGCGCATCCGCGTCAGCACGTCGGAATCAGCCTACCTCGAACGCGCCTAGTCGCGTTCCCTCGTCCGTATGAAGCTCCACGCGCGCCGTTGGTACATTGCCGGTCGCGTTCAAGGCGTCGGCTACCGCTACTTTGCGCAGCATTGTGCCCTCGAGCTAGGACTACGGGGCTGGGCCCGTAACCTCGACGACGGCCGCGTGGAGGTTTATGCTTTCGGTACCCAGCATCAGTTGGACGAATTTCGTGGCGCCCTTCACACGGGTCCGCGCATGGCCGAAGTGCGTAGCGTGGAAGAGTTAGAGGCCGCTCCCGAAGGACACGTCGGTTTCTCCGTCCGCTGACCACCGTAAAGAAAACGCTGGACACTGGATCGAATTACTTCTACAATTCAGAAGTAATGACGGAACAGTCCCGCGACTTCCTTGGCGAGTTCGAGCAAATCGTGCTCCTGGCCCTACTTCGGCTGGGTGATAACGCCTATGGCGTTCCGATTCGCCAGGAGATTGAGAACCGTACCGGCCGCCCGGTCTCCGTAGGTGCTTTGTACAGCACGCTCGACCGCCTGGAAGGCAAGGGCCTCGTCTCATCCTTCTTCTCCGACCCTCGTCCTGAGCGCGGCGGCAGGTCCCGCCGCTACTTCCGCGCCGAAGCTCCTGGCATTGTGGCGCTGGAGCGTGCGCGCCACATGCTGGCCAGTATGTGGGAAGGGCTCGATCTCAAGAAGGCCTAAGATGCAGCGCACACCTCCCCGTTTCGCCCTCTTTCTGCTTCGTCTCTGGCTTTCCGGACCTTCCTACGAAGCCGTCGCCGGAGACCTCAGCGAGGAATACCAAGACCTCAGCCGCAGCGCTTCCTGGTTCTGGCAACAGACCTTCAGCACCATCAAGCCGCTTTGGGCGCCACCTGTGTGGAGCGCCGTCAGCCCCATGCGTATGGTGCGCGGCACCGGTTTGCTGACCATTCGTCAAGACCTTTCGTACGCCGTCCGCACTCTTCGCAAGTCGCCAGCCTTCACCGTCATAGTCATCGCCGCCATCGCTCTGGGCATTGGCATCAACACCGGTATATTCTCGCTGCTGAATGCGCTGGCGTTCCGCCCGATCCCGGTTCACGACCCCGCCCGGGTGGTCGGCATCTATCAGGTCCTTCACGGCAAGGTGAACCGCCACGTGGCTGGAACCGACAGCCTCTTTTCCTATCCCGAGCTAAAGCAATATCAGCGGGAGAACCAGGTGCTCTCCGGCCTCACCGCCTTTGCTCCGGTTCAAGCTACGCTCACGGCGGAAGCGGGACGCCTCGTGCAGGGCGACATGGTTGCCTGTAACTACTTCGCAGTGCTCGAACGCCAGCCGGTGCTCGGCCGTGGCTTCAATGAAAGTGACTGCCGCGCCGAACGCGCCTCGCCCGTCGTGGTCCTGAGCGACGATCTCTGGCGCTCGCAATTCGATGCCGACCCGAAAACTCTGGGCCGCATCGTTAACCTGAACCGAGTCGCGTTTACCGTCATCGGGGTTGCGCCTCCGAAATTCGCCGGCGCGGGCCCCATGACCAGCGAGTTCTGGGCGCCCCTCACCATGCAACCGGCCCTAAGGAACGTTGGCCCGGGCATCAGCTTTCTCCCCGATGCAAACCTCAGCTGGCTTTATCTCGTCGGACGGCTCAAGCCCAGTGTCTCCCTCGATCAAGTCCGCGCCAACCTGGCGCTGACGGCCTCACGTATCGATCGTCTCTATCCGGGTCGCACCACCCAGCTCACGGTCGATACGGCAACGCTCTTTGGAGAGCCTCAAGAACGCCACGATGTGCTTTCGACCGGCTACGTTCTCCTAGCCGGCGTCAGTCTGGTGCTGCTGATCGCCTGTGCCAATGTTGCCAACCTGCTGCTGGCGCGCGCTGCGTTCCGGCACCGGGAGATCGCTGTGAGGCTCTCGGTCGGCGCCAGTCGCGGCCGACTCATTCGCCAGTTACTGACCGAGAGCCTTCTGCTCTCCTGTGCGGGCGGCATCCTCGGGAGCGTGCTCGCTTTGTTCGGCTCGCAAGCCGCGACTGACTGGCTGACCAGCAGCTATGGCGCCCTCCGGGAGTTTCCCAAGCTGACCATCAATCTCCGGCCCGACCTGCACATGCTCCTCTACACGGTCTCGTTGTGCGTGCTGACGGGGCTCGTGTTCGGCTTGGCACCCGCGCTGGAGTCCACTCGCATCGATTTGAACTCCGGCCTGCGCGATGAGTTGCTCTTGGCAGGCCGCCGCAGCCGGACCTGGATTCGCGGCATGCTTGTCGGCGCACAGGTTGCCATCTGTCTGGTGGTCCTCGTTGCCGCCGGTCTGCTCGCGCGCGGGCTGAACGCCGCGCAACACATCGATCCGGGATTCAATACGCACTCGATCCTCGTTGTCGATTTCGATCTCCGCCGTGAAGGATACGACGAAGCCCGCGCCGCTGCCTTTAAAGCGCAGCTCCTGGAGCGGACACGCGCCTTCGCGGGCGATGCGAACGTCAGCCTCGCCGGCATGCCACCACTGGCGGGAATTGGATGGGGTGAAAACGTGAGACCCGAAGGCGCTGGCGGCACAGTACTCTCCATGCTCGATGCTGGTTCCGCGAGCTACTTCAAGTTGCTTGGTCTGCCGCTCGTCGCCGGCCGCGCCTTCACGCCGCAAGAGGTTGACGCGGCGGCGAAGGTCGCCGTCATCTCGGAATCTGGAGCCCGCAAACTTTGGCCCGGCCAGAGCCCCATCGGCAAACGGTTTCTGTTCGGCGATGATAAGGTCTACACCGAAATCGTCGGCGTGGCGCACGATGCTTACAATACCGACCTGAACCGCATCCGCGACTGCTTTATGTACCTCCCGGCGAAGAGCACGGAGCCTCGATTCAGCCTGCTCATCAGGAATCCCGACACGGCGGGAAGCACTCGCTTGCTCCGCTCCGCCGTCACCGCAATCGACCCCAAGTTGTACTTCGATGTCAGCACCATTGACGAATACCGACGTATGCAAGAGATGCCGTCGCGGGCCCTGAGTCTACTCTCAATCGTGCTCGGCGCTTTCTCGCTTTTGCTGGCGTGCTCGGGCATTTACGGTGTCGTCAACTATTCGGCCAACCGCCGCGTGAAGGAAATCGGCATCCGCATGACGCTCGGCGCTCATCCGCGTGAGGTCTTGCGTATGATGATGCAGCAGTCGCTCCGCCCGGTCCTCACTGGCACCGTTGCCGGGCTTATTGGCGCGGCTGCCGTCACGCGCCTGCTTTCGTCCATGCTCTACGGAGTTAGCCCGTTTGATGCCTGGACCTTTGCCGGCGTAGTTCTGCTGATCATTGGCGCAGCATTCCTTGCCACCTTCAGCCCGGCCCGCCGCGCCACCCGCATCGACCCGGCCACCGCCCTGCGCCACGAGTAACGTGGGGCGGGTTGTTCAACATGTGGCCGTGTCAATCGGCCACTGTTGAGCGTGAAGCCGGCAACGGCCATTCACAGCAACCGGAAGTTCACTTCCACCGTCGCCTCGACGGCCACGGCCTTTCCATCCTTCGTCGCCGGCTTAAAGCGCCAGTGCTTCACGGCCTCAATCGCCTTCTCGTCCAATTGCATGCCGAGCGGCCGAATCACCGAAATCTGACGCGGGGAGCCGTTCTCATCGATGATCACTCGCAACAATACTGTTCCCTGAAACTTGGCCTGCCTAGCTTGTTCCGAGTATTCGGGCTCGACCTTAATCAGCAGCGCCGGGAGTGTCGAGACCTGTCCCAAGCTGTAGGGGGCGCCGTGCATACCGCCCTTAGATCCAACCCCGAAACCGGGGCTGTCGCCGGGGCCATCGCCGCCTCGCGTGCCCTTTCCCAAGCCGTTTGCACCCGGTCCAGCGGACAGGAGGCCCGACGTACTTATCGGGTCGCCATACTGATCGGATGGAATCTCTGGTGCTTCCGCATCGAGCCGCGCAGGAGCCACTTGCAACTTTGCGTCCGGATTTGTAACCAGAGTCGGCACGATGAACACCTTGTGCGCACTCGGCGGTGCGGCGCCCAATGAAACAGGCGTAAGTGCGTGGTCGCCTCCGCCCCCACCGCCGCTGGCCGGGGCAGGAACACGCCAAATCAGCTTCTCTAAGGCAACGGGACTATGGATGCGGTCCAAGGCCGGAGCCAGCGTCCCACTTCGCATCAGCGCAAAAACCAGCCAGATAAGAAAGAACCCAAGCAGATGGATGCCAAGCGAAAGCAAGCCGGCTGTTGCAGGAGTCGATCGGTGGCCGGGCGTAACCAGAAAGTGCGGGTCGATGGAATGCGGGTCGGACATGAAGTGAAAACCTTTCCGCCCCTGCGCACCGCACCAAAGCTACCTGACGGTGCCCAGACTCCCAGAGTTTCACCGAAATCATTCGTTCCCGCCTCCCAGTTCGTCGTATGATGGGCGCCCTTGCCCGCAACCGACGCCACGTCGGTTCGCCCGACGCTCACATATCGGTAAATCAATCCCTGCTGACGGCTGCCATGTCTTCGGCCCGGGTGTGGATCTTCTCGCCGCCCTTGAAGAACAACAGCACAAACAGGAAAATCAGCAGGGCGCTGCCGGCCGAGCTCCACCAGAAGGCCATCCAGTTTACCTTTCCGGAAAGATCGGTAAAGTAGTCTACCGCGCTGCCCGAAAGTTGCGAGCCCACAAGCATTCCCAAGCCATAGGTCACGAATGTGATTAGCCCCTGGGCTGTTCCGCGCAAGTGCGCCGGCGCCTTCTGGTCCGTATACATCTGCCCGGTCATGAAGAAGAAGTCGTAGCAGATGCCGTGCACCAGGATGGCCACGTAGAACATCCACATGCCGCCGCCGGCATTCCCGAAAGCCAGCAGCAGATAGCGCAAGGTCCACGCGAACAGGCCGGCCAGCAGCACGCCCTTCACGTTCACTTTCTTGAACACGAACGGCATCACCAGCATCATGCCGATTTCCGAAAACTGCCCCAACGTCATCTTTCCGGCCGCGTTCACCACACCAACCGCATTCAGATAAGCGTTGGTGAACGAGAAGTAAAACGTCAACGGAATGCAGGCCAGCACCGAGGCAATGACAAAAACCGCAAACGACCTGTTCTTGAGCATCACCAGCGCATCCAGCCCGAGCATGGTTCGCACGCTCACAATTTGTCCCTTGCCGGCTGGCGGCGTATGCGGCAACGAAAGGCAAAAGAAGCTCATGGCCACGGAGGCGGCAGCGGCCAGCAGGAAAGGTTTCGAGGTTCTTTCGATGCCCAAGCCCCCCACCACCAGGCCGATCAGAATCCAGCCGATGGTCCCAAAGACGCGGATCAGCGGAAACTCCTTACCCAGATTCTTGATGTTGCGGAAGGCCAGCGTATTCGCCAGCGACATGGTTGGGAAATAGCAGAGACAGTACGCGAGCATCAGCCCGTACACGGTCGTGAACGAGGTGACCCGCGTCAGCAGAAACAGGATGGCTGCGCCTACCAGGTGCAGCAATGCCAGCACATGCTCGATGGCGAATAAGCGGTCGGCGATCCGGCCCACAAAAAACGGCGAAATCATGCAGGCGAGCGCCGTCGTCCCAAACACCGCGCCGGCTTGTGTTCCTGAAAAGTGGAGGGTCGCGGTCAGGTAGGTGGTGAGGGTGACGTACCAGGCCCCCCAAATGACGTACTCCAGTAGCATCATCAAGCTCAGCTGAACGCGCAAAACAACGGGCATAGGTTGGAGTGTATCGCGGTGCGGTTAGGGAACGCCCAGGCGAGTCCGCCGCTTACTCTCGCCATTACCAATGCCAATCGCCTCTCAGACGAGGAAACCGGCGCTGCGGAGCGTAATATCCCTCCCGCGCTTTGACTGCCAAATTGTGCGAGTTCTGTTCGCTCTCGATCTCCTTTTTCACCCGGTGCGATAGATTGTAGGTTCGCTTGGGCGATCAACGGCTCCAGGATGGGGGAATCATAATGTTCATAGCCAGGAAACTGGTCTGCGGCCTCGCATTCGCCGCCTCGGTGTTATTTGCTCAATCTCCTACGTTCACTCCGCCCGGGACGCTGGTGCATCTCAATGTCACCGCGTTGGACGGCAATGAACCGGTCGGCGATTTGAACGCAACCGACCTGAGCGTGACCGACCAGGGAAAGCCGGAGACTCTTCTGTTTTTCCGGCGAAACAGCCTCGCGCAGCCGGGCGGCCCGTTAGGGCCGAACGAGTATTCAAATCGGCCTGGGGGCCTGCTGCCGCGTTCGGTTGTGATTCTCTTTGACATCCTGCATCACAACCCGTCCGACCGCCTCAACATTTGGCACAAGCTGCGTGCGTCCCTCCCTAAACTCGAATCGGGGGAGGGTGTCTACTTTTATCTGTTGACGCTCGAGGGTACGTTGGTGCCGCTCCACGCGATCGGGCCGAAGTCCGCTGTCGACAAGACGTGGCCACAGGACATCGGGGACGCATTCGACAAGGCCATGAAAGCCGCCAGCCACGCCAGGCCGGCGGGCATGGGCGATGAAGACGATGTCAAGAAGACGTATGTCGCCCTGGAGACGCTCGGCAACCAATTGGCGGCGCTTCCCGGCTTGCGAGATATCGTCTGGATCACCAACGTCGTACCCAACGTCTGGAACACCAAGAGTACTTGTAATGGCGATTGGATCGAATGCGCTCTATACGTGCCGCATTTGAGCGTCACTCTCGACAAGGACAGCGTCGCGGTCAATCCGCTTTCCTACAGCCCGAGCCCCGACCTGTCGCGCGACATGGATATGATGGCCGGTCTCACTGGCGGGCGGTCCTACTTCGACGGTGACATCGACACCATCGTCAAGCAGGTGTCAAAAGACGCGGCGAACAGTTACTCGATTGCCTATGAGCCCGCGCCGGATAGCTGGGATTCGAAATTCCACCGAGTCAAAGTCACCTCCGAACGTAAAGGCTTAAAGCTCGTCGGTAGGCAGCGCTATTACGCGATCCCGGACCAACGCCCTCCCGCGACGAGGCAGCAGGCCGCACTGGTGGCCGCGTATCAAGACCCAAACGACCTCGACAACATTGGCCTCCGCGCGACCATCACGCCGGCCACCGGAACCCCGAAAGCGGTACGCCTTCAGATTCAGATCAACGTCGCCGACTTGCTGTTGCTCGAGCAGGTCGGCCACTTCACCGGGGGCTTAACGTTCCTGATCTCCGACATCGGCGCCAGCGGACCGATTGGCGACCCAACCCTCACCGGTTCTATGCTCAACCTCACCAAACAGCAACGCGATGCCGTACTGAAGACGGGGATACCCCTGCCTATGGATCATCCGCTCAAAGACGGCACCCAAAAGCTGCGCCTCATCGTCCTCGATCAAAGCACGAACGCCGTCGGATCGCTGACAGTGCCGATCCGGTAGCGCCCCTGCCCTTCCGCGATTGGGAGGCTGTTCAGCCTAGAACCCGGAGTGTTCTTGTGTGACGGGCATGCCCGAGTAGTGTACGTGCACCAACCGCCACCGCCCCTGTTCCTTGTGGTAAATCTGAGTTTCGCGGCCCTTCGTCGCCAAAGCAGCGCCGTCTTTTCGGAATTTGGCGTTGAAGTCCCAGTAGAACTCAGCCCATGCCGTGTCTCCGTAGGTGTGGATCGACACGTCCTTTATGGTGAGCTTTCGTTCTGAGAAGGTCTCTCCCATGAGCTGGCGAAATACACTCTGCTCCACTTGGTCCAACCCATGCTCGTGCCCGAGCGGATGAATAAACGACACCTCTGGCGAGTTCGACCATATCTGGGCAACCAGCTTCACGTCAGCCGTATCAACGGCCTTGGCGTACTCCGCGATCAGGTGTTGGATGCTGTCAATATCCGCTGGACTTCCAGTGTTCTGGGCAAGGGCCCTAAAGCCAACGACGGCCGTGAAGGCGAGACCAATCAATATTGCGGACTTACCGGCCAGCGGTTTGTGTAGCAGAGTGTTGGTCATCGTCGATGTGATTCTCCCTGTAGCGGTTGATCTAGCAGTTGCGGTGCGAACTCAAGGGCGGCTTACCCGCTTAGGACGGCCGGATCCAGTCGCGTCCATCGACGCATGCCGGAATCAAACGACACCAACCTCGAACCGTGAGCGAGCGAGAAGGCTGCCAACCATCCGTCGGTCCAGGTACTTCCATTCGCCAAGGGAATGGTCATCAGCGAAAGCCACAGACTCTCAACGCCGCTAGGTTCTGGAGCAAACTGAATTCTCTCGTCTGAGGTAAGTTCCCGGTAGACATCTATCGCCTGCTCGGGGGATCGCAGATCTTCGCCCATGACTTTCGGGTTCGTTAGGAGCCTGAGCAGCGCCATCTGGGTCAGCGGCAGACGGCAAAAATAGAGTGGCTCCAGAACTCCAGCCAGCCAATCGATTGCCACACCGTGGAACTCATGACGGTCGGAACAGAGAGCGAGCCAAACGTTGACATCGGGCAGCCAGCCACAAGTCAGATTGCGCGGCGTATTAGCCGAGTATTCCATCGATTTCGGCATTCGTAAGTGAACGCAACGATCCCGGCCTCGCCGAACGAATTAGAGGAAGCTGGACCCTCCGCCCGCTCCCATTCTTGGTATCGACTCTGGTTAGGTCTTTTTCGATTGCCTCGATCGCGACTGCCTCAACCGATGAATGAAGCTCTCTAGCGCGGATCTCCAGTGCGTCGACCAATCGCTCGGGAAGCTCGATTTGGAGGGGCATAGTTACATTTTCGCACGCGCAAGTATTATGCGCTTACCACTTACAGGAGCAGATTCGTGCTGCGCCTCCCGCTTTTGTCCAACCGGCGACCTCACTTCTCTCGTTTTGCCACCAGCTCCTCTGTCGCGTACTCCGCGACCTTTCGAGTGAACTTGATCTCGTCGCCCGAGATCTTGCCCGTGTATTCGATGCGAATATCGTTTCCCTGGAAGTTGATGTTTTCGACGAAGGTGATGACGTCGCCCGTGACCTTGCCGTCCTTTATTTCCGCTTCGCCATTCTGCGACATGGCCTTGCCCGTGAGCTTATCGCCCACCAGTTTGAACTCGTAGGTGTACTTCTGCTGGCCGATCATGGTGTCGAAGGTCGCGCCCCATTTGCCGGTTGGGTCCGCCGAGAGCGCAGGAAAGACCAGAGCCAAGGCAAGAATCAGAATGAAAACTGCTTGATAACGCATCGGTATTCCTCCTCTGCGATTATGCACTTGTTTGCTGATCACTACCTCTCAAAATCCAGATACCCGCGCTGCGGGTCAGTGCTCAGCAGTTTCACCTTCACCTGATCCCCGACATCCACGCCTTGCTGGCCCCGGGCAAGCAGTCCTTCCGCCGGAGGATTTGAGATGCGCACGAAAACGCCCTTCGGCGTGACGCCCGTCACAACCGCGGCGAAGGTCTCGCCGACGCGAGGTCGCAGCGCCACCGCCGCAATGCGCTTGTTCATGACCCGCTCCACCTTGCGCGCCGCATCTTCTTTCAGGGTGCAATTCCGGGCGATGTCATCCAGTTGCTGGTCCGAATAAGGCGTCGGCTGTTTGGCGAGTGACCCCTTAATGAGCCGCTGCGTCGCCAGATCGGCGAAGCGCCGGTTAGGCGCGGTCGAGTGCGTGTAATCTTGCGCGGCCAGCGCGAAGTGTCCCTGGTCCTTATCCCCGGGCCGTGACAGCACATATTCGCCCGGACCCATCAACTTGACGACGGCCAGCGAGATGTCGGCGTAGTGCACGGCGTCGGTGGCTCTGCGTCTTTGCAGGAACCGATTCAGCGCGCCCGAATCGGGTTGTGGCGGCAGTTTCTCGCCGTAGCGCGCGGCGAGATCGACGATGCGCTGCCAGCGCTCGGGCGTTCGCACGATCCGCCGGATGGCGGACACATGGGCGTTCGTAAGCGTTCGCGCCATGACACCGTTCGCCGCCACCATGAAGTTCTCAATCAGCTCGGTGGCCCGATTCTTCTGGCGGATATTGATTCCTTCGACGTGGCCGTCGCTAATCACCGCCTCGGCCTCCACTCGGTCGATGATCAAGGCGCCCATCCGCTGCCGCTCCTCGAACAGGATCTGGGCAGCTTCATCCTGTAGCCTCAATTGCGCCGCGAGATCCGGGGAGGCCGCTACTTTCGGCGGGGCCGCGCCGGTTCCCTCCAGCCACGGTCCGACGCCGTTGTAAGTGAGTTGAGCCCGATTGCGTACCAGCGCCCGGTAAACGCTGCCCGAGCTAATGGAGCCGTCGGGCGCGACCACCAGGTCGATCACCACCGCTACGCGGTCGGCGTCCTGGTTCAACGATGTCAGATCAGTGGATAGCTGCTCGGGCAGCATGGGAAACGTGTGGATGCCGGTGTAGACACTGGTGGTCTCGCCGGCGGCATACGTATCGATAGGCGACCCAAGGGGCACGTCGGAATCTACATCCGCAATGGCGACTAATACGCGGATACCCGCACTCACGCGCTCGGCGACCTCGGCCTGATCCAGATCTCGTGAGGTGTCGTTGTCGATGGACGACCACAGCAGCGAGCGCAAGTCGCGCACCCCTGTGTTCGTGCCGGAGGGCGGTCGGGTCTTCAGCGCTTCCAGTTGCCGTGCGGCAGCGGCTGGAAAGTCGGGCTGGAAACCTCTGTCGATCATCTCCTGCCGGGCAGCCGCGAAAAGATCAAATCCGTTGTGAGTCATGCGACCGCAAACGTATCACAACCGCCGTCGAAAACAGTCTGTTGGAGGGTGGGCAGCCTTGCCCGCAATCGACGCCGCGTCGATTCGCCCCGTCGGGCTGCAGCCACCCCGAGCCATTCACCTGCCCGTCTTCAATTTCACCCTTTCTAGAGTCTCCGGGTTTCCCTCAAATTGCATTCCCGCCAATCTCGCCTGCCCGAGATCGAGTTTCCCTGCCAGTAGCCCCAGAACCAGTTGAGGACTCCCACTCAGGACCGCATCCGCATGTTCAGCCCGGCCCAGCCGTGCCGTCACCACGCCATCGGCGGCCGTGATCGTCATCAACTCGTCGCCTGTCCGAAGCTCGATCGTGACGGGCGGGCCTTCCGGCGCTTGGTCCACGAGGTGAAGCTTGAGCGGGAGCGCGAGCCAGTGTGTGCTGAACGCATCAGTCCGGGCCGCTTTCGCCAGAAGTGGTGCGCCCCAGCGTCCTAGCTCCATCAAAATGGGCTCCAGCTCCTCGCCTCGGCTGGTGAGCTGGAACAACGTGGTGGCGATGGGCGGCGGCGCTTCTTCCCGCCGGACCAATCCCGCCTCCTCCAGCTCCCGAAGTCGATCGGCCAACAAATTCGTCGCGATGCCCGGCAGCCCATTTCGCAAATCCGTGTAGCGGCAGGACTTGCGGATCAATAGCTCGCGCACGATCAGCAAGGTCCACCGGTCGCCGATCACATCCAGCGCTCTCGCAAGGGCACAATATTGCCTATAGGAACGCACGATTCATCATTGTCGGTCTAGACTCAAAAAGTCAATGTATAACTTTACAAAATAAAGTAATAACTTTATAAACAAGTTGCTACCTAAAACCACCAAAATGACCGGCGCCACACCAAGACTCCTCCTCGCGCTCGCCTCGTTTCTCCAGATCCTTGGCGGAATCGCGCATTCATTCGCCTTCCCAAAGGCCTCGGCGGCGCTCGCTACAGCCAGTCTGCCCCCCTTCTTCAGCGATTGTTTCAAAGCACTTTGGCTGGCGGACTCCACCACCATGTTTGCCTTAGCAGCGGTGTTAGTTAGCGGCCATCGCGATCCGGCCAAACCGGTCATCCTCCTACTTGGCCTGATCCCGTTGTTCGTTGCAGCTCTGATTTACATCTTTCTCGGCAGCTTCTTTGCCGCCCATCTTCTGCTAGCTACGGCCGTGCTTGTTTTCATCGCTGGCTCGCAGCTTCCTCATGGTGTTTAACACTTCTTCAGCCGCACCGGATAACAGTCAAGCCCCCGATCTCGTCTATCTCAAGAGGCAGGAGCAAACGGATGAAACATCGTTTAGCCACATTCTTATTTAGCGCCTTTGTCGCCGCTTCGTCTCTTTACGCTCAAGAGTTTAAGGTTGGATCTCCCGTCGCCAGCCTGTCCGCGACGCAACTCGATGGCGCGCCGGCGCACTTCGACAATCTGAAGGGGAATGTCACCCTGGTCATGTTCATCTCGGTGCAATGTCCAGTGTCCAACGCGTATGACGATCGGATGAACGAGTTGTACAAGGATTACGCCGCGAAAGGCGTGAAGTTCATCGTACTGAATGCCAACCGCACCGAGCCGGCCGCCGCAGTCCAGGAGCACGCTCGCGAACATGGTTTTCAATTCACGGTTTATAAGGACGAAAACAACGTGCTCGCTGACAAGTTCGGCGCCACGGTGACGCCGGAAACCTACGTCATCGATGCGGCCGGCGTCGTCCGCTACCACGGCTCCATTGACGACGCCCAGAATGTCGCGCGTGTCACCACCCAGCGCCTGCGTCTCGCCCTGGATGCCGTTCTCGCCGGCAAAGAACCTCCTCAGACCGAAACCAAAGCCTTCGGCTGTTCCATCAAGCGCGCGTCGAAGAGCACATGAATCGCCGCCATTGGATCATCAGCCTCGCGGCCACACTATGGCTGAAGCCAAAGTCAATCGCCGCCGGCTCTCTAACGCCCTTGGATGAAACGGCATTCCGTCGAATGGTTTCCCAGCATCGCGGGAAAATCTTGCTGGTGGATTTCTGGGCGACATGGTGCTCACCCTGCCGCGCGGAAATGCCCAAGCTGGTGGCTCTCTTCGCGGCACAGAAGCACCGCGGTCTTGATCTGGTGACTGTTTCTTGCGACGAACCGGAGCAGGAGTCGGCGGCGGCTCAGTTTGTCGATCGGCAAGGTACACCCGCGCCGCATTACGTGCGCCACGCCACCAGTGATGACGACTTCATCAATGCGATCGACCCGAAATGGAGCGGTGCGCTGCCGGCATTGTTTTTGTTCGATCGCAACGGCCAACAAGTTAAATCGTTTATCGGCGAGACAGATCCAAAGCTGCTGGAAACGGCCATCGACAAAACGCTCTCGTTGTAGACGGACCGCTGCTCGTCTTTGCGTGTCGCGCCGTCTCCTCCGCCCGAGTCAGATGCCTGCAGACGGAATCTCTCTGGAGGTAATTTCGTACCGGAAGCCATCCGGATCGAGGCTGTCGAGGCGGCTTTCTGCGGTTTCTGCTTGAGGATACATGAGGAAGCGCACCGGCGGACCGCTCGATCCAGGTAAGGCGACGTCTTGCGCGAAGTTGTAGGCCATCCAGTTCATCTCCCATGATCCGAACAATCGCACCCGGGCCTTTTTCACCATCTCGTCGTCGAGTGTGCGGTTTCCCGGCGCTTCCTCCAGCATGACCTTTCGCACATCCGCGGCGTCGACAGGAACCCAGCCGAAGCCGCTCAGGTAGACTTCCGCACGGCAATGTTGCGCCTTTGTGACGGTATTCGATGAGGCACCCAGGCTCTTGTACCCCAGCTCGGACTTGGTGGTTCGGATCCCGTACACGTCGCGCGCGGGAAGGCCGGCCGCACGCGCAAGACCTACGAAAAGCGCGTTGAGATCGGCACACTTGCCGCCCAGGTCACCCGATTCCAGCATGAACCTGATATCGCCGATGCCGCAGCCGCGCGTCTTCGGATTGCGATATGTGTTCTCAACGACCCATTCATAGATCGCTCGCGCCTTCTCTACGTCTGTCCTTGCGCCTTTTGTGATTTCAGTTGCCTTTTGCTTCACAATGCCATTGGTCGGCAGCAGCTTAGTCGGCCGCAGGAATTCGTTTAACTCCGAAGCGTTAATCTTCTGGATCTTTCCCGGCGAGGCAAGATCAACCGCCCAGTTCCTGGTAGCAACTCGGCTTGTCAGGGTAAGAATCGGTTTGACTCCAGCTGGGAACTCCGCTGTGATGATTCCAAGGGCTTCGGTTCTGTGTTCGAGAATCTTCGCGATCCCGCCTTCACATTCAAAGGTGTTGACGGCCGTCTTCTGGAAAGGCGTAGCGGTGATGAGCGGCGTCGGCACCCAGATACGTGTTGTTCCGGACGGTTTCAAAACTTCAATACGCGCCACCACTTCAAACGTGCGCCAATCGGCCGCCATCACGCTCTTTGCCCGGGGATCCTCCTGGGCTGAGGTCGCGAGCCCTGACGAAATAACGCCAAGCGCCTTTAGAAAGTCACGTCGATCCATGGGCCTCCTGTATGAATGTATTCGCTGGACTCCAGTACGATTTTCGTCGAAGTTGTTTCAGAGGCCGGCTCAACCGTAGCGAACCTGCCTCACTGAATCGGAATCACGAAACGCAGCTCGGCCAGAAAACGTAAGCTGAGATGATGTTGTGCCGGCGCATCTCCTTCGTACTGCTGGCGGCTGTAGCGACGCTGGCGGCCTACGGCCACGAAACCGACAACCCGTCGGACGCTGACAATCAGAAATGCGCGATCGAAGGCATCGCTGTAGACGCGACCCGCGGCGAAGCCCTCCGCAAGGCGACGGTCGAGTTGACGCCCTGGTCCGGTTCAGGCGCCAGCTACCGGGCTACCACAGACCAATCCGGCCATTTCAGCTTTCACACCATCCCGCCCGGCGATTATTGGCTCCGCGGAGTGCATACGGGATATTTAGAGGCGGTTCTGGGTTCGCGTAGGCCTGACACGAAAGGAACCATGCTGCGGCTCAAGGCGGGAGCAACCCTGTTGGAACTGCAGCTGAAGCTGACCCGCGCATCCATCATCACCGGCAAAGTGATTGATGACTCGGGCGAACCGGTGGTTCAGGCGTTGGTGGAGGCTTACAAGCCGGTTTGGCTTCACGGCCATCTTGAATACAACCAATCCGGGGGCCGGACCAATGATTCCGGAGAATTTCGAATCACCGGACTACCGGCGGGCCGGTATTATCTCTATGCTTCGTCGGATGAGGCGCCTTATGTGGAAGAACAGGGAAAGCCTGAGAAGCGGCGGCTGCCGGCATTTTTTCCGGATTCTCAAACGCTAACTGCTGCCAAGCTCGTCGAAGTTCCAGCCGGCGAAAACGTGCCGGGTATGGACTTTCGGCTTCACACCGCGGAAACATTCTCCGTCCGGGGTAGAATCGGCGCGTCGCCGAAGCCAGACGCACTTCCGTCCGTGGTGGCCGCGCGCGACGGCCTGGACCGACACTGGCCGGCCGGGGAAACGGACGTCAATCGGGACGGGACATTCCAAATAGATGGACTCGCAGCCGGTGCTTATCAGCTTCAGGTTGTCGGCCAACGCAGGGGCGCGTATGCCAGCGCCAGTCTTGCTATTGAAATCAAGGCCGGCGATGTCAAGGGGATTCTGATTCCGGTCGCCCCGCCCGTCGAGATCTCGGGAACCATTCACTTCGACAATGCGGCGGGAACGACGACGGGCACTCAGATCAGTTTGGTAGAAGCTGAACTCGAGTACGCCTCCAACATCTTCGGCGAAATCGAGGACGACGGCAAATTCCGAGCCAGCGCACCGCCTGGACGCTACATCACCTCTCTCAGTCTCAGTTCTGACGAAGATTATGTGAAGTCCGTTTCTTACGGCGGCCAGGAAGTCCTTGGCCAGGTCATTGATCTCTCGCAAGGGTCGGTGGGCGAAATGGAAATCACGGTCGCCAAAGGAGCCGGCCAGGTGGCAGGGAACGTGTCGCAGGATGACAGCGACAACCCGAAAGAGAAAGCCGGCGCCGTGCAAGTCGCTCTCATCTCCGCCCGGGTTCGCTTCGACCCTGCCGGCGCCTTCCTCACCCCTGCTGACCAGACGGGTCATTTCTCCTTCACGCGCGTGCCGCCCGGCAAGTATTATGCGTTTGCAGCGCAAGATGTGGAAGCCGGCCTTTGGGAGAACCGCGGTTTCTTCGAACAAATTCGTGGTGCTGGGGTGGAAGTGAACCTGGCCGAAAGCGGCCGTGTTCAGCTTCAGGTACCATTGCTCGCATCCGGCGACGTTGAGCGCGCGTTGACCGCGCTGGGCTTATGAAGAGAAGCCTACTGCTGTCGCTGCTGATGCCGCTCTTCACTCATCACCTCGCGGCCCAGGGGACGTGCGCCATCTCCGGGACGGTCATCGACGACGTCAGTCGGCGGCCTGTCGCTCAGGTCAAGGTCTTCGCGGGATCGCCGGTTGACCAGGGCGAGCCTCCGCCGCCCGTGCGCCGGCTGACGAATGCCAAAGGTGAGTTTTGTTTTGAGCACCTGTCTGCCGGCAGTTACAAGGTCGTCGCCAAGAAGCTCGGCTATCTCGACATCACCTACGGTGAACAGCACGCGAACGGTCCCAGCCTCCCAGTCGACGTAAGCGCGGATCGAACGGAGCCGCCTCTCGTCCTGAAGATGATCCCGCAAGCGACCATCAGCGGAATCGTCACCGATGCCGATGGGGACCCTATCCCCTTCGGGCAGGTACGCTTGTACAAACGTCTCTTGTTGCAAAGCTCTCCGTCGGACGTGAATTCTGAATCGGCCGATGAGCAGGGCCGCTTTCGATTGTGGGGTATCGCTCCTGGCACTTATTACATCAGTGCCTTGCCCGCGTTTCCCAATCCTTCGGAGATGAGCCGCACCGGCAACAATTCTCTGGATAGCTTCGGTCGGCCGGTGCGGGAGCGCGAGGTAGAGACGTTTTACAAGGGTGCGCTGGCCATTGCGGGCGCCACGCGCATAGCAGTCACGGGCGGGCAGGAAGTCACGGGCATTACGATTCCGATTCTAAAAGCTTCCTCCCGGCGAATTTCCGGGCGCGTCTCTTGGGATGTTCAATCCACCGGCTTACCTCAAATATTGCTCATGGTAATGGGCGAAGGCTTGAGAGCATCCGCCACGGTGGAAAAGGACGGCCGCTTCCACGCCGACGGTCTCACTCCCGGCGTTTATACACTCTTCGCTTATACGCCAAACATGGATCGGTTCTCCCAGCGGCAACAAGTAGATGTGACCGAACGGGACGCAGACGGGATTCTGCTTCAGCCCGACGAGGCGCTCGTTATCAACGTGTCCGTCCATCTGGAAGGATCAAAGACACCGCTTGCGTTCGATGAGGTCGTGGTAGACGGCAAAAACCCTTCAAACCGGTACGGAGCGGGGTTGAACGAAGACGGAACCTGGCATTTCGGCCGGCTCCCACCGGACGTTTATCACTTCAGTTTTTGGCCCAATCCCGACCATTATTTCGTGAAGGCTGTACTGGCCGATGGTGAACCCCAGGCAGGCACCATGCTTGATGTGTCCGCGCGCCTGCCGCAATCCATCGAAGTGGTGGTAGCTCTCAGCACAGGCGCCATCATGGGCATGGTAACGAACGGAAAGGAACCGGTTCCGGCAGTAACCCTCGTGCTCATGAACGAAGACACGCAAGAGAGCGTAAAGCAGCAGCGAGTAGCGGCAGGCGGCCAGTTTGAGGTCAAGCCGTTGGCGCCCGGCAATTACCGTCTTTACGCGCTGGAGGATTTTGACCGCGAGGCCTGGGGTAGCGACGAACTGAGGAGTCAGCTAGCTCCCAATTCCAGCTCGTTCGAGCTGCGAGACGCCGAGAAACGCCAGGTGAGTGTGCCGCTGATTACGGCCAAGGAATACCAGGCAACGCTCAGCCAGCTCGCGCACTAAACTCAGGCCGACAGGGACAGCCTCTGCCCCAAGGCGCGCACAACAACGGCTCTTGTCAACTCCACTCCGCCGCCGCGTGGGCAGAGCGAGCCCGTCCCCAGATCATCGAAGCCGACTAGCCCTCGTCCCGATGATTTCTTGACAACTTGTCACGGAGCGTGCCACCGAATGCGCATGAAACTCGAGACCCTCCCGATCTCTCCAGCCCGCCCAAGCCAATCCTGGGCGCGAAAGGTTCCTCATTTCGGCTCGGGCGCATCCTCTCGAAATCCCTTAAGTTAAGTCTTGTGTAGTATTGATATTCTTCGTCCAGATGACATAGACTTGCGGTGCAAGCCATGAACCTCGAAGAAGTAGCAAAAAAGGCAAATGTATCCACTGCCACGGTTTCGCGGGTATTGAATAATGCGATCGCCGTCAAGGGTTCTACCCGCGCCCGCGTCATGCAGGCGATCGATGAGCTGAAGTATCACCCCAACCTCCATGCACGCAATCTTGCCGGCGGCAAGAGCCGCACGCTCGGGATCATCGTCTCCAACATGGAGAACCCGTTTTTCTTCGACATCATCAAAGCGGCCGAATCCGACGCTCATTCCAAAGGTTATGAAATCGTGGTCGCCAACACCGACTACCAGCGCGAACAGCTGGTCAAGAGCATCCGCCTGATGCTCGCGCGGCGTGTTGCCGGATTGGCCCTCATCGTTTCGGAGATGGACCCTGGCTTAGTTCACGAGCTCACCGAGAACAAAAACCCCATCGTCTTTTACGATGCCTTCACCAGTGAGAAGGGTATCTGGAATATCCGCATCGACTATGGGCAAGGCATCGAGCGGGTTGTGGACTATCTCCACCGCGCCGGGCACAATCGCATGGCCTTCGTCAGTCATCACTCCAACCTGGGTCCACTCGGTGTTCGCGAACAGACTTTCCGCAAAACGGTTTGCGACCTATCCCCTGCGGTGGAGTGGACTACCATCACGACCGTTGACGGCTTGGACGGTGGCCGCGCTGCCGCCCGTGCAGTCCTACAATCGGGATTCAATCCCACCGCCATCATCTGCGCCAACGATTTTATGGCAGTCGGCGTCATACGTGAGCTGCACGAGCGCGGCCTGCGGATACCGGAAGACGTCTCCGTCACCGGCTTTGACGACATCAAACTCTCCGAGTACTCGTATCCTTCGTTGACCACGGTCCACATCCCGCGCGAGCGCATCGGTCACCTGGTGTTTAGCGCTCTGGTACCCGATTCGAGTGAAACCGCTCCTGAAGCCAAGGACATCATTATTGAAACGCACCTGGTCGTGCGCGATTCCACAGGCCCCGCCAAGCAGGGCGCTGAGGGACGGCCGGTCGCGCCCATGGCCCTTTGAGGCCGGCAGCGGCATAGCGCACCACGTTAACGAGGGGCCCGGATATATCGGCTCCACTCTCCGTACTTCGCGAGTGCCTCGGGCGTAGCGCCCAGCTCTACCTCGTCTAGAATGGCTTTGATTTTCCCGGTCGCCCGCGCTAATACGCTCGAACGCTCAGCGCGCAGGTCCTGCTGCCACTTTCGCGCTCGCGCCTCTTGGTCGGCTCGGGCAACGGGGTCATCGCTATGGGAGATAAAGCACAATGTATCTTTGCCGCTTGCTTCGATCTCCTTCAGGCGCTGCAATCGTGTGGTTAGCCGTGTAAGCAATTCTGCGACGCACAGCTTCAAATGTTTAGCTACCTCGGTCCACGCCTCATCTCTGTCCGTCCAGGAGGCGACCGCCTTCCCGTCCGTTGGGACCGCTTGCAACTTGCCGAATGGCGCGTCCTGCCAATCGCAAGCCCTGACAATGATCGGCACTACCAGGATGTTCTCCTCGACGTGTCGCTTCATCGCCCTCGCCATTTCTTTCTCATAGCAGTAGCTGGAGTTCAAGAAATCGGAACTCACGAACAACGTAATCAGATCAGCGCTGTTCAGATGTGAATCGATTTCGCCAGCCCAATCGTCCCCCGCTAGAATCTCCCTGTCCTGCCAGACCCGAATCAAGTTGTTGCGCTGCATCAGCGCAACGTGTGCGTCAAACTGCTTGCGGAATTCTTCATCCCGATGCGAATAAGAACAGAAAACTTCTACCGATGTCTTGCCCTCAATGGTGTCAACCACGAGGCAAGAATAACAGGTTTCGCCTCGCGCCCCTGAGGCGCAACTCAACAGTCATATGCTGTATGGATATGAAGAAGCATTTCCTCACCGCCTCCCTCGCTGCCGCCGCCGTTTTTTCCGCCGGCTATTGGTTAGGCACCGCTCGCACCGTCCACGCTGCAACGCCGCGCACCTTTGAACTGCGCATCTATACCACCTACGACGGCAAGTACAATGATTTGCTCGCCCGATTTCGCGACCATACCACCAAGATCTTCGAGAAGCACGGGATGACCAACATCGCCTATTGGAATCCGACCGACGATCCGAAGAAAGGCAAACAACTGTATTACCTGCTCGCGTTCCCGAGCCGGGAAGCAGCCACCAAGTCCTGGGCTGCATTCCGTGACGATCCGGAATGGCAGGCAGTTCAGAAGGCTTCGGAAGCCAACGGCAAGATCGTCGAGAAGGTGGAGTCCGTGTTCATGGAGCCCACTGACTTCTCACCGCTTCAATAAGCGCCCGCCCATGAGCGCGTTCCAACATACCGTTGGAGGCAGAGCGTATCGCTTTGCTGATCTGAAGACGTTGCTGGCGCGAGCGACAGCGCTTCGATCCGGTGACGAACTGGCTGGCATCGCTGCTGAATCCGCCGAGGAACGCGTAGCGGCCCAAATGGCTCTCGCCGACCTGCCTTTGAAGGCTTTTCTCGAAGAACCGCTGGTTCCGTATGAGGCCGATGAGGTAACCCGGCTCATCTTCGATCGGCACAGCCTGCCTGCGTTTGCTCCCATCTCTCACTTCACGGTGGGAGAATTCCGCAACTGGCTCTTGAGGGAGGCCGCGACCGGCGAGGTTCTCACCGCACTCCAGCCCGGCTTAATGCCCGAGATGGCCGCCGCCGTATCCAAGATCATGCGCCTGCAAGACCTGGTCACGGTGGCTGCCAAGATTCGCGTGGTCACGCAATTCCGCACCACCATTGGCCTCCCAGGACGTCTCTCGACGCGTCTCCAGCCCAATCACCCAACCGACGATCCGAGGGGTATCGCTGCCAGCATCGTTGACGGCCTGATGCTGGAAAGCGGCGACGCCGTCATCGGCATCAATCCGGTCTCCGATAGCGTTGAATCTGTTGTTTCTTTGTTGCGGCTCATCGATGCCATTCGAATGCGGTATCAGATCCCGACCCAAAGCTGCGTGCTGGCCCATCTGACGACTCAGCTGAATGCCTTGCGCCAAGGCGCTCCAGTCGATCTGGTGTTCCAATCGATTGGCGGCACGGAACAGACCAACACCTCCTTCGGCATCAACCTGGCGTTACTCCAAGAGGCCCGGCAGGCCGCGCTGGAGCTGCGGCGCAGCACAGTGGGAAACCAAGTGATGTACTTTGAGACCGGCCAGGGAAGCGCGCTCTCGGCAAATGCTCATCACGGCGTCGATCAGCAAACCTGCGAAGCCCGCGCCTATGCGCGTGGCGCGAGCCTTCGATCCGCTCCTTGTCAACACGGTGGTCGGCTTTATTGGCCCCGAGTATCTATACGACGGCAAGCAAATTATTCGCGCTGGCCTGGAGGATCACTTCTGCGGCAAGCTGCTGGGGCTCCCGATGGGCTGCGACGTGTGCTACACCAACCATGCGGAAGCCGACGACGATGACATGGACGTGTTGTTGACCATGCTCGCCGCCGCCGGAGTGAACTACATCATGGGGGTTCCCGGTGCGGACGACATCATGCTGAATTACCAAAGCAGTTCGTTCCATGATGCGCTTTACCTGCGGGCGCTGTTTCACCTTCGCCCTGCACCGGAGTTTGAAGCGTGGCTGGAGCACGCGCGGCCGCAGCTTCCGGAGATGCTGGCGCTGGTCGGCGCCTCGGGATGATCACGCTACGACAGTTCACCATGGCTCGCGTCGGATTAGGACGTGCTGGTAACAGCCTTCCTACCGCCGAATTGCTCGACTTCCGGCTGGCGCACGCTCGGGCACGGGATGCGGTGCATTCCCACTTTGACATGCAGTCGTTGCTGACGGAGCTGCAACAGTTGAGCCTCGAAACTGTGGCGGTGGAAAGCGACGCCCGCGACCGTGCCGAGTATCTCCGGCGCCCTGACCGAGGCCGTCGCCTGTCCGCCGAATCACTGCCACTACTCAAAACGCAGGCGGCGAACTACGACGCGGCGTTCGTGATCGCGGATGGCCTCTCGCCCCTAGCGGTAGTCCGCCACGCTGTGCCTGTGCTGAGCCTCGTTTCTGCCGAGCTCTTGCGCGACGGCTGGTCGATTGCGCCCGTAGCGGTGGCAGAGCGCGGGCGAGTCGCGATCGGCGATCAGATCGGCGCGGCGCTCGGAGCAAGGCTGGTGGTTGTCTTGATTGGAGAGCGTCCGGGCCTGAGCTCTCCCGATAGCCTCGGCATTTATCTCACCTGGGATCCCCAACTTGGCCGGACAGACGCTGAACGGAACTGCATCTCAAACATCAGGCCGGAAGGCCTGAGCTACGACGCAGCGGCGTTCAAGCTACTCTTCCTCGCGCGCGAGGCGCAACGCTTGACACTAACAGGCGTTCAGCTGAAAGATGATACAACCCGGCTGCTGGGCACTCAGCCAGCACTGGGTTCCCCTCACGCAGAGCCCTCAGGCATGTCTTAGCAATCCACACTTCGTTGATGCAAAGCATCAGGTTCACCACACCCGATCGTGTCGAGTGACAGGGATTGCGCCCCGCCACCATCCCACACCGCCGGACAGGCGGTTTTCCGCATCCTGCGGTTGAACTCAGTAGCCTGAGATCGCTGCTGGATTGGACGGCAGAAGGAAGCCAGGTAGACGAAGTGCAACGACCTTCAGACCTGCATTCACGACGCCAGTAGCCGCCATAAACCAGATCCCGGCCGGCCGGTATGACCTGTCTTGAGCAGCTTGGGATGAACGCCCAAGCTCCGCAGCGCGCGCTCCCCGCCGGCGGCATTCTTGCCACCGGAGCCAGAGGCACCTCCGGATGTGCCGCCGAATCCTTTCCTCCCTGCGCGTACTGCTGCGCGGCCCGCATGGCTCGCTGGGCGCTACGCCCGAGCCGGAATCCGTAACTCTGCTCGCTCAACTGTGGGTCGAAGATCTGCGTTTTATTGGGCCTAAGCACGTCCTCCGGATGGCGGCGGTGCGTTTGCATTGCCTTTTGTAAAGGCCTGGAGCATACCCTCCAGGAAGGTGAAAAACACATCCACGGCATAGCCAACCAGAAAAGCGATGGCTAGGGGGGAAATGGAGGCTCCCTGCCCGATCGTGAAGTTGTTAAACAGCCCGACTACCGCGCCGCCGATCGCCGCGATCAGGAAGCGCGCCGAGTTGGCCACGGACGGCGTGAACGTCCGGTTGGCCAGTTGCTGTTCAAAGCTCCGCAACAGATAGGCGCACGTACCAAGCAGGGCGTACAGAGCGGGCAGAACGCAGGCGCTGATAGCGCCGTAGAAGAACGATACATCGTCGACCAGGTTTTGGGCAAAATAGCGCACGTCCTGGTAGACATTGGTCCGGTCGTCGGCAGCCACGGCAAAGTTTGGGAGCCCGGTCGGAAGTTGGAACTTCGCGTGGACCTTGGTAGGGTCGGCTCGGATAGACGCAAATGGGTCCCGCTCGATGAAGAGCACCAGGACATTCAATTGACGAGCCCGCGCGTCGACCGTCCGGATAATGCTGGCGTATTGCTGAAGCTCTGAAATGATGGTCGCGTCTGGAATTGCGCTAATCGCTCCAGCGGGAGGAGGAGGCGTTACCGGCGTAGGCGCCGCGTTGGAGCCAGGCGGTGGCCCCAACTGAGCCCGCAGCGTTACCGCGAGTTCATTGGCGGCCGTGATGTCCGTTTTAATCGTGTTCGAGATGGCCGTAGCAACGAAGCTGGCCAAGGAAAAGGGAACGATGAAAGCGGCCAGCCAGATAGCAACTCGTAAATGATGACGAATGGTGGGTGAAGCGTCGGCTTCACACGCCTTCAGGCTCTCGGCCGTGACGGGCTTCAGGCGCGCGGCTAGCTTGGCCAGGGCCGCGAGTAAATTGGCGACCGTCGGCTCATCCCAACCTGTAGTGACAGCAGCGCGAGCGGTCAAGACGTGATCGCGTATGTCGTCTTCGATGTCGAGGCCAATCTCGGAGGCATATTTCAACAGGCGCTCCGCATCCTCAAGCGCATCGTTGAAATAGGCCGGGGGATCGGGGTAGGTTTCGATGGCGAGGTTGGACACGGCCCGAGGCAATTGTACTCCTAAACGGGCGCACCGGTGTACGCGTGCTTTTCCCTCGGCGATTTGTGCGCGTGGTGTAGCATCGTGTCTTGTGAAAGTAACCGGCTTTGCTGGACGCTCTGAAAGGTGTCAGCGTGGCTACCATTCGATAGAAGAGGACAGACCAATGAAAAGAAGACTCAGTGCGCTGATTGTGATGACGTTCGCGCTCAGCTGGACAGTTGTCGGCGCAGCGACAGACGAAGTCACTGTGGGCGCGGGACGTTTAAAAGGTGTCGAGGCCGGCGGCCTCATTGTCTTTAAAGGCATTCCATTTGCCGCTCCGCCGGTCGGAGACTCGCGCTGGCGCTTGCCCCAGCCTCCCAAGAAATGGAGTGGAGTCAGGTCAGCCGCGGAGTATGGCTCCGATTGCATGCAACTCCCGTTTCCCGGCGATGCCGCTCCGCTCGGTGTGAAACCCAGTGAAGACTGTCTCTACCTGAACGTGTGGACTCCTTCTCTGCGTCCCGCGAAAAAGTTGCCAGTCATGGTCTGGATTTATGGCGGAGGGTTTGTCAATGGAGGCAGTTCACCCGCCGTCTACGACGGGAGCCAGTTCGCGAAGCGTGGTGTTGTCTTTGTGAGCTTCAATTACCGCTTGGGGCGTTTTGGCTTCTTCGCCCACCCTGCGTTGACGAAGGAAAACCCCTCGGCGCTTTTGGGGAACTACGGTTACATGGACCAGATCGCAGCGCTGAAATGGGTGCAACGCAATATCTCTCAATTCGGCGGCCAGCCCGGCAACGTGACGCTGTTCGGTGAGTCGGCGGGCGGCGGCTCCGTTCTTACCATGCTGACTTCGCCGCTGACAAGAGGACTCTTCCAGAAAGCAATCATTGAATCCGGCGGTGGACGCGGAATGCTGGGCGGTCCCCGTTACCTGTCCCACGAGGGCCCCGGCGGAACACCATCCGCCGAGTCGGTTGGTTTGGCTTTTGCAAAGAAAGCGGGAATCTCCGGAGAAGACTCCGCCGCTCTCGCTGCTCTTCGGAAGCTGCCCGCCGAGTCGGTGGTCGACGGTCTGAATATGGCAACCATGTTTACGCCCACATACGGCGGCCCGATGATCGACGGCAAGGTTGTTGTGGAACCGCCCGACGCCGCCTTTCAGGCGGGGCGCTGGTCGAAAATGCCGGTTATGGTCGGGGCGAATAGTATGGACATCGGCTTCGGCACGGCTAAAACCAAAGATGAATTGTTTGCCCAATTCGGAGCTAATAGTGACAAAGCAAAAGCCGCCTACGATCCGGATGGGACCGCCAAGCTTCCTTTGGTGGTCATGTTGGTGGCGGCCGATCAGATGATGATTGAGCCTTCGCGATATATCGCTGGCATGGCTTCTGCGGCCGGCCAACCGGCCTATGAATACCGTTTCAGCTACGTGGCTGAGTCGATGCGCAAACAATGGCCCGGTGCACCCCACGCCACCGAGATTCCCTTCGTGTTTGACACGGTCGAAGCGCGCTACGGCAAAGATCTGACGCCGGGCGACAAAGCCACGGCGCAAGCGGCCAACGCCTATTGGGTGAACTTCGCCAAAACAGGCAACCCAAACGGAACCGGCCTTCCCGACTGGCCGGCCTACACGCCTCAGGGTGATGTCCTGATGGATTTCTCGAGCACAGGTCCGGTCGCCAAGCCCGATCCCTGGAAGGTCCGGCTGGATATGGTCGAAGTCTTGGTGAGTAAGGGAAAGTAAGAAGCAGGTAAGCTCGTCGCGCTGGATTGGGCCTGCTGGATGAAGGCTAAGAATGCGCCTCTTTGGTGTATGTGTTGGGCTGACTCTTTTATGGGCCGTCGGGGCGGCTCAGAACGTCGTCACGCGAAGCACCTATCTGGGTCAGCTTCGCTTTAGCCCGGATGGCCACTATATTCTTGCGCAGGACGACGCGGAAATTGTGGTGCTCACCACGCAACCACTGGCGATCCTATTTCGCATACCGGCCGTGATAGCGACACCAGCCCAATTCACGCCCGACTCCTCCGAGATCGCGTTTCTGAGTTCGATCACTCGGGTCAGCCCACCGGCTTCTGAGCCCGAGAAACTCACTCCCCACCTTGAATGGTGGAGCGTGGCCGGCAAGAACCGAGTGGGTTTCTTCGACGCCCCGGCAGCTGGCTGCGGAACCTTAGTGCTTTCACCCGACGGACGTGTGTTGGCATGTGACGACACCCAAGGCACGCTGAAGCTGTTCGATGTACCGGCCTGCAAGGTGATCTATGAGAAGCGCCAGTTTGTCAGGCAGGTCGCTATTTCCAGGCCAGACGAATTCCCGAGGCTTTACTGGGGGGATCTGGGAAAGGCAACAATAGACTTTTCGCCAGACGCTCGCTACATGCGGGCCGAGGGGTTAGGTGGAGACTCGCTCCTTTGGGACGTGCGCGGGAGGGCCGCCACGCTCGTTTCTTAGGAGCACTCAGAAGCCTTCGTTAGCCATACGCTCTCTGATGGAGTGTTTGTCGCCCCGAACAGGATCATCATCCTTACAGGATTCTCCAGCAAGTTTCGCATCGCCAAGCTGGCTTCATTTCCTGAGGGACAATTGTTGGCGAAGCGCATGATTCCGATGGGCCGCGTACTTAGTACGACCGATCCGGGTTTCGTTCTGATTCGTCCCTTGGTCCCTGGCGGTCCGACGGTTTCGGTAGACCCCTCGGCGCCAATGGCCAGTATCTTGCCGCATACCCACCATCTCGTCCTGAGGGACGACTTATTTGATCAGCGCTCCACCGCTGTGGAACTCAGCACCGGTCATATCATCGAGAGCAAGCAGAGTTTGATCGACGTCTCTGGGGCCTATTACGTCGCCCAGCCTGGTCCTGATGAAGTAGGTCTATATGAACGGGGTAAGGGCCTGCAGGCCATGGTCACGATCCACCCAAAGTGACGGCCAGGTTTTCGCCTAAGGAACCGGCGACTCAGTCTCCGACGCACTGAGCCTCTTGAACTCGGCCAGCTCGGCTTGGGCCTCCGCCTGCTTGCCGAGCTGCTTGTAGGCGCGCGCCAGTTGGAAGTGCGGCACGGGCTTCTTTGCATCCAGGGCAATGGCGTGGGAAAGCTCGGTCGCGGCCTCCTGCCATTGCTGGCGCTGCATCAACACGATGCCGAGTTCGAGATGCGACTCCCAGAAGTTCGGGTTGATCTGGATCGAGCGTCGCAGCTCGGCTTCGCTCTTGGCCGCGTCGCCGGATGATGCGTCCAGCGCCTTGGCATGAAGGAACCAAGGAAGATAATTACCCGGATCCGCCTTCTCCCAGGCGGCGTATGCGGCGAGAACCTCCGGCATAAGCCCTTCCGCGTTCTCGAGGATCTTGCCGATGAAGATGTAGGGTTGTTCGATGGAAGGATCGAGCCGCGTCACCTGAAGGAAGGCCACAATGGCATCGTGGAACTTGCGCTGTCCATACGCGGCGACGCCATACGCCAGCTCGATCTGCGCGCTCTTCGGGAAACGCGTGCGTGCTTCGCCAAACAGGCTGAACGCACCGGCGAAGTCGCCGCGTTGAAGCAACGCTTGGCCAAGGTCGACGGTGAAGGCCTCGTTTTCCGGCTCCAGTTCGACCGCACGGCGAAGATCCACGAGCGCGGGCTCAGGCTGGTTCGCGGCTTCCTCTGCCTTACCGAGAAGGTAGTGCAACTCCGCGCTATCGTTCTTCGCGAGCGCGGTCTTGGCCCAGGTAATCGCCTGCTGCGGCTCGCCCGCCTGCAACGACAACGTCGCCGCCCGTGCCGCCGCCCCGGCATCGGCCGACTGGCTGGCTGCATATTGGCGCTCCATCTCGGCGGCTTTCGTGAAATCGCCCGTCCCGGAAAAAAAGATCGCCAGCGCGTGCTGGACGACAGGGTCGTTCGCGGCGAGAGACTCGGCCCGCTTGGCTGCCGCATTGGCTTGGTCCATCTGCTTGCTGCCGAGGTAGACCTGCGCCAGCGCGACCCACACCTTGGGATTCCCGGGCTGCAACTGGGAAGCCCGCTCCAAACTCTCTTTTGCGCCCGTCAGATCTTTCTTCTGGAGTGCTACGAGCCCTTTCCGAAACTCGTCGTCGAAGGAAGGCGTCTGCGCGTGCGCCGCGATCGAAGCCAAAACAAGAATGACGGTTATCCAGTGCACCACTCGTATTCTAGTGCCTGCCGCTGCCCGGCCGCACTCTGATTGGAAGATCTCTATACTCAGTAGTGACAATGGCTCAATCACGTGTTCGGCTCGATCCCGATCTCAACACGCTGGTCGCTATTCTTTGGCGTCCGGCGGGGGCCTGACGGCGAAGTGGTCAGGCTCCGGACATTCGCGCCGCTATGTTTATGACACGCGGGCGCGTATTCATGGCTGCCGCGGCGTTTGGCGGCGTTATGCTCTGGCTGGCTGCCGCGCCTCCGCCGGGCGCGAGCCCCATCTGGTTTTCCTACCAACCTATCGATTTCCGGTTGGATAGTTGCGAGACGCCCGACCGCCATGCACCGGAGACCATGGCCGGCGGTGTCGCGATCTTCGACTACAACAACGACGGCAAGCTGGATGTCTTCTTCACCAACGGCGCCGACATCAAGACGCTGCAGAAGAACGCGCCGAAATACTCGAACCGTTTGTTTGAGAACGATGGTGCGGGCCACTTCAAGGACGTTACCGCGAAGGCCGGCCTTGCCGGAACCGGCTACGACATGGGCGTGGCAATCGGTGATTACGACAACGACGGCAACGAGGACATCTTTGTCGGCGGCATATATCGCAACACGCTCTATCACAACAATGGCGATGGCACGTTCACCGACGTGACAGCAAAGGCCGGGCTGACCAGCAAGCCCGACCCCGAGTATGGCCCACTTTGGTCGGTAGGCGGCGCATGGGTGGACGTCAACAACGATGGTTTGCTGGACCTGCTCATCGTGAATTACGTGCAGTGGAACGTCAACAAGGAGCCGGAGTGCCTGGAGAAAGGCCACAAAGAGTATTGCCATCCCCGGTTTTATGGAAAGACACCGAACCAGTTGTTCCTGAATAACGGCGACGGCACGTTTACAGACGCGACCGCATCCTCGGGCCTGCGCGCGCACCCGGGGAAGGGCATGGCCGCAGGAGTAGCGGACTACGACCTGGACGGGAAAATGGACATCTTCGTCTCTAATGACAAGCTGTTCAACTCGCTATTTCATAACAAGGGTGATGGGAAGTTTGAAGAAGTGGCGTTCGACGCCAATGTGGCCCTGCGTGAGGATGGCGTGTACATCTCTGGCATGGGCGTGGATTTTCGGGACATCGACAACGACGGGTATCCCGACATTTGCGTGGTCGCGCTCGACAATGAGACGTTTCCCGTTTACAAGAACACGGGCAAAGGGGACTTCGTCGAAGTGACCGCGAAAAGCAAGATGTCGCAATTGAGCGCGAGCATGGCCGGCTACTCGCCGATGATCGCCGACTTCGACAACGACGGTTGGAAGGACATCTTCGTCTCACGCGGCCATGTGCAGTCGCCGCTGGCAGCGCCGCGCTTGGTCATCGATCAGCACAATAGCGTGTTCCGGAATCTGGGTGGGATGGAGTTCTCTGCCCTGACGGATGAAGCGGGTTTCGCCGCTGTCGCGCCGTCACGCCACCGTGGCTCGGCCATGGGCGACCTCAATGGCGACGGACGCCTGGACATCGTAGTGACCGCGCTCAGCGCACCGGCCGAGATCTGGATGAATCAGAGTCCTGGATCGAATCACTGGCTGGAGATGAAACTGCGAGGCACGAAGAGCAATCGCGACGCAATTGGCGCTCGCATCAAGGTCGTGACCAAGAGCGGCGCCCAATACAATCACGTCACCACCAGCGTGGGTTACGCGTCTTCCAGCGCCGGCCCGGTGCATTTTGGGCTCGGGCAGAAAGTATCGGCGGAACTCGTGGAGATTCACTGGCCGTCGGGCATCGTGCAGGAACTGAAGAATGTGAAGGCCGATCAGCTGCTGAAGATCAAAGAGCCTGCTCGTTGACTTTAGCGGCCGGCTTCTCCAGGTTGTTTTGCCGCTGTCTCTGAGTGCAAAGGCATCGTTTCATACGAGAGCATGACCGCGGCGGCGAGGGCCAGGACCACGCCCGTAGTCTGCGTTGGCGTGAGGCGCTCGCCCAGGAACAGCAGTGCCAGAACCAGCGTCACCAACGGGTTGAGGGCCGTCAGAGGAACAGCCACCGAGGCCGCCGCTCCTTTCTCCAACGCCGCGTAGAGAGCCCAAGCTCCCAGGCCGTTGGTTAGTCCAGCGAGCAGGCCCAGCAGGATAGAGCGCAACGACAAATCAAACAGATGAGAGTGAATCAGCAGCACAGGCAGAAGCAGGACGTATCCGGCGCACGTCCAATTCAGCAGGCTGGCGGAAGAACTCTCGCTGGAGCCCATCTTCTGCAACAAGCCCACCACGCCCCACAGCACGATCACGATTAGAGATGCGGTAATCCAGGTCATGGCGAGATCCTATGTCGCCAGCAGCACGGCCGAGATAATGGCCAGTACGACTCCGGTGGCCTGAACGCGGTTGAAGCGTTCCTTCAGCACTAACGTTGCGAGCAGCACGGTCACGAGCGGGAATAACGAAGTCACCGGTCCCACTAACGACGCCTGGCCGCGGCCCATCGCCACGAAGTAGGCGGCATTACCCAGTCCGGCAATCAAGCCAATCACGAGACCGATGACTCGCCCCTTGCGGTTGTTTCGCATGCCTTTCCGCCGGACCAGGATGAAAAGGACCAGCGGCAGTGTGCCGAGCGTGAAGAGCACCTGCATATCGCGTGCCTCGACGTCCGCTGTTCCGACCTTGGCGATGAAGCCGAACAGACCCCACCAGAAAAACCCAAGCAGAGCCCAAGGCAACCACTTCCAAAGGTGGCGCTTGACTCTGGCATTCTCCCCGCGGGGTCCATCCGGCGATCGGCTGGGATTAACGCTGTTTGTTTCCATTCCAAACAATAGTACTCGCAGGGACCGGACTGCGCTGCGAAGAACCGAGGTCAGACGTATTCCATCAGCGCCATAAAGCCGAAGTCCATATGCATCTGCTGATGGCAATGAAAGAGCGTGGGGCCGGGGTTGTTGGCGAGCAGGCTAGCCTCAACTTTCGTGTTCGGGCGAACCACAACAACGTCTTTGTCTATGCCGGACGTTGTCACGCCCTCGATCTTCGTAAGCTCAAACGTGTGACGGTGCAAGTGCACCGGGTGGGCTTCATCGCTCTGGTTGTCGAAGATGAGACGGTAGCGGGTATTGGCGTGGATGCGAATCGGTTCGGCTTTCGGCCAGGACTTGCCATTGATGGACCACTTATCCACCCAATGAGTACCGGCAAAGATTTTGCGGAAGACGAGAGGCAAGGGTTCGCCTTGGGGTGATGCCGCAGGCGTCTGACCGAAGACTCGGTAATCCCAAGGCGTGGAATCAGGCGTGGTCCATTGCGGCTCGCCCGGCTTTCCAGCATATTCGAAGATCATGCCCATGCCGGCCTGCCGATCGTGATCGTTGGTTGCGCCCAGAATCCAGCAGCCCGGATTGTTCATTTCGACGAGGGCGTCGATGCGTTCGGCCGGTCCGAGTTCAAGGGCTTTCACGGACACGGGACTCTTCAGCGGATTGCCGTCGAGCGCAACGACGTTGAAGGAATGCCCGGCGAAGGCGATGCGCCGGAGAACGGTGGCGCTGGCGTTCAAGATTCGCAGAAGAACGCGCTGCCCTTGGCGCACGTGGATGGGGTCGCCGAAACCCAGCGCGCGATCGTTGATGGAAAAAGCCCTCCAACCTGCATCCATCGAGCCTTCGCCGCCGTCTCCTGTGCTCATGTAGGGCTCCCATTCGCGGAGAGCGAGGAACAGTTCTTGGTCGTAGGCGCCGGGATTCTCTCGTGGCTCAATGTAGAGGAAGCCGAACTGGCCTGTATAGAGTCCTTTCTTCAGATTGCGGCCGGCGCTCACGTGGGTGTGATACCAGCGAGTACCCGCCGGTTCAGGCGTGAACGTGTACCGTCGCGTGGCGCCCGGCGGAACCATTGGCGTGCCCTCCTCCATGGAACCGTCGACGTCACTGGGGATACGGAGCCCATGCCAGTGGACGATTTCTGGCTCATTGGTGGTGTTGTGAACTTCGATGGTGGCGGGCTTGCCCGCGCGAAGCCGGATTAACGGGCCGGGTGCGGTGCCGTTATAGCCGATGGTCTTGACAGTTCTCTTGGGGCTAAGTTCAACGCTGACTGGGCCGATCTGGAGGGTGTAATCGGCCGCCTCCGCTGAAGGCGTTTGACCGAACGAACTGGAGCCATAAACGGCTCCCGCGCCCAGAACGCGAAGAAGGTCGCGGCGAGTCACTATGAGCCGAGTCTAGCAATCCAGAGAGTCTGAAGCGAAGCGAGAGAATCGCTGGTTTGGTGGAACTGTTGCTCCGAGTTGGAAACATTGTTAAATGAATTCACGAGGCCGGCAGACGCTTGAAGAAGGAAACACATGAGAAGGTTCATCATCACCGGCGCGCCGGGTGCGGGGAAGACAGCGATCATCCGCCAGCTAGAACTCGAGGGGTTCAGCGTAGTCGAAGAGGCAGCTACTGACGTCATCGCCGCCGCTCAAGCCCAAGGAACGGTTCAACCTTGGACGCATCCCTCGTTCATTGATGCGATCGCTCGTCTGCAACGGGGCCGGCAGATTCGGGCGTCGTTCCAACCGGATGAGGTTCAGTTTCACGACCGCTGCGCTGTGTGTACGGCGGCGTTGGCAGTCCACCTCGGTTACCCTTTTTCACCTTTTCTTGCCAGCGAGCTCGAGCGGATCAAGAAAGAAGCAATCTATCAAAGCCGAGTGTTCTTCATTCGCAATCTTGGCTTCGTCACACCTACCGAAGCGAGACGGATCAGCTATGAGGAAACGGTGCGTTTTGAGAACATTCACGAAGAGACTTACCGAGACTTCGGCTTCGAACTGATCTCAGTCGAGCCAAGCAGCCTGGCGGAGCGGGTCAACATAATCAAAGCCGCAATCCGTTAGTCGAAGGGCACAATTTCATCCATGCCGTTGTGCTCGTGCTATGCCTTCAACGGATTCAGACTCAGGCAACTAACCCCCGGCAATCGCTCCGACGATTAGCAATGGTTCGGCGCCGGACGCGACGGCTTCGGGCAACGGGGCATCGGGCGATTCATGCGACAAATCCTGACCGCAGGCAAAGAACCGCACGAATGGCCGGCGTTGTTGAGTGATATGATCGCGGACTGTGCCGCGCAGCATCGGGTAGCCAGCCTCCAGCGCGTCGATCACCGATCGCGTCGTGACCGGAGCCTCCACCTTGAGCTTGACCTCGGCGCTCACTTGGGCGAGCGTTCGAAGATGGGCCGGAAGCTCAACGCGGATCAACACCTGATTCACGAGAGTGTCTGCACCTCGACCGAGAGAACCGCCGGAAGATCCCGGACAATGGGCGCCCAGCTGTCTCCGGCATCGGTTGACGCATAGACTTGCCCGCCGGTGGTGCCGAAATACACGCCGCACGAATCCAGTGAGTCAACAGCCATCGCATCGCGCAGCACGTTAACGTAGCAGTCGCTTTGCGGCAAACCCCTGGTGAGCGGCTCCCACTCGTTCCCGCCGGTGCGGCTGCGGTAAACGCGCAGCTTTCCATCGAGCGGATAGTGCTCGGAATCGCTCTTGATGGGGACGACGTAGATGGTTTCCGGTTCGTGAGCGTGAACGTCGATTGCGAAACCGAAGTCAGTGGGCAAATTGCCGCTGACTTCGTGCCAGGAGTCGCCCGCATCGTCGCTGCGCATGACGTCCCAATGCTTCTGCATGAACAACACGCCGGGGCGCGACGGGTGCATGGCGATATGGTGAACGCAGTGGCCGACTTCGGCGGTGGGATCGGGGATCTGGCCGGATTTCAAACCGCGGTTGATGGGCTTCCAGGTCTCGCCCCCGTCGTCGCTGCGGAACGCCCCTGCCGCCGAGATGGCGATGAAGATGCGGCCGCTGTCACTCGGGTCAAGAATGACGGTGTGCAGGCACATTCCTCCCGCACCCGGCTGCCAGTGCGGCCCCGAGCCATGTTTACGCAGACCGGAGAGTTCCTGCCACGACTGGCCGCCGTCGCTGGAGCGGAACAACGCGGCATCTTCGATGCCCGCGTACACCGTGTCCGGATCGGTGAGCGAGGGCTCGAGATGCCAGACTCGCTTGAATTCCCAGGGGTGCGGCGTACCGTCGTACCACTGGTGGGTGCCGGGGACGCCGTCGTACGTAAACTTGTTGTTCATCGGCGCCCAGGTCTTGCCGCCATCGTCGGAGCGCTGGATCAATTGGCCGAACCAGCCGGTCGATTGGGACGCATACAGCCGATTCGGGTCAGCGGGCGATCCTTTGACGTGGTACATCTCCCAGCCGGCAAAATGAGGGCCTGCAATGTCCCACTTCTCCCGCTTTGCGTCCGATGTCAAGACAAACGCGCCCTTGCGCGTGCCAACCAAAACCCGAACCCCAGTCTTCGTGTCTGCCATGAATCTCCTTCACAGGTTAGGTCAAATCGCGACTCCGCGAAACCGCCCCCGATTACGGAACTATCTATATTTAACATCGGCGGAGGTGCGCTTGGCCAGGAAAGCCGTCGAGGGCCGCGCAACTGCCAGATCTCGCATGAACCAGAATGGAGAGTAACTCATGAAGGGCAGACTTTACCTAAAGACGCTGGTTCTCCTGCTGGCGGCGGCAAGCGCCTGTTTTGCCCTCGAGGCGGGCGGCCAAGCCGACGTCGCGCGGTGGCACGGAGAGGCGCAGCGTGTGACGATCATCCGGGACGATTGGGGCATCGCGCACGTGTATGGGAAGACGGATGCTGATGCAGTCTTCGGCATGATCTACGCTCAGGCCGAGGATGATTTCAATCGAGTTGAGACAAACTACCTCAACTCCATGGGACGGCTCGCCGAGGCGGAGGGTGAAGCGAAAATCTATCAAGACTTGCGAATGAAGCTTTTCATCGAACCCAATGCGTTGAAGAAGCAATATGCGGCGAGCCCGGCCTGGCTGAAGACGCTGATGAACGCGTTCGCCGATGGGTTGAACTACTATCTGTCAAAACACCCCGAGGTAAAGCCTCGGGTGATCATGCGATTTGAGCCGTGGATGGCATTGAGCTTCACGGAGGGAAGCATCGGCGGCGATATCGAACGCATCAACCTCAAGCAACTCGAGACGTTTTATGGAAAACATCCGGTGATCGAAACGGGTTCGTTGGACGACAACCGGCCAGAGGAACCTCGCGGATCGAACGGCATCGCCATTGCGCCCTCGAACACGGTGGGGCACCACGCGCTGCTGCTGATCAATCCACACACCTCGTTCTTCTTCCGCTCGGAATTACAGATGGTGAGCCAGGAGGGGCTGAACGCCTATGGCGCCGTGACCTGGGGGCAGTTCTTCGTATACCAGGGCTTCAACGACCGCGCGGGATGGATGCACACCTCGAGCGGCGTTGATGCGATCGATGAATATCTGGAGACAGTGGAGAAGCGGGGAGGCCGTTTCTACTACAAGTACGGAAGCGAAGAGCGGCCTGTGGCGGCGACGGAGATCACGGTGCCCTACAAGACTGACCATGGGATGGCGGAAAAGAAGTTCACGGTCTATCCGCACACATCACGGGCCCGTGATTCGCGAGGAGAACGGCAAGTGGGTGAGCATCCGGTTGATGCAGGAGCCAGTCAAGGCGCTGACGCAATCCTACACGCGAACCAAGGCGAAGAACTACAAGGAGTACCGGAAGACGATGGAGCTCAAAGCCAATTCGTCGAACAATACGATCTTCGCGGATGCTGACGGCGACATTGCCTACTTCCATGGCAACTTCATTCCCCGGCGCGATACCAACTTCGACTGGACCAAGCCGGTAGACGGCAGCAATCCGGCGACGGAATGGACGGGACTGCTATCGGTAGAGGAAACACCGCACTTGCTGGACCCCAAGAGCGGTTGGCTCTACAACACCAACAACTGGCCGTGGTCCGCGGCGGGGCTGAGCAGTCCAAAGAAAGAAGACTATCCCGTCTACGTTGAGCAGGGCGGCGAATCAGCCCGGGGCCTGCACGCGATCCGGGTGCTCGAGAACAAGAAGGACTTCACTCTCGACACGCTGATCGCGGCCGCTTACGACAGCTACCTTCCGTGGTTTGAGAAGACGATCCCGTCGCTGATCACAGCGTGGGACGCAGCGCCGGCGGGCGACCCGTTGAAGGCGAAACTGGCCGGGCAGATCGACCTGCTGCGTGGGTGGGATTTACGTTGGGGGGTGGGATCGGTTGCCACTTCGCTGGCTGTCTTCTGGGGCGAGGAGATGCGGCGGCGAGTGGCCGACGATGCGAAGAAAGCCGCCCTTCCGGTTGACGAATACGTGGCTGGCAAGGCGACAGCAGTGCAGCTCCTGCAGTCGCTGGCAGCCGCTTCAGACAAACTCGAGGCCGGCTTCGGAACCTGGAAAACGCCGTGGGGCGACATCAATCGCTTTCAACGGCTGACAGGCGACATCGTTCAACCATTCAACGATGCCGAGCCAAGTATTCAGGTGGGATTCACCTCCTCGCTGTGGGGCTCGCTGGCCTCATTCGGCGCGCGCGCGTACCCAGGGACGAAGAAATGGTACGGCACGAGCGGGAACAGCTTCGTCGCCGTCGTTGAGTTTGGAGATAAGGTGCAGGCCAAGGCCGTGACGGCGGGCGGCGAAAGCGGTCACCCATCGTCGCCGCACTTCAACGACCAAGCCAACCGCTATGCCACTGGAGACTTACGCGAAGTCTACTTCTACCGCTCTCAACTGAAAGGGCACACCGAGCGCGACTACCACCCAGGGGCTGAGCCCACCCGGGATAACTGACCCGGCGTGGCCGCTCGAGGGCACTTACTTGGGGGCCTGAGCGATAAGGCCGCCGTTTTAGTAGCCAGTCGTCAGAATGGCCACGTTCCCGCTGCCAGTCTACTGCCAGGTACGGTCAGCAGGTCGTGGCTGACGACTGGGCCTTGGGGGTTCGCAGCAGCGGTTGTAATTTCTACGACGTCCAGCGCGGCGGCCACGGCAGGGCCTCCGGCAGCGGGAGTGGTGGAGGAATCGATGACCAGGAAACCTTCGATAAACCCTCCCGCCGGCGCCGGCGTCCCGTTGATTTTCAGAAGGTTCACTATCTCTTTGCAGTTGACGCGCATGGTGTGATTGGACGGGATAATATCCGGGAACCGCTGGGTCGGGTCAGTGATCACGGTGTTGGGGAAGTTCTCGAGGTACGCGACCTCGACTTGTTTTAGGATGTTGACCGTCGTTGCGGCTGGATTATGCAAGTTGATAACTGTTGTGTAGTTGCCGATATTCACATCCGGCTCGGCCGGCACCGCGCCGGCCGACGATTCGACACCGCAAGCAAACTTGGCGGCATATTCGAAACGGGCGGGGAGTGTGATTCCGGTTTGCGCTTTGACGGTAGGCGAGTGAAATACGGTGATAGCGAGAATGGCAGCACCGGTTGCAAGAATACTGGCGGAGAATAGAAACTGGGTTCTCGTTTTCGGACTCATGCGGTTGTTCCTCCTTGGGCTCGGACAGTGCGCCGACGCGCCGGTCCGAGGTTGACTTACATCCCTGCCTCGCTTGTATTCCGCTCGAAGGGCGGCCAGAAGCGCGGCGATAGCGAGGAACCAAAAAATTCCTCGCTGCTATGCATCCCGGATGCAGAGTGGGGCTAGTTTACTCCTGGAACCGCCTTGGTTCAAGCCTTTTCGCCCGGATGCGAGGTGATTCGAACGCCTCGTAATTACTGTAGTTTCGCGTGTCACAACGCGGATTAAGAAAAAGGGCGTCAGCCCCGCTCAGCGGATCCGGACTTCACAGCCAGATCGAGTCTATTTCGCCCCTTCGGTCGCCTTGATGAACGCAGCCACATCGGTATGGAACCGCTTCAGGATGCCTTCGTTGACATAGATCATGTGGCCGGCGGGATAGTAAAAATAACTGATGTTGGATTGCAGCTTCTGCGGTATGGGCAGATGATGCATCTCAAACATTCCCTCGAAGAACGGTGTCGCCAGGTCGTAATATCCGCCGGCGAGCATCACTTTCACGTTGGGATTTGACTTCATCGTGTATGCCAGATCGGGTATCACGTTGGTTCCGCTTTCCTGAAAGGCTGCCGGAGGTCCACCAGGTGCTTGATGCCGAAGGTCCCACGAAAAGCCACCGTCTGTCCAGATGGTCGGCTTATACGTGTCCTGCTGGCCGTACTTCAGCTCCTTGCGCAAGTACTGATTGATGGCCGTCGTATACGCCGCAGATATCGCATTGCTCTGCGGATCGTACTCCGCTTCTTCGCTGAGCGGATCCAGGTCTGGCCCGCTGTAGCGCGTGTCAAGGCGTCCAGTAGTTATCTCGGATTCAAGCTGGAGGTTCTTGCTAAACATGCCACCGGTGACCCGCAGGTTCGCCTTCAGCAGATAGGCCACGGGAAGCCCTGTGTAATTGTGCAGCTTCTCCGCCACGGCTTGCTTCCTGGCCTCCGGTAGTTCGCTCCCTTGCAGCAGTGCGGTCTCGTATTCGCCGAGCGCGAATTTTTCCACTTCGGCTAGAAATGGCTCGAGCGCAGCTGGCTGAACCGGCAGTTTCTTGTGATAGAAAGCGCTGGCCGCAAACGTCGGCAGACCCAACGCATAGGCCTGATCAACTCCTGGATTAAAACGCGGCCCATCGATGCTGTTGTCGAAGCTCAAGATGGCCGACAGTAGAATGATGCCGTTCAAATCGACGTTCTTCAAAGCCGCCGAGAGCACGGCGCTGCGTGGCGTTCCATAGCTTTCGCCCAGCAAATACTTGGGTGAGTTCCATCGCTCATACTTCGTCAGGAACCGGCGAATGAAGCGCTCAAACGCATGAGCATCCGGGTCCGTCCCCCAGAAGGCCTTTTCTTTATCCTTGCCGAAGATCCGGCTGAAGCCCGTACCGGGCGCGTCGATGAACACCAGGTCGCTCACGTCGAGCAGGCTGTAGTCGTTGTTCACGAGCTTGTAGGGAGCGGCCGGGTCGTGCAGTGTATCGGTTGTCACAACCCGCCGCGGCCCGAAGGAGCCCATGTGCAGCCACATGGTGGAACTGCCTGGACCACCGTTGTAGAGGAAGGTTACGGGACGCTGTTCCCCAGCGGCGTTCTTCTTAAAGTAGGCGGTGTAGAAGATTCGCGCCGTCGCAGGTTGATCGTCAATCTTGGGTGGCAGGTCCACGCCGGCATCGAGCAGAATCCGTCCGTCCAGGCCGAGCGTGGCATCCTGCGCGTCGCTCGAACCGACCGTTAAGGTTCCCGCTACCGCCTGGTAGGCGATGGCTTGGCCCGCGACGGTCACCGATCCTTCGGTGGTCGAATCCGCCGGCGCTGGAGCCAATGCGCCCACCGGCGGCTTCTCGTCTTTCTTCTGAGCTGGCTGGTCGTCTGCAAACGCAGAGAACTGCAATGCCAGCATGGCCGATGCCAGCAGCGTCAATTGCCAACCGGCGCGAATCTGTCCCATGTGCCTCAAAAAAAACCTCCCGAGAAAATAGATAAGTATTACGGCCTTCGGCGAACCTCGCGCTCACGCTTCAATCGGCGTATTCGAGGCCTTCTGCTTGTCGAGGTACGCCTGGCGGCTGTCCAGGATCTGCCGACGGGCTTCCTTGGGGCCGCCCCAACCATCGATGCGGGCCTTGCTGCCTTGCAGCTCCTTATAGATGGAGAAGAAGTGCTCAATCTCACGGCGGACGTGAGAGAAGATCTGGTCGACCGTATGGATGGATTCGTAACGTGGGTTGCTGTGCGGGACGGAAATCACTTTTTGATCGTTTTCATTCTTGTCAACCATGTAGAGAATGCCGACCGGCCGCACTTCGATGAGGCAGCCCGGGAAGCTGGGCTCCTCGACCAGAGTGAGCACGTCGAGCGGGTCATTGTCTTCGGCGAGCGTTCCTGGAATGAAACCGTAATCGCCCGGATAGTGCATGGGCGAGTAGAGCGCTCGATCGAGTCGAAAGACGCCTAGCTTCCCGTCGTACTCATATTTATTCGACGAATTCTTGGGGATTTCCACGATCATCCGGACGACTTCCGGGGTTTCCGGTCCGGGATCGATATCGTAAAGCTTCATCGAGGTTCAGGGTAGCAGAAGGCGCCGAGGGATGACCTCCCGGGACATTTCAAAGCAACTCCAACGCTCAAGTATCCTGTGGAAATGGAGCTAATCTTCGAAGTTCGCGACGCGGCAGAAGGTGGATATTACGCCCGCGCCCAGGGCCACGCCATATTCACGGAAGGAGAGACGTGGGAAAAACTGCGGAGTAATGTTCTTGAGGCAACATCGCTTCATTTCGAAGATAGTCCGTTACAGCCACGCTTGGCTCAACTGCTGAGGTTATAGCTTACGCCGCTACTGTTCCCTTGGGTCGTGACCCGCGGAAGCCGTAGTACATGATGTACAGGTAGCAGAGCACAGGCAGGATGAAGGCGTGGTGGATGCCGATGTTATCCGCCAATGCGCCCTGAATCACCGGGATGATGGCGCCGCCCACGATGCCGGCAATCAACAAGCCAGAGCCCTCGCCCGTGAGATGACCAAGGCCGGCGATGCCCAGCGTGAAGATGCTGGGGAACATGATGGAGTTGAACAGTCCGACCGCGATGATGGTCCACATGGCGATGTTGCCGAAACTGAGCATCGATGCGGTCACCAGAAGAGCAGCGATGATCGCTGCGCCACCCAGCACAGGTCCAGTGCGCAGCTTGGTCAGCAGCGCGGAGCCGATAAACCGGCCCACCATCGCCGCGCCCCAATAGAAAGAGACATACACGGCCGCGGCTTTTTCGGTAAGCCCGCCGATATCCGGCTGGCTGAAGTAATTGACGAGGAAGCTGCCGATGGACACTTCGGCGCCGACGTAAACGAAGATGGCGATGACACCGAGGATCAGATGCCGTTGCTCCCAAAGCTTCATCTTCGAACCATCGGCTTCATGCCCGCCTTCGATGGCGGCGATCTTCGGCAGCTTGAAGAGTCCGATGGCAACCGCGAGTGCCAGCAGCGTACAGGCGATAACGATGTACGGGAGTTTCACCGTCGCCGCTTCATGCAGGCGGTAAGCCTGGAGGGCATCGGGAGCGAGCTGCTGGATCTCGGCAATGGACTTTGGCGTGGTGCTGAGAATCAGAAATGCGCCGAAATACGGGGCAACAAACGTGCCGAAAGAATTCAAGGCCTGGGTTAGGTTCAACCGGGAGGAAGCTGTCTCGGGCTTGCCGAGTACCGAAACGTAGGGATTCGCTGAGACCTGCAGAGCGGTCATACCGGCAGCGACGATCATCAGCGCACCGAGGAAGAATACGTAAGCGGGTACGCTGGCGGCCGGGATAAAGAGTATGGCTCCGACGGCCATGGTGCAGAGGCCGACCACCATGGTGCGCTGGTAGCCGATCTTCTCGACCAATTTGCCGGCCGGCAGCGCAAAGATGAAGTAGCCGGTAAAGAAGGCGAATTGCACTAGCATGACCTGGAAGTAGGTCAGGTCAAATATTGCTTTCAGGTGTGGAATCAGAATGTCATTGAGGCAGGTAACGAACCCCCACATGAAAAACAGCGTGGCGACCATGCTCATGGCCGCAGTGTTGTCGCCGGCGGGTTGGTTCGACGCCGCAACCGGGGCGGATTTGCTGACAGGGGTAATTGCCATCTAACGTTGATGTTCCGTTTCTTAACTTGGGGACGCTTGCATGGTGCTTCACCTGAAAACACCGCATCGCCCAGAATTGTATCTAATTAGGTGGGGTCAGCGCTCAAAAAAGGGCTTGGCTACCGGATTTTACGGGCTTGATTGCTCCGCCCGGCACTGCGGACAGCGCGAAAATAGAAGTGAGGAGATGGCGCAGATGGACAATAAACAAAAACTCGGAATCGCCGGCGCAGGAATGCTGACGATGGGCATCGGTTTGACGATCGCGGGACTTGTGTGCGTGACGCCCTTCGTGGTTTCGCTAGCAGTTCGGGCCGTGCAAAAAGGGACAGAACAAGCCATTCAAGGTATCGAGCAGGCGTCGAAGACCGCGGGAACCATGGCCGGCAAATTGGAGATGGCCGTCCGCCGCGCCACGGGCGCCGTCAAGTCAGCTTGACTGTCACCAAACGCGGCAGGCCGGAGCATTCACCATGGGCTGCCCAGATTTGCAACTGAACGCCTGTTGAAACTCGGGCAGGTTTGAGACGACCCCGTTGATGCGGTAATCGAGCGGCGAGTGCGGGTCGGTGATTGCTCGCATTCGCTCGGTTTCCGGCCGCGTATAGCCGCACGCCCACTGGGCCATGCCGACGAAGAATCGCTGATCCGGCTTGAGGCCGTCGATCGATTTCAGGTCCTTGCCGGCAGTTGCATGCTTCCATGCCATGTAGGCCAGCATGGTGCCGCCCAGGTCAGCCGCATCTTCGCCAAGCGTTAATTTGCCGTTGATCTTAATGTCGTCAATGATCACGTGCCGCGAAGCCTGATCTGAGACACATGTGGCGCGTTTCTCGAATTCTTTGGCGTCCTGTTCGGTCCACCAATCACTCAGATTGCCCTTGGCGTCAAATTGGCGGCCTTCATCGTCGAAGCCGTGCGTGAGTTCGTGGCCAATAGTGGCTCCGGTGTTTCCATAGTTTGGCGCGTCGTCCAGTTTGGGGTCGAACAATGGCGGTTGCAGCACGCCGGCCGGGAAGTTGATGTCGTTCATCTGGGGGTTGTAGTAGGCGTTGATGGTGGGCGGCGTCATGCCCCACTCACTGCGGTCGACCGGTTTGCCGATCTTGTTCAACTGGCGGCGGGTTTCGAACGTCAAGGCGCTGTCTACGTCGCCGAAGAAGTTGGACGGAGTGATCGTGACGGAGCTGTAGTCGCGCCACTTCGCCGGGTAGCCGATCTTATCCACCATTCCATGTAGCTTCTCAAGGGCGCGCTGCTTTGTGGCCGGACCCATCCAGGTCAATTGCTGAATGTCCTGTTCCATGGCCCACTGGATTTCGTGGGTCATGTCCACTGCGTGCTGTTTGGTTTTCGGGCCAAACGTCTTGGCGACGAACACCTGCCCCAGCGCTTCGCCGAGATAGCCATCCACCCACTGCACGCAGCGTTTCCAGCGTGGCCTTAATGCGGTTACTCCCGTGAGGTATTTGCCGTAGAAATCGAAGTTCGCCAGTACGAACGGATCTGAAAGGTAGCCGGCGTACTCATGCGCGAGGTGCCAGCGCAAATAGCTCTTCCAGCGATCGATACTGTTCTGCTTCAGCTGTTTATTCAATTCCTCATAGAACTTGGGTTCGGTAACGTTCACGTCGGTGAAGGCGGGCGGCTTCAATTCGGCGAGATAAGCGTCCCAGGCGAAGTCAGGGGCCAATTTGGCGAGGCCGTCCAGCGTCATCTTGTGCTTCAAGTTGTAGGGATTTCGCATCTCCTCGCGCTTCAGCGAGGCCTTGGCGAATTCTGTCTCGATGGACATCACGGTCTGGGCGTTGGCAGCAGCCACCGTGGGCGCGTCGCCCAGCAATTCAAACATGCGCGTTACATGAGCCACATATTTTTGGCGCGTCTCCACTGATTTTGCGTCCGTCTTCACGTAGTAGTCGCGATCGGGCAAGCCAAGGCCGCCGGCCGTGGCAAAGGCGATTACGTTGTTGGAGTTGTCGAAGTCCTGGTCGGATCCGAATCCGAACAACATGCCTCCGGAGAGGCCACGCGCGTGCGCCTTGCCGACATAGGTTGCGAGGTCGTGCAAGGATCTGATCGCTTCAATTTCTTTCAAAGCAGGGGCAAGAGGGGCGGCGCCTTGGGTCTGAATAGAGGGCTCGTCCATGCAGGCGTGAAAGAAGTCGCCAATCTTCTGCTCGGCCGGGGTGCGTGCCGGAGAAGGCTTCGATGTTTCGTCCAAAATGCCCCAGAGGAAACGTTGGTTATCGAACGCCAGCTTCCCGTAGACATCCCAACTGGCTTGGTCGGCCGGAATGGGATTGATCTTGTTCCAGCTGCCGCACGAATACTTGAAGAAGTCGACGCACGGGTCGACGCTCTTGTCCATGAAGGACTGCTCCAGGCTAGGCGTGTATGGCAAGGCCGTCAGTGGCTTGTCCTGGGCGGTGAGTAAGCAACAGGGCAGCAACAGAAGCAAGGCGAGGCGCATCAATCGGATTGTGTCAGATTCGGTTTCGCTCGCTTGATTCGGAGGGGGAAGTGGGCTACTTAGAGGAGGAGGCGATCTCGCGGATGCGAATATTGCGGAACATAGCAAAGGTGAATTGGTCGTGGAGTTGGAGACCGATGGGTCCGGTCTTGGACCGAACTGGGTCACCGGGACCTTCCGCCACCACTTGCCCGTTGAGACGGACACGGATCAGGTCGTGGCGCGATTCGATGTCCAGGCTGTTCCATTCGCCAGGGCGGTGAACACCCTTCTTTGCCGGCACAAGTGAATAAATGCTGCCGGATGGGTTGCTATCGGAATCGTCGTCCAGAATCTGAATTTCGTAGCCGATGTGAGCGGGCGTACTTCTCACGGGGCCCGCGAGTTCGGGATGAACGGAGTCGGGTTCGCCGATGGCGTAGTGGGCGCGGGAGAGATCGCGAATCGACACGCCGCTATTGCCGCCGCGCGGAATCCAGTATTCGACATGAAGATCGAATTCATCGAAGTTTCGTTTGGTGTAAAGCCAAGCCTGGCGATAGAGCCAGCTGTTGTAACTCTTCTGATCGAGAGGCCACGAAGTAGTGGGCGGCGTGTGAACTCGCTGGCCCAGCAGGACGCCGCTGTTGACCGTCCAGACGCATGTGCCCCGAGGCTCCCACCCATCCAGGTTCTGGCCATTGAAGAGCAGCTTCCAGCCAAGATCGGGCGGAAGGGTGACGTGGCCCGATGCGGCCCATTCAACGCCTCGCGCGAAGAGCGCCTGGAAGGAAACGTCGTCGAGGTTGGGATTCAGCTCGTCCTTCCAGGTGTGGCCCAGCGTGGTGACGTAAACACGGCCCCTGCCGTACTGGCTGACCCAATCCATCGGCTCCCCCAAGCGGGTCACTTCGGAGTTGGCATAGGTAAGCACTGTAACGCCCTCGGCCGGTCCATGCTGGCCGTGGGTTAACTGTTCTGAACTGTGCAGCCACTGGTCGGGAAGTCCGCGCGTGATGGGGTGGTCCTTGTCGAAAACGAACAGCTCAAAGTCATGACGCGGGCCGTGACCGGGATCCGCGCCGCTGCCTCGCGGAATAGTGATGACCTTGCCGTCAACGACGGCGAGGCCCGGACCAAATGATTTGTCGCGCCAGCCGAGGCCGATCATCCGGTTGTATTCAGGCCACTCGAGAAAGGCGTTGTTCGCAGCGTGATAAATGACCAGGCCGCCGCCACCTCGGACGTAATGCTCCAGCGCCAGTTCGGTTTCGCGTGGCCAGCGAACGCCTTGTGGCGTATGGCCTCCATTGAAGTTGTTGACGACAGCATCGTAGCTGGAAAAGTCGGGCGTCTTGGGGTAAGTGCAAACGTCGACTGTGAAACGGCCGGTGCCCTCGAGAATGGATTGGATAGCGCGAGTACCGGCTTGCCAATCGTGGTTGTTCATGCCATCGACGATGAGGACGGCGAGCTTGTGGCTGGGTGTCGATGCCTGCAAGAAACAAGGGAGAACGCAAAGTACGACGCCGATGGGAAGCCGCATTGTTCGCTTTAACTGATTTTTCGCAGCAGCCCCTGCAGCTCGATGGGGGTCGCATCGACGGTGCCGTGGGGTAGCGAGGGCCCTGTAATGACGGCCTGACTGTGTCCTTCAAACCAGACCAGGAACGACGACTGGTCCGCGCCGGGCAGGCGCTGCAGATTCAGCCATGTGTACCAGGCGCCCATGTCGGCATCGATCAACGCGCCTTCGGGATCGGGAGAAGGCTTTTGCGAAGAAGCCACCAGCAACTCGTTCATGGGACGCTCGCGCTCGCGAGGCGCGAAACGCGCCAACAGCGTCAACGGCTTGGCGCGGCGTAAGGCTTCGCGAGCAGCCCACTGCACAAACGTCGTGCTGAAGACTTGTGTCCCCGAGCCCTCGGTCAGCAGCGTCACTTCAAAATGATCGAGCACCGCGGCATCGCCGGTGGCATGCATCCCGAGATCGTCCGGACCCATTTCCGCGAGCATGGTGCGAAACGCCTCCACGGGCATGGCAGATTCGTACGCCTTCTTCATTTTCGCGTTGATGGCGCGACGGGCAGCCGCCAAGCCGGTGTAGGATACGCAAGTCAGCGCGGCGCTAACCAGGGCCGGAGTGCCGCCGTCGATGTACCAGTGTGCGAAAGGAACGGCATGCGAGGTAGCGCGCGCCTGAACCGCCTCAAGTAATGTCTGCAGGCCGTTTTCCGGATTGACCTGGGAGAAGTAGACACCTTGACGGCGCACCTTCCGGAACAGCCGGTACTTGGTCTCAGCCACGCCTTCACCCACGACCACAATTCCCAGCCGCCGCAGCGGCAATTTCTCGGGAGGCAGCGATGCGTTGAACTTATGAACGTAGTCCTCTGATGCCGTGCGGAAGCCATCCATCTGATGCGTGGCCCACAGATGAGCGGAAAGCTGCTCCAGATACTGGGCCGGCGCGTTGACCCAATCGAAGTTCTCTAACTTCTGAGATAGACGGAGCCCTGCAAACGGCGCCATCTCCTGATCGAGTTGGGCAGCGGGCAGATCTTTCAGGTACGCGAGCTGTTGCGTCAGCTCAAGACGTTCGGCCGGAAACTTCCAATCGTAGGAGATGACTTCTTTCAGAAGGAACGGAACGAAGCTGGGCGGCAGTCGCTTGAACAAGCCGATGTTATCGACGGCCAGCGATTGGGCCAGCGGCGGATAACTGCGAAACTGTTCGGCCTTGAGCTGTGCGGGAAGCATGGCGACTACGAGACCTCGGGCAGGGGTTTACCCTGCGAGAAACGTGCCGAGAAACCCATCCTTGCGCCGAGCGTGGGAACCAGATCCGTGGATTCGACGGGGCGATCGATCACGACGTTTTCACGGACGCCGGGCCCGATGACGATCATCCAGGTAGTGCGAGAAAGCGCGTCGCCGGTGCGGTGATGCTGGAACCCATTCCCGCCGGCGCTGGTGTCGGAATCGCGGCCGAAGTCGGGCAGAATATACAACGTGGTCTTTCCGGCATACTCCGGATCAGTCTCAATGGCGTGCCAAATCTCAGCGCACAAACGGTCGGACCGCCGGATACCGTCGATGTAGAGCGAGAACGTTCCGGAATGCGCGATATCGATGTCGTGCAGCGTGATCCACAAAAGGCTCGGTGCAAGCTGCCGCATCAACTGCCGGGTTACGTAGACCGAGAGTTCATCCGGACTCGCGAGGCTCTTGGCATGGGCCGCAAAGTCCGACACGGACATTTTGAGGACTTCCGCCAGTTGATGCATCTCGACTTCGTTTCCGCCGACCGTAGTGGGAGCATACAGCGGAGACTCATAGTTGTCGCGGAGGAGATGTTCGTAATCGGCCCCCGATCCGGCCAGCGCCGCATTCAAAAGGCGCTTCGGCAGAATCACTCCGGCGCCCATTCCCTTGCCATATTCGCGGTGGCCGCTTTCACCCAGGCGGGCGAAGCCGTTACTGGGCGCAACCACCCATGTATCGGTGGAAGGCCGGCGCAAGTCCCGGCGATAGTACTCAAAAACGGTCGGGAAATCGGGCGGAACGGCGGCAAAGTTATTGAACGTTTCATAAGCGCCGGTCGTAAGGCTGGCTGTCGCGACGTAATGCCCAAGGATGCCCTTATTCACCACTTGCGTGAAGAATGTACCGCGGGGAATCAACTCATTTAGTAGATGAGGAATGTTCTCCTGGCCGTCTTCGGCAAACGTCTCGTCATCGCGAGCGCCACCGCCAAACGTCACCACCACCGCCTTCTGGCCACGCGGAACACCGATTGCCTTGAGCGGAGATGAGAATAAAGAACTGCCTAACGCCGCACCTGTGGCGGTCCAGAGAAACTCGCGTCGGCTCTGCGAAATGGCGTGAGCGAGTTCTCGCTGGCTGCCGGCGTTCTTGAAGAGTGAACTACGAGGCGAAATGAGTCCTACCACCTTTTCCAAATGCTTGACGAGATTGGAGGCGCCGAATTACAGGCGGTCGACCCACCCTCTATGTAAGCCCAGGAAGCCATATCCGAAACTATAGCGAATTTCATGTAACCCGGATCGGAGCGAGGCTGGCGCGCCTGAAAAACCGAGAAGCGTCAATGCGCGTGAGTGGCCCGTCGGGATCGTGAAACAATACCACCAAAGCATGGACAGACGCAGCTTTTTGCAGGTAGTGGCAGTCACGCCACTGTTGGCGGCAAAACCGGCGCTTCCCTCATACCGAGTAACCAGCCCGTTCAAGCCAGATCAGAAGCCCGGGATACCGGGCCGGTATCCGGGCGAGGTGGTGCGCGTTACTTGTGACCGTTCGATCGACGTCGAGACCGAGCGCATTGACGCGCAAGTGGTCCGCTCAATGCTCTCAGCCGGCATGAAGGGACTGACAGGTGCAAGCACGGATCGTGATGCCTGGTCCCACTTCATCGCGCCGGATGACGTGGTGGGCATCAAGGTCAACTGCTCCGGTGCGCCACAAGTAATGTCGTCGCCCGAAGTAGTAAGCGGCATTGTCGCCAACCTCGTCGACTTGGGTGTCCCGGCAAGCAGCATTTACATTTACGAACGTTTCCAGGATCAGCTGGATGAAGTTCATTACGAGAGGTCTGTGCCGGCGGGCGTGCAGATCCAGGCCGCGGAGCATGCGCGTGGATCGATTCGCGGCTACGACCCATCCACCTTCGTCGAAGTAAATTTTTTCGGCGAGGACGATACGCGGTCCTATGTGATGAAGCTGGTTTCCCAGAAACTGACGAAAATCATCAACGTCCCAAACATGAAGGAACATCAGGCGGCGGGAGTGACGGGCTGCCTCAAGAACGCAGCCTACGGCAACTTCTCGAACGTCGCCCGCTCGCACCGCAACGAGATCAGCAACACCTATTCGTTCATCGGAAGCCTGGCGGCTGTTGAACCGGTGCGGAGCCGCACCGTTCTCAACATTATGGATGGCCTGCGCGGAGTCTGGCATGCAGGTCCCTTTTCGAAGAACAAGCGTTTTCGCTTTTACCCGAAGCAGATCATGTTCGGCACGGACCCTGTCGCAATGGACCGCCTCCTAATCGAAATCATCGAAGAGAAGCGGAAGGAGGAGCATGCCCCATCCATCTTCGATCGCTCGCCAGCGCATGTTCGGACGTTTGGCAAAACCGACCCGAATTTCAACGCCTTCGTGCGGGAACCAGGACATGTAGAGTATGCGTCGCAGTTGGGCCTGGGAGTGTACGACATTGACAAGATCAAGCTGAAGGCGATCGTGCTGTGACGGTGCTCCCGCTCGCCTTGCTAATGCCGGTGCTGTTCTGGGACGGCGGCGTCGAAACCGCCCCATCGCTGACAAAGGCAGGCATCCAACAGATCGCGGTTCCGCCCGCCCGCGTGGACCAATGGAAGACCCAGCAGGCGATCGAGATTCAGCCCTTCGATCCGCAGAGCGCCGTGAAACTGAAACCGCCCTCCACGCGGTATGAGAGCTCAATGGCCTCGGCGTCGCGCGCCCCCTGGGTAGAATCCAACGGTTGGCGCATGCTGCGCGACCCAAAAGCGAAGTTCTACTATGACGCACCCGGAGCGTCTGGCGCGCTGGCCGTCGCCGAAGCGTTTATGTTTGGTGCCAACGCCGCGGTCCATACCGATATGGCGGGCTTTGAACCGCTCTGTCGAATGCTCGTCTTTCTCAATGCGCTCGCCGAACCGGGGTTGGAGCAACTGGCCAACATCGGTTACATCGACGATGGCTCGCGAGTATCCGCGGAGGTCATGAATCTATTTGTCCGTCGAAACCTGTTGTTCAAGGTTGTTCGGCAGCCGGATCCGAGTTTGGATTTGACAGTGCAATTGGGAACGGCGAACTACGGAAAGAAGGACGCCATGAATCCGGGGCATTTCGCGGAACTGGTGCGAGGGGATCTCACAGACGAAAAGCGGCTGCTGCGGATCTACGGCAGCAACGTGGTAATTGGCCGCCTGGAGGGCGACACCAACCATATGCGCGTGCACTTGATGAATTGCGACCCCAACGCCGAAATGCCGCAGGGCGTGCGCGTGCGGGTGAAGGGCGTATTTACAAACCACAAGGCGGCTGTCTTCGGCGAAGACAGCGCAGCGCTCGAAGACTTCTCCACCGATACGGTGGCAACCGAGTTCACCGTCCCGCAGCTAGCGGTCTATGCCGTGGTCGACCTCTCGCGATGAGGTGCCTTCTTGCGCCTCGCTCTTGAGCGAGCGGATGCCTAACCGAGCCGCGACGGTCACGGAGCGGTTGCCGGGAATCTGCGTAAAACTCCAGCAACGGACCGCGCCCCACCCTGCCATCGCGGCCAATATGTAACAGTAGCTAGTGAAGTTTTCTTGAGGAGGCGGTCGCATGAAGGCCAACCGAACTCGCCGCAATTTTTTTGGTTACGTCCGAGGACTTCTCGCAGCAGGAGGCTTAGCCAGCGCTACGCCATTGGCATCAGGCTCCACGCCCGAGAACAAGTCGGAGGAAAGCGAGGACTACTACGACAAGCTGGGCGTCACTAAGATCATCAATGCCGCTGGAACCTATACCGTCCTGACAGCCTCAACGATGCCACCCCAAGTGCAAGCGGCGGTAGCACGCGCGGCAAAGTACTACGTGCGGCTGCCGGAGCTTCAGGCCGCAGCGGGAAAGTACCTTGCCCAGCGATTGCGGTGCGAAGGTGCGCTGGTCTGCGCCGGTGCGGCGTCCGGTTTGACCTTAGGAACCGCCGCCTGCATGACTCTGGCGAATCGCGACGCCATTCACAACATTCCGACGGATATGGCCGGCCTCAAGAATGAGGTAATCGTTCAAAAGGCACATCGATACGATTACGACCATGCGCTTCGCAACTGCGGCATCAAGTTCGTTGAGGTGGAAACTGTTTCCCAGTACGAGGAGGCCTTCAACCACCGGACGGTAATGGCGCACTTTTTCAACGCGGCGGAGGGTGGCCAGATCAGCCGCGAGGATTGGATCCGTATCGCGCACAATCACGGCGTTCCCTGTTTTAACGATGCCGCCGCTGACGTCCCGCCTATCTCGAATCTGTGGAACTACACCAAGATGGGATTTGATCTGGTGACGTTCTCCGGTGGCAAGGGGATGCGCGGGCCGCAGAATGCCGGGCTGTTGCTGGGAAGAAAAGATCTGATCGAGGCAGCAGCGGCCAATAACAGCCCGACCTCCGATACGGTGGGCCGTGGAATGAAGGTGGCCAAGGAACAAATCGTCGGTATGGTGGCGGCAGTGGACTGGTTCCTCAGCCAGACGGACGAGAGCATGCAGACTGAGTTTCGAAAGCGGGCGGATCTCATCGCCGCAACGCTCAAAGGCCTGCCGACAATGCAATCGGAAATTGTTGTACCTCCGGTGGCCAACCAGGTGCCGCATCTGCTGCTTCGCTATGACCAGGAGAAGATCAAGATCTCGCCGCTGGAGGTTGCTGAGAAACTCCGCCACGCCACACCGAGCATTGAATTGAATCCAGCGACAGGCCGAAGCGAAGCCAGCGCCGGCCTGCCGTCCAATGCGAACACCATTGTGGTGGGAGTGTGGATGCTGGACCCCGGCGAGGACGTCATCGTGGCGCAACGGCTCAAGGAAGTGCTGTCGCAGGCGTCGGCAGCATAGGGACTAGCGTGGAACGATCATCCAACATGCGGAAAACCATCGGTGCTTCTGCCAAATACGGCGTACTTGGCTTTTTGCTGCTGAGCTCCGGCGCCTTCGCCCAAGTGCAATATGACTTGCTCCTTCAGGGCGGCCACGTCGTCGATGCAAAGAACAGTGTGAGTGCGGTTCGCGACGTCGCAATTCGCGATGGCAAGATTGCCGCCGTGGCGCCGCACATTGACCCGTCCAGCGCTCTGAAAGTTGTGAACGCCAGCGGTCTGTACGTAACGCCGGGCTTGGTCGACATTCATGTTCATGTCTACGCCAGCACCGGCGAAGTCCACTCCTACGCGGGCGATAACAGTGTCTGGCCCGATGATTTTACGTTCCGAACGGGCGTCACCACAGTGGCCGACGCGGGCAGTTCCGGCTACCGCAATTTCGAGGATTTCAAGGAACACATCATCGACCGCTCCAAGACTCGCGTGCTCGCGTTCCTGAATATCGTGGGCGCCGGCATGCGCGGCCCTAAGTATGAAGATGTCCTGGCCGACATGGACCCGAAACCGGCCGCCGAGATGGCCGTGCGTCACAAAGACGTCATCATCGGTATCAAGACTGCCCATTACAGTGGGCCCGAATGGACACCCGTCGAGAATGCGGTGCAGGCGGGCACGCTTGCAAACATCCCGGTGATGGTTGATTTCGGAACGAACCACCCGGAATCGCGGCCTTTAGCGGAACTGCTAACCAAAAAGCTTCGGCCTGGTGACATCTACACCCACATGTATTCCGGTTTGCGCAACGAGCTCGATGACACTGGACATGTGAACCAGGGCATGTGGGAGGGGCGCAAGCGCGGGGTGATCTTTGACGTGGGCCATGGAGGGGGCAGCTTCGCCTGGCGCGTTGCCGTCCCGGCGGTCCAACAAGGCTTTCTGCCGGATTCAATCTCGACCGATTTGCATATCGGAAGCATGAACAGCGGTATGAAGGACATGCTCAACATCATGGATAAGTTCCTGGCGATGGGGCTTTCCGTCGACCAAGTCATCGCTCTATCCACTTGGAATCCAGCGCGTGAGATAAAGCGCGAAGAGTTGGGAAATCTGTCGGTAGGCGCGCCCGCCGATGTGACGGTGTTACGCCTAGAGCAAGGTCAAGTTTGGTTTCACCGACATCTATGGCGCGAAGCTCGCGGGCACACAGAAGCTAACCTGCGAACTGACGATTCGGAACGGCCTGGTGGTCTATGACCAGAACGGCATCACCCGTCCCGATTGGACGACGCTGCCGAAGGGCTACATGGAGACGGGCGACTCACGCTGGGATGGCATTACCCCGGCAAAGAAGAAACCGTGATCTTTGGCCGAGCAAGCTCTCAAACAAATGCAATTTCTGCGTAGCTCGGATAACATAGCTTCGAGGGAGCGAATTTGCTTAAACTCGGCTCAGTGCGGTGGCGCGGCAAGTGTTCGAGACACCCTAGTTACAACCCAGCAATTGACGGCCTGGCCGCGATTCGTGGGAATTGCCCCAAGTGCAACCAACTGCTGCAGATTTTTACTCATCACTCAGAAGCACTGCGTTTGATGCGCACCTTCGCACCGGTAAAAGCAAAGCCGAAAGCGGTGGCTCACGGCGCAGGGGCGCAGCAAAGTCTATTCGCCTGAGTCGGCCCATCTACTTGCTTCCGAGGGGGAGCCGAACTTCGTCGCCTGATCCCGTCACTTTCCAGTCTTTCTCGTCCCACGACTCCGCCTGCTCGTAGTGAATCTTGTTCTTTCCGGCAAACACATTCACGTTCCGGAAATGCTTAGTCTTCCCGCCTTCCAGCTGCCCATTCGAGTACACCCATCGATCGCCGTTGATTTCTAATTCACCCAGGCCGCCGGCGCGTCCCGAAGGCATGATGGCCTGGTTGTGGAAGTGACCGGGTTGGCCGGTGGGAATGAAGACGATTAACGCCGAGACGGTCCCATTAACCGTCTGCTGGCAGGTGAAGTATTTTCCAACCAGCGCGCACTGATTCACCAGCACGTCGGGCTTCTTGCCAGGATCACCTCCGCTGGGCGTGACATGCCATGTTCCCTGATAAAGCCAGAGGGGAGCGTAGACCGGGTCCGTGGCCGCGGTCAAGGTACCCAAGCCGCAGATCGCGACAGCGAGAGAACGAAGAAGAGCGCGCATCAGAAAGTCCAGGACGCAGAACGGTGGAATCAGATCCCAGGTTACACGGCCAGATTGCAGGGATGGCCAGCGGAGCCGTCGACCTTCTGGTTTGGCCGTTTTAAGTCCAGGTGGACCGGATTTGTAAACACTGGCCGACATTTCAGTACGGATACACCCCTCGACGAGGTATTTGGCGATTTATCTCATCGAGGAATTCGCCGCACTCACGACCGTGGATCGATCCATAGCTATTAGCTGAGCCGGGCTGCTTCATTTCAGCCACGCGAATGCCAGGGAATCTGTGTCTATTGCCGTGTCGATGATCGGCTTTGCGACGTTCAGCGCATCTTCGCCATTTGCGAACATCACGACGCCTGACTTTCTTGCTGGGTCGGCCATCACAAAAGCTTTGAAGGCGCCGTTATCGCCCCAATGCCAGAGCATAACGCTCTTATGTTCGCGCTGAATACCCCATCCCAAACCCCAGAAGAGCGCCTTCGACAGCTCTTTCGGTTCTTGCTTAACGCAAATCCTGCAAGTCGGGTCGAGCGCGATCTCAGGCGTCTCCATCTGACGGAGCACGGAGGACGAAAGCCCTTGGCCATTCAGAACTGCGTCGACGAAAAGGGCATAATCTTTGGCGGTAGTATTCAGGCTGGATGCCGCTCCGGCTTCCTTCGGCTTCCATAGCTCACCCGGTGCTCCTTTGGAGTCATACCCCGTAGCCGTCAGGGAATCAAAGCTCGGCCTCCACACATAGCTGCTGTTCGTCATCCCCAACGGCTTGAAAACAACCTCGTCCATATAAACGTCCAGCGGTTTCCCGGTAATCCGCTCGACCACGTGTTGCAGATAGATATATCCCTCACCTGAGTAGCTGAAACGTTCCCCGGGGGAGAAATAAATGGGAAGCGAGCCGTCGGAGCCCCGCCAATTCGGAAAGCCGGTTCGATGGCTCAACACCAATCGAGCCGTGATCTTGCCTACGCGTTTGTCTGGGACGTAGGGTTTTGGCAAATAAGAGCTCAACGGAGTGTCGAGATCGAGTTTTCCCTGGTCGACCAGCTTGAGCACGCCGTAAGTGAATACGGGTTTGCTTAGGGAAGCGGCTTCAAAGACCGTGTCCGGCCGGACGGGTTCTCCCGTCTTCTTGTCTTTGACTCCGAACCCATGCAGCCAGATTGTCTTCCCATCACGGATCAAGGCAATCGACATCCCAGGAACTTCGCCCTGTTTCATCAAACCTGGAACCTCGTTTTCCAGCCGCGAGATCACATCTCGCGTGGACCGAACCGAAGGAACTTCTGCCTCGAGCCTTTGGGTTCCCAAAACGCCAGTAGCGACTGCCACCAACACAAGAACCACGCCAACGCCGTAAAAACATCGGATCAATTCTGCCTCCTAGCAAATCTCGAGCCGCTTTCATCAGCAGATGAAAGGCGGTGTCCGCTTCTAGCACATACGTGCGATCGGTAGTTTTGGTTCCGTGGTCAGTCCTGACAGAAAGGATAGAAACAATTGCTGGCGGCCGCCGCGTTGACACATCGAATAATTGCCAGGCATAGCCTCTATGGACGATGCTTGACCTGATTCTTTGAAGAGCGGCAAGTAGCAAGCGCCCAGCCACGGAAAGGCTCGCTCACGGTGCGGCAGATTAAAACGCGACCGGTCCTACCGCTCCGATCCAGCGGCTAACTTTGGTTGGGTCATTCTTGTCCATGTAGAAGAAGTGAGCCATGGAAGGTTTCACAGTGCTCTTGCCCGGGTCGTTTGGTCTCATGGTCACGATTCCCCGAAAGACTTTGAGCGGGCCGCCATCCCAATACTCCACCACGTCGTGATGTGCGGTAAAGCCGGTGTCGATGAATGCCTTCAGGTTCTTCCGGATCGCTTCGCGCCCATGCCAATCGGCAACGCCGAGATTGCAAACTGCATCTTCCGCAAAGCAGTCGAAGCCTTTGCCGAAGGTTTTGTCATCGATTTCTTTCCAGAATGCTAATAGCCATTCCGGCGGTACGGTTTTTGTGAAGGGGACGGTGTTCTCTTGCGTAGTCATGCTACTCTCCTTGGTTTGAAGTGGGTTGTTGATAGGCGCCGCATGAGCACCCTGAGAAGGGATGGCGGCTACCGCAGCGGTGCCACCATCCACTGGCAAAGTCGATCCCAGTGATGAAGCTGCTCTCGTCGGAAGCGAGGAACACGGCTGCCGAGGCAAGCTCATCTGCTGTTCCAAGTCGTCCCATCGGAATCATCTTCCGGAAGTATTCGCTTGTACCCTCCGGAGACCCTTTAGAGCCGACATGGATCATGGGCGTCTCCGTCGGTCCAGGGCTTATCACGTTCGCTCGGATGCCGCGGCCGGCCGACTCAGCGGTCCAACTCCGGACGAAGGAGACCAAAGCTGCTTTCGTCGCCGAATACGCGCCGTAGCCTGGAATGCCCATCTGCCATGCCGCCGATCCGGAAAGGATGATTGATCCCTTGTCTGTCAGCAGCGGAAGTGCCTTTTGCACCGTAAAGTACGCCCCGCGTGCGTTCAGGTTGAAGTGCTTGTCAAACGTTTCTGGCGTCGATTCTGCGAGTGAAACAGGGTCTACGACGCCTGCATTTGCGAAGACGATATCGACCCATCCCTTCACCTTTCGCACCGTTTCGTAAAGACGATCAAGATCATCGAGTTTCGAGACATCTCCCTGAACGGCCGTTACATTCTTCCCGATCAGCGGGACTGCTGCATTCAACTCTGCTTGACAACGCCCGGTGATGAACACGTAGGCCCCTTCCTTGACGAACCGCCTGGCCGTAGCAAGGCCGATCCCGCTATTGCCACCAGTGATTGACAGCTACCTTCCCATCAAGTGCGCCCATCTTCTACTCCTTTGAACGGTTCTGATCCACGCTATTACGGAACACTCATTACGCTGTCCCAGTATCGAGAGTCGACTGACGCCGCCCCCAGATAATGACTTGGTTGCCAAGCTAATGGAATGCCTCAGCCAGTCCACGGTCAATGCCCGAGCCAGCTCCTGTTACGAGAATGGTGTTGCCTTGGAGCTTCATAGTGCTCTCCTTCTCCACGCACGATTACTGCTTGGTTTTTGTGAGGCGCTCGGTCAAAAATTCGCCGATCGCGTCGAGTGCCCGCGCCGAAGCGTCCATTGTCCCGATGCCGGAAAGAAATCCATGTGCCATACCTTCCCATACATCCACCCGGGCATCGACACCGGCCGCAACCGCCCGTTCGACATAGCGGAGCGAGTCATCCAGCAGTACCTCATCGTCACCCACGTGAACTCGGATCGGCGGCAGCCCGGCGAGGTCGCCATACAGAGGAGAGGCCAGCGGATCAGCGGGGTCATGGCCGGCCAGATAAGAGCGCACGAGTTCGGCTGCCTGCGAACGGACGAAGTAGGGATCGGCCGTGGCGCGGGTCTCCCAGCTCGCTCCGGTAAGCGCCAGATCGGTGACCGGCGAAAGCGCGATCGCAGCCACCGGGAGCGCGTTGCCCGATGCCTTTTGTGCCGTAGCAAACGACAGAAGCTCCAGAGCAAGATTGCCCCCGGCCGAGTCTCCCGTAATCGCTACCTTTGAGAAACCTCGTTCGATGAGTCCCAGATAACAGGCATGCACTTCCTCTGTTGCGGCAGGAAAGGGGTGTTCCGGGGCCAGCCGATAATCTGGCACGAACGCTTCCAAGGTGGTGCGAGCGGCGATATGCCCAACCAGGTTTCTGAAGGCCTGAGCCGAACCCCAGTTGAACCATCCACCATGTAGATGAAGGATTGCCTCGCCGGTCCGGGCACTATCAGGCCGGCACCACCAGCCAGATACGCCTCCCGCAGATCCGGGAGTAAACGTCACGCCAGCGGGCGCAATGATGCCGCTCATAATCGCGTCGAACGGTCTGCGCGCCGCCGTGCCCCGCAGGCGTCCCTTGTTTGGTTCAACAATGGCCCGCATGGCGATCATCGCGGCCTGATCTTTAGGCGTTACAGGGTGGAAAACGGATTGAAATCCGGAATCGTTGAATAACTGACGTCCTTCTTTCTGCATGAGTAGCTCCGTGATGATGTTTTCGCTTATTTCAAACGGTCGATTGCGCGAATGTGGATTTCGCCCGGGCCTCCCCAACTCCAAGTGAGCTTTTTGCCGGACCAACGCTGGTGCTGGGTTCCCACCGGGGTTTCTGTTTGGGAGCGCCGTCGAGCTTTCCTCCAACGGTCATGGCGAATCGATGGTTGCGTATTCGGCCCGCGCGCTCCGTTGGAGCTGATATGCAGCCTATCCCCTGTAACCGGTCCGTTGGCGTTCGCTCTCTTTCGTAAACCGAAAGGTCTGCCGCACTCCCTTGTGCAAGACAAAGGCCGCCGGTGTCGGTTCCGATGATGATCACCTTTGCGCCCATTGGGCCACCTCAACCTGGGAGATGAGCCGCCGAGCACAAAGGTTTCCGTAAGCCCCTTTCGGACAATAAACCTCTTTCAGCTTTTCAACGCAAGTAGTGACTGATATAGGACGTTCACATCAACGGTCCCAAGCTTTTCTTTGAAGGGGAGGGCCGGGGGAAGAGCGTCACACGCCGCTAATGGAGGAACTCGCTCGTAAGCAAGTAATTAGAAATGGGTTGGCCGGAGAGGGAACGTATGGTCGGCCACTCTTCCATAGTTTTTTGGGTCGTCGGTTCCTGAGCAGCTAATTCGATGCGTCTTCGCTCATCTTTTGATCGCCCCCTCATTCAGTCTTCGCGGAGCGCGGTCATGGGCTCCAACCGGGCAGCGCGACGTGCCGGCAGGTAGCTTGCCAAGAGCGTCACAGTCGCAAGCAGGATTGCCCCGAGCACGAATGTTCGAGCATCATACGGTTTGAGACCAAACAGCATCGACTTCGCCATTCTCGTAGCCATAAGCGCAAATACCAGACCGATTCCGATTCCAGCCGTTAAAAGCCAACCCGCCTGCCGAAGAATCAACCTGACGATATTGGCACGATTTGCCCCCAGCGCGATGCGGATTCCGATCTCATTCGTCCGCCGCGCCACAATGTACGACATCACGCCGTACAGGCCCACCGACGCGATAATCACAGCTAGAATCCCGAACATACTGGACAAGGTTGCCATCAATCGTTCCCGGGTCAGTCCATCGCGCACTGTGTCTTCGAAGACGCTAAAATTGAGACCAATCGATTTGCTCACTTCGTCGGTCGCACTCCTTACTCCTGATGTTGTGCCCGCCAACGAGGTTCCAGACCGAATTACAAGTTGCTCAAACGGCCCAGGCAGCTGGGTATCCTGGGCGATCGGGACAAACGCGATCGGAGCAAATTCCTCCCTCAGGTTGAAGTATTTCGTGTCCTTAACAAAGCCGACGATCTCGAACAATGTCTCCGGCGAAGAAGGCGTCGCTTGCCTGCGAAATCGTTTGCCAACGGGGTTGGCGCCCAGTCCCAGCTTGCGCGCAAACGACTCGCTGACGATAGCCACTTTCGGTGACGATGCAGTGTCGTGATCGTCGAAATCGCGGCCGGAGAGCAATGGCATTCCCATTGTCTTGAAGTAGCCCGGGCCGAGCCAGTTAAAATTTGAAACCACCTTTACAGCCGCAGCTGCTTCATCCTTCCACACCGCGTTGTTAACTCCGTTACCGGAGATCGGAAGCACGGCAACTTCCGCCGCCGATATGATGCCTGGGACGGCTCGAACTTTTTCGAGCAAATTGCGTTTGAACTCAACTCTCTGGCCCGCCGGAATCTGGAGTCTGGATAAGTCGATATCGGCGACAAGAATTCCATTCCCACGAAAGCCGGTATCCACCGTCATCAAATTTTGCAGACTCCCCGAAAACAACAGCGCGCTAATGATCAGAACCAGCGATAGCGAAACTTGGGCAACCACCAGGAACTGTCGTAAGCCAAATCGTTGGCGTGTAGTAGACAGAATCCGGCCGCCGGCTTTCAAAGCCTCTGCTGCATCGGCGCGCGTCGCTTGAAACGCCGGCGTCACACCAAACAAGAGGCATGTCAGACTCGCGACCCCAACGGTGAATGCGAACATACGCCAGTCTGGTCGCAAATCAAGGAATAGATCGCTGCTCCGGGTGCCTAAGAGGGCGATCAGGAAGTGGGTCAGGGCATCGGAGACAATTAGACCCGCCGCCACGCCGCCGCACGTAAGGAAAAGCGCCTCCGTCATCAGTTGCTGCACCAAACGGCGGCGCGAAGCGCCAATCGCTAGCCGAACCGCGAGTTCGTGAGCCCGGGCCGTGGATCGCGCAAGAATAAGATTCGCCAGATTGGCGCAGGCAATCAGCAGCACCGACCCCGTAATCGCCAGCAACAGCAGAAGAGGAGCGTCATATTGATCGCGCAAAAAGGAAACTCCACCACTGGCTGGCTCGGCTTTCAACTTAAACTTCAAATAGTCGTTCACATTTTCTGTCGGATAGTTTGAAGGCAGGGTTGCCCGAAAGAGGGCCGGAGAACTCGCGCGAAGTTGCGCGTTTGTGAACGCGTGCGATTCCCCTGGCTTAAGCCGCCCCATAACAGTCAACCACCAGACCGTTCCTTCATCCAGCCAGTTACCCGCATTCCAGAGCACAGCTTGCGAACAGATGGGAACCGCCACGTCGTACGACCGCCCCACCTCCGGGCCCGAGAAACCCTGCGGCGTTACTCCAACGATCTCCGTTTTTTGATAGTTGAGCGTCAGCATCCGGCCGATCACAAACGAGTCTCCACCGAACTCGCGTTGCCAGAAGGCATAACTGATAACGGCGCCCGTCAACCCGCAACCACGTTGATCTTCCGCGGCTGTAAAAACCCGCCCTAGCAGCGGCTTGACACCCAGCACCTCGAAGAAGTCACCGCTTACGAAGAGTCCCCGCGCCAGCCGGGCTTCGCCACCGGAACCGATGTTGAAATCGTTGTCTCCCCAAGCCAACACCCCCGAAAAAGATTGCTGGCTGTCACGAAACCGCTCCCAAATTGGATTCGTCAGCGCTGGGTAAGCTGAAGCTTGGTTCCCTCTCCAGCCAGTTGTGTCGGCTAGTTGTACAATCGCCAGTTCCTGCGGATCTCTCACCGGTAGCGAGCGAAGTCGCACCGCATCTAGCAAACGGAAAATAGCCAAGTTGGCGCCGATGCCCAGAGCAAGAGTTACCACGGCGGAAATCGCAAAGGCCGGACTTTTTCGTAGAATTCGTTGCGAGAATCGAAGGTCTTCAAAGGTGGATTCTAACCAGCGCGTTCCGCGTGTATCCCGGCACGCTTCGCTTACCTGCTCCTTCCCTCCGAACTCCAGCCGTGCTTTCCGCCGCGCTTCTGCTTCCGTTAAACCGGCATCCTGGTATTCGTCCATTTGGCGTTGAACGTGGTATTCCAACTCTCTGCGCAATTCACCTTCCAGGCGCCTCCTGTTGAGTAAACGGCCGATCCAAGTCATAAGGCTCCTTCTTGCGAAAGCCTCAACACAAGGGTCACCACTTCCATCAGCCGCGTCCACTTGGCTGTTTCTGCATCCAGTTGTTTGCGGCCCTTTGGACTCAGGCGGTAAAACTTCGCCTCTCTTTTCGTTTCAGACTCCTTCCATTCGGCCTTTAAGAAGCCTTTATTCTCAAGGCGGTGCAGGGCCGGGTATAGAGTTCCTTGTTGAACCTGTAAGACCTCACGTGACACCTGCTGAAGTCGTTGCGCAATGGCATATCCATGTATGGGGCCAAGCGCAACAATCTGCAATACCAGAAGATCCAGGGTGCCTTGCGGAATTTCAAATTTGGAAGAGTCGAGATTCTCCATGCCTGTTCCTTCTACATATATTACATGCAGAAGAACCAGGTGTGCGATTTGCCTTTGGGGGAGATTCGTTTTGCGGAACCTCAACATCGGCACGACCGTGGGGGAATCAATAAGCAAGTTCGGATAGATCCCCTGACCTCGCTGCCGCTTGGAGTGGTAGCGCGTCGCCCGGAAAGAAAAAACGCCGCTAAACTTAATACCGGAGGTTCTGTCGATGAAGGGCAAAGGGATGCCGACGATTGTGACTGCTATTGCGGGAGTGTTCGCCGTCATGAGCGGCTGGGCCATTTCCGCGCAGGACAAGTACACCGTGAGGGTGCCGAATGGGCTCGCGTTCTCGGAGTTCAAAGGATACGAAGCCTGGCAGCTTGTCTCCATCAGTCAGAACGGTGACCATATAGCTGCGATCCTTGCCAATCCCCGTGATGATCAAGGCTTACTTGGCCGGCCTTCCCAGTAACGGCAAGCCTATCCCTGACGGCGCCAAGATGGCGAAGATCCATTGGAACCCGAAAAAGCTGGAGACGTTCTCTGCCGCGACGGTGCCCGGCACACAGCATGACGTTGACTTCATTGTGAAGGAACAGCAAGAGGTTCGCGGACAGCGGCGGGTGGGGATGGGCCGTGTTCGACTATGATCCTCCATCCGATACGTTCAGCCCCGGCACTATAGCTGACAAGCCGCCGCAGGGGAACGACGCCACGTGCGGGTTCACTTGTCACACGGCCGTGAAGACAAGAGACTACGTGTTCTCGGACTACGGGGACCGGTGAAGCGGTATGGGCAGCACGAACACCGACTTCGAAGTTTATGCCTAAGCTGCCGCACCTGACTGGGGCCGATGCCGAAGCGATACGGCTGAAAGTCGGCTTCGTCCGGTTGCGGTCTTAGGACGTTGACAAAGAATCCATTGCCCGTAGTGCCATCACTTTCGGGCCTCCCCAACTCGTTGCACATAAATGCACGCGCTTGCGAGCCGCGCGCGTTAAAGCAAGCGGTTTTCGGCTTTTTCAGCAACGTCTAGGGCACTTATCGAATGTATTCAAAGGGCGGGACGGAGGGTGTCGGTTCCGTTCCACAGGAACGCGACGCTTGACCCAAGATTGTCAAACAGGTCTTCGAAGCCTTCGAGGAAACCTTGACACAGGCAATGCCTCCCGAGTAATACCCGCATTTGGGAGCCCTTCCTCACCTGCCCATCCGGCTGATGTGCCGCCGCCGAATTCGGGGCAAACTCAAAGCATGAATGCAGTTCCGGAATTCGATCTTGAGGCCTATTCACAGGCCCTGACCAAATTGGTAGAGCAAGCCGGCCAGAACGTGGTGGCCGTGCAAGCCGCGGCGTATCGCGTCTCAAGCGGCGTTGTATTTCGCGAAGATCTGGTCGCCGTAAACAGCCATGCCTTACGGCGCGAAGGCAAGATTCCCATTGACTTGCCGGACGGTACGCAGACACAAGGCACCATCCTTGGCCGCGACCCGGCTGTGGATGTGGCGATTCTTCAGATCACGGGCGGCAAGTTGCAGGCAGCCGTTCCGGAGGAGCAGTCGCAATTGCGCGCAGGAGCGCTCGCAGTAGTTGTGGGCAGGACGATCGATGCGGGACTCTCCGCGAGTGCGGGCATACTCGGAGCGGCCGGTGGGCCCCGCCGGACTTGGCGAGGCGGCTCGCTGACGCAGTTCCTTAGGTTAGACGTAAATCTCTATCCTTCCCAAGCAGGTGCGGCCGTCGTGGGCGCGAGTGGGCGGCTGATCGGCATGGCCACCGGCGCCATGTCCCGTCATTCCGCGCTCGCGATTCCGTTTGACACGCTCAACCGGGTTGCCGACGAATTGTTGAAGAGCGGGCACATCCGGCAGGGCTATCTCGGTGTCAGCTTGCAGCCTGTACCGATCCCGGCGCATCTGCGAAGTAAGACTTCTTTAGCCAGCGAAACAGGACTGATGATCTTGAGCGTGGAACCGGAAACCGGCGCTGAGGAAGCAGGCTTGCAGTTGGGTGACATCGTGATTGCCGCCGGCGGAGAATCGATTGGAGACACCGAAAGCCTGCAGGCGCTGCTGCGCGGAGATGCCGTTGGCGCGCTGGTCAGGCTGACGCTGTTCCATGCGGGCGAAGTGATTGAACGCGAAGTCCGGGTGTCCGACCGGGGCCCAGGAAGGAGACACTAGGATGCCGTTTCCGGTGCCAGGGCGGATTGCGGAACAGCTGCGCCAATCCACCGTTCAGATCCGCAGTGGGCGCGGACGGGCGGAGGGCAGTGGTTCGGGGTTCGTGCTGAATGCCGGGCGCATTGTGACGAATGCTCACGTGATCTCAGCCGGCGAAACCAGCAGCGATGGAGTTTTGAGTATCGAATCCTGGGATGGGCAAACCTGCCCTGCAAAAGTGTTGAGGATAGACCGCCGCCGAGACCTTGCTTTGGTTTCAGTCGAAGGCGGCACAGCAACGCCTGGAACGCTCGCCTCGCGACCGGCTCAGCCAGGGCAGCCAGTAATTGCCGTCGGCAATCCCCTCGGGTTCGTGGGCGCCATCTCGAGCGGCGTCGTGCATCGCGTCGGCCTCATTCGCGGTCTGGGTCCGACGCTCTGGATTCAGGCGGACTTGCGGTTGGCGCCGGGCAACTCAGGCGGCCCACTGGCGGATCTGCATGGCGAAGTAGTCGGTATCAATAGTATGATCGCGGGCGGACTGGCGCTCGCCATACCGGCTCAAGCCGTGCAGCGGTTCGTGGAAAGCGGGGGGCATTCGCGAAGCCTCGGCGTGGTTGTGCGGCCCGTGGCGTTCGCTTCGCACGGGATAGTTCGCCGCCCCGGGCTGCTGATTCTGGAACTGACTGCGAACGGCGCCGCTGAGCGCGCATCCCTACTTCCCGGCGACCTGCTCATCGCGGCGAACGGGAAGCCATTGACTGATCCTGACGAACTTCTTGCGGCAATTGAAACGAATGCCACTCTGCCGCTCGAATTCCACCGCGGCGATACCAATCGCGTTGCGGCGCGTAACCGTCCAACTGGCCGATGGCGGGGCGGTGAACGCGGCGTGATCCGAGTCTTCATCCTGGCCGAAACCGCCGATGAAGCTCGTGGTCTGGCTTCCCTACTCGAGGAGGAGGACCGGATCGAAGTGATCGGCGCCGGAACCGGATGATGGATCCGCAGCCTCCTTCACGCGCGCCAGCCCGGCGCCGGATGTGGCGCTGGTCACAGGACGCTCGTTGGTTACGGAGCTTCCGTTTGAGCAAATACCGGTGGTTCTGTGGAGCGAGGGACCGGTTGAGGAATGGGATCACCGCGGACCGGTGCGCGCCTGGCTCTCTCCGCACGCCTCGCCCGGCGAGCTCGTAACGGCGTTGATAGCCGCGAGCCAGTGGCTTACGCTGCTAACCCCCGCACAAACAGAAGTGATCTTCAATGTCCCGGAGGCGGCGCATCGTGTTATGTCCCCGCCCCGGACGCCACAGGTAATGACGGCTCTCGCTGAGCCCCTGACACCCCGCGAAACTCAGGTGCTCCGCATGATGGCGGAAGGGCTCGGCAACAAAGAGATTGCCGGACAACTTGGCATCAGCGACCACACGGCAAAGTTCCATGTGGCGTCGATACTCGGCAAACTGAATGCCGCGACCCGAACCGAAGCAGTAACCATGGGCATCAAGCGCGGATTGGTTCCCATCTAACGTCCAAGGCTCCCGCATTTCAACCATCTGTGTTCATCGGCGTTAATCGGCGGCCCATTCGCATTCCGTTAGCGGGCCTGCCAGACCCTTGCTCTCGTGTTTGCGAAAATGAAATAGTACCCGCCTGAATGCTCGATCGAATCTCTGTACATGGCGCCCGCCAGCACAACCTGAAGAACGTGAGCGTGGAAATTCCCCGCAACACGTTTACCGTAGTGACTGGTCTGAGCGGCTCGGGCAAAAGCTCATTAGCCTTCGACACCATCTATGCCGAGGGGCAGCGGCGCTACGTCGAAACGTTGTCTCCCTATGCGCGGCAGTTTCTCGATCAGATGGAGCGCCCCGAAGTAGATTCCATCGAAGGTCTGAGTCCAGCCATCTCGATTGAACAAAAGACAACCTCTCGCAGCCCCCGCTCGACGGTCGGTACCGTCACCGAGATCTACGACTACCTGCGCCTGCTGTACTCCTCGGTCGGGATTCCGCATTGCCCGCTGTGCGGCAGCGAAATCAGCCGCCAGCCGCCGGCACAGAATCTTGGAGCAGGTGCTGGAGACGGCTCAGGGCCAACGCGTGATGGTGCTTGGCGCCGATCGTTCGTGGCCGCAAAGGCGAGTTCAAGAAAGAACTCGAGAAGCTTTCTCAGCAAGGTTTCCTGCGGGCCCGCATTGATGGCGAGTTGATGTCCGCTGGATGAGCTTATTGCCCTCGACAAACGCAAGAATCACACCATTGAAGTGTTGGTGGACCGTCTCCTAATCAAGGACGGCGTGACGCAGCGGTTGGAGAACTCCATACAGACGGCGCTGAAACTGGCCGACGGTCTGGTGACCATCGTTGTTGTCAACGGGGCGGAACACCTCTACTCGGAGAAATTGGCCTGCCCGAACGATGGCACCAGCATCCCGCAATTAGAGCCGCGTTCCTTTTCATTCAACAGCCCGTACGGAGCTTGCGACGTCTGCAACGGCGTCGGCAGCAAGTGGTCCTTTGATCCCGCCAAGGTGGTAGCCGACCCATCCAAGCCGCTGCTCGATGGCGGTCTCGGCCCCGGCTCCAGCTCCTCATACATGATTACCGCGCTAACCGAAGGCGCCGAAGAGCTGAAGATCAACCTGAGCAAGCCGTTTGAAGAACTCCCGAAGAAGACACGTCAAGTCTTGCTATCAGGTTCGGGCAGCTTCCCGGGGATTCTGAATCTGCTTGAGGAGAGCTTCCGGCAGGCGAGCGAGGGCTATCGCGAGTGGCTGATGGAGTACATGTCAGCCACGGAATGCCCGGCCTGTCATGGCAAGCGGCTCAAGCCATCCAGCCTGGCGGTCAAAGTGAAGGGCCTTTCGATTGGTGAATTCACGGCGACATCCATCGCCCGCATCTTGCCCCTAGTGCGGGGTTGGGCCTTCACCGACCGCGAACTGCAGGTGGCGGGGCGATTGGTCGAAGAGATCGGGAACCGCCTGGAGTTTCTCACGGCTGTCGGGCTTGGACTATTTGAGCCTCGATCGTTCGTCCGCAACCTTGTCGGGCGGCGAGGCACAGCGTATCCGGCTGGCCACGCAAATCGGCTCCAAGTTGCGCGGCGTTCTGTATGTGCTCGATGAGCCATCCATCGGACTGCATCCGCGCGATAATCAACGCCTCTTGAACACACTCCACCAGCTTCGGGATTTGGGCAACACAGTGCTGGTGGTCGAGCACGACGCGGAAACGATTGAGCAAGCCGACTATGTCATCGATCTGGGTCCGAAGGCAGGACGTCTCGGCGGTGAACTCATCGCGCAGGGAACGCCCAAAGCGATTATGGCGGCGCCCAATTCACTAACCGGACAATACCTGGCAGGCAGGCTCTCGATCGCGGCGCCTGCTTTTCGTCGACCCGGAAACGGTCAGAAGCTGGTGGTCAAAGGCGCCAGCCTACACAATTTGAAGAATGTGGATGTCGAGTTTCCGCTGGGCACTCTGACGGTGGTTACAGGTGTTTCGGGCAGCGGGAAATCCACGCTGGTCAATGACATCCTCTATCGCGCGTTGGCAAAGCATATTTACGGGTCGCGACAGGAGCCGGGCGCTCACTCAGGCCATCACCGGTTTGGAATACATCGACAAAGTGATTGAGATCGATCAATCACCCATCGGCCGCACGCCGCGCTCGAACCCGGCAACCTACACCGGCGTCTTTACGCAGATCCGGGAGTTGTTTGCGATGCTGCCGGAATCGCGCGAACGCGGTTACAAGGCAGGCCGATTCAGCTTCAACGTCAAGGGAGGCCGCTGCGAAGCCTGTCAGGGCGATGGATTGAAGCGCATCGAGATGAACTTCCTCCCCGACGTGTTTGTCACTTGCGACGTCTGCCGGGGAAGGCGCTACAACCAGGAAACTCTGCAAGTGAAGTACAAAGGCCGGTCCATCGCCGACATACTGGAGGCAAGCGTGGAAGACAGCGTGGATATTCTCGAGAACATCCCGCTAGTCCAAGCCAAGCTGCGGACGCTGTGCGACGTCGGCCTCGGGTACATTCATCTCGGACAATCGTCGACAACACTCTCCGGTGGAGAGGCTCAGCGCATCAAGCTGGCGAAAGAGTTGAGCAAGCGCCAAACCGGAAAGACTTTTTATATCCTCGACGAACCAACCACCGGGCTGCATTGGGAAGACATCCGACACTTGCTGGACGTGCTGCAAAGGCTTGTCGATCTGGGCAACACGGTCTTGGTCATTGAGCACCAGTTGGACGTCATCAAGAGCGCCGACTACCTGATTGACCTCGGCCCGGAAGGTGGCGAGGCGGGCGGCAGGATAGTCGCCACGGGCACGCCCGAAGAAGTGATTAAGCTTTCTGAGAGTCATACGGCTGCGGCACTGCGCCGTCTGCTGAGGCCGGAGAAAGTGGCCTGAGTGCCTGACTACTCCGAAGCAGACCAGCCGGGCATGAACCTGCAGCCGCCGGAAGCCGTTCAACCCCTGCGCATTGAGAAACAGCCGTTCTGGGACTACCAGGATGTAGCCCTTCTGGTGGGCTTTGTTCTGGCAGGCATCTTTGGATTGGCGTTGATCTCCGCTATGATTCTGCACGCGTTCCCGGCCCTGCGCCAGAACCCCGCCTCGCTGGGATTCGTCACGCAACTTTTCCTATACGGGCTAATCTACGTCGGCTTCCGGATCAACTTCTCGACGCGATATGGGAAGCCCGTGTTCCGGTCGCTCGGATGGCTGCCTCCGCAGATGCCTCTGTCGCTTGCAATCTTAGGTGGGTTGGCGCTGCCCTTCGTTCTATCGGCTTTGGCCGCTGCTATGCATCCACCGACCATTCCATCCCCGTTTGACAAGTTCCTGAAGGAGCCCGTTTGGCTGGTCCTGTTCGGAGCGTTGGCAGTTACGCTGGGCCCTTTGGTGGAGGAACTCTTCTTTCGAGGGTTTCTGCAACCTCTACTGTCCCGCAGCCTCGGCGTCGCGGCTGGCATATTCGCGACAGCTGCGGCCTTTGGCTTGCTTCATGGGCCGGAGTATTCCTGGTCCTGGCAGTTTCTGGTAACGCTCACTCTGGCCGGCGCAGCATTCGGGTGGATGCGTTGGGCGTCCAACTCCGTCATCTCATCGACGGTCATGCACGGCTGCTTTAACCTGGTCATGTTTGCCGGAATGATCTACAAATTGAACCTAAAACCATGAGCTCTGTTCCCGTTGAAATAACCGCAGTACACGATTGAGACCATCCAATGGACGCCGGAAGGCGTGGTGATGATCGATCAGACCCGCCTTCCGCGCGAGACGGTCTACGTCACGTGCACCACGTACGTGGAGGTGGCTGACGCGATCCGCCGCATGGTCATCCGTGGTGCGCCGGCCATCGGCGTAGCTGCCGCGATGGGCGTTGCGATTGGCGCGCTGCATTCGGAGAACCTGGCCACCGACATGCCACTGATCTGCGAGCGCTGGCGAAGACCCGTCCCACCGCGGTCAACCTATTCTGGGCCATCGAGCGGATGAGACGGCTCTACGAATCGGTCTCCGGCGAAAGCCTGGATGTGATTCGAGAGACCCTGGTGGCCGAAGCGATCCGGGTCCGGCTGGAGGACATCGCAATCAATGAAGCAATCGGCTGGCATGGTGCGCCGCTGGTGCCCGATCACAAGACGGTTCTGACTCACTGCAATGCCGGCGCGCTGGCGACGGCGGGCTTTGGTACGGCACTGGGTGTGATTCGCGCAGCCGTCCGGGCCGGCAAACAGATCGATGTCTTTGCAGATGAAACGCGCCCCTTCCTGCAGGGCGCACGGCTGACAGCCTGGGAGTTGCAACAGGACGGCATTCCCACTACCCTGATCACCGACAACATGGCCGGCCACTTCCTGAAGAGCGGACGAATTGGTTGCGTGGTGGTTGGCGCGGACCGCATTGCAGCCAACGGAGATGTGGCAAACAAGATCGGTACCTATAGCGTGGCTGTGTTGGCAAAGGAGAATGGCGTGCCGTTCTACGTGGCGGCTCCAATTTCAACATTGGACCTGACGCTCAGCTCGGGTGACTTGATCCCGATTGAAGAACGCGCCAGCATCGAAGTGACCCACGTGCAGGGCGTCCATGTGGCGCCCGATGGCATTAGCGTGGCCAACCCAGCCTTCGATGTCACTCCGAACCGCTATGTGTCGGCGATCATCACGGAGCGCGGGGTGGCTCGGGCACCGTTCGGGGAAAGCTTGAAGCATCTGGCGGAAACGGCAGAGTAGTAGGCGCGAGCGGCATCTCGAACGCAGGCGGCTTCAGATCAGAGCCGTCTCCCTCAGCCGCCTCCGCGTAAGATAGCTCGCCCAGAATGCGTGAGACGTAATCGACCGTCTCCTGGAATGTCCGGAATGCCGCCGGCGTTGTCGACCCGGTTGGGACCGGCGTTGTAAGCACCCAACGCCAAGCGGCGGTCGCCGTGATACCGATCCAGCAGTTGTTTCAGGTACCGAGCTCCCGCCTCCACGTTCTCGCCCGGGCTGAACGCATCATCAAGCCCTGGCGTTTCAGCAGTCGACGGCATGATCTGCATCAAGCCCATCGCTCCGGCTGTCGAGACGGCGCAGGGACGGAATGCCGATTCCTGTCTCATGACGGCCCGGATCAAGCTGGCGGGGACCGAGTTCTTCTGCGCAGCCAAGCTGGTCAGCTTCTCCACTTCCTCTTCTGCCAGGGCCGGGCATGCCGAGGTTGGGACACGGACGTTTGGCATATCGACGACCGCGGGAGCAGGCTCCCAGCGGGCAGAAAAGAAGCTGTCCGAGAACGAGTTGCTGGAAGTGCTCAACGCCGGCTGAAGACCATTTGGATCGGCATCCTGATGCTGACGGCGCAACGACGCGCGTTGCTGGGCAAGCGAACCTCGCTGAGCCTCCTGTCGCGCCGCGAAGACGGCTTGCTGCTGGAGCAGGATTGACTCCTGCATGGCAGACTGGCTGGTTTGGCCGAGAACACGGAGGACAAGGAATACGAGGAGTCCGAGCCGCCAAAGCAGCCGGCGGCACACGGCGAACCCGCCGGACACACTCTCAACCCAGAACTGCATCCATAGAAGGAATCGGCAGGAAGCGTCCGATTCTCTAGCCTGCAGATGCAAAAAGGCCAGGCGATTTCTCGCCTGGCCTTTCGCGTGAACTGACTTTAGGTCAGTTTATTTCGGGCAACCGAGTGCCTTGACTTGGTCTTCCGGCAGAGGCTTCAGATCGACATCGCCGATCTTGGCCGTACCCTTCGGAACGAGGTAGACATCGACGCGGCGGTTCTTATCCGCATCGGTGACCACCGAACCCTTGCGTTCCTTCTGCTCGGGACGAGCCGAAGTACCGCAGAGACCCGGGGTCGGGATCCGGGGTCGTGGACGTGCCAACCCAGGCAACCTTGATGCGGGAAGGATCAACCTTCGCGCAGGTACCTGTGCCGCCGCTGAGGACCGCCGCAGCATTCATCACACGAGCTTCGTCGAGAGGCTCGGGAGCGACCTTGTTCTTGCCCTTACCAGATCCGGGCAGCATGGCCTTTTCATCGGTATCGATGTGGCCGACAAGCACGATGTCGTAATCGCCGGTAGCTTGAGCCGGGGCGACTTCGTCGATCAGGATGCGTTTACCGCAGTTGTTGACGCGAGCTTTATCCTTCGCAAAGTCGACGTCGTTGAACCGGCGGATGTTGGGCGAGCAATTCACCGCGATGTCGACCGTCTTGCTGGCAGACTTGCCGGCAGAGTCGGTCACCGTGACTGTCGCCGTGACTGTCTTGGTCGCAGTAACAGCTGGATCGAAGGTCAGGCTCGAAGAATCGAACGTAGCCGACGGGCCGGAACCGCTGATGGTTCCTTCGCTAACGGACCAAGTGTAAGTGAGGCTGCCACCGCAGGCGCTGGCCACCGCGCTGGCAGTGAGCGTCGCGCTGTGCGTGCCGTCGTTAGCCGCGCAAGCCAGCGCGCTCGCAGAACTGGTGAGCGAGTTGATTTGCGGCTGCAGGTAATCCTTCACGGAGAAGGTGACCGGACCTTCCGTTGCGTTCCGCGATGGATCGGTCGTGTCGGTGACGGTAACTTCCACGGTGTCTTCGCCAGCATTGTTCGGAGTGAAAGTCAGGTCAGGACTGTTGGTGCCAGATGGCGCGCCATTCAGCTTCCAGGCGTAGGCGAGCGTGTGACCTTCCGGATCGACTATATGCGCGTGCAGCGTAATCGGCTTACCCTGGCACAGCAAACCTTCGTAGCCGTCAATGGAGCCGGGGTTAAGCGGCGACACCCTGTGGATAACCGGCTGTGGCAGCGGAGCCGGCGGCGTATAGATCTGGCCGAGGTAGAAAGTCACACCAGCGGTCAGTTCCAGTCCATTGATCCAATGTCTTGTTGGGAATGTAGACGCCGCCAGTGGGGAAGTTGGGAAGACCGAAGGTCGGGTTACGGGAGAACATGCCGCGAGCATCGAGACGGAAGCCAACGCGCTCAGAGGCGTGTATCTTAACACCGCCGCCGTAGTTGATTCCAACCTGAAGATTGCTGCCCAGGCCGGACGCGTAATAGGGATAACCCGCATACGGCCCTGTCGCAAACGCCTTGGCTTGGGTAGTCGGCCTATAGTTCAGCGAGCCGACACCGACCGTCACGTACGGGCGAATCTTTGAGCCTTTCGGTGTGAAGTGGAATACGGGGTTTAACGCAATGTACTGATTGCGATTACCAAAATTATAGGTGGGAATGCCGAGGCCCACCGGGGTGACGAGCCGCACGTTGTTCCACATATATTGGTACATGAATTCAAGACCAATATAGTTGGTAACGTTGGCGCCGATACGGCCGCCCGCAGTGCCGCCATCAATCAGCTTCGTATCGAGTCCGGACTGAACGGTGCCCCAAAGGCTGACGCCACCGAACGGATCAAGTTCGACCGAGTCCGGCAGATTCGGGGTATGCCAAAAATCCTGTGCCGATGCCACACTACCGCCCAAGGACAACAAGGCCAAGCAAAGCAACGGAAAACCAATCGGCTTATGCACGAGCCGAATTTTCATTTTTTTCTCCTCCGCTGTGAGATTTAATTTTCATAACCAACACCATCACTTGATGTTAGCGGATCATGGGCCTATTGCGAAAGACCAATCCGAACTCATTTGTGAGCCCAAATAGCCTATCGCCATATCCATCTGGAATCCAGAGCCGCCTAATACTAAACTCGGGTTTACCGTCGCTTAGGCTCGCCCACGACCCGCCATTATCCCTGGATTCATACAACTGACCAAATCCGACCGCATACGCCACTGCTGGCTCAGTCGGACTATAAACTACTGAATTGAATGTAGATGCGGGAACCCCCGCGTCTATTCTATACCAATGTTGCCCCTTATCGGAAGACTGAAATAGCCCGTCCTGGAGGGCCGCCAGCCAAGGCGCAGAGGGGTCGGCTGACAAGGCAATCTGGTTGATCAAGGCCGTATCCCGGGGGAATCCGATGGACTCCCAGTGCTGGCCAAAATCTTCGGAAAAAAATAAACTGGACCCCCTGGCGATCATTCTTCCGTCGGAGGAAGGGGGAATATAGAGGGAAGTAACGCCCTCGGTGGCCGGGACTTCGACTACCGACCATTTCGTTCCCTCGTCAACCGTAGATACCAATCCAAGGTCGGTGGCGATGAAGATGTAATTTTGCTTACCATTGTGAACTGTATAAACCCCATGGACGAGATGAAAAGGAAAAGCGTGCGGCGGGCCCAGTGTGACCACTGTCTTCGTTTCCGCAGGCACCTTCTTCCCAGTCTTGGAAACATAAGCTTTGGTGGTCCGCACCGCGGTGGTCTTAGCCTGGACCATCACGACCGTCGGCTTCCATGTCAGGCCGCCATCAATCGACTTGAAAAGACGGTGCGGCGTGGAGCCGAACAAAACCTTCGGCGTCGTTGGGGAAGCCGGTGACGTGCTCCAGATGAGCGCCGTCCAGGCCAGCGGATTTCCCGAGCCGGTTCCAATGCTCGCCTTTATCCGTGCTCACAAACAGCGCGCTGGTCTCTCCAGAATGAGATTCCACCGCAACCAGCCTCTCGCCGCTCACGGTCGTCGCGTCTAAGCGGCGGTCGACAAAGCCATCATTCAGCGGCTTCAGCGTAACGCCGCGGTCGGTGCTGGTGAGCAGCCCTTCTCCCTCAATCGCCAGGTACATGCGATGCGGATCGGCCGGATCAAACGCCAGCCAGTTCACTTGTTCGTGGCTGAGTTGCTTCCAGGTAACGCCGCGGTCTTCCGACCGGAACAGGCCAAGGGTTGTTCCGGCGTAGATGACAGCGGGATCGCTCGGATCCTGACGAATGATATGGGTCCTGCGATGCGTGTTCGGAATGCCTTGCAGCTTGTGCCATTGCTCTCCGCGGTCAAGACTGGCGTAGATGCCGCTGCAGGCGCTGGCAAAGATGTGCTCGGGCGTCGTCTTGTCAACGGCAATCGAGAACACGTCGGAATCATCGATCATTCCCACGTGAATCGATTCCCAGGTTTTCCCGCCATCCGGCGTCTTCCAAGGGAGATGCGAAGTCCCGGCATAAATGATCTCGGGATTCTTCGCGTCGAAAGCGACCGCGGAAGTGGCTCGCATCTCGAGGTTGTCAGGATCGGAGATCTTGCGCCACGTATTTCCGGAGTCGGTGCTCAGGAAGACACCGTGAAGAGAAGCGACGGCGAAATGGGTTGGTTCACTGGGCGAGGAAGCGATGGCGCGTACACCAAACCCACTCAGGTCCGGCGAAAGGGTCCAAGTTGCCCCGGCGTCGGAGCTTTCAAAAAGACCCCCATGATCGGAGCCAAGCATGCCGACCAGGTAATGCCGGTTATCGAGCGGGTCAATCAGGATGGTTGAAATCTCGCCGAATTGGCGCTTCGGCAAAGGCAGAGCACGCCAGGTTTCGCCGGCGTTCTCAGATTGGAAAAGGAGAGAATTCCGGCCTCCAGCCAGAATGACTTGCGGGTTCTTGGGATCGACGGCGACCGATGTGGCTGTACCGCCCCACGGCCCGGCAACATGCCAGAGTTCCCTAGACGGCGCGTCGGCGGCTAATCCGAGTGAAATAGAGACGAATAGAGCCTGCAGCCCTACGGCCACATGCTTAAAAGTCGGTTTAGAAGTTGCTCTCATGGTCAAGTATTTCTATTTTGACCTAACCGGGCCAAGTTTTCCAATCGGCGCCAAGGATTACCTCCGCACAAGTTATCAAAACAGCCGAGAATTTCGTCGCCTACTTCTGCTTGGCGATCACCAAGGTCTTGATTTTGGCGTAGACCGAGGCGGGCAGGATTTTCTTCTGCACCAATTCGTCCTTGCCGCCGTATGGACGGCCGGCGATGATCTTCTTGGCGTAAGCGTCACCGATGCCAGGCAGGGCCTCGAGATCTGCTTCCGATGCGCTGTTCAAATCGACCAATGGCTTCTTGGTTGTATCGGTCATCTTGCTGGCGGCCTGGTCCGGCGGAGCCGCCACAACGGCTGTGCCGATCAGCAGCACCGATGCCGCCAGTATCATCCAGCAACAGTCTCTTCAAACTCATGTCAGATACCCCCATATATATAGAAATGCGTGTTCGAGCCCGCGGTTGAACCCGCTGACAGGAACCTATCCGACTCAGCAGAGAATTGCAAGACTCCGCAGCCACTTGCCCACCTTAAAATTCTTTCACAAAGTTCACTTCAGCTTAGTAAAGGTCACGCCGACGCCGGCAGAGAGTATCAGGTCGTTGTCCTTCGTGCCGGGCGGCGGATTGGAAGTGTACCGGTCGCTAAAGGTCACATTCATCGTCAGAAGCTTGCTCACGGCCGTGGAGGCAACCAGGTCGAGATTGACGCGGTACTGGCCGAGATACGACATATTCGGGAAGAAGCGAAGACTCTCATGGAAATGGGACCGCTTTTTCCAGACCTTGTCGTATTCATCGCCGACCACGAGTTCGGCCGAGCTGCGATCAAAGGTCGTGTAGTACTGCTGATTGAACGATCCGCCGCCAAGTATATCCAGATACGATGTATCGGTTTTGATGGCGTGCCAACCGAAGCCCGCGCTCGGGTTGACCTGAAACTCAAGCTGCTGAAATTCATCACTTGCAAAGTCGACCTGGCCCCAAATGTATACCTTCTTAGTCAGATCGCGGTTATAGATGAGACCGCCATGGTTGGAATTGGCCGTCGTCTGGGTAGTACACGGACCTGTCAAAGGCGCTGCCGGGCACGTCTTGCCGGTCCCGTAGATGGATGCGAAGTACAAGGTCGTCTTGTCCTTGTGGGTGTCCCGGATGGCATTAAAGCCGGTGGTGAGGTTGAGCGTATTCGAGTTTCCCTCCGCCAAACCGATCCCAAGGTTAAAGCTGCCAGTCCATAGCTGAATGAGGCTGGGGTGACGGTAGAGCTCCACTTGATCGTCATATGCTTTTTGCTCCTCCATATTGCGGAGCGCGAGGATGTCGTCGCGTTGTGTTTCCACAGGGCCGGCTGTAGCGGTCTGAACGTCCACCTTGGGACCCTCTAGTTTGGTTGGTCCAACCACCGATTTGCCGTCTTTGAGACCGATCGTGAGAGGGGCCGTGGTTGTTATCTCAGTGACCGCATCGAAAGGGACCGTAATGACGCCCGCGAGGTCCGATTTAAAGATCAGGTTCTTCCCGTCGAGTTTTTGAACCGTGCCGCTGAGATGGTCGCCGTTCTTCAATGTGATTTGATCTGCGAACAGAGAAAACGGAAGCAATAAACTGAAAATGGTGGCTGCAAATTTTGTAGTGCGTTTAATCATTCCTTCTCCAAAAGGACATTAATCAAGATGTCAGAGTAGAGACGCTCTCTGGACAGCCCCTGATTCTTTTAATTCTTCCACATCGCCCGTTGGCGGCAAACAGGGGCTTTCTGCCTAATTTCCCAGTGCCGCGTTTTGGTGCTACACTGTCCGCCTGTGTAGGGTGGGTCCCCGACCCGCAATCGACGCCTCGTCGATTCCCCTTCGTCCAACTCACCCGGCAACCAGTCCTTCGCTCTTCAAGTCGTCGAGCAAATCGCCGGTTGCGTTTCTTGGGTAGCCAAAGTCCCAGAAGGGACGGCCTTCGCAACTCTCCCAAATGCGCTTGGCGGCAGGCTCCATAACCTTGACCAGCCGCAGGTCAGCTTCCTGGATGCCGGGATCGTCGTCCAGACCGAGGGTGGCCAGGATGCCCCGCAGGTCGAGGTCATTGCGATAGTCGTCCAGCCCCAGCCTGTACCCTTTTTCCACTTCGTCGACAAACTCACTCCATCTCCTGATCAAACCGGCTCTGCCCGCGCGGACCACATGCGGAGGTGAACCGCACTCGCTCAGATACTCTTCAATCTGCTGATCGGTCAGGTGAGGTTTGTGTGACATGATCTTCGTCCTTCGTTGTGGGGCTGGGCGCCCTCGCCGGCCGCCTACGACCGGCTGCACCGATTACCACGCGCCTATCGTTCGTAAACCAACAGGCAAATATGACCTGAACGCCTATTCGTGCTCCTTTGAGATCTGCCGCCTGAAATAGCTCTCGCCGGTGTTCGGGATAAAGAAAGTTCGAATCGCCCCATCCGGGTTGTAAGCACCAAAGTAGCCGTGGCTGCGGTCGAAGCGCGTGATCACCCCATCGGCACGCACAGCCTCGAGTATGTTCCCGCCCTTCGGGGCGTCGCGCAGGGCCTGCGCCAACTGCAGATATTGGCCTCGGGTTATGTTGCCGAATTCCTGACCGTGCTTCGCATAATGCTCGTCGAGCTGGCGTTGCGAACGAAATCCCGGGCCCGAAGCCAGCAACAGGGCGGCGGTAATTGCCAATGCCAACAGTAGAAGTGATACGCGCAGTGACTTCATTGTTTAGCAGAACTTCACAAGAGCCAGTCCTAATCTTAGCCGCTGGCGGCGCCAAGTCGGCACTCGATCGATCAGGTCGAGTGGCGGGGATTGCGCCCCGCCACCCTGCCTACTCCAGTTCATCGTCTGCAACTACGCGTTTATTTTTCGTCCCGGCCGCTCCGGCAACCGCTTCGCCTTGACGACGTTTTCCCCCTGCGTGCGTGTACGAAAATACTCTTCCGTTCTGAGCGCAGGCGACCGCCACATTAATAAATTGGTTAAGCGCTACGCCCTCGCCCTCGGAAACAGGGCGTGCTTCTTCAAGCAGCGAAGCCTGGGGACGTAGAGCTACGTTACTCCTTCTCAGTTTGACGTTGTGCCTCCTTCCATGGCTCGCTGGGTATCAACACGCGAATACCAAAATCAAGTGCCGCCTCCGCCAAATCACGGGTGTTAAACGTAACCAGCCTGTACAACGCCTCGTGCCGGGTTGCTACACTCTACGACGGATCACATGTTCTGCGAGCAACCGCCCGCTCAGGCCACACCGATGAAGCTGAATAAATCCGCGTCGCTTACTCTAATTGTCCTGTGTTCCTCAATCGCCCTCCTGTCCCAGGACTTGCCCAAGGTCAAACAGCCCGAAGACGCAGGGTTCTCCTCACAGAGGCTGAAACTTGCGGGCAACGTACTGCAAGCCGATGTCGACAACAAGAACATTCCAGGAGCAGTCCTGCTAATCGCGCGCGGCGGAAAAGTCGCTTATCTTCATGAAGTCGGTTATCGGAATCGCGCCAAGAACGAACCGATGAAGTCCGATTCCATTTTTCGCATCGCCTCCATGACCAAGCCAGTTACCTCCGTCGCAGTCATGATGCTCGCCGAAGAAGGCAAGATAGATCTTGGCTCACCCGTGGCCCGCTACCTCCCGGAGTTCAAGGATGTGAAGGTTGGCGTGGAGAAACCGGCCGCCGCCGGCGGCAAGCCTGACTTGGTCCTTGAGCCTCCGCTCCGGCCCATGACCGTGCAGGACCTTCTTCGCCACACCTCGGGCCTCACCTACGGCTTCTTCGGCAATTCGGAAGTCGATCAGCTCTATCGCAAATCAAATCTGTTTGATCCCAATCAGACCCTTGCCGAGTTCGTGACCAGGCTGTCGAAGCTTCCACTTGCCCACCAGCCGGGAACGGTTTGGGAATACAGCCTCTCCACCGATGTCCTGAGCCGCTTGGTGGAAGTCGTCAGCGGAATAGAGTTCGACCGCTTCATTGCCGAGAGGATCACCAAGCCCTTGCATATGCCGGACACGGCCTTCTATTTAAGCGAAGCGCAGTCCCTTCGGCTGGCCGTACAAGATGGCGCGCAGCCGCCGGCCGTAGCATCAGCCACTACCAGGCCAAACTTCATTTCGGGTGGAGGTGGATTGTTTTCCACGGCGATGGACTATGCCCGTTTTTCCCAAATGCTCTTGAACCAGGGAGAACTCGACGGTGTTCGTCTCCTATCTCCCAAGTCGGTGGCGCTGATGACCGCCAACGCTCTTCCGCCGGAAGTCTCCCGGCACTCGCCGGTCGCCATGGTTTTGGGGGCGATTGGCCCCACTCCCGAGATGGGGCGAAGCTTCGGACTCGGCTTCGCGATTCGCACCGATCCCGGCCTCAGCCCGTTGCCCGGAAGCGTCGGCGAGTATTACTGGGTCGGTATCTACGGCACATCTTTTTGGGTGGATCCACAAGAGAAACTGTTTGCTGTGTTCATGGTCCAACTACCGCAGGAAAAAACCAACCACTACATAAGCCTGACCCGCACCCTGGTCTATCAGGCTCTTGTGAAGTAACTGCGTGACAAAGACTGCTCTAGAAATGCATCGGCTTTTGACTGGGTTTTGCGAGAAGGCAAAACGCGGGTTCTTCAGTAGCTCCCGCCCTATGCTGGAGATTGGAGAGACAAAACAGAACCGCGCGCGTGAACAAGCTTTGATGGACCGTGGCCCATCGGAACTAATGAAATGATCGCAGCGCAGCCACCCTATACAGCACGGAACCCCGACCGTGAGGGAGGGGATACTGGCACGCACCACACTACGATTCTGGATCGTTTTCGACGGAGCGGATACACGAAAAGGCCGACCGGGACAGGCGCCTCTGCCCCAAGGCGATCATGATATCCACTCTCGTCAGCCCTAGCCCAATCGCCGCGTGGACAAAGCGGGCCTGTCCCAAGATGCAGTACAGCCGACTCGTCACTCATCACGCCGTCGCAGAGTTTTCACACAGACTTCAGCGAGTAAACAACTTCACGCGTGCCCGGTGTCCCTTGCTCAACTTCTCGTCACAAGTGTAGAGGACAGAGCCCGTCGCTTCAGCCAAAGCGATGTAGGCCGCGTCGTAGCAGGTGAAATTGTGCCGCAATTCCCACATCCGGGCCAGCAGAGGTGTATGCGCATAGCGTTCAGCCGGAAGCGCCGCGAGTCCTGTAAGAAGTTGATTGGTGCGATGAGGATCGATGCGCTGCCCGGCGAGCAGGTTTCGGAGAGCACTGGGAACTTCCACGTCGAGCAGATGAGGAGCAATCAGCGAATCGCCACTCTCCGCGAGATCGAGTCGAAGCGAATGGGCCAACCGGCCGTTCGTCAACAGTTCCACAACCACGGAGGCATCCAGAACGATCACCGAGCGTCCCGCAGTTCGCGCAGCACTTGGACCGGAGTTCTCTTCGCCGAGAGTGGTTTGGCTTGCTGCGAGCGGTCGAGCCACTCCAGTACGCTGGGACGCCGCGCCGAGCGCTCCAGTTCCCGTTTCACAAAATCGGAAAGACTCATGCCTTCGCGGGCGGCACGGCTCTTCAGAGTGCCGTGGACGTCATCCGGAACATTTCTGACTTGCAGCATCTTGGACATGCTCTCAGCATACAAACATGTGCGACACATGTCCAGGTGCGGGGCGCAGCCGATGACACCATCCTTTTTTTTGACAGGCAACTGTGAGCAGCGAGAACACGCCCAGCAACTGCTGAATCGACTAACGTCCGACCAGGTGGATGCCGTTGTGCATTTGGACCCGGTTTCCCGCAAGCTGGCGTCGGCGTCTCTCGAGGATGAGGAAATCGGCGAAGAGGAAGAGCGGGCGGTAGCGGAAGCGCGCGAGTGGAGCAAGCCCTGGTGGGCGCAGCCCATCGGACGGTAATGAACATGGTCGCAGCCACCCTATACATCACAGAACCCCGACCGTCAGGGAGGGGATACCGGCCCGCACAACCCTACGATTCCGGATCATTTTCGACGGACCGCAACTAGCCTATCCCGCGCGAGCAAGTCCCCGCGGAGCTCGGCTTGACTACGCCGATTTCGACCGCCAGACTGCGATTGGTCTGTTGCATGGCCTAGCCCGGTTCCTCGCCGGCGGTGAGGGCGACGTGAAACGGCTGCAGGATTTCGAGCCGCCGGAACTCGGTCTCCGTCTCGGCGATTTCGCACCCGTTTCCGTGACCACGGCGATTGGATCGAGATCCTCCGCGTTAAACATCGCAAGGACATCTACCGGTCAGCGGTTGATTGTCTGCCCCCGCGCATCGCTCGCTTGCCGCGCTACTGAAACTTGAGGCTGGCAACATTAAGGCCAAGCTCTGTAACGCAAAGCGGCTTGTGCGTTCTCGATGATGTCTTCGAGCCGACGGGCGGGCCTTTCAGAAGGCAAAGGCTTCCCGCAATGGGACGGAAACGGCTTCATCAGCGGCCTCGTCAGCATGTCGATCAACCGCATCACCTTCGACGGCCTTGGCGGCGCCAGGACCGCCGAGCGCTGGAATGTGAAACACCGCATCCGCGACGAGGAAGAAGGACCCGATGGCTCGCTGTGGACGCTGGACTTGCAGTTCAACTGTACAGTTCAGATAATTGGACTGAGGACTTTCTATGGCAACTGGCAAAACGAATACCATCGTTGTGTCCGCGTTGAGCGCGCGTTCCAACTTTGGCAGACTGTTACGCCGGGTGGAAGAGGAGCGCGGCGCACTAGTCATCGAGAAGCGCGGGACGCCCAAGGCGGTGCTTCTCAGCATTCGAGACTATGTACGGCTTGCCGCTCCCGAACCGGAAGTGCTGCGGGTGATTGGCGAGGAATCGAAACGCAAAGGAACAGACAGGCTCGGTCCACGCCAGATCAACCAGTTGATCGCGGTCACCCGTGCCAAAAAGCCGAAGCGAAGATGACGCCACTGCGGCTCGTGATGGACACCAACATCCTGGTGTCTGCGGCTTTGAAACCGGATGGACTCCAGCGAACCGTATTGGTGCTAGCAATCAAAAAGCCGGCCAGGCTGTATGTGACTGAAGCCATTCTCGACGAATATCGGGACGTGCCGAAGGGGGGCCGAAGGAAGGGGGGCCGAAGGGGACAGTCAGAATCAACCGGTTCATAAAGTCGCCGAATTCGCAAGACAGGTCCGTCCCGTTGGAGAATAAAGCGGGTCAACAGGCACGATCTTAGCAACATGGCTCGAAATGCGCGTTGTATTTGGCCTGGATTGGCGTATCACGTAACCGAGCGCGGATCGAACCGCCAGACGGTGTTCTTCAGTAACTCGGATCGCCAATACTACTTGGCATTACTTCGCGAAAATCTGGCGGACTGCGGCACACGCGTGCTGGCCTATTGCCTGCTGTCCAATCACCTCACCAACGAGTTCCAGCCTGGATCTCGCACCGAGCGCATATTGGTCACTGACATGGCCCAGAGCCACTGGCTCACCCAACGCGCCATCAATCTGCAAACCAACTCGATTGAAGACCCCAAAGCCTTCGCGCTTTACCTGGGCTACCAGACCACGCATCAGCGCGCTTACTATCGCGCCTTAGAAGCCGCTACCGCCGGACGCCTACGTCCGGGTCCACTTCGTTTCGCAATCTCTCGCCGTGGCTCTCTCCGCTTCGGTTCGTTTCTTAATCGACGTACTCACCCCGCTTGGCTTCGTTTTTTCCGGAAGCCGCCGTAGTATGGACTTGGTGACCATGCGAACAATCGCTCTCGTAGCTGTCGCCGGTTTTGTTCTCTCCGGGCAACAGGCGCCCGTCGCTGCGCCACCTGACCAACCGTCCGCTGCCGTTTTCCGCGTTACCACCACACTGGTGCAAGTGGACGCAGTCGTCACCGACTCCCACGGCAGCCAGGTCACAACTCTCCAGCCGGACGATTTCGAAATCGTCGTGGACGGGAAACCCCAGAAGATCACCCATTTCTCTTACGTGAGCGTTGCTCCGGAAGCGCCGACCGTTGCTAAGAAACCGCCATCCACCCCCGAATTGCCAGGGGCGAATCCACCGCTCCGGCCCCAAGACGTGCGCCGCACTATCGTGCTCATGGTGGATGATCTGGGCCTCTCCTTTGAGAGCATGGCCTTCGTGCGTTACTCGCTGCTCAAGTTTGTGAACCAGCAGATGCAGCCCGGTGATCTGGTGGCCGTATGCCGCTCCGGCGCCGGAGCGGGAACGCTGCAGCAGTTCACATCCGATAAGCGCCTGCTCGCTTCCATCATCAACCGCCTGCGCTGGAATCCCAACGGCCGCTCCTGGCTGACAACCTTCGACGACTCAACCACAACAGCTCCATCAGGACTGCTGCAACGAACGTCCGTTCCGGGGCCGCTCCTCTCGGGCTCCATCGACGACTTGAGAAACACCAACTACATGGTGGGAACGCTTGGCGCGGTCGATTATGTAGTCCAGGCGCTGCGTGAAATGCCCGGCCGCAAATCGGTGGTCCTTTTCTCCGATGGCCTGTCTCTTCAGGCGGTTCCCTACGTGCCGGGGGTTTCGCGCGCCGGAGACTATGCCGCAGTGGTTGAGGCGCTCCACAAACTCGTCGACCGTGCGAACCGCGCCGGCGCCGTGATCTACACCATGGACGCTCGCGGCCTCGATCCACTGCAGGTCTCGGCCGCGGATCGCACCCAAGTCGCCTTTGGCGGAACGGAGGACATCAATCAGAGACGGCAAGTGATGGAGGCGGACTTCAACGCGACCCAGCAAGGACTCGTTGCCCTCGCCAGCCTCACGGGAGGAACCGCCTATACGAACGGAAACGATTTGAACTACGGTCTCTCGCTGGTGCTGGAAGATCAGCGTGGTTACTACTTGCTCGGCTACTCACCGCATAGCAGCACTTTTGAACAGAAGGGCGGTACAACCGCGTTTCATCGAATCAAGGTGAGGGTGAAAACCAAGGGCCTGACCGTCCGCTCGAGGACTGGCTTCTTTGGCGCAACGGACGAGCAAACCGAGCCGAACAAGGAGACGCCCTCCCAGCAGTTGCGGCTCGCGATGCTGTCGCCGTTCAACTCCGCAGCCATCCACCTGCGCCTGACGCCGCTCTATACCGAGGTTCACGGCAAGGGTCCGGTGGTCCGCAATCTCCTGCACATCGATGCTCGCGACATCCAGTTCAGCGCCGCCCCAGACGGCTCCAAGACAGCGAAGATTGACGTGCTCGCCATGGCCTATGGCACCGATGACCGCCCGTTGGCGCTGGTGCATCGCGTTTATGAACTCGATACCCCGGCCAAGAATGTCGACCGCTTGATGCAGGACGGCTTTGTTTACAAACTCGACGTCGGTGTTCCCAAGCCGGGCGCCTATCAGGTTCGCGCCGCAGTCCGAGACGAAGCGACTTCCAAAGTGGGCTCTGCCAGCCAATACATTGAAGTCCCCGATGTGAAGAAGCGCAAGTTCGCCCTTGCCAGCATCATTCTGGAAAGCGAGGGGAAGATAGCCGATTCGGACGCGCTCTTTACGACAGCGGCCAAACGCGAGTTCCGCGCAGGCAGCAACTTGGAGTTCCTCTCCATGGTGGAGAGCACCGGCAAGAACGTGTCCGCACAGACGCCCGCCCTCGACGCTCAGATTCATTTGGTGCGCGATGGGAAAGAAGTGTACGCCGCGCCCGCGGGTCTAACAACTATTCAAGGAGCTGGCCAAGCTTTCTCGGGCAAACTGAAGCTGGGCGATTTCCCGGCCGGCGATTACTATTTGCAGGTCGTTGCGAACCTTCATGGCAGTAACAAGAAGCTGAGCGCGACGCAGTGGACGGATTTCGAGATCCTGCCGTGAAGGCGTAGTTGAAGGACGAGTCTGTGTGAAAACTTCAGCACAGAACCGCGCGCGTGAGCAAGCGAATGCCTTGCGGGCCGTGACCTTAACCCTCCGCTGCGGATCGAGAGAGGTGCTTGATCAATTGAACTTCACAAGGTCCCACGGCTTTCGATAGGGACGGAAGAGGTAGCGATTGGCCTCTTCGTCGCCCGGAAAGCTCGCGGTGGCGCCGTCCCAGGTCAGCTTGCGGCCGGTCCAATACGCAACGTTGCCGATGCATGCGACGGTCGTGGCGCGCACGCCAACTTCGATATTGCCGGCTGGCTCCTTGCGACTGCGCACGTTGTCGACGAAGTATTTCGTGTGTAGTGGCGTGGGCTCGTCCTCATTCATGTGCATTCGCTCAGGCCGGGCAGTTGCGGTTTGGTCGGGCCCACCTAACTCAGGGTAGAGTTCCATGCCGATGCGGTCCACGAACAGCGCTGCTTCGGTCCCATAGAAAGCCATGCCGTGGGGGCGATCGTCGGATCCCCTCATGCCGTAGTAACGCATACCGAGCGTCCTTCCTCCCAACCCATGGCCGTTGTAAACGCAAGCCTCGTAGCTCATCACGAAGCCCGGATACTCATAGGTCGCCTGCTGAAGGTCCAAAATGTCGCCGGCGTGTTGCTTGTCGAACCTCATTCCAGAAGACGAAACTTTGAGCGGAGTATCCACGCCCATGATTTGGTGCACCGAGTCGAAACGATGATTTCCATAGTCGCTGATGATCCCGTTGGTGTAGTCCATGAACGACCTGTACTTGAGGCGAGCCGTGTTGAATGGAACCATGGGCGCCGGTCCCAGCCAGGCGTCCCAGTTCAAGCCTGCCGGCGGAGCGCTGTCCGGGACCGGCGTCGAACCAAGGCGGCTCATGTAGTTCCAAACGCGCACAAAGTGTACCTCTCCGATCTGGCCGCTCTGGACAATCTTCGCTGCCTCGGCGATGTGATCGGCCGAGCGGTGTTGCGTTCCAATCTGCACAATCCGCTGGTTGCGCCGCGCCGCCTCGATCATAGCTTTGGCTTCCGCCACGCGGTACATGACGGGCTTCTCCAGGTATACGTCTTTCCCGGCGTCGCATGCCAGGATTAGCATGGGCGCGTGCCACTGGTCCTGCGTGGCAATAATGACCGCGTCGATGTCCTTGTCCGCGAGAAGACTGCGAAAGTCCCCGTAGGTCTTTGCCGCGGGCGCCCACACGCTTAGCCCTCGCGATTCTGGATTCGTAGGCATCGCAAAGCGCGGCGATCTCGACGTTCCTGTCCGCCGCCAGCCGGGGGTCGAGGTTTCCGCCATGATAGTTGTCCGGCGCGACCGCTTGTATGTCTTCCGGCGTGCCGCGCATCAATCGCGCGTCGAATGTGCCGCGGATCCCGCAGCCGATCAAGCCGACACGGAGCCTTTCGTTGGCGCCAAAGACCCGGTCGGCCGACGCGGCGGTCCACGCGGCGATTCCCGCGTTCATCGAGGTTCTCACGAAATCCCGTCGTTTCATTGGTGGCCTTTGCTGAACCGTATTGTAAGGCCTTGCGTGCGGGGCGACTTGGATAGACTTATCACTTCAGCCAGGAATGAAGATTCAAAAAGCTGTCGTAACAGCCGCGGCTCCGAACCAACGAACGCTGCCGCTGCAAACCATCATTGATCGCGATGGGCAAGAGAAGGCTGTCCTTCAGATCATTGTCGAAGAGATCCGCCGGGCGGGCGTGGACCAGATCGCGGTTGTCATCTCACCGGGCGACGAGGCTGTCTACGAACGGGCAGCGGGCGATTCCTCGGTGCGATTCGTCCCGCAGGAGAGTCCTAACGGCTATGCCGCCGCTTTGTCGTGCGCCAGTTCGTTTACGGCGGACGACCCCTTCCTCCACCTGGTCGGCGATCACTTGTACGTATCCGCCCATGGCAACGACTCCGCTCTCGAACTTGTACGGGTGGCAACCCGGGAAGGGTGTGCCATCTCTGCCGTCCAGGCGACGCGTGAGACTCTGCTCCCGCTTTATGGCGCGATCGGAGGACACCCCGTAACAGGGAAGAGCAATCTGTATCGAATTGAAAGAGTAATCGAGAAGCCCACGCCCACAGAGGCCGAGCAAAGCTTAATGACTGCGGGACTTCGAGCCGGTTATTACTTCTGCTTCTTCGGCATGCATGTTTTGACGCCCACCTTCATGGAGATCCTGGCTCGATACTCGGCTGCCGGTACACCGGTGACGGTTTCGGCCGCCCTGTCTGAGTTGGCTGGGCGGGAGCAATACTTGGCCCTTGACGAGAAGGGCCACCGCTATGATGTCGGCGCGAAGTACGGTCTCTTCCAGGCGCAGCTTGCTCTCGCCCTGAAAGGTAAGGATCGCGACACCGTACTCGCCAAGCTGGTCGAACTGTTGGCGCTGCATCGGGCCGATAGTGACGGGACCGGGTCAGAGGCCTGATGCGGCTGGTTCGGATCATTACTTCGGCGAATCCCACCGAACGAGACTCTTCGGTCGACGAATTCTCGAGAAATACAGCGACTGGCGATCTTCTGCGAGAAACCGCCGATCTCGATCGTTTCTGGCGATCCAACCAGAACCTCTATGAGCGGGTGCGGGCTCAGTTCTTTCTCTACGCGATTCACCGCTTTCATCTGCAGCACCGCGCAGACATTCCGCAATCCGGCGTCATTTCGTTCGAGATCAGTTCCCTCCTGCTGAAGCGTCGCTTCGAGGAAGCGATCGAACTGCTGAAGCGGGCTACCGATTCTGACGGGCTGAACAGCGCCTTGTCGAGTGGCTTTGCGGCTGCTTACCGCGGGCTGGCATTCAAGACCCTCGCCGATCAGGTGCGCCAGAGTGTGCGATCCGTCCGCGGGAATCAATGGATGTCCCGGATTGGACATCCTGGTGACTATCCGCTTCGATTGCGGCCGGAATTACTGGCGCGGACCTCCGACAGCCCTCTCTATCCCATCTTGAAAGAGTCGACGCCGGTCCGCATGGATCTGACGCACAGCGCCTGGAGCGACATCTTCTTTCTCGGGATGGATTTCCCGGAGGGGGCCAAGGTCCTCAACGTCTCCATCGACCTGAGCATTCGAGACCAAAGCACCACACCGGAACCGCCAATCGAAGCGTATCTCCGCGTCATCGATGAGCCTGTATTGCGCTTGACCAGCATCGATCTTGCCGCAACGGCTGACATCACCAGCATCGACGAGCTGTTTGATTTCGGACGAGACTATCTCGGTTTACTCAAAGCGGCAATCATCGCCTCCGGTGTCGTACCTCCCGCTATGGAAGGTATCGTTCAGCCAGTCAGCGAAGTGCTGCAGCATCTTGTCGGAGAGGGGCGCGGGATTGAGTTGGTCAGTCGCGTTCGGAACATTCCGAAAGGGTCGCGCTTGGCCGTTTCTACCAACCTGCTCGCCGCGCTGATTTCGGTCTGCATGCGCGCCACCAATCAAGCCCACGCTCTGACCGGTCCACTCGCCGAATCAGATCGCCGGCTGGTTGCTGCCCGGGCCATTCTCGGCGAATGGTTAGGCGGTTCCGGCGGTGGCTGGCAGGATTCCGGCGGTGTTTGGCCAGGCATCAAACTGATCCAGGGAATCGAAGCACAGCCGGAGGATCCTGAGTTTGGTATCAGCCGTGGACGCCTGCTACCGCAGCACCAAATCCTGGGGGCCTCAACTATTCCTCTGCAAGCTCGCGAGAACCTCCAGAACAGCCTGGTACTGGTGCACGGGGGAATGGCGCAGGACGTCGGGCCCATTCTCGAGATGGTTACCGAGAAGTACCTCTTGCGATCTCCGACCGAATGGAAGGCCCGGCATCAAGCGATCGGCATCCTGGATGAGATCTTGCGTGATCTCCGCGCCGGCGACGTGCATGCGATTGGTGAAGGAACGGAGCGTAACTTCTTTGGCCCATTGCAGAGCATCATTCCCTGGGCGAGCAATTGCTACACCGAGAAGCTAATTGGGCGCGCCCGTTCAGAAATGGGCGAGAACTTCTGGGGATTCTGGATGCTCGGCGGGATGGCCGGCGGTGGTATGGGGTTCATGTTCGACCCAGCGGTGAAAACGGAAGCGCAGGATCGGATGCAGACCATCATGCTGGAGACGAAGGGCGAACTAGAGGATGCCGTCCCGTTTGCCATCGATCCCGTGGTTTATGACTTCCGTATCAATGAGCGCGGGACATTCGCCGAACTGCTGGTAGAGGGCGCCAGCCTGATGCCCCGGGGCTACTACGCTCTGATTGTCCCCCCCTTGCTTCGCAAAGACATGCGATTCATGCCGGCTTCCCTTCGCGCCGAGTTGGATCGCCTTGGCGCGGCCGCTCGCGACAATTCGAAGTACTCCCACCTCGTCCAGGATCTGTTTGATCTGCTGCTGCCTTCTTCGGCTAGCGCAGCCAAGCAGCAGAACCAGACTCTGGCGGATTTGCTGAACGAGAATGGTTTCGACAGGATTGAGCATGAGCAAATCAGATCGGGATTACGGAGTGGCAGTCTAGGGCTCTCGCAGAATCGCCTACCCATCTCAACCGAAATCAAGGACGCTCGCGATGGCGACGTTTTCGATGCGAGAGGAGCGCTGGACCCGGAACTCAAGCGCTTGGGCGAAAACGCATTGCACGAAGGAGTTGTGGCTGTCGTTTCCCTTGCCGGGGGCACCGGGAGCCGCTGGACGCATGGAGCAGGCGTTGTTAAAGCCCTCAGTCCCTTTTGGAAACTCGGCGGTGCGTACCGCAGCTTCTTGGATGTTCACATCGCGAAGACACGCCGGTCCAGCCGGCTGGCCGGCTCTGACATTCCGCTGGTTGTTACAACCAGCTATCTGACGCATGCGGCGATTCAAAAAGCTGCCTCGAGCGACGGAACGCTGATTCTCTCGCCAGGCCGCAGCATCGGGTTGCGTTATGTGCCGATGGCGAGGGACCTTCGCTTTGCATGGGAAGAGATATCCCAACAGCTTCTCGATGTTCAAAAACAAAAGGTTCTCGAAAGTTCCCGCGCCGCGCTGATCCAATGGGCCGAACACGCAGGCGAAGCGTCAGATTACACGGACAATATTCCACTCCAATGTCTCCATCCCACCGGGCACTGGTACGAAATATCCAACATGCTGCGCAATGGTGTGCTTCGCCAACTTATCGAACGGCGACCCCCGCTGAAGTATTTGTTGGTTCACAACATCGATACGGTGGGCGTGAATTTAAATCCGTATTTGCTCGGCTTCCACATCAAACAAAATGCAGCGATTAGCGTTGAGGTGATTTCGCGGCATGTTGAGGACCGCGGGGGAGGATTAGCGCGCGTCAACGGACAGCTACGTTTAATTGAAGGATTTGCCCTTCCTTCTGAGCGCGATGAATCCACGCTGTCGTTCTACAATTCCAATACGTACTGGATTGACATAGACCAATTTCTCGCCATCTTTTCGCTGACGCGCAACGACTTGGGTGACTCGAATCGAGTCGCCACGGCGACGCGGCAAGTGGCGGCCAGTTTGCCGAGTTACATCACTTTAAAAGACGTGAAAAAGAGATGGGGTAAAGGCCAGGAAGACATATTCCCCGTTGCACAATTTGAGCGCCTGTTTGTCGATGTAACGGCGAGAAAGGAACTAGCCTGCTCCTATGTGGCTGTCCTCAGAAAACGGGGCCAGCAATTGAAGGAACCGGGACAACTTGACGGTTGGATCCGAGACGGCTCAGCGGAGTTTGTGAATTCCCTGGCACATTGGTCTTAGTTTCCTTTGACATTTCTTGGGCGACGCCTCCCGATCACTCAGCAGGCCAGTGCAATAATTGTCCGGCGACGGGTTGGATTGAGCTCCGGTTCCATTCGCTTCGGAACTTCTCTAGGAATTCGGGACCGCGAAGCTGTGGAATCGTCACGAGCACGACGCAGAATTCAGGAAAGCGTTTTAGCGCCCGAGCGGCAGACTCGCTGAAAAGACGGTCACGTGTAAGGATGCAACGAAAACCGGCTTGTTGAGACGCTTCTACCAGAGCGCCATTGGTGAACCTCCCCACCCCCGATCGTCTGCGCTATGAGTCTCGATTCCAAACTCACCGAGAAGGCTCCCGATTTTCTACGGCAGGTTGACGTCAAGCAGCCACATGCGGCGCGTCCAGGACCTCCGATGCGACTCGCATCACTTCAGGGATCGCTTGGTGGGGAAACTGGCCATACGTTTCCTCGATTTCTTCGACGCTCATACCCTCAGCCAGGCACGACAGAATGAAGGATACAGAAAACCGCCCCCGAACCGCCAGTTACCGCCAAGAAGCTCCGAATCCGCCACTATCCAGCGGAAGTTCTTAAATGGCTTCAGCGCACGAACCTCCTTTATAATGCAAACCTGCCTCCCTTCGTTAGACCATGCGGGCAGGCTTGACGGAGATGGCTCCTCGGTCGTGCCGAGTGGCCAGTTTATCTCCAGATTTTCGGGGGGAAGGTCTGTAACTATTGTGATTCTGGTCGGGCTGCCCGGATTTGAACCCGGGACCTCTTGCACCCCAAGCAAGAAATATCAAGTACTTACAGGCACCATTTACTGAAAACAAAAGACTTGCGGGCATGCGATTTGGACGCCAAATGGACGCCAAGGTCTGGGAAGAGGCGTTTTGGACTCCGTCCGGACTCCACCGGGCTGCTCGACCTCATTTTGAGGGCGCCCAAACCTTAACGTGGGCGGACTTGGAGATGCGGGCTACGAAAGGCCCCGGCCGCGAATGAAGGATTTCAAAAACCCGCGGTAAGGACGAGACAAAAACGGTGGCGATCTCCGCGCCACGCAAGTTGCCTGCAATCAGAATGAATACCCTGGCCCCGCTAGATACCAGCGCCGCCTTCTCAAGCGGACGATACCTCACATGCTGATCCTTAGTGAGCACCACCCAACCGCGGCTGCCGACCGCCTCCAGCCAGACCCGATCTGCTTCATCGCGACTAAAGTGATCATCGTGGATCTCAACAGTGAGGCCCTGCTTAACGAGTTCGGAGCGGATTGGCTCTTGGCCCAGCGACCTGTCGATGAAGAATACCGTCCCGTCAGGCGGCTTCGCAGCGGATGGCTTCTTCAACAGCGCCCGTCTCCAGCCGGAAGTCTCGCGCGAGATCCGCTACGGAATCGCCCGCTCGGTACCGCTCATAGATCGCGGATACGGGGATGCCGGTGCCGACAATCACTGGACGTCCGAAGGATACAGTCGGACTCATCACGACAACGCGCGGGTCGCCTTGCGGTGAAGTTGCAGCCTCCGTTTCGCGAGTAAACGGGTAGAGCTTCACTGGGAGGCCTTTGGTATCCCGCTCAATTCGCTTCAAGTAGACGCTGATTATCTCTTTCATCGCCTGCTGCCCCTCAGACGATGCATTAATCAGGTCGCCGTAACGCTCAACAAACAGGTCCAAACCGTCCGTCTGGAATGTCTCGTCGATGAGAGGGCGTTTGACATCGAATTCCCTCTTCACATAGTCAAGTGCATAACGAACCTTGGGAAGTTTCACGTCATGGCGGCGACGAATCGCTGCCAGCACATGGGCCTCTACCAAGTTAGTGAAGGATAGATATCGTCGCTCAGGGTCGTCCAAATGGATCAGGACCGTGGATCGCTTCGTCTTCCCCGCAACAGGATAGAGACGACCCATCACCCAGCTGCGCAGAGTCTCCTTGGGCATGCGCAAGTAGTGGGCAGCTTCAGCCACCGAGTAGGCTGGCACCAGACCTGGATCGACATTCGTCTTGAACGCCATTTCTTCCTCTAAGACATTATGGACTCGCGCCATTGTGCAAACAAGGCGTGGATTGGAACTACTGAACGAAAGTCGTCGATGGCATTGCGGTCGCTAAGCCTGGCAGCACTTCGGAAGTAGACGGTGCTGGGGGCGGGATTTCTTCTGACTTCTTCTTTGCCGTCTTCGCTGCTTCGGCGAGATTCTCTTGGATGCGCCGGGTCAACTCGTTCTGCCGCTCAGCCGTGACGAAGGTGTATTCGCCGGTCATCTCCAGATCGCTGTGACCGGCGATCTTGCTTGCTTCAATGGCGCTGCCACCGACTTGTTGGCGCCACGTGATGTTCGCTCTCCGGAACGAGTGTGGCCCCAGGCCGGTGAAGTCACAACCTTCCGCTTCTGCCGCCTGATGGAGAGCATCACGAATTCCTGAGTCCCAGAGAGGCTTGCCCGGCGCGCGTTTCTGCTGAAGCACAAATGTGTCGGGCGCCGCTCCTTCTTCCGCGACTTTACTGCGTAAGCGATCGACCAGATCGCCGATTCCGAGAATCCGCTTCCTGTCTTCGCTCTTCGGGCGGCCGACTTCCTGGTGCCAGACACGCTGCACGATCTTGATCGTTCCAGCTTCCAGGTTCACGTTCCTCCAGATCAGACCGAGCACCTCAGAGATCCTCGCGCCGGTGGCAATGCAGACTTCGATGATCAGCCGGTTCGGTTCTTCCAGCCGAGCCAAGACCCGCGCGGTTTCTTCGAAGGAAAGGATGCGCCGCTCATTCTTATAACGCTTTTTCCCGAGCTTCGCTCTGCTTGACGGACTGCGCTTGCCTTCCTCCCAGAGCCCATGGCCCTCGGCGTAGTTGAAGATTCTAGTCATAATCGCGCGCACGCCGTGCATCGTCCACCAGGAGTCGAAGGTTGTGTGCAGCCAGTCCTCCACCGCCTTTGGATGGATCTGATTCAGGCGCAACTCGCCCCATCTGGGAACGAGGTACTCGCGGATGTAGAACTCTTCCTTCTCCCGGGTCGGTCTTGCTATTTGATTCTCTCGCGCGAGATAACCTTCGACGTACATCGTGGCGACCTCGCCAAAGAAGGCGACGCCGGTGGATCCGACCTGCTGGACTGCCTCCGCCAACGTTGGTGAGTTCAACTTCGAAAGCACCTTATCGCGCTCGATTTCAGCCTGCCGCTTTGTGATGGCTTGGTCGCCCTTGCTGGGGGCGATCTCGTGGTAACGCCGCAGGATCTTAGTAGAACTGTCTGGTTGGATCTCGTCGGCGTAGTAGCGGAAGATCCACGGCCAGCCGGGCCGATACTTCCTCTGCGTTACCTTTGGATGTTGAACGCGTGCCTTCACTCGCAGGCCTCCGGCCAGCATGAGCACGTTACCTTGAGGCCGCGAAATCATTCAAGTCCGCTAACTCGCAAAACAGGTCCAAATTCCCCGGGGCTCTCTACTCCTAATAAAACCCGACATTTCCGACATTTGGCACTTAACCTGATGATTCTGCAGGCCCGACGTATGTCGGGTAGGCTCAAAAACCCGACATACAACCCGACATTTTCAATGCCGAAACCCGACATTTCTCAATCTGGTCCTGCCGGATCCTCGGTCTCGGGCTCGTCAGATTCATCTGGCAGGACGGTGCTCCGGGAGAGGTGGAGCACATCGCGGGAACTGCCGGCGAGCATTCGCCGGATCGTCAGTGTCTGTCGTTTACCATCGACGGATGCCAGTAGGCCTTTTTCATGAAGCCTCTTCTTTAGCGTCTGTTCGGATACCGCCAGGGCCTCACCCGCGTCCCGCCCGGCAACTTGCACGAGACGATACGCTGCGGGCAAATCGAGATAGAGATCATCGCCCTCTACCCAGCCGATGCAGTCGCCAAGCGGCGCCAAGACTCCGTAGCTATTGAGTCGCCAACCGCAGGAACTTAGCGAACCCTTTGGTTTGCCAGCATCGCGCCCTGCAAGGTGAGCCCGGCCTGAGGAGAGCAACGAACGAAGCAGGCAAATAAACCGCTCCGTGGGTTCGGTCGCTGCCTGGTGTTTCGGCTGTGCTGCTGCCGCCGAACTTAGCGCCTCCCAGCATAGATCCGGCAACCGCTCGCGCTCGAAGGCGTCATTCGCTCCCCGCTCGAGCGCAAATTCCGAGAAGATCTCGAATCCAGCTTGAATGTTCGCAACGATGTCGGGCGTGCGAGCGTGGGAGGTACTGCGCAAAGCGGCCGCGCGGTGCTCTAACACCCGGCGGCAGAGCACGGCTTGGGCCTCCTCGTACCGTCCAGCAAGCCACTGCACGAAGCCTCCCATGGCTTCGGCGTACAAGCCGTTCCGTGCGTCCTCCTGACATTGCGTAAGAGCGGTCGCATCGATTGTGCCTTTCGACAACTCCAGGATCAGTAATCGTGCCCGAATCGATTGGCCACGCGGCACGTCCTCACCAGTCGATAGGATCAGAGCACGAGGCGGTTTGTTTTCCCGTAAATTGGCGGTGGAATCCAGCCTGCTGCGACCTGCATGGTTTCCGGCTGCTCGAAAGACTCGATCGGCGCTGGCGTGATAGCGCGCCACATCGATGCCGCTGCCCTGCGGTGCAAAGTCGTCGATGACGAACAGCGCGTCCTTGGCATGAAACGCCAGGGACTCGAGGGCGTTTCCCGTGGACGACCAGGAGCCTGGCAGATTTCGGCTGTTCATCGCGGCACCGAAGTGCGTCTGGTGAAGCGCCGCGACCTCGCTCTTGAAAGCGCCGGTTTCTCCGGCGAGATGCACCGAGAAGTCGGCCCACCCAACACGGCCCGGTATGTTGCCGCCAGCAACGGAAAGCAAATGGCCGGTGGTCCCAACTCCACGAGCTTCAGACTGGCCCGGACTGCGGAGGCGAGCGCCTCGTGGTTAGGCGGAAGCCGCAAAGCATAATGGCACTGGGCGCCTGACAGTTGCACATTTGCGTCGGAGATCAATCCTGTTGCCGAGATCGCGCCCCCGGCGTAGAGAAACAGTTGCTGCCCACCGACTTTTCGCCAGCCCGTGTGCGAGTATATGCGTCGCTCCTCCGCGGTGACGGAGAACCACTGTATCGCGGTGCGCGCATACTCGCGCTGGTTCGGGTAAGTGATGGCCGCTGCGCCCATGCGTTCGATCGGCCAGCCCATGCCAGTGAATTCGGAAGCAGGGATAATTAGCCGATGCTTCGTTGCCAACAGTTCGGCCTCGATCTCGAATTCGCGTTTGGTCTCGACGCCGTCGTCCAGCAGAATGTTGGCGGTGATAGCGGCCTGATAATTGGTCAGGGGTATTTCGACGAGTCGCCCATCGCTTCGTTCCGACATTCGAAACATGCCATCGGGCCGTCGATTGGAACGAAGAGGGTTGCACCACCTCAAGCCTGCCTCCGGACACCGATTCTTGGAACAGTTCGAGCACACGCTCGGGTCCCAAAGCGGCAAGCAAGTCATCGACACCGTTCACACCGCAGTCTTCCGGAAGGTTCAACAGCCGCACCTCTGCCCGTCGGGTAGTTAGTTCCTTCGCGATCCCTTTCCGCGCCCATTTCACGCTGTCGTTTGTGTGGACGTTCGAATCAAAGATGATGAACGCCTTTCGACCTGCCCACGGGACGCGGCTGAGGTCGGGGATCGGCCCCTTGACATCTACCCGCTCGCCCTTGGGCCCGCCCTCCTTTCCCACGAAACCCCGCCAATTCCAGACGCCGGCGATCGCGACGGGAATGAATCGAGGAACTTCGGTTTCATACTGAGCCAGGCGCCAAAGCGCTAGAGCCTTCTTCTCTCCTTCGACGAGAGCGATCGGAATGCTTAGATCGTTCAGCTGTTCGAGGGTGACACCGGGCGGAATGTATAGTCGGTTGCCGGCGCCGGGCGGTCCGAGGTACTTCTTGTCAGACTTCGGCTTGCCATCCTTGCCCGTCGTCCAGTCCGGATTATCGCGGCGCAATCGATAGTTGAAAGGGTGCGGATCGCCGGGCCAGCAGTACGGAATAAGAATCCCGGCGCAATCCAGATTCCCTTTTCGGCCGACAATCACGCGCGCCCGTCAATCGCGTCGAAGCATGGCTAGATCGGCAATTTCGCGCGAAATCCAGGATCGTTCGAGGGAAGCGTAGTCCTCCTCCGTCAACCGACTGCCCCAGGGAGGCGGGACGACGTCAAAGATAGGGATCGGAGCCGTCATCGAGTTCGCCCTTCTCTCTTCCCGCGAGGCGGCTTTGGAGCGAGGGATGGTATTACTTCATCCGGCACGTCTAAGCCGATGGCCCGAGCAACTGCCACGGTAATGCTGGTCGCGACAGAAGACGCTGCCGGCAGCGGAGTTCAGCAACTGAAAGGCGTCGCTGGTTTGGGTCAGGGGCTGAAACTGCCACCGGGGTGTCCAACGCCGGCGCCAGTTAGAAAACGGTCCGGCCCGACCGTCCAGCCCATTACACGTTCAGCCAGAACCGTTGCAAGACTTTCACTGGTCATCGAAGACTCCCACGCTAAGCTTTCAAATCCAAAGCTCAGCTTAGTTGAGCATTTTCTAATCCAAGAGTGGGCCTGAAGGAGTGACTTCGTGTAGGCACGATGCTGGGGGTCCTTTCTTTGGTTTTTTTGGGTTGGTCCTGTAAGGGAGCATCGTCGTCGGCGCTGTGGGAATGTGGGAATCGCACAGCGATTCCCAAGGGTGGTGGGAAACGAAGGGAAACCTGGTTTTGGTTTTCCTCGTTTTCCACCAGCCGTCACAACCTAAGCGCATCCAACGACGTGGGTTCACAAGGGGAGCCGAGGCCCGGAATCTCGAAAACAGCTGATTCGTACTTCTTCGTGACGAAGCTACTAAGCCCATCCGAATACAAAGCGTCCGCGATTTCATCGTAGGCTTCAGGGGGGTTGTTGTCGTCTACAAAGCACATGTAGTCCAACGCAGCATTGAACAGCTCCGACCCCATTTTGCTCACCGCGTCAAATATCAACGCGGAAGAAGATCGAGTGTCGACAGACGAACGTAAGCCGCTCAGAGCGTCAAGCACGGCCTGTCGGATGCTGCCTGAGTGCTTCTCAACAATGTCTTCAACAGCCCAGCCCAATTTTTCCGGGATGAACAAGAGGCTGGGGAAGACCTGGCTTGTTAGCCTGTAACCTCTATCCGCGTCATCACCCATCGTTCCTCCTGCACAGTTGCTGGGTCGTCCCCCCTATCGGATGGCAAGAGCAAGCGATGCCACCTTCGGCTTGAATGGGCTCGCCCAATACGAAATTAACGCGCGACATTGCCGCGGACCCTGTCTGAAAGGCCGAGGCCATCCCGCCGCATCCAGGCGTCCACTGTGCGCGCACAGCTAGGCAACCTGCCGGTGTGGAACGGCCCGGACCTCCAGCAAGCCTCGGGGGCGCTCGTGTTCGATAGCGCTACCGACATTGCGGAATAACGCCCCGTTTGCGGCTCGGGATTACGGGATCCGCTGAGCCCACTAGTCTAGCCGACGAGAGAATCAGTACGGCCCCACCTTGATCGCCAACGGCAGCGTCAGGTTCTGCCCTCCGGTCGTCACGCCCAGCGCTTGTGGTCCAGCAACCACGTTCGCGTTCGCCGTCAGCGTCGCGGTGATCGAGGTGCTCGAGTTCACCATCACACTACTCACGGCTAACATCCCGCTCGGCACGGTCACAGTGTCTCCCGACTGGAAGTTTGTGTTGACGCCCGTGATCGCCACCGTGATTTGAGTACCCACCGTTGCAGCCATCGTGTTCGGACTTACGCCCGTCACCTGTGGCGCCGTCGGGCCCAGAATCGTCGTCTCATTAAACAATCCACGCATGATGAATGACGCCATCTGTCCTCGCGTCACCAACTCGTCTGGACAGTAAATCAATGGATTCGTTCCGCAGCCGGCGGTAACGTGCTCCTCGTAGGACCGCTGGATAAACGGAAAGGGTACTCCGTTGCCCTCGACGTTGGTGGGCACGTCTGCGAAATAAGGCGTGGTGGCCGTCGTGAACGCAGCCCCGTAGAGCGCCAGCCGGGCACGGATCATGAAGATCGCCATCTCCCAGCGCGGAATCGTGTCCGCCGGACAGAACAGCCCCGGCGCGCAGCCGGTGGTGATCCCCAGGTCCTTCAGCTTCTGGATGTGCGGGAAGAACAGACTCGTCGTCGGCACATCCGTGAAATACGGAGTTGAGTTGTAAATAACTGGCGTCGTCGTCCCGGTAACGGCCCGGACAATAAACGCTGCCATCTCCTCGCGTGTGACGTTGTCATCCGGGCAGAAGCTGCTTGTCAGAGGCGTGCTGCCTTGGACGCACCCGGTAGTGACGCCAGCCTGGAACATCAGGTTCGCTGCGTCGAAGAACGTGGCGGGCGGCGGTACGTCGGCAAACTCGGCGCTGGTGAATTCCTGCGTAACGGTAACCTGCTGGCTGCCGACGGTGATGTGTGCGGTACGGTCCGCTCCGGTGTTGTTTAGGGTCACGGCGTAATTGAGCGTCCAGGAGCCACTTGAGCCGGCATTGGTTATAGTGAGCCAAGGCTGATCACTAACGGCGTTGCCGCCGCAGCCAGCCAGAGTGCCATTGATCTGAATAGAGTATGGGAGGGCGTCGGCCGGCAGGAAGATGGACGATCCGTTTGGAAGCGAAGCGAAGCACTCACTCGGCTCGGTGAAACTAAGAATCTGGCTATCGCTTTCTCCAGGGGCGCTGTTCCAGGCCTGAAGCTGATAGTAATATGTCGTACCGGGAACGAGCCCGGTGACAGTACCGCCGACCGGAACCGGCGCCGTTCCCGAACCAGCGTTACCGTATGCCGCGAAATTCTCGTTGTTGAGACCGCTGTCAGTGGCGTAAAAAATCCCGTAGGTGGTGTGCAGTGAGTTCGGATTAACGGTGCCCGTTAGTGTGGCGCTTGTGCCCGTAAGATTTGACGCAGGGTTCAGAGTCAACGATGGCTGAGCGGGCCCGCTTGCTGTTGTGAAACTCCGGATGGATCCTTTCACCGTCCCCGCTGCGTTTGAGGCGACTATCTGGAAGTAATAGGTTGTATTTGTCATCAGCCCGGTCAGAGTCCCTGAATATGTTTGGATTGCGCCGCTGAGCGTGGGACTGGTGCCATAGAGGAACCAGGACTGCGTAGCGAGCCCATTGGGGTCGACGCTTCCGAATATGGTCCATTCGCCCAGGACCGAGGTGCCCACCGTTGTTCCAAGAACCGCCGGTGACGTTATCGCGACGGGTAGGTTTTCAACAAAACTCACGATTTGACCGCTACTCGTGCCGTATTGGTTTGAGGCTTGCAACTGAACATAATAGGTGGTTCCCGGAGTCAGACCACTCATTACATATGCGTTCACTTGGGCGTGAGACGGCGAGGAACCGGCATCTACCATGGCTGTTTGTGCCGCTCCGCTGAGAGTGGGGTCAGTGCCATAGGCGAACCAATACTGGGTGTCTGCGCCGTTCGGGTTTATCTGGCCCCAGAACAAGGCTCCCCCCGTAACACATTGCAAATACGAAGTAACGGCGATAGGCGGCCCCGGAACAACGAAGCTCAGAATGGAACCGCCAATCGAACCTCCAGAACCCGAAGTCTGCAGCTGGTAATAGTAGGTACCGGGTTGCAAACCTGCGAGGTTAGCGCTAACCGGGACCGCAGTACTGCCTGAGCCCGCGGCCAGCGTGCTGGTCTTGACGGCGAAATTCAGCGTGGGGCTTTCACCATAAACGAACCAGTACTGCGTGTTCTTGCCATCGGGGTTTATGGTGCCCGATATTGTGACGGTGTTTGAAGTAATATTCGACGCTGTTCCGGTTGTTACCGACGTTGCTTGGCCGACTGCATTGGTTGTGAAGGTACTGTAATTACCGGCGTTGGTGCCCGCATTGCTGGACGCCACAATCTGAAAGGTGTACGGCGTGTTTGGTGCAAGTCCGCTTAGGGGGACGCTAACAGACATTGGCTGGCTTCCGGAGCCGGCGTAGTACTTAAGCGGCTGGGGCTGATCGTAAGCGCTGGCTCCAGTCACCCCAAATACGAACCAATAGAGCGTGTAGAGACCATTCGGGTTTACGGTACCGCCTAATGTTGCGCTATTCGAAGTGATGGAGCTGGCAAGACCAGTTGACACGGTAGGCGGCTGTCCTGCGGAGCTCGTGCTAAAGCTCAGCATTGATCCGCTGGTCGTTCCGGCGCTATTCGATGCCTGCAGCTGAAAGAAGTAAAACTGATTCGGCACCAATCCCGCAATGCTGACGGAAGCGGAGACCATGCTACTTCCGGAGCCTACGTCGACACTGGCCGTTTGCAACGCGGACGCGAACGTGGGGTCGGTTCCATAAATGAACCAGTAGTGCGTGTCCGAGCCGTTGGGGATTACGCTCCCAGACAGTGTGGCGCTGCTGGTTGTCAGGCCCGATGAGGAGAGTGTGGTCACGGTGGGGAATTGCCCTCCGGGGTTCGTCGTGAAGCTAACGATCGAGCCACTGGCGGTGCCGGCAGCGTTGGTGGCAACCAGCTGAAAGTAATAAGTGGTGTTGACAGTGAGGCCGGTGACACTGGCGTTAAAGGCTGAGGGACCGGCGCCTGTGCCGGGATCTACGCTTGGCGTTCGGCTGGCTCCGGCCAGGTTGGGGCTGGTGCCGTAAATGAAGTAAGCGTGGGTATCCGAGCCGTTCGTGTTGACGTCTCCTGCCAGAGTGGCTGCGGTTCCAGACGGGAAGGTCACGGAGGCTAAGCCGGTGCTCACCGTTGGAGAGTGGCCGGCAGCGGTCGGCCACTGGTGAACCAGATTAAAAGCGTCAATCGAGCCCAGGCCGGTGACTTGGTCGTAGCCGGGCCCCGCTAAGTAGCCAAGCTCGCCGAGCCCAAAACAGCCGAGTCCGCCGGTACAATGCCACAAGTTGTCCCCTAAAACCATGTCGTGAAAGGCGTCTGGAGTGCTCTGCGCGAGCGAGTAGAGTGTCGGATTGATGTTGCCTTGGCCGGGTTGCGCGGGTTGAGAGGGAGCCAAGTACTGATTCAGCAGCGTGACGATGCCGGCGAAAAGCGGAGTAGAGCCAGATGTTCCATCAACGCCCTGCCCGTTGAAGGACGCGTCAAAGAAACTCAATTCGCCATTTTCCGCGATGACAAAGTTCACAGCAAGGAGCGCCACATCCGGCACGTCGCGAGCTCCATCTGGAGGCACACCCAGGCCGACTTGCCAGATGGGCTTCGCGAAGTCGATGCTAGCGCCCCCGCCCGAAGCTGCTGGATCGTTAGGAAACCCCTCATTCCAAGCTTGTTCCGGAACGTAGGAGATTGCGGTACCTCCGTTCGCGCCGGTTGTGACGGTCCAGTAATCGGAAGTTTGACTCTGAAACTCGGTCCCACCGACGCCCGTCACCTCAGGGATGCTCGCGGGAAGGTTGACTGCCAAGCCATGAGTTGCGTAAGGCGCATCGTAGCCAAACGGATCGCATGCGGCGGGGCCCGCGTCACCTGATGCCGCAATCCACGTGATTCCCTCCGCGTTGGCTTGTTGCGCCCAGGATTGTAGGTCACCAGCGGTCGCCACGGGATCCGCCGAAATCAGTGGCTCGCAACCGGCATAGCTCATTGAAATCACGGGCGCCAGATTGTTGTCAATGGCGTACTGGACGGAGTCGATAACGCTCACAGCTTTGACGAACACGATGGTTGCGTTCGGAGCCACGGCGCTCACCACATCCAAATCCAGATCTGACTCGATCACGTCGTCCGGAGACACGCCGGGATCCTCCCCGGCAGTCACGATGGTCACATGGGCCGCCGGCAAGCCGAAGGAACTGCGATAGACGGCCAAATCACTGAGACTGACGTCTGTCTGACCAACGACGACGATGGTCTGACCAGTCCCGTCATACCCCTGGTTGCGGAGTGATTGAAAGTCGTAGATGGTTGCCAAATCGCCCGGGGCGATGAGTCCTCCACTCGTCTCCACGTAGTACAGGGGTTGGGCGTTTCGCCGAGGCGCCTGGAGATGAAAGCTGTCGAGATTCCGCACCTCGCGAACGAGCGGAGCTAATGCCGCCGGGATCGATATGCCCGAAGCCGGCGCAAAATGCTTTTCTCCCTTCACTGAAAAAGAATGAATTTCCGCCGAGAAAGACCTCTTAACCTGGCTCGCGGTGCCGCTGAATCGGATGTAGGTCCTGCCGCGGGCGATCTCATCAACGTGGAAACCCTCTTTCTCCAGCCACTGCTGGATGGCTGTCGTGTCGGCTGTGGTGGCGCCAAAGCGGTCTCCGAATTGTTCAGGCGTCAGCCAGTGATGATACTCGGGAGAAGTGCGGTCTTGTTGTACAGCGAGGAGTTGAACGAGTTCGGCCTGCTGCTGCGCGGTGCGCCCAAACTCGAGAACTATTCCGTGGAGAACATATTCGTCTGCGACCTTGCCTTGATCCACGCCAGCGAGCGCCCGCGGATGGATGCCACGCACCAGGACGACTTTCTCGTTCTCGTCGATTTGGCGAGTGACACGGACCTCTTGGCCGACTGCGGGGCGGCCCAAGAATAGCGCCGTCCACAATAGTCCAATTCCCGCCCCCCTGTGGAGATTCCCCAGCAACAGATTCCGTAGGCCTTTGTACTACTATAGTGCCGTCACTTCGCGCAACTAGCATCGAGGCGACGAATATTGGCCGTTTCATCAGTTTGCCGACAATTTAGCCGAGGTAAGCCGTGCCCGTATATTGGTCGATCCATTTTTTTCGACCATTGTCGGAGGATCTAATTCGTACGGTGCGATCAGGTGAAAGTGTTCCGGGTGCGCGCCCCCATTTTCAACGGAGCGGACGAGTGCGTCGATCGGACTAGACTGCCAGCTTCAACTTGATCCCATCGTTCGGCGCGTGCACCAGATCCTGTTTCGTGCCCAGGTACCGTTCGGTCGTCTGAACGGATGCGTGCCCCAGGAGCAATTGGATCTGCTCAAGCTCGCCACCGGCAGCGCGGCACATTTTCGCGCAGCTGCGACGAAAATGCCGCATGCGGCATTCGTCGCTATACCGAATCCAGGACTATGCCGGATGAAGTGGCTGACTACACGTCAGTGACGCTTTTGATGTTTGATGATTCGGCATAGTTTGAAGCTCCATCCTTGGGAGATGCAACAGTTCATTGATCCAAATCTCCTAGACCGGCTGCGGGTGGGGCCACTCGCCGCTTATCTGGACACTTATTTAAAGCGTATTGAGGATGCGGGCTTTTTGCCCTCGTCTGTTCCGATGCAACTGTATGCCATTGCTAGATTCAGTAAATGGCTCCACTTTCGGCAGGTCAACTTGCGCCTGATGGATGAGGCAACCATTCAGCAATTTCTGAAGTTCGAAGGTGGCACCGATCAAAACGAAAGCGGGTCGCTATCAACCAGATGATGAGCTAGTGGCTTTCCTGAAGAGCCTCTGAGCGTTCAGACTATGCCGAATCCTTAGATGACGTTAACCGCGAAACTCAACGCCAAAACAACATCTGCCAGATCGATTCGGCATAGTTCTGGATTCGGTATAGCGACGAAGGTCATGAGGCGCAATTCCAGGCACTCCCGCAGCCACCGCGTACGGCCGGAGCAGTTGCCAAATGACCTTCTCAGTTAGGCGCTCACCTTGAATCCGATCTCCTCTGCTGACAGGTCGCAGCACATGGCCATCGGTAACTAACGCTGCTGTCGTCCAGGCGTCGATGGCGCTCTTCACCCATGTCGGCATCGGGATCGTGCGCACTCGCCCGTGCTTGCCGACGAGGTCCACTATGCACCAGCGATTGTCGCGCTGCTGAATATGCTTCAACGTAAGCGCGGCCACCTCGGATCGGCGCAGACCGCAGCCGAGTAGCACTGCGAGCATCGCCCGGTCGCGCAGGCCCTTCTTGGTAGTCACGTCCGGCGTATTCAGCAGCGTTTTGCGCTTGCCGGAGCGACAACCAGTTTCCGACCCGCACACCGATGGACTTGGCGCCCTTCACGCGTGCGATGCCGGCGGCTAGTTCCGGCGCCAACAAGCCATTGTCTGCAGCCTCGACGGCCAGTTTGCGAACGGCGGTGATGCGCACGTTGATGGATACGGAGCCGAGCCCGCGTGCTTCTAGGGCCACGCGCCAGGCGCTAACCGTGGCCTTCGTCAGGCCGGCTCGCGGCTCGCTGCTGTACCAGGCGAAGAATTCATCAAGCCCCAGATTGTAGACCCGTTTCGTAATCGGCGAGGAGACACTATCGAGGACCAGGGCCTTAAGTCTGCGCCAATCTGACGCCTTGGTTGTAACCACGAGTTCGTTCATTTTCAGTCCTCTTAATGGGCATTGAACGAAGCCGCGAGCGCGGCAGACGCTTCGCGTTGCTAAGAACGGGGGGGCGGTTCGTAATAAAGCAGCAGCTGGCTGGCTGGACTATCGTAGGTCACGAGGAGAGTCCCCGTGACCCATCTACGAAAAGCGATGCTGGAGGAACTCCAGCGTCGGAATTTGTCTGCGATTACCACTCGTATTTACCTCCATTCCGTTGAGGAGTTCGCTCAATACTTCAAGACTCCTCCCGACAGGTTAGGCCTGGAGCACATCCGACAGTACCAAGCCCATCTGTTCACCGATCGCAAACTGGAGGCCGTCAGCGTCGCTCAGCAACTATCCGCCCTACGGTTCTTTTTTCTCAAGATTCTCAAGCGCCCGTGGCAGGCTGACGACATGCCGGTTCCCAAACGGCCGATTCGCCTGCCCGAAGTCCTCTCGCGGAAAGAAGTCGAACGTCTAATCCAATCCGCCGCCAGCCCCCTGCATCGAATCTGGCTGCTCGTCCTCTATGCCACCGGCATCCGTCGCGAAGAATTAGTTCAGTTGAAGGTCAGCGACATTGACAGCGAGCGCATGTTGATCCGCATTCGTCAGGGCAAGGGGAAGAAGGATCGCAACGTCATGCTCAGCCCGAGGCTACTACAGGAACTTCGCAACTACTGGCGCGCGGCGAACCCCAAGCCGGAAACTTACCTGTTCCCCAGTAAAGGCACTCATCCCAACGGCGATGTCCCCATAACATCCAAAAGCGTATGGGATGCCGTGCAGCAAGCAGGCGTGCGCGCGGGACTGGATAAGAGCGTCCACCCGCATACCCTGAGGCACTGCTTTGCAACCCATCTGCTCGAATCCGGCGCCGACTTACGTACCATTCAACTCCTGCTGGGCCACGCCGATCTGAGGACGACTAGCCGTTACCTGCACCTGTCGGAGCGGCATCTCAAAGCCACTCGAAGCCCGCTCGACTCGCTTACCCTGGCGGCGGCCCCGAACCTGAAAAACGGTTCCCGAAAGAAGTGAATGAAGGGGCCACTCCTGGAGTTGGCCGATATCATAACCGCCGCCGGCCACCGATTCATAGACCGGCCTCCCGCGTGGTTCACCTGGATGCATCTTAAAGTCCTGGTAGCCATCGAGCAGTGCCGCACCGCCGCGATGGGCGGTCATCTGGATCAGTGCTCCGGCTGTGGTCATCGCGCCATCTCCTATAACTCTTGTCGCAACCGGCACTGCCCGAAGTGCCAAAGCCAGACGCGCGACCGCTGGCTGACCGCCCGGCGCGCCGAACTGCTCGCTACGCCCTACGCTCATGTCGTGTTTACGCTGCCCCACCAATTGGCGCCTCTGGCCTTGCAAAATAAAGAAGTGATCTACGGGCTGCTTTTCCGCTGCAGCGCCCAGACCTTGATCGAAATTGCCGCGGACCCGAAGCATCTCGGCGCCGAGATCGGCTTCTTCAGCGTCCTCCACACCTGGAATCAGAAGCTGCAGCATCATCCCCACGTTCACTGTGTCGTGGCCGCTGGCGGCTTGTCTCGCGATCACGCGCACTGGGTGCGCCCCCGAAATGACCGCTTCTTTCTACCGGTAGGGGTTCTCAGCGAAGTCTTCCGCGGCAAGTTTCTCGAAGCGCTCCAGCAGGCTCACGCTTCCGGACAACTCCAGTTTCACGGCCTGCTTCGCGGCCTGGCTCAGCCCAGGCTGTTCCGGAGTTTGATCCGTCAGCTTTACGCGCCGCGCTGGGTGGTCTACTGCAAACCGCCTTTCGGTGGACCCGAGCAGGTACTTCGTTACCTCGGCGCCTACACTCATCGCGTTGCGATTTCCAACCACCGTCTCGTTTCCTTCGTTGAGGACCAGGTGACGTTCCGCTGGCGCGACTCCGCTCACAAAAACAAGAAGCGATTCCTGACTCTGCCTGTCGACGAATTCTTGCGTCGCTTTTTACTGCATGTGCTGCCGCGTGGCTTCGTCCGAATCCGCCACTTCGGTTTCCTCGCCAGCCGTCGTCGTGGGGTACTGGTTCCTCTTTGTAAGCACCTGCTTCCGGCCGGTTCACCCGTGACGCCGCCCGCATCAACTCACTCTGATTCCCCAGGCCAGTCGGCGCCGTTCTGGACCTGTCCGCTGTGCGGTGGTCCTATGGTTGTGATCGAGCGACTTACCGCCGTCCAGATCAAGCTCCGTTCTCCGCCGGAAGCCCAGGTCGCCTGAGATGCCGAAGCGTATTCATCGCCGAGCGTCCAACACTTCGGCAAGAGGTCGCTACTGCTGCGCTTGCAACATCGCAGTTCTCCAGTGGGCCCGCTTTCTGCCCGCCTCTCTGGCATCCTCCCACCGATCCTTTGCCTCATTACAACCACGATCTACACCCGTGAGCCCACTTCTATCCCAACGTGCTGCCTTCCGATGTCCCCTCCCACAGCCCCACGCACGGCCGCCGTCGAATCAAAATGCATAGCAGCTTCCTGCCAATCCGGAGAGGCTTCCTTCATCGCACCGTATCGAAACCACCGCGGCCACGCCTTTGCGTTGCGCTCCAGCCGATCCCTTTACGTGGCCGCGGCGCTTCCGATACGGTCCTAAGCAATATCGGTAGCCATGTGGACGTTACCTCAGTTCCCGCAAGGCCTCAAGTAAAGTTTGAAAAGCGCTTCGGCGCTCTCATATCGTTCCGCCGAATAGCGGTGCGGCACCGATGGGCTGGGACTTCTGGTGACCTAGTATTGGATCTATGAGTCTTCACCCTAGGCGCGGATTTCCCGTGGCTCGTCATCGTCAGCACCGACTCTATCGAGAATTCTCACGCATGATGCTCAAGACCTTTCTAACGCTGATCTTAGTGTTCCTTGCGGTGAACGGGCTACATGCGAAGGATTTCGTCTTCGAGAATCGAGCGGCGCGGCTAGTGGTCCGGTCGGATGCCGGGGTGAGTAGCCTGCTGGAGAAGCAGGACGGGAAGGAGCGGCTGGGTTCGGAGGGGCTGGCGTTTGCGGCAGTCCGGAAAGGTGGCCATCTGTTTCCCGCCTCGGCGGTCGAGCGGCGCGGCGACCTGTTGCATGTGACGTTCGGGACTTCGGGCGTCGAAGCGGATTACCGCATCAGTGCACAGCCGGAATACATTACGGTCGAACTGGCGACGTTCCACGGCGATGGCATCGAGGAAATTCGGCTCTTGCAGCTGAATGTTGCTCTCGCAAATGCAGGCGGGTTAGTGGACGTGCGGTGGGATGACAAGTTTGCCGTCTGTCTCATGGGCCTCAGCGCGCGGGTCAATTCCAGGATCGACGGTGAACTAAATATAGCCTCGGTCTATCCCGAATTCGGCATGCAAGGCGAGCGCGTCGCGATCATTGCCGTGCCGACGCCGCAATTCCTGGAAGCCGTCCGGAAGACGGAGCAGGACTTCCGGCTTCCCTCTCCAACGCTCGGCGGCACGTGGGCCAAAGGCTCCGAGAATGTACGTACCAGTTACCTGTTTACCGACCTGACCGAGGCCAACGCCGACGAGATAATCCGATTTGCAAAGCTGGGTGGGTTCCGCTACATCCTTGTGTGGAGCGGAGCGTGGTCTGCCTCGCTGGGCTCCTACCCCATCAATACCCAGAAGTTTCCCCGCGGCGAGGAAAGCCTCAAAGCGGTCATTGACAAATGCCATTCGGCGGGATTGAAAGTTGGCGTGCACATGCTGACCAGTTTCGTGAGCAAGGACGATCCGCTGGTTCGGCCGACGCCGAGTCCGTGGCTGCTAAGGGACGCCGAGGCGACGCTTGCGACTGACATCAGCGAAACGGCGACGGGGTTGCCAGCAGCATCCTCGCTGGCCGCTGCGTTTCCAGCGGGTGGTTATAGTCACGCCTACAGCGGCAGTGCGAACGACATCTTAATCGACAGTGAGATCGTCCACTACGCACGAATCGACGGCACGAATTTTGTGCAGTGCGTACGCGGGTTTGCCGGAACTAAGCCGGCGCCGCACAAGACTGGTGCGAAGATCCACCATCTGGTGGAGCGCTACGGTTCGTACCTGGCAGACCTCAAGACTCCGCTGAAGGAGGCCATTTCGGACCGAGTGGCTGGCGTTATCAACCGCTGTGGCTTCGATATGATTTACTTCGATGGCGGGGAAGTTAATGGCGCGAATGGTCCGGCGTGGTATTGGCTGGCTCCGCAGCAGATGCAGATCTGGGAAAAGTCGAAGCGCGAACTGCTGGTGCAAGGGTCAGGAACCACAACTTGGACATGGCACATTTTCTCCCGCGGCAACTGCGATGATTATTCAACCGTAGCGGTTAAGGAGTACCTCGATTACCATAAGATCGCCGATTCGTGGAGGTACTACCACAACAACTTTCTGCCGACCGAACTCGGCTGGTGGGGCTTTCTCGAAGACGCTCCGGACCATCTGGCGACCACTCCCGACGAAGTAGAGTACTATGCGACCCGCATGTTGGCGCTAGACTCGGCGGTGTCTCTTGAAACGAACTTGAATGCGCTGAAGTCGAACGGTCGCACTGAGGAGATGTTGAAACTGCTCGGCGAGTATGAGCAATTGCGACTCGGGAATGCAGTGCCCAAGGGGGTGCGTCAACAACTCGCCATAGGCGAGTGGCACATGACTCGACCCGGCGAGTTTCATCCGATCCGCTACGATCCGCAACGGGCCGCCGTTCCCGGGGAAATCGCACTGAGGAACGAATTCGCCGACCAGCCTTTGAAGTTCCGACTGCGGGTGGTGCCATCACTGTCGGCCCCCGGCGAACCGGCGAACATCCCGTTAATGCGCGCGGAACCGCCAGTTGAACTCGGCTCGCCGGACACCAAGGCTACATTGCCGGGCTCGCTAATCAAGCGCTACATGTTTACAGAAGCAACCATTGGACCCAGAGCGCCGGAGTACAGCACTCCGGACACGCTGCTCGACCTGACTAAGCACCGTGGACTAGCGGTGCAGCTAGACGTGGAGGGCATGGCGGCAGGTCAAGGTGAGCCGCCCGTTCTGAACATCCAACTGGAAGCAGACGGAGGCACATATCGGGATTACTACATCGACTTGAATTTTAGCGGTCGCAGGACCGTTATCCTTGCTGAACCCGGCACAAAGAGAACGCTGGCTGAATTCCGGCCAGCTTTCGTAAACTATCCATTCAAGGCCCCGATGCACAGCTTCAATTACGGGAGAGTGTCGGGTCTGAACCTGCGATGGATGCGTTACCCCAGGGGAAGTGGGGTCCGATGCCGGATCGGCTCTGTGGAAGCGCTGGAGGAAAGGAAAAGCAGCCTAAACAACCTTTCGATCTCAGACGGCTCGGTCAATATCATGATTCCCGCGAAAATGAATACTGGGGACTACGCTGAATACTGGGCAGATGGGACGGTTCGTATTTTCGACCGAAATGGTGTTCTGCTCACGACCTCCCGCGTCAGTTCCGGGCCGCAATTGAGGACGGGCGAGAGCAAACTAACCCTGAAGGCCGCAGGATCAGGCACCGTGGTGCTTACTGCAATAACGTTAGGAAAGTGATCTGCGTAGCGGTGTTCCCAGCGGCGTCCTAGCGCGAGAGATCAGCTTCGGACCAATCGGACTGAGCCTCTTAGGGCCCAGCTCCCCGTTGTTCTCCCGGAACAAACTGCCGTCCCTGGTGTAGCGCCGTACCATCTGGACGGACCTATGCCCGGTCCGATGCATGATGGGCCGCGCCGACGCTCGTGCTATTTGCGCTCGTAGGGCGGCCCGCACGCGTGGCAACGACCGACGTTAACAACGGTAGGCGACCTCTGACGCCAGCGAAACACGCTGGCAACGGTTGAGGTCATGGGCATGAATACGCGAATCGCCGTCAAGGTCAGCCTAGCTGCTCGAAACGGCAGCGCGCTTGATATCCAGCATTATCGGAAACTATTCAGCAGGTCTGTCCCTCAGGCGCCACACGTTCGGCGTGCCCAGAGAGAATCTAGTGCCCGTTCTGTTCGTTCTAGAATGAGGGCCATGCGCAACCCTCTGTTCCTGCTGCTCTTAACTACTGCGTTATTGGTGGGTCAGCCGCCCGGCGTCAACGGGCGATGGTTTGCCACAGCCGACTTTTACGGTACGCCCATCAACTTCTCGATGGAGATCAACCAGCAGGCAGACAAGCTCACAGGCAACTTTGACGGGGACAAACTGGAGGGCACTCTCACCGGAAACTCCATCCACTTCTTAGCCAAAGATGAGCGCGGTGGCACTGAGGAACTAACGGGAACCTTTGAGGCCGGAGCCATTTCGGGGACCATCGTCTTTGTCGACGCCGACGACAAGGAGCATCCCACCACTCACCGGTTCACGGCAACATTGGTTCCGAAGCGCCACTCCGGTCCGCCTCAACGCCACGAGTTTACGCCCTCCACGTTCTACCGCCAGTTTTCGACGGCGAACAAGTCCGTACTTACCATCTCCCCGGGGGACACCATCCATACCACAACCGTCGACGCCGGGGGCACCGACGAGAAGGGCGTGACGCGCGTCCTGGGGGGCAATCCCGAAACTGGCCCTTTCTACGTCGAGACTGCGGCACCCGGGGATACGCTAGCGGTTCATATCACGCGCCTTCGCCTGAATCGTGATTGGGCCGTCAGCGACGACGCCGTAGTTGGCCGGGGGCTGAACAGCAATCTGGCGGTAAAGATGAAGGACGGCGGCAAGACGGTGCGCTGGCATCTCGATCTGGAGCATGGCGTGGCTACCCTGGAGAAGCCCGGCGAGCACCTTACGCGTTACTCGGTGCCTCTCCGGCCGATGTTGGGATGCGTTGCGGTGGCGCCAGGCTCAGCACAAGCGCCGCCAGGTACAGGCGATTCCGGCCGCTGGGGCGGCAACATGGACTTCAATGAAATCGTGGAAGGCGCGACCGTTTACCTGCCCGTGAACGTCCCCGGCGCTCTCCTTTATATCGGCGATGGTCACGCGGCGCAGGGCGATGGCGAACTGAACGGCGATGCGCTGGAAACGTCCATGGACGTGGAAATCACTGTGGATGTAATTGCGGGAAAATCCGTCAGGGGTCCGCGTGTGGAATCGGCGACCCACGTTATGGCCATGGGATTGGAGGGTTCCCTCGACGACGCTTTCCGCAGCGCCACTGCCAATATGGCGCAGTGGCTCACTGACGACTACAAGCTAACCCCCGCCGAGGTCGCGGAAGTCCTCGGTACGGCGGCCGAATACAAAGTAAGTGAGGCAGCCGACCGCAATGCCGGAATTGTCCTCAAGATCAACAAGGACCGCCTGCAATCCCTGACCCCCGCGAAATAGCCCATGATCTCTAGTGGAACGTCTAATTCGAGCGAACCGACCTTCTCCTGGAATCGTGCGATCTCTCCGCGGCAACCGGGGCGTTATCGTCCCATATCGGTAGCCATGTCGACATTACCCTGGTTGGCTCTTGAGTCGGCAGGTGCTGCTTAGGTGCGGGCCGGCTCAAGTGTCTTAGGTGGATTCGATTATGGCATCGATCTTCTTGCACAACCGTTCCGCCCATAAAGCGGGGTCGTAAGCTCCGCTCGTGTTAACCAGTCGGCCTGCTGACCTAGCGTCATTCCAGAAAACAGCCAGCTTGCTCGTCGGACCGTAGTAACGACCGACCTCGTTGGAAGCATTCTTGCCATGTCTGTTTCGAAAGGTTTGTTCATCGCACCATATTGCGACAACCGAACTTGGGTAGTCTGGAAATTTGCCCAGATAGTCGGCGAAAACAGGAGATGCGAGCTGACCGGCGCCGACGTCCACGAGTAGGCAGCGATCTATACAACCAGTTGTCAGGAAGGAGGTCACGAGGCTTACGGCTCTCTCGCCATCACTGCGAGCAGAGGGGCCCAAGAGATCATCGAGATCGATCCGCTCGAGCCTGAGTGGCCCTCGGAGTGATATCGCTCTGACTAACTCTTTAGTGGTCTCAGTCTTGCCGGCCTTTGATGGTCCAATAACAGGGATGATCATGCGGCGTCAATGGCTGCCCCCAAGTATCTCGCAACAGGCCGCCATTCGGAACCACGTTAAGACGTGTTATCGGTAGCGGGCTCAGCGTCCTCTGTGCCGTCCACGATCACGGCCGTTTTTTGCTAGGGGTTACCTCGGACGGTTCGTTTCGCATAAACTTACTAAGCCGGGGCTTGCCTCGTTTTTTCCGGCGTCCGAGGCTATATCGCAAGGTATTTGCGAAGCGGCTCCCAGTACATCAGCGGCCACCCTTTATCCAGGTTCTTCCACTCTTCCTGATCGATGCCGTATCCGGCTTGATCGAAGACGAGGTGGGTGCCCGAGCCTTGAGCAAAGAGTTCGAAGCGGATTACTGTATAGACACCGGGAGTCCAGGCGGGGGAGCGCCAGGCCTGGACGATTATTTGATTCGGCACTAGTTCGACGGTGCGACCTAGGATACGGCCGTCGAATAGCTTGAAAGTGCCACCAGGACGTCGTTCGATCTCGGCCTTGCCCTTCGTGAAGGCTGCGAATTGTTTAGCGTCGAGCAGGGCGTCGTAGATCCGGGCGGGAGTCGCCTTGAAATCGACTTCCTGGTGAACGCCTCCGTTTGATCCCCCGGTTTGCGCTGGGGCGGACACGGCAGCGATACATCCGAAGGTCCAGAGTAGACTTCGTCGCGTGATGGCAGCATGCATAGGTGGCATTCCACCACGCCGTCAAAATATGATCAAGTGAATATTTTGGAGGTCAATGGAATGCCCTATCCACATGGTCACCGTGAACGAGTGCGGGTTCGAATTGTAGAGTCTGCCCGGCGGCTGTTCAACCGGCACGGGTTCGAAGGCGTTTCGGTGGACACCATTATGGCCCAGGCCGGACTGACGCGGGGTGGATTCTATACATACTTCAGCAGCAAAAGCGACCTCTATGTCGAGGCCCTGAGCTGTTTCTTCACGGATCCGAACTGGAAGAACGGATGGAAGGGGGTTTCAGTGAACCTGGCGTCGGAAGATGCTGCGCCGGAGATTGTTCGTGCATATCTCTCGCAGCAACATCTGGAAGCCGTGGAGAACTGCTGCCCCATGGTGGCCCTCCCAAGTGATGTGGCTCGCAGTAATACCGCAGTGAAGGCCGCCTTTGAGACCGTGTTCAAAGCCATGGTGAAACTCCTCAGCCACGACATCCGGAGCAAAAACCAAGCTCCCAAAGATCGAGCGATGGCGATTGCGGCGCTTTGCATTGGCGGCATGGTGGCGGCAAGGTCTATGAATGACCCGAGCTTGGCCAAACAGCTGAGGGAAGCTTCGATTCGGGTAGCACTGGAATTGGGTGGATGGACGCAGGCGGGTGGCACGTCAACGAGTGCCAACAAAGTGAAACACAGTAAGGCACCCAAAAGGACCGGGATTGGTGCCATGCACTGATGATAGCCAGTCCCTCCAGCCCAACCACCACCGCGGTTGGCTGAAAGTACACTGCCAGTCCGGGGAGAAATGACCTACTTAGCGGCTTTCGCTATTTGCCTAGGACCTCGGAACTTGGAGCGGCCTTCATCTGACACGGTAAAGGAGACAAAAACTGATCGTCCCGCTCAGGTCGTCGTGCGATTGAGACAGCCGGCCCACGATAGTTCGTCCACAGCAAGGCGTGCCGCGGGTGAAGAGGCGTTGCCACAATTCAGCTTGAATGAGGCGGAGCCGTCACGCTCCCCGAACAGATAAGGCATCTTCGCCATGCACAACTGTGCTGACAACCGCTGGGCTGCCCGTTGGGACGTTAATTTGTATTATCGGTAGGCAACGGCAGTCTTCGGATAGTGCCACTTCGACGGTACCGCTCTCGGGGGCTGGATCAATGCACGAGGCGCGTCACTCGTCCGGAATGGATTCCAGGAGGCGGAGAGCTTCACACTTTCCGGTAGCGCCGTTTCCCGAGGACCGACGACAGGCGACTTCGCGGCGGACAGGCACACTTCCGGGTACCGCACAATGACGGGACTCTCTCTAGCCGGCTGATGCTTCCGGGTGGCCGTATGTTGATGCCAGATGTTGAATCCTGGTCTTGACTCAGATCCTCGGCAACGGTTACTATCGGCTGCTGCGCTAACTGGATGCGTATCCCCGGCCTTAACTCTGCCAGCAAGCCGTTACAGAGCCGCGCGTCAGCAAGCGCTGCCGGTTAAGGAGACGAAATGACTCACACCTTTGGCTGTTTCAACCAGACGTCCCGAAAGGCCGGTGCGCTCTGCGCGATGTTCTTCCTGCTGGTGGTCACCGCTTCAGGCGCGCCTGCCGTCAGCCTTTCCGTAACGTCGGGACCGCCCACCATTAACCTGACGGTTTCCGGGACCGGCTATCCGGCAGGCATGCTCATCGATGTATATTTCGACACCATCGATCTGGCCTTGGAGTTAAGCGGCCCGAACGGGGGCTTCTTGATTGCCTTGCAGGTGCCTGCCGCAGCCCAACCTGGAACCCATTGGGTGACGGCTGTCATCCGAGCTTCGGGGGCCGGGGCGCACCAATCGTTTCTGGTGCAGACCAATTGGGCGCAACAAGGTTTCACCGCCAAGGGCAAGCGATACAACCCGTATGAAAATGTTCTGAATCCCTCGAACGTTTCCTCCATAGATAGGGATTGGCGGTTCACGACCGGCGACCAAGTGAACACTGCGCCGGCGGTGGCGAATGGAGTGGTGTATGTAGGCTCGGACGACAAAAAGGTGTATGCGGTGAACGCCACCACCGGGGTCAAGTTGTGGAGCTTCACGACCGGCGACGTTGTGTTCACCTCGCCGGCAGTGGCGAATGGAGTGGTGTATGTGGGGTCCAACGACTTCAAGGTCTATGCCTTGAACGCTACAACGGGGGCCAAGTTATGGAGCTTCCCTACTGGTGGTGCTGTCATCTCCTCGCCGGCGGTGGCGAACGGGGAAGTATTTGTGGGCTCCAATGACAAGAATGTGTATGCCTTGAACGCCACTACCGGGGCCAAGTTGTGGAGCTTCCTTACCGCCGGCGCAATACAATCCTCGCCCGCTTTCGCAGGTGGGGTGGTATACGTGGGCTCCGAAGACCACAGCGTGTACGCCCTGGACGGCGGCACCGGGGCCAAGTTGTGGAGCTTCCCGACTGGCGATCTTGTGCTCTCCTCACCCACCGTGGCAAATGGGGTGGTGTATGTGGGGTCCAATGACTTCAACGTCTATGCCCTGAACGCCGTTACCGGATTCAAGCTATGGAACTTCACGACTGGCGACCCTGTGACCTCCTCGGCCGCTGTCGCGAACGGAGTAGTGTATGTAGGGTCCGACGACTCCAGCGTCTATGCCCTGAGCACCATCACCGGCGCTCAATTGTGGAGCTTCCCGACCGGCAGCCCGGTGCCTGCGGCGCCTGCAGTGGCAAATGGCGTGGTGTATGTGGCGTCCAGCAACGGCAGCCTATATGCCCTGAACGCAGCTAACGGGGCCGCGTTGTGGCGGTTCGTGACCGGCGGTCTTCTAAACGCGCCTCCCACCATGGCGAATGGGGTGGTGTACATCGGTTCTACCGATCGGAATCTTCACGCCTTCGACCTGGCTGGAGGGACAAAGGTTACGCACATCGATTCCGTCACGGGACCCGATCCCGCCACGCTCGTTCCTGACCGCACCCTGCTTCCGTCCGAGCCACAGCGAGGCGCTGTGCCCGCTCCAATCGACTAGGCCGGCGAGAAAGCGTGACCTCAAGCTCAATTTCCGCTAGCTCGTGGACCCCGCCCCGGAAAGTAGAGGCGAAGCGCAAGGAGAATGAGAAGGAAGAGTCGAAAAAAGCTGCAGCCTTGACGTCGCCTCGGGACCTACGATTAGAATTCTTGTTCGCTGAAAATTCTTTAAGATTCACCTCCTCGCGCTCCGCTGATTCCCGGAGAGCTTGTCAAGTCAGAGGTTGTTACCCAAGTTTTGGAGGCCGGCTTTCCTCCGCCTCCTGCCAGCGTCGACTAGCGCCCGTTATCAGTTAATATCGGTAGCCGAACCTAGGCCGGGTCGCTCGCAACCGGCATCCGAACGGAAGCAAGCCGCCTGCGGTAGCCGGCCCGTCAGGATGTTAAATAGCACTTCACTATGATCAATGTGGGCGCGGCTGTCTGATAGGCAGTTTTTTCACACCGACTCTAACGGATCGCCCTGGCGTCCGTCTAGATCCGGAACAGAGGTGTTCGCAGATGAGCATGATGCGACCATTGTCCGATGTAGGCTTGGCATTTCGTGGACTCGTTCGGGCGCCCGGGTTCGCCATCATTGCGATACTCACACTCGCGCTGGGCATTGGCGCCAACACGGCCATGTTCAGTGTCGCCGAAGCCGCTTTGTGGCGGCCAATGCCACTCACGGAGCCGAACAGGCTGGTTCATTTGTGGGAGACCAATCCCATCAAGCATTGGACGGACGCGCCGGCTTCGCCCGCGAATTTCGCTGATTGGCAGCAGAGGAATCACGTCTTCTCCGCAATGGGCGCTTACCTTAGTGCCGGGGACAAGTCAGGAGGCGGCTTCGATATTGTGATGACCGGCTCCGGTGAACCGCAGAGGCTGAAAGCGGTGATGTGTACCGGCAATCTTTTCCAGATCTTGGGCGTGAATCCTTTGCTGGGCCGGACGTTTCGCGACCAGGAAACGTTTGAATCGGACAAGCATGTCGTTATTCTTAGCTGGCAACTGTGGCAAGGCCGGTTTGGTGGGGACCCGAACATTGTCGGTCACACAGTCGAGCTCAACGCCCGACCGTACGATGTGATCGGCGTTATGCCGCGTGACTTCTACTTTCCTTCGCGACGCGTACAAGTATGGACCGCACTGGGATTCAAGCCAGCCGTTTTCGTAGAACAGCGGCGTCCGCACTATTTGGATGTAGTGGCGCGCCTGAAGCCTGGCGTTAACATGGCGCAGGCTCGGGCCGAGATGACTGCAATCGCCTCACAATTGGAGCATGAGCATCCGGACAACAATACCAAGATGGGCGTCGGGCTAGGACCGCTGCAAGACTGGTTTACCGGCGAAACCAGGCCGGGCATCCTGATGTTGTTGGGTGCAGTTGGGTTTCTTTTGATCATCGTCTGCGCGAACGTTGCGAACCTTCAACTCAGCCGCGCTGCATCCCGTCTGCGGGAATTGGCGGTTCGTAGGGCGTTGGGTGCCACCCGCGCGCAGATCGTCCAACAGCTGGCGGCCGAGAGCCTCGTGTTGGCGTTTGTCGGTGGCGCGCTTGGTCTTGTGCTCGCGTTCGCCGCCAGGAATGCTTTCCTCTCTCTCATGCCTGAGCTCCCCGGCGTTCGTCCCTTCCAAATGGACATGATGGTCCTGCTATTTGCCTTCTGTACTTCAATCGCAACGGCAGTCGCGTTTGGGATTGCACCGGCATATGTCTCGTCCGGTGCGGAGTCGCTGAACATGCGCAGCGATACCGGCTCAGGGCAGAATCGGCGTTTGCGAAGCGTGCTTGTGGCCAGCGAGGTCGCATTGTCGGTGGTTCTAGCCAGCGGTGCAGGGCTTTTCGCAAAGAGCCTCATTCGACTGCAACAAGTGAATCCCGGCTTTCAGTCAGAGCACGCCCTAATGTTCGGGCTCGACCTGCCGGATGCCCGGTATCCGAAGGCCTCGCAAGCTGTTCAAGCCTTTCGCGAAATTGAACGACGTCTACGCAATAATCCTCGCGTCCAATCCGTGGGCCTGGCTGCGGCTGCCGCGCTTCAGGGATCCGCTTATACACTCGACTCAACCGTCGAGGGCAGAGGGAGGAAACGACTATGAGCGGGAACTGCATCACAATTCAACGACTCCCGAGTATTTCCGCGCACTTGGGACACCGCTGCTTCGCGGTCGCTGGCTAACCGATATGGATGAACGAGAGGGCGCGCCACTTGTCACACTCGTGAACGAGGCTCTCGAGAAGAAGTATTTTCGAGGCGCCGATGCAATTGGCAAACGCCTTAAATTTGGGCGACCTAACGAGAAGGACCCCTGGGTGACCGTGGTTGGCGTTGTGGCGGACGTTAAACAAGACGCTCTTTCAAAGCAGGTCCAACCCGAGGTCTATGTTCCGTTTTCGCAGGGTGTTTCCAGCTCCGCGACATTCATTGTTCGCGCCTTCGAACCTCCCGCCGCGATAACTTCGGCGGCGCGCGACATCGTTCATCAAGTGGACAAAGACCTGACGCTGATCGACGTTAGGACCGTCGCCGACGCTGTGCACGAGTCGACGAAAGGCGAGCGTTTCCGCTCTTCGATCCTAGCCGGTTTTGCCGTCGCTGCACTCCTGCTGGCTGGGATTGGAATCTACGGCGTGCTGGCTTACCTGGTTGCGTTGCGAACTCGCGAGATTGGCGTCCGGATGGCGCTCGGTGCGCGCGTCGGACAACTCGTCGGGCTAGTCTTTCAGCAAGGCATGAAGCCGGTCTTGATCGGGCTAAGTGCCGGTCTCTTATGCGCGCTCGCTGCGGCTCGACTGATTCGCGCACTGCTGTTTGGAATCGACTCAAGCGATCCCGGAACCTACGTCGCGACGATTGCGATTCTTGCCGCAGTTTCAGCAGTCGCGTGTTCGATCCCGGCCCTGCGTGCCGCACGCATCGATCCAGTCATTGCTCTCCGGGACGAATAGGCCCTCGCGACTAATTGATCGACTGTCCCGCTTCCAGGGTCTTGATCATGGCTCCTCGGTGAACGCGGGAGGCCCGCTAAAACGTTCTGAACAGGGTGGGAAAGCGCACGCCATCTTTTATTAGATCCCATGAACGGGTTTATCGCCGGTAATCCTCGAAGGACAGCGACCTTGGCATCTTTCTGTCGGTCCATCGTCGGGCGTTAAGAGGTAATATCGCTAGCTAACTGGTGCACTACAGACGGCCAAAGTACCTTCAACGCCAGCACTGACAGTTCTCGGGGGAGAGAAACCTCTCGGAGAGGATCCAAGATATAGCCAGTTCCATGCCCGTAGGAAACACCGAGCGCCAACGGGTCGCCGGCCCAAATTAGCCAAATGTCAATTGTCGTTTCTCAGGGCAGTCATGGGGTCCACAGCCGCAGCTCTTAGGGCCGGGAAGGCCGTGGCAAGTAGCGCGGCTAGGAGGAGACATGCTCCAGTCAATGCAAGGTTCGCAGCGTCATGAGCTGACACTCGAAACAAAAGCGAGGCGAGCATCCGAGTGGTCGCTAACGACAAAGGGATACCGATGGCGACGCCACAAAGAGCCCACCTTGCGGAATATCTGAACACGAGCCCGGCGATGCCTGCGGGCTCGGCGCCGAGAGACATGCGAATGCCAATCTCTTGGGTTCTCTGAGTAACGAGATAGGCGATAGTGCCATACACGCCCACAGACGCCAGGAACAGCCCAACGAGTGCGAATGCAACCAATAGCAGGGCATTAAAGCGCGGGCCTGCATCGAGTTCGCCGAGACGCCCATGCATGGTTTGGATTTCGACGGGAAGAGTGGGGTTGAGCGTAGCCATCTCTTGCCGGACCAGGGCAGAGAGGGTCGCATTGGAGATGGGACTGCGAAGTAAAATGCTCAGGGTGCGCTGTGCAACCGGGCCGGTGCCGTTCAAGTAGGTGTCGTCTGGAACATGAGTGCGCAAAACATAATACTCGGGATAGCCGGCAACCGAGAGTCCTGTATTCTTCACATCGGCCACGACGCCCACAATTTCCATCGGAGGACTTCCTCCAATCCTGAGGTATTGACCTACGGCGTTGTGATTAGGAAAGAGACGATTAGAAAGCGACCGGCTCAAAATGCACGCGTTCATGCCAGATCGCCTGTCGTCTTCATTGAACGGCCTCCCTTGCAGCGTGGCAATTCGGAGCGCTATGAAATAGCCTGGGGAGACATAGCGCCAATCCACCAACCCGCCCGTGCCAGTTACTTGATTCGGCTGCCCAATGATTTGGATGGAACTAAGAGGACGGGAGCGCTGCCAACCGCCGGGAGGAAGAGAATCGCTAAGTCCGAGCGCATGAACGCCCGGTAATGCACTGAGTCGCCTCTCGACCCGATTGAAGAAGTCCACCCGCTCTTCCGGTCTTCGGTAGCTGCTGGACGGCAAGACGAGTTGAGCGGTAAGCACGCGGTCAGAGTCCATGCCAAGGGTCTGAGTCTCCAGATTCCACAGACTTCGCACGAGCAAACCCGCGGCAGCGAGAAGCACCATAGAAAGGGCCACCTGCGCGGTAACGAGAGTGTTCTTGAGGGCTGTCGATGCTCGCGGACTGGCAGCGCGAGAACTGCCGAGCACTTCCATTCGCGGCCGCTGGAAGGCAGGCACGAGTCCGAAGAGCAGGCCTCCAAAGAGCGACAGGCCGACGGAGACTGCCAGGATGCGGTTATCAAGAGAGGCATCCGCTAGATGAGGAATTCCGTCCGGATCGACCATTTTGGCAATGCGCAGCAAACCGGGGCCAAGCAGGCATCCGGCAGTCCCCCCGCTAACGGCAAGAAGCATGCTTTCGGTGAGCATTTGGCGCACTAGACGAACCTTGCCGATGCCCATCGCTCTACGGATAGCCAACTCGGTCTGTCGACTGGCCGAGCGGGCCAGGAGCAAATTGGCGACGTTTGCGAATGAGATGAGCATCACCGCGAGCACTGCACCGAACAAGGTCCAGGCCACGATTCGAAAACCCCCCATCTGGCGGTCCCGTAGAGAGCGAACGCGAAATTGAACTTCTTTGCGGAATTGAGGCGGAACGAATGCCAGGGCGTGGGTGAAAAACTGATCCAACTGACGGCGCGCAGGTTCAAGTGTGATCCCGTTCTTCAGGCGGCCGATCACGCGAAGGACGCGGGTCGCCCCGTGGCGCCAACCTGGGGGATCGATGACTTGCGACGTGAGGAGATCTGCATGCTGTAGGGTCGGTAACTCGAAGGAAGCCGGCAGAACGCCGATAATTCGAACGGGGTCGCCGTCCACCGAGAGTGTTTTTCCGATGATGTGCTCGTCGGACCCGAAGCGGCTTTGCCAAAGGTGAAAGCTAATGATGGCTTTACGGGGCGCACCGGGCAGAACATCAGTTCTTGCGAATGAGCCGCCGAGAATTGGACCGACTCCGAGTACCGAAAGAAAATTCCAATCGACTTCAGCGCAGCGCTGACGAACCGGATTGCGATCAGTGAGGTCGCAATCATCTACACCGCTCCAGGAGGTGACTGCCCGAAAGGGCGTATTGGCATCTAACAGATCTTTGTAGTCAGCGGCAAAAAGAAACTCGCCATCATCGACGACTTTTGCCAGCATGCCCAGGGAGACGAGTTGTTGGTCCGCGTTATAAGGAAGGGCGCGAAACAGTATCCGATCGGTGACGCTGAATACCGCGCTCGTCGCGCCGATGCCTAAAGAAATAGCCAGCAGAGCAGTAACGGTAAAGGCCGGGGATCGACGGTAGGAGCGAAGGGCAAATCTCAGGTCTTGGAGAAACGAGTCGAGAAGGTTTCGCATGGCTAGTCCTTAGAACCTAGCCAGAATACTACATAGGGAGTGACGCGCCGCGACAGTCTGTTCTTGGAAGGTTCACCCGATAGGGACTGGGAAGGGCTTAGCGTCTGTCATCCGATTAATCGTCGGCATCTACCCACCGAAAGCCAGAGCTTGCAGTTTAGGAGGCAGCCCGATATCTGGTGTTATCGGTAGCGAACCAGCTCCCATGGTCGCATGCAACCATCGACAGATCCGGAGGGACGAGTCCTCTTCTGAGAGAAGTAAAGACAGATCACCGGACCTGTGGGGAGTAATCGGCTAACTGGAGGCGTCCGGTGATTTGTCAGCGCAGCATGAGTCACCATTTCGCGGGTCCAAAAAACTGGAGAGAGTCAGGAGGCAGTGAATCTTCTGATCTCCGGGCAACTAAAGGTTCTGGAATTACTTCGCCGGTCCTGTATATACCGTCCTGGCTCGCATGATGCCCGATGGCTTGCGCGCCAGAGCTTCCTTGAGGCTTACATGGAAGCCCTGGTTAAACACTGTAAACGTTGGGTTCGCAGCGGTCGGCGAATCATACAAGCTGTTGGCCGTTTCTGCCGTACTGTAGTGTAACTCCGCGCACTGGGGACTGGACATGAGTGTCGTCATCGCGTTGGTGGCCTGGTAGACAAACGTCCCCGCGCCGGAAGAAAGCACCGCGGCCTCGCCATTCACCGGCCCGACCAGGTTCATTTGAAATGCAATGATCGGTGCGATCTTCGAACTATCCCCTCCGATGTCCGCCAACTTCTGGTCCACGATCGAGACCGTGTTGCCGTCATTGTCGAACACCTGATATAGCGCCCCGGTGACGTTATTGTCCGTGTCGTTCTCCAGCGTGATGACCAGCCTGTAGCCGGCCGGTACCTTGCCCGGCAACGATCCCATATTCCATTCGTGATTGATAATGTTGCCGCCCTGAACCGGCCAGTTATCCACCCAGCCCACGATCGTGCTGCCATACAGAGAGAACCCGTATTGCTGCCCGGCGCTCAAATAGTTCGCCGGCGAATAGCAGTTCAATTGGAAACCGAACCCGATCTGCGGCCCACCCTCCACCGCCTGGCACACGATGTCTTCTGTCACATTGATCGTCACCGAAACTTTGACCAGCGGTTGGCAGCCTAGGCCGCTGTCGTAAAAGAAATAATTCGCGTTGCTCCCGAAGCCACCGAAGGGCTGCAGCTGCCAGTTGTGGTAGAGATCGTAGTTGGTTCCGACATAGAAGACCTCCAGCTGGTTGTTCGAATTCGGGGCTGCCACCACGTACGTCGCCGCGGCGTTGTCTTTCATCTGGGACTCGCCCTTCCACGTTGCCGAACCCGCGGTTAGCTGGTAGTTGTGGTAAAGGTTACCGTTCGTGCCCACATAGAAGATCTCCAGTCTTCCGTCCCCATTCTGGCCAACCGCAATCTGCGCGGCGCTGTCACCTGAAAAAGCCACCTCTCCATTCCATCCGGAGCCCGGCGCAACTTCCCAGTTATGGTAGAGGTTACTGTTGGTCCCGACATAAAACACCTCTTGCCTGCCATCCAGATTGCGTCCCCAGGCGATGTAGTTCGCGCTCGCGCCGGAAAGCTGGTTCTCACCGGCCCAGGCGTTCGGCGCAATCTGCCAGTTGTGGTAGAGATTATTGTCGGTGCCCACGTAGAAAATTTCAAGCTCTCCGTTTGTGTTTCCGCCGACGACAACCTGCTGCGCACTATTTCCCGGAAAAGCCGTTTCGACCGCCCAATTTCCACCGGGCGTGGTCTGCCAGTTGTGATAAAGAACGTTGTTTGTCCCGACGTAAAACACCTCGAGCCTGCCATCCGCGTTACTGCCGACGGCCACCTGTTGGGCGCTCGCCGGAAACGGGGTTTCCCCGGCCCATGGGCCGTTCGGCGTCGTTTGCCAGTTATGGTAGAGATTGTTATTCGTTCCGACGTAGAAGATCTCCAGCCGCCCGTCATCGTTCCGGCCGACCGCGATCTGTTTTGCGCTGTCGCCCGGAAACTGAGTCTCGGCGGACCATACCAGCCCTCCCGGTACCAGCTGCCAGCGATGGTAAAGATTGTTATTTGTCCCTACATAGAACACCTCCAGGTGTCCATCCTCGTTCTGCCCCACTGCAATCTGCTCTGCGCTGCCTCCAAACAAAAACTCTCCCCACCATTTCTGCTCGGGATCGTCTGTGGTCTCCGCGGTCTGCGAAGTCGTGTAAATCGTGCCGTTGATATCGACGGTGAACAAGGCGGGCACGCTGTTGATCCACGGAACGGCAATAATTGTCCCGCCAGGTGAAAAAGTACCCTGCCCGACGGAAGTCCAGCTCACCCAGTTACCGATTTGGGGGTATCCTGTGTTCGTATAGATAGTCCCCCCTTGATCGGTAACAAAGAGGGCGAGTTGGTTTCCATTTGGGAGCGCCGTGATCGGCGAGCCGACCTTAACGTCTAAAATCGGGAGAAGGGTCCAGGCCTCCCAGTTTCCTTCGTTAGGATCTCCCGAGGATTGGCACACTCCGCCGTTAGAATCGGCCATAAACAAGACCAGACCGTTCCCCCAAGCCACTGCTGTCACTGTTGCGCCGGATATAGAGGTACCCTGCGCAACGAGAGCCCAACCCACCCAGTTGTTTGTTTGGGGGTATCCGATGTTCATCTGGATAGTCCCCTGTTGATCGGTGACGAAGAGGGTGAGCCGATTTCCCCACGGGATAGCAGTAATCGGTGAGCCGGCCTGAACGGTTACATTCGGGAGGAGCGTCCAAGTCCCCCAGTTTCCTTCGTTAGGATCTCCCGAGGATTGGTACACTCCGCCGGTGGAATCGGCCATAAACAGGACGACACTGTTCCCCCAAACCACTGCGGTCACTGTGGCGCCGAGTACAGAGTTGCCCTGCGCAACCGGAGTCCAATCCAGCCAGTCGTTTGTTTGGGGATATCCGATGTTCATCTGGATAGTCCCCTGTTGATCGGTGACAAAGAGGGCGAGCCGATTTCCCCACGGGATAGCCGTAATCGGCGAACCTAGCGGTATTGAGGGGGGCACGTAGTTAAAAACCGCGTTCCACGCACCCCAATTTGCTGGATCTGCAAACGGGTTTCCTGAATTCTGTCGGACTTCGCCACTTGGTTGTTGGATGTCGCCGTTTGGAAAGATACTGAAAACGACCACGTCATTTCCCCAGGGCACTGCGGTAACTGCCGCGCCGGGCTTATTAGTGCCAGATGCCACCGTCGCCCACTGCTGCCAAGTGAGACTCATATAATCCTCCCTATCCAAAGAACGCGGGGCAAAGTTGTCCTCAGCTCATCGCGCGTGCGAGCGTTCATCGGGGCGGTAGCCGCGGCGTCGCCGATTGGCACGCCTGACGAATTGTACGCTTGGGATCTCAAGCGCTTCCGCCGAAATTGGTCTCGTTGACGTTTCTTGTTTTCTCTCTCGACGGAATTTGGGCCGCGACTCGTCGGCTGACTCCAATGGAGCCTATATCTATCCTCGCAAAAAAAACGGTTCTCAACCGGATACGGCTCGATGAACTCAGGCCATGCCACGGCCACACTCAGAAACCCATGGCGCGGGCTATATCCCTCAGAAGTGCAAAAGGCCGGTAATTACGCTCAGGATGCCGGAACCGCCGCGATTACTGAACAACCGCGCGGATCGATTACTGAACAACCGCGCGGATGGTGTTATGGGCGCCCCTTCGTCGTACTCAGCTTGTCCTCCGCGCGGCTCACTCGTCGCTTACCGCGGTCACGTTCCGATCTCCGCGCTAGCGGCTCGGTCCCGCCTCCTTTGAACCGCCAGCCGGATGATTTCGCCCCTTGATCGAGCGCCGGCGAAGATCTCCCGTGACCGATCTTCATAGGGCAGCCCGGCTTCCTCCAAACGACGCTTACGGCGTGCGCGGATCACATGGGCAAGCGTTTCTCCGTGCTCGTTAACCCTGGGTTCGACTTGTTCTTCGAGCCGTCGAAGGCGCCGCCCGATCGCTTTCACCGCTGCCAGCGCCTGTTTCTCTTCATGGGCGGTGGGCCTGAGAAGATTTTGAACTCCTTGGTCTCAACGATCTCGCCATCCGCCGAGACGAAGTTGAGGATGAGGACCTGTTCCTCCGTCGCTGGCAGCAAGCGCGCTTCCAAGCGTTCCAATCGCCGCGTGAGATTTTTGTTCGTCATTGTGTCAAGTCTTGCCACGGCCGAAGAGGCTCGATGGGAAAGCCAGCGATCCAGGTGTTCAGCTCTGCATCGGTTGGTTGCTCGCCGTCCTCGCCGATCTTGTCAAGACGCACCACCTCCCAAAGAGTGCCGTCCGGGCACAGCGACCTTTTGCACGTTGCCTTCTCGAAGCTCGGCTCGCGGTTAAGGTTGCGCACCATGGGCGCATCGGGATCCTCCATGCGAACCACGACACGAAACCACGTCCGCGGCTTAGGAGGCGGTGGGTTCAATTGATTCTCAATCCGGTTGAGGCGTCTCGTGATTGCTTTCATTTCGTCACCGCCAAGAATGGGCTGATATGCGCAAATATCGGTAGCTACTTTCGCTCCGCAGCCAGCTCCAGTGCGGCCACGCGCGCCTCGATGTCCTCGATCTCAATCGCCCTGGCAGCGTGATTGAAGACTGCTTCTGCCGCTCGTAACCGCACTGACGCTGGCACGTTTGGGTCGACCATCGTTTTCAGAAAAGTGGTAGCGGCAGCGGACGTTCCTTGCTGGAGCCGTGCGACCGCTTGCCCGAAGGCGTCCCTACGGGCCTGCCGATAAGCCTTCTGGAACTCCGGGAGTTTAAACCAGCGTAGAAGGGTCCTGGTTCCAATCCCGGCAGCGCGAGCCGCCTCCTCCACGTTGCGTTGGGTGAGCAGCGCTGCGATTACGTCTTCCTGTTTTCGTCCGAGAATTGAGCCGCGGGCTGCCATTAGATGCCAAGTGCTGCCGCCGACGGTCCGCTACTGTTGTCATCGCCGTTCCATCGCCTTGGTCGATTTCCGTGAGAATTCGCTTGATTGTGTCCCGGCACCCGAGTGATGGATGTCACTGCGGCAGAGCCCGCAGAAAGAGATCCAATATGAAAATCTTTACGGTTGAAAGCGAGACGAACAACATCACAATCCACGGCACGCTTCAGAGTGCCGAAGCTGTGGCGAATGCAGAACGATTCCGCAACGAAGCCGGACTGAACAAACTGGCGGCCGACTGGCCGGCGACCCGCCTGGTTGAGATTTGGAACAGCCTGCCGGGCGCGATTCCGGTAAAAAAGTTCAAGGATCGTCAGACGGCCGTTGCTCGAATCTGGAAAGCGCTTCAGACTCTCGACCAGGTAGCCCCTGAGGCCGCTCCAGCAGACGAACCCGCGACGGCTACGCCCGTTGCGCCAGAAACGCCCGACGTTGCGCCCGAGGAGACGCCCGCGACGAAGAAGACCACCACGCGCAAGGGCGCGAACAGGGCCCCGAAAGCCGCCAAGGCGCCGCGCGAGAGCAGCAAGACCGCCCAAGTCGTCGCGATGCTTCAGCGCCCGGAAGGCGCGACGCTTTCCGAGATTATGACCTCGATGGGATGGCAACGACACACGGTCCGCGGGTTCATGGCCGGCGCGATGAAGAAGGCTGGCCACCAAGTGGAGTCCTTCAAGCCCGAGGGAGGGGAACGCACCTACCGCATCAGCCAATAGCTTCAGCGACTCTCCCAGGCCCGCGCGGCTCCGGCCGCGGCGGGCTTTTCTGCGTTCAGGAGCAGCCGTAGTTCCTGCGACCAGTCCGCGAGCGCAAGGCACAATCCTTGCAGGTCGGGGTGGCCATTCCGCAGGAGTGTTTCGACAGCCGCAATCTCGCGGCGGCAGCGAGCAATTCACGGCGCACCCAATCGCTCTTGGGCAATCTCGTCGAAAGTCCGGCCATCGCCGTCAAGCAGAGCTTGTTTGCCGGTGTATTGCTGCCAGCGTCGCAAGACGACGTCGACGTACTTTGGGTCGAGTTCTACGCCGAAACAAATCCGTCCGATCTGCTCAGCAGCTATGAGTGTTGTTCCGCTTCCAAGGAAGCAATCGTAAACGGCCTGCCCCGGAAGTGTGTGGTTGAGAATCGGTCGCCTCATCACTTCCACGGGTTTCTGCGTCGGGTGGTCCCACTTCTCTTCCTTCGATCCGCCCATGATGAACTTTGGCGAAGGGGAGTCCCACACCGTCGAGTTCTCGCCTGGCTTTCCAAACCACGGTGCGTTCTTTTTTCGGACCTACCAGCAAGGCTCATGCTGGAACCAGTAGTGCGTGCGGGTCAAGACCGTTCGACCCTTATTCCAGATGATCTGCTGGTGGTGCAGAAAACCGATGCGCAGCAAGCCGGCAAGGACTTCGCTTGTAAATTTCGAAGCGTGCCAGACGTAGCCCACCTGAAGGTCAGGCACTAGGGCGAAGGCTTCGGACCAGTCAGCGCGCGTGTCACCCGAGATCGTTGTTTCCGTGTGGCCCTGCGTCCGATGCTTCATGTAACTGGTTTCCGCTGGTCCGTACCCATTCAGCCCAGCACGATCGCGCCACTCAGAATCGAGTTCGATGCCATAGGGCGGGTCGGTGATGAGCACTTGCGGCGTGGCGTCGCCCAGCAGCCGCGCGACGACTTCCGGCTGCGTGCAATCGCCGCAGATCAACCGATGGTTCCCGAGGAGAAACAGATCCCCGAGTCTTGTAACCGGCTCAGGCTGGACATCTGGAACCGCATCTTCATCGGTCAGCCCGGGGAAAGCGTCCTGTGCCTCGAGCAGCCGAGCAAGTTCGACATCATCGAAGCCGACCAGGTCCAGATTAAAGTCTTCTTCATGCAGCGTCGCCAACTCGATTCGCAACCTCTCCTCGTCCCACCCGGCGCCGGCAATTGCCAGTTGGTTGTCGGCGATTACCAGGGCTCGCCTTTGTGACGGCGACAAGTGCCGCAGCACGATGACAGGGACCTCCTCCATGCCGAGCTTCTGAGCAGCAAGCAGACGTGCGTGGCCCGCGATGATGTCACCGTCGGCGCCCACGAGAATTGGATTGGTCCAACCCCACTCGCGGATCGAAGCGGCGATGTTGGCGACCTGCTCTCGGCTGTGCGTACGCGGATTATTGGCGCGTGGAATCAGGCGCTCGATCGGCCAGCGCTCAACCTGAATGTCACTTTCGATGGGAGGGCTGACCGGCGCTGCCTTTGGCATACACCCCCTCGAATAGCAATCGCGAGCTTCATTCGTCAAGAGTCGTGGTCGGGCGCGGCAATGTTATCGACGCCCTGTGCCGCGCCCACCGTCCGACCGACCTTGCTCTCTACCCTTCGGCTTACAGTGTTCGTAGCACTTTCTTTTTCGACCTGACAGAGGCTTACCGCAAACTGTACATTTGCCCATACCTCTTTAATCGGACGCGAGCGGTTTTCTGTCGGCCCGCTGGTTCAAGGGACCCGCCGAACTCCCCAGTTGGTGGGCGTCGCTCTTCCAAATGTCGGGTTTCTGTTGTGAAAATGTCGGGTTGCTTGTCGGGTTTTTGAGCCTACTCGACAAGGAGTGTCCTTGCAGAATCATTAGCTTAGGTGCCAAATGTCGGAAATGTCGGGTTTTTATGGGAGTGGAGGGCCCCGGAGGAATTGAAGCTATTTATGCGTGTTTGTGAAAAGGTCGGCTCGGCGCGGCCATGAGGTTTGCTGAGCCTCAGCGCCTTTCATTCAGCGTCGATCGCTCCGACCACAAGGTGAACGCAAAACTCTGTCATCGAAGCCACCCGCCAGGCTGTGATTGGCGTTACTTCTTCGCGGGTTTGACGGCCAGCGCGAGCGCCTGCGTGTACGTGGCTTCGACCTGATCGCCCTTGGCAATAAGCTTGAACTGCTCGGGGTCTTTGACGAACAGGTCGACTGTGCGCTGCGGTCCCTTCAACGTCACCATCTGCTTGGCCGGATCGAGGCCAACAACGTCGGCCACAATCGTCACCTGTCGGCCGACTGCGCCGCCGGGCTGCGCACCCTCCTTCGCTCTCGCGCCGCCCACTTGCTCCGTTCGCGCTACCGCTTGGCCGCCACCCTTCACCAGCTGCAGCGCAAAAGCCTCGACGTATTGGGCTTGGACCTGGTCGCCGACCTTCAACTTGTCGAAGTTCCTGATTTTCGGGCCGGCCGTGACCGTCGTCTCGTTGCCCTGCGGGCCCTTGAGCGTGACGTCGCGGGTTGTTTTGTCGATGGCCGTAATGGTCGCGGTGACGTCCACGGTCTGGGCGATACCAACCTTGCCCGGCTCGGAGGCGGTGACGACCTTTCCGGTTTGGGCTGCGACGGTCCCGCCAATGGCTACAGAAATTGCGAGTCCACATGAAAGCACGTACAAGCGCATGTCAGAAACCCCTCCTATGGGATCGGCTAAAAACTATAGCGCGGAAGCGACTATTTTGTCACGATTCCAGCCCAATGAATAGGGCGACCCCAGGCGAGGCACCCAGTCAAGGGAACGGCTGTCGGGTCTCTGACGCTACCCGAAATGCCCCGACGACCTCGTAAACGACGGCTACCTGCGGCAGGTTCGCTGGGATTTTCGTTCCGGTCGGCTCCGCTTCTTGCCGGCGCGACAAATCTGAGCGCGGGTATGCTTGGTGCCCTTGCTATTTCGATCTGAAGCCCGACGCGTTGTTCATGCGGACATGGGTGTACAGAAATGTCGGGTTTCTGTTGTGAAAATGTCGGGTTGCTTGTCGGGTTTTTGAGCCTACCCGACAAGGAGTGGCCTTGCAGAATCATCGGCTTAGATGCCAATTGTCGGAAATGTCGGGTTTTTATAGGAGTAGAGAGCCCCGGAGGATTTGGACCTGTTTTGCTTGTTTGCTAAAACGGCCGCCTGCGTTCGCTTCCATACCGAGACGGAGCCCTGCTTAATTAATGATGATCACGCCGAGGAAGGACCGCTAGATCAGTGTGGTGTCCGTTTTGGACTCCAAATGGACTCCAGAAGGCAGGATCAGCGGGATGTTCCGGCTGTAAGTCTTTGAGGAATTTGGTCGGGCTGCCGGGATTTGAACCCGGGACCTCTTGCACCCCAAGCAAGCGCGCTAGCCAGGCTGCGCCACAGCCCGAAACACCCAGTGTAGCGCACGCTCTGACTTTAGCTATGCTTGCGATCGGCCACGATCGTGATCTCCATATCGTCGGCCATGCGGACTATCTGATTCACCAAACTGTTGCCGCGCAAGCGGTCGAGACCGTGGCCGATAATCCGGGGCAGAAAGATCTGACGCGCATTGTGAAGCCGGGCGAAGTCAACCACGGCTTTGGCATGATCACTACCCATCAGAACACGGGTTTCGACGTGGAGATTGCGGGCGAAGTTCAGGTGGCGTTCCACGGCGTCACGCTTTTCGGCGGGTAGGGTATTGAGGTCGGCGTGCTCGGCGACGAAGATCGCGAAACAGTTGGTGTGTTGATAGTCCGCCATTCGCTTTCCGCGCCGGACGAGCATTGCCGTGGAGGGATCGTCGCTGATATAGATCACGATGGCATCGTGGGCTTTGCGGGGAGAGGTATTGCCGGAAGCCAGCGAGGCCGCCGCTTCCTCTTCATCCGCGGTCTGGCCAATTCGCTCCTCGACTTCATGGGCTGTCTGCCGAAGGGCCATCTCGCGGAGAGCCACCAAAGTGGACTCTTTGAAGAAGTTCTTCATGGCGAGTTGCGCCTTCTCCGCTGGGTACACCACGCCCCGTTCCAGCCGGTTGAGCAGTGCTCGCGGAGTGAGGTCAATCATGACCACCTCTTCAGCCTGCTTTACAACCCAATCGGGTATGGTTTCGCGAACGGTGATGCCGGTGATCTGCTCCATCTGGTCATTGAGGCTTTCCAGATGTTGAACGTTCATTGTGGTCCACACGTCGATGCCGTGATCGAGGATATAAAGGACATCTTCCCAGCGCTTACTTCGCAGCGAGCCTGGCACGTTGGTATGGGGAAACTCGTCCACAACAGCGACCTGGGGCTGGCGGTCGATGATTGCTTCTGTATCCATTTCTTCGAAGCGTGTGCCGCGATACTCGATCACTTTACGCGGGATCATTTCCAAGCCCTCGGTCTTGGCAATGGTGTCTTTGCGGGCGTGGGGCTCGAAATAGCCGATGACGACGTCGGTGCCGTTGGCCTTTGCCGCCTGTGCCTCATCTAGCATCTGATAGGTTTTCCCGACACCGGCGGCATAGCCGAGAAAGACCTTCAGTTTGCCTCGCGGACGAGGTCTGGACCCCCCATCCTTCGCGGCGTCCGCCGGTCCCTGCGGAGGAAATGCACTCATGGCTTAGCAGGAAGCACGAAGCGATAGCCGACCCAGGGTTCCGTGAGGATATAGCGCGGCTTCGCGGGCTCTGGTTCAATTTTCTTTCGCAACTGGCTGACGAAGACGCGCAGATACTCCACTTCGTCACCGTAGTCGGGACCCCAGATGGTCTGCAGTAGCTTGCGGTGCGCAACTGGCTTATTGGCATTCGAAACCAGATACTGCAGGAGGTCAAACTCCTTGGGCGTGAGTCGTACCGGGTGACCCTGAGAGACCACCTGCCGAGAGGAGAAGTCGATGGTCAGATCGCCGGAGACGTTAATGGCTGGACTCTGATCAGAGAGAGTGGGAAGACGGCGCAGATTAGCGCGGATGCGCGCCATGAGTTCGTCGACGCTGAAAGGTTTCGTGATGTAGTCATCGGCGCCGGCATCAAGCGCCACAATTTTGTCTTTTTCCCGGTCGCGCACGGAGAGCACGATGATGGCGACATCGGATATTTCGCGAATGGCTGAACAGGCAGCCATCCCGCCCATTCCGGGCATGTTCAGGTCGAGCAGGATCAAGTCGAGGGGCTCGCTCCGAACGAGTTCCAGTGCCTCCTCACCCGTCCGTGCTTCGTAGGCCTGATACCCATTGACGGTAAGGGCCGTCTTCATGACGCGACGGATCTGGGGCTCGTCGTCGACGACCAGGATGCGGCCACTGTTCATGCCTGTTGATGCTCAGCTTCCGCCGGCGCTTTGGCAACGGCTAGGGACATGGTAAATCGAGAACCTGCACCGAGTTTACTCTCAACCCGGATTGACCCTCCGTGGGCCTCGACAATTTCCTTAGCAATGGCCAAGCCCATCCCAGATCCCTGGACGCCTAGGCCGTCGTTGCGGGCGCGATAAAACTTCTCAAACACGTGACCTTGTTCAAGTGCTGTGAGCCCCTCGCCCCGGTCATGGACGGTGATAGACACTACTCCATCTACTTGGGAAGCGGAGATGGTGATGGTCGCCTGGGATGGACTGTATTTTAGAGCGTTGTCGACAAGCTGTTTCAATGCCTGCGTAATGAGTTCGCGATCGGCGTTAACCGGCGGCAGATGAGCGGGAATATCGATCTCAATTGAGTGTCCGGCCGCCTGATGACCGAGGGCGGCGAGGGTGGAGGAAACCAGGTCCTGGATTTCAATCTCTTCGTGTTGCAGCCGGATTCGGTTCGCATCGAGGCGGGCCAGATGGATCGCTTCTTCCATGATGCGCTTCAATCCGGCGACCTCTTCCCGAATCACGGCGAGCATATCCCGCCTTTGATCAACAGAGACTAGCTCCGGCCGGAGCAGCAGATCGGCAGCCGCATCAATAGCCGTGAGAGGAGTCTTCAGATCATGAGCCAATGCATCGATCAAAATGGATTTCAGTTCTTCGCTTTTCCTCACCGCTTCCGCTCGGCTGCGAGCCTCGCGCGCTTCCGACTGCGCCAGGCCGATAGCGATCGTGTTTGCGAGAGCCTGCAGATTCCCCTCACCCAGGCGCGGACCGCAGAAGCCCAGCGTTCCCAGATGAACGCCGCCTAGGGTGATGGGAACCAGCGTCATCCGTCGCGCCTCATCGTACTCGACCGCCCCCCGGACGGCGGCTTGGTGAAGCCGTTCTTCGGGAATGGCGCTGTTTGGCGTCGATCGTTGGATGACTCCGGACGAAGCTTCAAAAAGAGCGGCTTCGGAGAACTCAAACAGTTCGATCACTTTGTTGACAATGAGGCGCCTGACCTCGTTGCCCGAATCCCCCAGCAACATCGAACGGCTCAAGGCATACAGCCGTTCGATCTCGCGCTGGCTCGTAATGAGCTTTTCCTGCTGGCGGCGGAAGTTGGTGGAAAGCTTGCTGGAAACCAGCGCAACGGTCAGAAAAGCAAATAGCGCGATCCAGTTTTGGGGATCGGAAATGGTGAATTTGCCGATGGGCGGAAGGAAGAAGTAGTTGAAGAGCAGCATCGCGCCAAAAGAGGCGATGATTGCATCGGACAACGCTGCGATAGTTCCTATAAAGAGAATGACCAGTAAATACGCCATCGCCGCGGTGGTGGCGTTTACCGGAACGACCCGGCTGCAGAGCACGGTGGTGAGGCCAACGGCAATTAGCGACAGCGCGGTTGCGCGAAAGCGCGGCACAACCCGAAACATATGACCTCAGTTTACAGTTAATGGCCAACAGGTGGCGAAACGGAGGCTATCCCGGAGGACGAAACCCCGTTGTGGCGGCCAGCCGGCCACCGATTACATCATGGCTACGGGCGGCGCGGGTTCGTTCGGATCACCGGCGGTTCCGAGCGGGACCCTGATCAACACAAACGCAATCAGGGCCAGGAAAACGAGGGCAACGATATAGGATGGGTGCGCAAAGATACTGGGCAGGGCCCAGTCCTTGAAGTTAAACCAAGCAATCACGAGGCCCGCCAAAGCCTCTCCAGCGATGAGACCGCTGGCAGCCAGCACTCCGGTGTTTTCGACGCGCGCATTCTGGGCATCGTTGAAGCCGGCCCGCTGCCGCATGCGGTCCGTGATCCACCGGATGATGCCTCCTACGAAGATGGCCCCCGTGGTCGAGATCGGGAGGTACATACCGATCGCGACCAGCATTGGGCTTCGAACTTTAAACATGATCATTGCAATTCCCATGAGAATGCCGGCAATCACAAGTGGCCAAGCCATGTCCCCACCGACGATGCCCTGAGCCAACGATGCCATTAATCCTGCTTGTGGGGCGGAAAGCGCCTTATCACCAAATCCGGTTCCTCCCTTATTGATGTTTCCCTGCTGCAATATCATCAGCGGAAAGTACATCACGAGGCTAGCGACCACCACGGCGATCAACTCGACAATCTGGATACTTCTGGGTGTGCCCCCCAAGATGTAACCCACCTTGAAATCTTGCAGCAGTTCGCCGGCCACAGCCGAGGACACGCAGACCACGGCGGCCACACCCAGCACGGCCACCACGCCGCCCATTCCCGAGACACCAAGCGACACCATCAGGAGTGCGGCGATGACGAGGGTAGAGAGAGTCAGGCCGGAGATCGGATTGTTTGAGGATCCGATTACTCCAACCAGGTAGCCGGATACCGTCGCGAAAAAGAAGCCCACGATCAGCATTACTATTGCCGCCGCGATACCGCCGGTGATGAGGCCGGACAGGTAGACGTACAAAACACACATGGCCAGGAACGTGAGGCCGATCAACAGAAAAACAGTTTTGGAACTCATGTAACGCTCCGTGCGTGCCAGCGATTCCAGCGGCGGCGCGCCCACTCGAAGCTCAGACACTGCCTTGCCCAGGCCCTTGATCAGGTTCTTGCGCATACGCCATAACGTTGCGCAAGTGCCCACCATCATGCCGCCGACCGCGATGGGCCGGACGATATAACGCCACACTGCATTCGCCAAGCTAAGCCAGCTATCGTCCGTTGCGTTGGCCGGTAGATAGTTCTGAAGCTGCGGGCCCAGGAAGTAGATCAGTGTCGGAATCAGCAATCCCCAGGCGATAAGGCTCCCGGAGAAATTCAGCGCCGCTAGCTCAGGACCGATGATGTAGCCAACGCCGATGTAGGCGGGACTTACGGTTGGAGCCGCGCAACTGGACACGCCTCCCGTGATGAGCACCTGAGTTGTTTTGGCGCCTCCGAGCTTCAGAACGCTCTTGCCGAGTTGACCAACGTGGAAGAAGAAATCACGATCGGGCGCGAACAGATTGAACGCTCCAAGGAGAAAAGTCACCGCTCCGAAGCCCATGTTGTAGAACAGATACTTCGCTGCCTTTGCGCCGAGCTGCCCGGCCTTGTGAATTTCCGACGCCGCCACGGATTCGGGAAACGGAAGCTCGCGATCTTCGACCAACATCCTCCGTACCAGTGAGACGAACAGAACGCCCAGCACCGAACCGACCAGCATGAGCGCCGTCGATTTCCAATAGGCGTCGGCGAATCCGAATGAGCGCCAGGCGCCCGAGATGACGAAAGCGGGAAGCGTAAAGACAGCGCCTGCCGCGACTGACTCGCCAATGGAACCCGCCGTTCGAGCGATGTTCTCCTCGAGAATCGATCCTTTCCCCAATCGGAGTAACGCCATACCGATGACTGCGGCCGGATATGTGGCGGCGATGGTTTGGCCGGCCCGCAATCCAAGGTAGGCGTTAGCCGCACCGAGGACGACGGTCATGATCAGTCCCAAGAGGACCGCGCGGAGCGTTAGCTCGCGCATCTTGATCGATTCAGGAACAAACGGCTTGTGCGTCGTGGCCATGGAGTGATCCTACTGCAAGCGGGATTTTACTAGCTCGCTCAAAGCCTTGCCGTCGATTCGCTTGCCGGCAAGTTTGGCCTGAGCAGCCTTCATCACGAGTCCCATCTGCTTGGCGTTTGAGGCGCCGGTTTCCGAGATCGCGGCGGAAACGGCGGCTTCCAATTCGGCTGCGCTGGGCGCGGAAGGCAGATAGCTTTCGATTAGTTGGATCTCCGCTTCTTCCTTGACGGCTAGTTCCTCCCGGCCACCCTTGCGGAACATGTCGGCCGACTCTCGTCGCTGCTTCAGGAGTGTGTTCATAACCTGAATCTCAGTTGCCTCGTCGAGCGGCTTCATGGAATCGATCTCATGCTTCTTGAGGGCGGTCTTGATCATCCGGACGGTGCTGAGGCGGGCCTCGTCCTTGGCCTTCATGGCTTCAACCATGTCTTTCTGAATTCGATCGAGTAACGGCATAGCGCTTGCTATTGTACGCGCACGGCCATTGCGGTCGAGGTAAGAAGAGCAAAGTTCGAGTTCCGCTTGCCAGCAACTGATGAGGCCAGGCAGGCAGCAAAGGGTAGTTTCCGGCGCTGCTGGAAGGTGGCTTTCGGGTAGCTTTATACTGAGACGTTGACCACCAATCCACCACTTCCAGTCTGAGATATGCCCGGTAGGGGCTCCGGGGGCGATCCACAGAACGGGCTCACTCATTTGCTAGTATCGATCCTCATTCCTGTCTATAACGAGCGCACCGTAGCGGAGCGCAGTTTGCGCATGGTTCTGAACGCGTCGCTGCCGGATGGAGTGGAACGTGAACTGATCATCGTGGACGATTGTTCCACAGACGGGACTTTCGACATTCTCCAGCGGCTGGCTGCGGAAGACTCCCGGATCCACCTCTTTCGTCATGAGAAGAATCAGGGTAAGGGCGCATCCGTGCGGGACGCGATTCAGCGCGCGACGGGGGACTTTTGCCTGGTGCAAGATGCGGACCTTGAGTATGACGCCGCAGACTATCCAAAACTGCTGCGGCCGCTGCTGGATGGGCGCGCGGATGCCGTTTTCGGATCGCGCTACCTGCCCGCCGAACAGACGCGAGTTCTCCCGTTCTGGCATTCGATGATGAACAAAACGCTGACCTTCATCTCGAATATGTTCTGTAATCTTGCCTTGACTGACATGGAAACCTGTTACAAGGTCTTTCGCACGGACTTACTGAAGAGCATCCCGATCCGATCAAATCGTTTTGGCTTCGAGCCGGAGATTACCCTCAAGAGCGCGAAGCGCAAACTGCGGATCTACGAAGTCCCGATCAGTTACCACGGCCGCACTTACGAAGAAGGGAAGAAGATCGGCTGGCGTGATGGCGTCAAAGCGCTCGGTGTCATTCTGCGCTTCTGGCTGATCGACGATCTGTATGTCGGCCAATACGGCCGAGGATTCCTGAATAACCTCACCGGCACACCCCAGTACGTGCGCTGGTTGACGGACACCATTCGGCCGCACCTGGGCGACCACATCCTGGAGATTGGCGCCGGAATTGGCAACATCAGCTCGCGTCTGATGTCGCGCCGATTCAGCTACATCGCCACCGAAAGCGACGCGCTGTATCTGCATGCGCTTCAGAACCGGTTCTTGCGCACGCCTAATGTTTTTGTTCAGAAGCTCATTCCCGAGAGTGACGAGGATTTTCTCAGTATTCCGAAGCCACTTGACACGGTGATTTATATGAACGTACTGGAGACGGTTGAGGATGATGTTGCGCTGTTGAATCGGGCCCATTCGGTACTTGAGACGGGAGGGAAGCTGATTTTGGTGGTCCCGGCAACACCAGCTCTCTATGGCACGTTGGATCAGACACTCGGGAGCAAGCGGCGTTACTCTCCCAAGGAGCTTACCGCGCAAGTTAGCGAGCGCCGGCTTTCAGCTCGATCATCTGTATCAGATGAACCGTGCCGGCTCGCCTGCCTGGTTTGTTTACGGCCGGATTCTGAAGTCTCGCCATATTTCGAAGCTATTTTTGAAGGTTTTCGATAAGACGATCTGGTTGTGGAGATTCATGGATCGATTGTTGCCATGGCCCGGCGTAACGGCAGTATGCGTGGCAACCCGAAAAGCCTAGCCACCGGCGAGGACTACGACATTTGATCCGCTATAATCGCGGCCAGCAATGGTTTCTTGCTTGAGTTGCCACAGGCGCGTCCCGATGTTTGTGCCCGCGCTTACAATTGCGTTTGCGCTGATGGGGTGCGGAAAATCGGGCCCGAAGGCGACCGTCAACCTCTGCCGTCGTGTCGAATCCGCGAGCGTCATTTACGGCCGATCCCAACCCAGTAACGGTGACGGACGGCACCAAACTCGGTGTCACAAAACTTACCTGGAGTACGACCGCAGCCAAGTTTGTTGAGATCCGTGTGGGGAAACCGGACGGGCCGCTGCTTTGTGAGGGGACGAGCGCGGGTTCGTGCAACACGGCGAAGTGGGTTACGGACGGCATGACCTTTTATTTGCAGGATTCCTCAGGCAAAGTGACGGATCCGTCAGCAACCCTCGCGGCTATCTCTGTTCAGGTCAAATAGCGTGAGTGGCGTGATCCGGCTGCTAGGGCGGAAAGCGAGAAGGCCGTGGTCTGTCAGGTTTGAAGGTCCGAAAAGCTGCTTTTGAATCGCACTTGTATTCAACGACTTAATCGATTGAGCCGAGGCTTCGAGGTAGAGACGCAGCGGGACGGTCTTGAGCGCGATTAGAGATCTCGTTTCCAGTAAGTTTCGCTCTCTCCACAACTTCGAGAAACCCACAGGTAACGGCATCGAAGGCGGCCCCGTCCAACCCGGTTGTTATACTGTGAGGGCTCTTATTAATATGAGGTATTTGTGTGCGTTCTTACTGTCTGTCGGCCTCGTCTCCCCGGCAGGAGCTCAAACCGGCTACCAGAACTTTCAGGCGGCTCGCGGCGTCATCGGGCAGCCAATCTTTGCCGGGGGAGTCATCACGATCTCCCAGTCGACCACAGGGGCGGTGCAGGGAGTGGCGGCGACGTCGAACCGCGTTTTTGTCGCTGACGGGAACATCCTCTCGATTCTCCCGGAGAACAACCGGGTCCTGATCTTCGATTCGACGCAGATACCGAGTCCGACTGCCGATCTGACAGGTCTTCAGCCCCCGGGGGGCGTGAACCGCTGCCCGCTCTGCAATTTCTCGGCCATCAATGTACTTGGCCAGCCGGATTACGTGACTCCCAACCCTGGAGCCGGGATCGCCCCTCCGGTGGTTTCGCCGACCCAGTCCAACATGTACGCCCCGACTGCTGTCGCCAGCGACGGCACGATTTTAGTGGTTGCCGATACCAATTACAACCGGGTTCTGATCTACACCTCCATCCCCACCACCATCGACGCCAGCCCGAACGTCATCCTCGGCCAAACGAGTTTTACAGCGCTTCAGTCGGCTAACATTCTCAATGCGTCGTCCTTACGGGGGCCCCAAGGCGTTTGGATCCACAACGGGAAGCTGTATGTTGCGGACACAGGGAACAGCCGGGTTTTGATTTGGAACTCGATCCCGACCACGAACAACCAGGCGGCCGACGTGGTACTTGGTGAGCCGAACTTTACCACTCGCTACAATCCTGCCGCGAATGTATCTTTGGTGGCGGCCGCCAACACGATGTTCAGCCCGACCTCTGTGACGACTGACGGAACACACCTGTTTGTAGCCGATGCCGGATTCAATCGGGTGTTGATTTGGAACAGCATTCCAACTACCAACCAGCAGGCGGCGGACGTCGAGATCGGCCAGCCCAGCATGACGACGACGGCGCCGAATAACAGCACCGGCTTCTGCGCCTCGAACGGCACGGACACGACCACCAATACCCCAACGTATCCATTTGAGTGTGAAAAGACGCTTAGCACTCCTCGCTTTGCATTGGCGGACAATCTGGGTCGCCTTTATATCGCCGACGGCGGCAATGACCGCGTACTGATTTACAAGGCGATACCCACCTCGAACGGGGCCGGCGCCGATAACGTCCTGGGGCAACCGGATTTCGTCTCTAACGTGGTCAGCGATCAGGCTTACCTGATCACTTCCACCGTAGTTTCCAACAACTCGAGCGCCAATACTATGCGCTCGCCCAGCTCGCTGGCTTGGGACGGTACGAACCTGTATGTTACCGATCCGTATGACCTGCGCGTTCTCTATTTCAGCCCAGGCTCGCCCTCTCTAGCGTTGCCGAACAATTCCATCCTGAACGCGGCGAGCCAACAGATTCACGCGGAAGGTTACGTCCTGATTGCGCTCAACAGCGGCGCGTCGATTACGAAAGGCGACATACTAACGGTGACGATTGCCGGTACCGCCTACACATACACGGTGGTGAGTGCTGACACCCTGCAATCCATCGCTGATGGCCTGGTCAGTGTCATCAACGGCAGCAACAGCGGAGCCGGCGACCCAAATGTGATCGCAGTGTCGGTGCCCGGAGCGATCATCTCGCTGAATGCGAGGGCAGAAGGTGCGGCCGGCAATTCAGTAACGCTGGCTGCGGCCTTCCAATCTGGGGCGACGGAAACGGCAACTGCATCGGGGATCTCGCTGACCGGGGGAACCTCTGCGACGCTTGCACCGGGAACGTACGTAACGATCAACGCGCCAACCGGCGTGAGCCTGTCGCCCGACGGAGGGTCCTACACTGCCAACACTGCGCCGCTACCGGTCAGCTACCACGGAGTGCAAGTCTATTTCGATGGGATCCCGGGCTCGATTGCTTATGTGATGCCCAACCAGATTCGGGTCCAGATGCCCTTCGACTACAGCGGCACGGATACCGGAAGTGCCTATGTTCGGTTGAATAACCTGGACGGTACCGTCAGCGTGTCCAATGCGATCGGATTGACCATCGTGCCGGCAAATCCAGGAATCTTCGGCATGGGAACGGCCACGCCGCCTCAAGCTGATTGCGGTGCATGCGAGCAGCTACGCATCGGCCGTTGTATCGGTGGACGGCATCATCACGGCAGGGAACACGGCTACGGTTTCTATCAACGGCCGTCCCTATACATATACGGTGCTGGCAAGCGACACGCTGAACACCGTACAGGCTGCTTTGGTGGCCATGATCAACACGGATCCCCAAGTTACGGCTACTGCGTCGAGTGCTTTTACGCGCATCATCATCCAGGCCAGAATTCCGGGTCCTGCCGGCAATGGCATCCGGTGGGTACAACCACGAGCACGGGAGCCACCGTTATCCTCACGGCATTCAATTCCGCCACCTGCTGTGCCAACACAGCCGGAAGTCCCGTCACCACGCAGAATCCAGCCGCAGAGAACGAACTCATCAACATCTTCGGAACTGGCCTGGGTATTCTGGCCAACGGACAGGGATCGCCAGCCGGCTATCCCTACTATGGACCTGTTCCGAACTCTGTCGACCAAAGCAACTTCGTGGCCGCGACACTCGCCGGTTCAACGGCTCAGGTGCTGAATGCCGGCTTCCCGTACGGATCGATTGGCATTTATCAGATCGAATTGCAGATGCCGGCCGGCCTGACAACCAGCAACAACGCACAACTTTACATCGCTCAGAATGCCTTCATCAGCAATATCGTCACGATCCCGGTTACATCGAGTAGCACGACATCGCTGGCAATCAGCCCCAATCCGATTGTTGTGACCAGTGGACCGCTGGTCGGCACCGCGACCCTAACTTATACGGCTTCTGTTCCCGTAAATATCTACGCAGGGGGCAACCTGCTTTGCGGTGGCAGCTCGACCGGAACCTGTACCACCGGAAACTGGGTTACCAACGGGATGAGCTTTACGATGGTGGACCCCGCCACGGGGAATACACTGGCTACGGCGATCGCGAACGTACAAAGGCCCAGCGGCGCCCTTACCGCCAATCCGAATCCCATCATTAACGACGGTACCGGGTTGGGAACGACAACCATCATTGTCAACGCGAACATACCTGTGAACATCTACGCCAGCGGCACTCTGCTGTGCGGCCCGGTTGCCAGCGGCACCTGCCCAACGGGAAAGTGGGTAACGAGCAGCACTGTCTTTACGGCCGTCGTGCCGTCAACCAGCCAGGTTATTGCGACGCTGACGGTACCGGTACAGAACCCATCCGGAACCATCAGCCTCTCGCCGAATCCCATAGGCGTAACTGACGGCAGTGGCTTGGCGGTAACTACGGTTAACTTCAGCGCCAATGTTCCGGTAAATGTTTACGTTGGGGGCACTCTCTTTTGCGGAGGGATGTTGAGCGGCTCCTGCACTACCGGCAAATGGGTGCAAAACGGAACTGTCTTCACACTGGTGAATCCGGCCGCCAACAACGCGGTGCTTGCGTCGGTGACGGCCCAAGTGCAGGCTGTGGCCCCCTCCGGAACGATTTCGCTTCCCAATCCGATTGTGGTCACCGACGGCACGGGGCTTGCGATCGTAAACGTGGCGTTCACGGCCAACGTTGTCGCAAATTTGTATGCCGACGGCGCGCTCTTCTGCGGCCCCTCCACCGGCGAGTCGTGTCAAACCGGCAAATGGGTTGCGAACGGGACCATCTTCACCCTGAAGGCTGAATCCAACGGAGCCTTGCTTGGTACGGCGACGGCTGTCGTTCAAGTTCCTTCCGGAACACTCTCGGCCAGTCCCAATCCGATCATCGTGACGGACGGTACGGGACTAGGAACAACCACAATCAACTACTCGGCAAACGTCCCCGTCAACGTCTATGCGAGTGGCACGCTGTTTTGTATCGGTAGCACCAGCGGCAGTTGTCAGACGGGCAAATGGGTGACCAACGGCATGGTGTTCACGCTATTCTCGCCTACCACCAACCAATTGTTGGGCTCGCTGACAGTCCAAGTCCAGAACCAATAGGCGGCATGCATCAACGCTCACCTGCCCGGCGCCAACGCCGCCGCGCGTGAGCCGTTGAGGCCCGAATTCGGCGCGACGTTTGATATCCTGAGGCTTCGTACACTAGCAATGCGCGAGTGTATATCCCACCGAATGCACATCAAGAAGCAGCGTCTCTTAACACCAGGTCCAACTCCCCTTCTTCCCGCCGCACTGCACGCCATGATGGGTTCCGACATCCATCACCGCACAGAGGAATTTCGGAGCCTCTACCGCGGCGTTCTTGCAGATCTGAAGGAGGTTCTTGGCACATCGCACGATGTTCTGGCGCTGGTCGCGTCGGGTACAGGCGGATTGGAAGCCGCCACGCAGAACTTCTTCTCTTCCGGCGACGAGACGCTGGTTTGCTGCGCGGGCAAGTTTGGGGAACGCTGGGTTGAACTCATGAAGGCCTGGGGCATGAAGGCGACCGTGCTCAAGGCCGAATATGGAGACGTTGTAAGGCCGGCGGCGGTGGAAGCTGAACTCGCTCGGAATCGCCGCATTAAGGGAGTCTTCGTTCAGGCTTCAGAAACCTCCACCGGCGCCGCGCATGACGTCAAGGCCATGGGTCTGGCGGTGCAAAAAACCGATGCAATCTTCGTTGTCGATGCGATTACGGGCATTGGCACAATGCCGCTCGACATCGATGGATGGGGGCTGGACGTGGTAGTGGGTGGATCACAGAAGGCCTTCATGATTCCGCCGGGCCTCGCGTTCATCGCGATCAGCCCTAAGGCTTGGGCGCTGGGCGAACAGTCGACGGCGCCCCGCTTCTACTTCGATCTGAAAAGGGAGAAGAAGAATGCCGCCAATGGCGAATCAGCCTGGACGCCAAACACTTCGCTGCTGCTGGCTTTGGCCGAGACGCTGAAGTACATCAAGGCGTTGGGCATGGATAAGCTGGTCGCCAATGCGCAGCTGCTTGCCCGAGCCACAAGAGCGGCGGTCACAGAGCTAGGCCTTGAAGTTTTCTCCAGTTCACCCGGCTCATCCGTCACCGCCGTGCGGCCTCCTGCCGGGATGGATTCCGGCGTTATTGTGAAAGAGTTCCGCAGCCGATTCAATGCAATCATCACCAACGGCCAGGGCTCGATGAAGGGACAGATATTCCGCATCGCCCACCTTGGTTATTTCGACTTTCACGATCTATTTGCGCTGATTGCCGAGCTCGAGCTTATTCTCACGGCAAATGGGCATCCAGTGAGATTTGGCTCAGGCGTTGCCGCTGTCCAGAACGCCTACGCCGAGGCGGCTCTCCCTCAGGCAGCGCTGGCAGGGAATACAAAGTAAAAACATGAAAATCGTAGTGGCAGAACCGCTGGCGCCAGCGGGTGTGGAATTGCTGCGAGCCCAGCATGGCTGGGACGTGGTGGTGGCTGATCCAAAGACTTATGAGGCGCACTTGTCGGATTGCGACGCACTGTTGGTTCGGAGCGCCGTGAAAGTGACAAAGGCGGTTCTTGAAAAGGCTCCGATGCTGAAGGTCATCGGCCGCGCCGGCGTCGGTGTTGACAATGTGGACCTGGAGGCGTCGACGGCTGCGGGTGTCCTTGTAATGAACACGCCAGGTGGTAACGCAGTCTCGGTCGCTGAACACACCCTGGCTCTAATGCTTTCCATGGCGCGCTCGATTCCCCAAGCCAGTGCTTCAACGAAATCGGGCAAGTGGGAAAAGAAGCAGTTTCTGGGCAATGAACTGCGGGGCAAGACGCTGGGTGTTGTCGGCCTCGGTAGCATCGGACGCGAAGTGGTGAAGCGCGCGAAGGCGTTCGAGATGACAATTCTGGGCCACGACCCTTACGTGAGTTCGCAGCACGCGAGCGACCTCGGAGTGGTTCTCGCTGCGCTTCCTGACCTGTACAGGCAGAGCGATTACATTACGCTGCATGTGGCGCTCACGCCCGAGACTGACCATCTGCTAAACGCCGCCGCCTTCTCGCAAATGAAGTCCGGTGTGCGGATTGTGAACTGCGCTCGCGGCGAGTTGGTGGATGCCAAGGCTTTGAATGAAGCGCTTGAGAACGGCACTGTGGCCGGAGCGGCACTGGATGTTTTTGAAACGGAGCCCCCCGTCGACGAGCCGCTCTTCAAAGTCCCGAGCGTGGTTGCTACCCCGCACATTGCCGGATCGACTGAGGAAGCGCAGGAACTAGTCGGCATACGGATTGTTGAGCAACTGGTGCAATATCTGATCAGTGGCGTGGCGCTCAATGCGGTCAACATGCCGGCCATGACGCTCGAACAGTACCGGACACTCGGACCCTGGGCCGACCTTTCAGAGAGGCTCGGTTTCTTTGTGAGCCACATTGCAAACGGGAATCCGCATTTGATTCGGCTCACGTATTCCGGCCATATCGGCGAGAGCGATACCCAGCTGCTTCGCAATGCGGGCATGGCGGGCGTCCTAAGCCGCTCGTTGGAACAAAAGGCCAACGTGGTGAACGCGATGCAGATTGCGGCTCGCACGAGGCTTTGGGGTGGCGGAGCGCCGCCAGCCTCGTAACGGGCACATGGACTCAATCCGCATCGAGATCGAGACCGACCTCGGCACGTTCGCAGCGGAAGGATCGGTTGTTTTGAACCGGCCGCGACTGGTGCAAGTGGAAGGGATCGCTTGTGAGGCGACCCTCGGCGGGCACCTGATGTACTCAAGAAACGACGACGTGCCCGGCGTGATTGGCTTTCTGGGCACGGTACTCGGCCAAAACGGCATCAACATCGCCAATTTCGCACTGGGTCGCCAGGATGTTCTGTCGGATAACCGGAAGCCGGGAGAGCCATTGATCGCAATCTCCATCGTCGAAACCGACCAGGCCGTGCCCGATAGCGTAGTGACACAGCTATTCGAGAACAAGGCCGTGCGGTTCATTCGCCGAGTCACGTTCTCATAGCGAGACGCCGAAGTCACTGCTTGGCGGGGCTGCCACGAATGACCGGGAACTCGAGATAGGTGGGATGGGATTGGGATCGGTAAACCCGTTCGGTCGCGACCTTGAAGTCGGAGGGTTTGGCTGTTGGGATGTTTGTGAAGACCTGAGGATTACGGTCGACCAATGGGAACCAGGAACTCTGAATCTGCACCATGATCCGATGCCCGCGACGGAAACAGTGATCGACGTCCGGCATGGTGAAGCGGATCTCCTCGATCTTGCCCGGGGTGAAGGGTTCCGGTTTCTCGAAGCTATGCCGGAACTTGCCACGGAATGGTTCTCCGCGGACCAGTTGCTCATAACCACCCATTTCGACTTCCTCGGGGTTCGGCTCCGGGTTGGGGTAATCCATTGGGAACACGTCGATCAGCTTTACGACAAAGTCGGAGTCGGTGCCGCTGGTTGAAACATGCAGGACCGGCGTCACAGGGCCGGCAACCGTGGTGTCCTGTTCTAGCGGTTCTGATTCATACGTCAGAACGTCCGCCCTAGTTGCGGCAAAACGCTGATCGCCCGTCATATACTCCCGGGCCATCTCGGGCACCACTTTCCCGAAGAATGGAACGGGGTGGTTTGGGTCACTCGCGTACTCGTCAAAGTCCTCTGGCTTCGCTGTTAGACCTGCGGCGGCAGCCTCGGGCGCGGAAGGAGGGTCAAATGTCAGCTTTCCGGCGGCATGCAGATACAGTTTCGCAGTCTGTGCTTCATCCGGAGGCCACTGGGCATACTCGTGCCATTGATTGTCGCCGGTTTCAAACATGACTGCCCTAGGACTTGGCGAGGCCGTGCCGCCTTTGAGGTAATAGCGAAAGAAAGGGAGTTGGACTTCCTTTCTGAAGTAGACAGCCGTTTTTTCAGCGAACTCGATGTCTCCTAGCTTTGAACCATCGCCGTGAGACCAGCCACCATGCACCCACGGGCCCATGACGATTCGGTTGACAGGTGGGCTGCCATTTCGACCAATGGCCCGCCATGTCTTTAGAGTTCCCGAAAGGTCCTCGGCGTCATACCAGCCGCCAACCACCAAAATAGCTGGCTTAATGTCCCGGAGATGCGGCAGGAGGTTGCGCGACTGCCAGAACTGATCGTAGTTCGGGTGGGCGATGATGTCTGTCCAATACGGATTCTTGTATTTCAAGTACTTTTCATCCGCGTTCGCGAGAGGGCCCAAACCAAGGTAGAACCGGTAGCCATCTTTGACCGGTACGTCCATCTTCGGCTCCTGATCGGGGGTGACTAGCCCTTCATGCTTGAAGAAATCGAGATAAAAGCCAAAATTAGCCGCGAGAAAAAAGGCCCCATTGTGGAATGCGTCGTCTCCCATGTACAAGTCCGCGATGGGGGCCTGAGGAGAAGCGGCCACGAGCGCGGGATGGGCGTCAATGATGCCTGCGGAGGAATAAAACCCAGGGTAGGAAATTCCCAACAAGCCGACTTTCCCGTTGTTATCGGGCAGGTTCTTCACCAGCCAGTCGATGGTGTCGTATGTGTCAGTGCTCTCGTCAACGTCGTTCTTCGTCCACTTAGCATCGAGGTGCGGTGTCATCTCCTTCCATTCGCCCTCCGACAGATACCTTCCACGCACGTCCTGATAGGCAAATATGAAGCCCTCGCGCTCGAACTCCTCGCCCGGATAGAGGCTCTTCGGGTAGTGGTCCTCGCCATAGGGCGCGACGCTGTATGGCGTTCGCATCAGGATAATCGGGTATTTTGTGCTCCGATCCTTCGGAATATACACCGCCGTGAAAAGCCGTTTGCCATCGCGGGCCGGAATCCGGAATTCATACTTTGTATAGCTTTCGCGAACGCTGAATTCTTCGGCGCCCAGCAAATGAAACGCAGGGAAGCCGACCACAGCGAGCCAAAGCAGACGTTTCAGGATCCCAGCATCACGCAAGCGGCGCCTAACACTGCAACTCGCAAGGCGGGGCGGACCCGCCTGCGGGCGACCAAGGGCCCTTCCGGCGTTTTCGTTTGGATTGAAGAGCATTTTCCATCTTATACGGAGCTGTTTTGCGGGGCCTCATTCGCGTTCGCGCCACTCACGCATGCCAAGCGGCGGGGAAATTCCTCGGCGAAACATGAGGCAGATTTATTTCGAGCCTTATTTTTCAGGGGTCTGGGCGAGTTTTTGGGTTTACCGCATTGTGCGGCCTGTGGTAATATCCTAGTAGCCTCCTTGGTGCGCCTTCGAGGCCTACCCCAATTCCCCTCACGGAGCACATACACTTTCGAATGAGTTTTACCGTTTTCCTTGGAAATCTCCCTGTCTGGGTGACTGCCGATGACATCAAGTCCTGGCTGACCTCAGAAAACCTTGTCGCAGACGCGATCAAGGTAATCCGCAATCCCGAAACACAGGAATCCAAAGGCTTCGCCTTTATCGACGCGCCGAACCAGGAGGAGATGAACTCTATCATCCGCCGCTTCGACCGCGCTCCTCTCGAAGACCGCTTACTTCGCGCCAATCCCGCACAACCTCCAAAGGGTAAGAGCGTCGGCGTGACCACCAAAGCCACTGTTGTTCCCGACCGGACCCGCCGGCCGGTTGTCAGTGGTGCGAATCCAACGCAACGTAAGGCCGCCAGCAATGGCCGCCGCCACAACGGCCCTGCGGCCGGACAGAGCGCTTTTGCAGAGGAGCTCGCAAAGGTTCTCTAACCTGCGCTGCTCCTCTCTTCCCTCCCTTGTTGTAGCAAGATCCTTCCTGTAGTAAGCCTTCCCTCTTTCTAGAATCCCTGTGCGGTGATATACTTCGCAGCGGTCGGTGAATGCCCTACTTTGAGTTTATGATCTGCTTGGCGATTTGCCGGTCGTCTTCCCGGGGAATGGGTGACGCGTGGATCGCAATACTAAAGTCAATCTCGTCCTAATTCGTGTTGGCTTCGTTCTGCTTCTCGGCCTTACGGTCGGTGAACAGCGGCCTTTTGGCCTGGGTGCAGTGGCAGCCGCAGCCGCTGGGCTGGCGCTAGCTGCCGTGGTGCTGCTACTCGAAACGAGGATCAGGATCCTCAGTCTGAATCAGCTGGTTGGTGCTTTTGCTGGATTGTTCTCAGGCGCCGTCCTTGGTTTGATTCTCGTGGCTACGTTCCGGGGCCAGTCAAGTGGAGGCTTGCTCCCGATTGTCGTTCCATTAATCACAGGCTACCTAGGCACGGCTGTCGGACTATCTCAATCGGATCTTGTGCATTGGGGTTCTGACGCCCCGGCTCCGGCGCGGAACTCGGTGAAAATCCTCGATACCAGTGTCATCATCGACGGCAGGATCGCC
>CAVYTS010000014.1:0-127469 GCA_963771305.1 uncultured Acidobacteriaceae bacterium
TACATTCAGCAACTGTTCGCGGATGACTGGCCAGTGCTGTTTCAGATAGTCGCTCAGTTGACCAACAGTCATCCTGTCGATTCCGGCGCTACCCTTATTGGCCTTTACCTGCCGCAATGCTTCCTTCAGATTCTCTCGCTCACATACTTCCTCCATAAATCGATTTGTTCTAGCTGGGCTTTCGGCGTAATGAGTCGTCAACTGCGATTCAGTCTCTTCCCTTCCCGTTCCGCAGGCTTCACCCGCTCGCATGGAAGAGAAGTCCAGTTCAGTCTGGATGTTCCGCTGCATGTCGCTGTTGAGATCCATGTCGTACTTGCCACTCCTCTCGTTCGGGCCTTCAGTTACCGTTTCCGGCTTGGCCTATCTGTTGACTCCGCCTTTCGGCATTGGAGTGCCTCACTAGCAGTGCCGACGACGTAACCTAATATGCCCTCTGCTGACTTCTGCTCTGTGGTCAGATCGCCTTTCGGCCATCTCAGTCGCCGAAGCGACACACAGCAGATCTCCTGAGGTAAGTTCAGCTGCCTTCCGTGCACAGTCGCCGAATCTACGTTTCGCATCCTTGATGGATATGGACTTTGCGGTAAGTTGCCCGCTCGTCCGACGCTAACGCCTTGTATCCGGTTTTTGTCCATCGACTCGCACATTTGATCCATGCTTCTTTCAGACCCCGCCTCGCGGCGGTAGCCCTTGCATATCTCTAGCCCTTCACCTCCATCAGGTTGGGCCGGGACTTTCACCCTTAAGCTGCTGAACATGCTCAGCACACAACTAAACCGCTTTGCGGTAGATTGAGAATGCAATGGTTCTTCGGTTTGGCGGGGCAATTGCCAGATCATCGGTCCGGCGAGTTAGGGACCGCGACGGGAGAACCTCTACATCTTGGGGTATTGCGCCGCGCCCACCCTTCGTTGCAAATTCAAGGCCCTACCACTCGACCGGGGCGCTACCGCAACCAGCAGAAAACAGGATCCTTACAAGCGATAAAACATTTCTGCACGATTCTGATCAATACCCATAAAGCAATTGCCCTGCCAAACCCAGGGTTCAGTTCAACGCATTCTATCCGCAATGCTCCGGCCCAAGTGTTGTGCCTCGTTCAGCATCCGCCCGCCGGAGCACTGCGGATAGAATCCTTCGCAATATCGGTAGCTACTTACTCTGTTCGGACGCCAGTTCCAGGACGGTCACGCGCGCCTCGACGTCCTCGATCTCAATCGCTTTGGCTGCGTGATTGAATATTGCCTCCGCAGCTCGTACCCGGACCGACGCCGGCGTGCCCGGGTCGATCATCGTCTTCAGAAGAGTTGTGGCGGCTGCTGTCGTACCCTGCTGAAGCCGGGCAATGGATTGCGAATAAGCGTGCCGGCGAGCCTCCAGGAAAGCCTTCTGGAATTCCGGCTCCTTCTGCCAGCGTAGGAGCGTAGCAGCTCCGACACCAATCGAACGCGCGGCCTCCTCAAGGTTTCGCTGCGTTAGCATCGCAGCGACGGCCTCCTCCAGCTTGCGGCCGAATTTTGCGCCGTGGCCCTTCATCTGCTATCGCCTGCGATCATCTGCGCGTCATCGCCGCTCCATCGCCTTGGTCGATTTGTTTCAGAATTCGCTTGATTGTCTCTCGCCACCCGAGTGATGGATGTCACTGCGGCAAAGCCCGCAGAAAGAGATCCAACATGAAAGTCTTCACGATTGAAAAAGAGACGAACAACATCACCGTTCACGCTACGCCTCAGGACGCCGAGGCCGTCGCGAACGCAGAACGATTTCGAAGCGAGTCCGGCTTGAACAAACTGGTCGCCGAGTGGCCGGCGGCGCGTCTGGTCGAGATTTGGAACAGTTTGCCGGGCGTCGCACCGGTCAAGAAGTTCACGGATCGTCAGACAGCGGTCACCCGCATCTGGAAGGCGCTCCAGAGCCTCGGCCAAGCTGCCCCAGCGGCTGACGAACCGCCGCCCGCTTCGGAGGTCGCTCCGGTTCGGGACGCCAGCGAAACGCCACCTGCCGCTATTTTGAAAGAGCCGGAACCTACACCGTCTACGCCCGTCGCGCCACAAACGCCCGACGTCGCGCCGGAAGAGGCTCCCGCGACGAAGAAGACCACCGCCCGCAAGGGTGCGACCAAGGCCCCCAAGTCGCAGGAGGCCAAGCCGCCCCGCGAAACCAGCAAGACCGCCCAAGTGGTCGCGATGCTCCAGCGCCCGGAAGGCGCGACGCTTTCCGAGATTATGTCGTCGATGGGTTGGCAGCGGCACACCGTGCGCGGGTTCATGGCCGGTTCGATGAAGAAGGCTGGCCACCAAGTCGAGTCCTTCAAGCCCGAGGGAGGAGAGCGCACATATCGAATCAGCCAATAGCCTCAGCGATACATTCTGGCCCGCCCGGCTCCGGCCGCGGCGGGCTTTTCTGCGTTCAGGAGCAGCCGTAGTTCCTGCTGACCAGTCCGCGAGCGCAAGGCACAATCCTTGTAGGTCGGGCTGGCCATTCCGGAGGAGTGTTTCGACAGCCGCAATCTCCCGGCGGCAACGCATGATTCATGCGGCTCCCTTCAACGCTCTGCGGCTAGTGCTTCAAACGATCGTCCATCGCCGTCGAGCGTGGCTTTCTTGCCGGACAACGTTTGATAGCGCTGGACGATCACATCTACATACTTCGGGTCCAACTCGATGCCCACGCAGACGCGCTCCGTCAGTTCGGCCGCTGCCAACGTTGTTCCGCTAGCTCATACACCAGTTCGCCTCGCTTGGTGTGGTTCAGGATCGGCTTGCGCATCAGATCGACAGGCTTTTGCGTGGGGTGATCGAACTTCTCTTCATCCGAACCTCCCATGATGAACTTCGGCGAGGCCGAGTCCCAGATCGTAGAGTTCTCGCCGGCTTTGCCAAACCAGGGAGCATTCTTTTTCCGGAGGTACCAGCACGGCTCGTGCTGATACCAGTAGTGCGTGCGCGTTAGCACCGTGCGTCCTTTGTTCCAGATAATCTGCTGCGGATACAAGAAGCCAATGCGGAGCAGGCCGTTTAAGACTTCGCGAGTGAAGATTGAAGCGTGCCAGACATAAGCGATCTGGAGGCTTGGCACGAGTTCGAAGGCTTCGGACCAGTCGGCCCGGGTGTCACCGGAGATGGTTGTTTCGGTGTGGCCCTCCGTGCGCTTCTTCAGGTAACTGGGCTGAGCCGGACCACAGCCATTTAAGCCAGCGCGATCGCGCCATTCGGAATCCAACTCGATCCCATACGGCGGGTCGGTGACCATGAGCGCCGGCTTGCGCTCACCAAGCAGCATCGCAACCGCTTCTGGACTGGTTGCGTCCCCGCACAGCACCCGGTGCGATCCGCAGAGCCACAGGTCGCCAAGCCGCGATACCGGATTCTCGGGCAGCGGCGGTGCAGCGTTCGCTTGATCGTCGTCGCTCGGATCGAGCAGCAGGTCGTCGATTTCTTTCGGGTCGAATCCGGTGAGGCTCAGATCGAAGTCCGCCTCGTTCAGTTCCTGCAACTCGAGAGCGAGCAACTCGTCATCCCATTGAGCCCAGGTCACCGATCGGTTCACCATCAGCCGAAACGCCTTGACCTGCGCGGGCGACCATTCGTCGCAGAGAATGACCGGCACCTCCGTGATCCGCAGCTTCTGTGCAGCTTTGAGGCGCAAATGGCATCGACCACTTCGCCATCGCTGCGGGCGAGCACCGGAATCTTGAAGCCGAACTCGCGGATGCTGCTGCACATGCGATCCACGGCCGCATCATTCTTGCGCGGGTTGCGTGCGTAGAAAACGAGCCGATCGATCGGCCAGATTTGAATCTGGTAGGTTTGAGCCGCCGCTTGCTGCGTGAGCACACGTCACCTTCCGAATGGGTCAGATTGGAGGTGCCTTTCGGAGGGTGCGCTTTGCGCTGGCCTGGCGAACCGAGCCTCTAACAAACATTTTACGATGTAAATGCTCTACTCGCATCCTTTTTCCCGGCCGCTTCTTCAGGAGGCGTGATGCGCCGGTCCCTTACCGCGCTTTTCGCGCACCCGTTGTGTATGTGAAAAGACTTACTGGGGGGAAACTGGAGAACTTTGCCGAAACCCGCTCTGTCTCTTGCTGGACCTGCCACCGCGGCTGTACGAAACCTGAGTCGCAGCCTCAATAGCGGCCAGCCGGTCGGCGCACGAAGACTGTAGCGCCCAGCCGGATCTCGGCCGCATCCACCACTCGCTTAGTGAAAGTTAGCCAGTTTCGCCGCTTTTGGAACTATTTCTTCTTTAGCACCTACTTTTCTGGGGAATTGGGGAACTCTTTTGCCTCCGCCCGGCATTACCAATATGTAGCTGCCCTAGTCAAAGAAAAGGAAACCGGCGCGGGGTGTCGGGAACGAATGAGCAACGATGAAAGTCTGATGCTGGAGTTCCAGCGCGGCTCGAGCCAGGCCTTCCAGACGCTGTTTGAACGGTATCGAGTTCCTCTCTATGCATTCTTTTATCGACGGCTGGGAAGCCGCGAGCGCGCCGAAGACCTGACCCAGGATACGTTTGTCGCCGTCATCCGCTCGACCGACCGCTATGAGCCTCTCGCGACCGTCAGGACCTACCTTTATTCGATCGCGACGAACCTGCTGCTCGGGGAACGCCGTAAACAGGTCCGGCGTTCGGTCACGATGGAATCCGGCAACACCAGTGAAGAGCTTCAAGAATACTTGCTGGACCCGGACGACGTTCTCTGGGTCCGCCAATGCCTTCAAAAACTCGAGCCGCTCGAACGAGAGATTCTGATGCTTCGCGAGTATGAGCAGTTGAGCTACGCGGAGATCGCCGAGGTTCTCGGCCTGCCCGTGAATACCGTGCGTTCCCGGCTCTTCCGGTCTCGTGAGGCGTTAAGAAGCCAGCTTCAGCCCGCCGAAAAGGCATCGGACGACAGCCGTCGGTATGGCCCAAGCGAGGCCACCGAAATGGGGCACGTATGAATCAAGACATGAAACAGAGTGCTCACCGATTGGCGCCGGAGCAATTAATGGTCTACCTCGACGGCGAGTTGCCGCCGGAGGAAATGGCATCCGTCGCCTCTCACCTGGAAGAGTGCGTCCACTGCCAGATGCTGGCCGTTGAGTTCAGCGACGCCTCGGCGAAGCTACAGGCGTGGCGGTTCGAGACGCCCCAGATTCCGATGTCACCCCGCTTGACCGAAGCGCTGAAAGCTTCTCAGGCAACGGCTGAGTCCGCGGCCCAACTTGAATTCGGCCACGCGTTGCTGAGACTGGTCACTCTAGAGTGGATCCATCCGGTCTTCGTGCGGCGCTTGTCCTTGGGTTTCGGAGCCGTGGCGGCCATCGCGCTGTTAGTGATATTGCCGCGCCTGGAATATCATCGGTACCTGCGCGCTCCCGCCACGGAGCAGACATCCGCCGCCGAGTCGGTCGCATCGCTCGAACAGCCCAGAGTTATGTATGACCGGCCAGACCGGTCAGCGGTAGCGGGCACAGGCGCGGCATATCAACCGGGCGCCGCATCCACCGCATTCCCTGCACCCGAACGAGAACCCACAACGAAGACGGGGCGTCAGCCATCGCCATCACAGCCCGAGGCCCCCTCGCGCATGCTGGTTCGGACCGGCCGCCTCGCGTTGACCACCAAGCAGTTCGACCAAGCACGAGATGAGGTGAATCTTATGTTGGGCCGATATCAGGGATATGTCGGGGTGCTGCGAGTGAACGCTGCACCGGGTACCGGGCGGGTCCTGGACGCCACGCTAAGAATTCCGTCCGATCGTCTCGACGCCGCCTTGGCGGACTTGAAGAAGCTGGGTCACGTCGATTCTGAGTCGATGAGTGGCGACGAAGTGAGCCAGCAGTACGTGGACTTGGTGGCCCGCCTTACGAACGCCCGGAAGACCGAACAACGCTTGAATGATCTGATTCTCAACCGCACCGGGAAAATCTCCGACGTCTTGGAAGTGGAGCGATACCGCTCCGAGACGCGCGGTGAAATCGAGCGCATGGAAGCCGAGAAGAAGAACCTGGAGAATCAGGTTCAGTTTTCCACCATTCGAGTGACCATCAATGAAGAGTACAAAGCTCAGTTGCCGAGTGCGCCGTCGTCGTCTGGAAACCAATTATGGAACGCGGCGGTGAGGGGTTACACACGCCTCGTGAACAGCATTCTGGACGTGTCAACCTTGGTTCTGATCGACGGGCCCACTCTCCTGCTATGGTGTGCGGTACTGGGCCTTCCCGCTTACTGGGCGCGGAAACGCTGGCTGCGCAAGAAGCCGACTTAAGACTCCTGGCCAGCCTATCCTGGACGCTACGTTCAGGCGGCACGAGAGAGTGGCACCTTATCGCGTTTTTCGCGCAGCCCGAGCCCGCGTGCGCGCCAAGTCACCGGGCGGCGGGTCCTGTCGCGGCGTTGGCGACGCACTGGGGGAAAACTGGGGGTACCCTCGTGTCCATGGATAAGGAAATTCGGGTAAATATGGGTAACTCGATGAGGACGCTCGCAAGTTGCCCGCATTGCCGTAAACGGCGTGTCGTCAAATGGTTACGTTGAAAATAAAGGAGTTATTTTGGCTCCCCACACTGGACACGTTTCGAACTTCTGGGGCCCAGTTGGCGCTGTAATCGAACGCATCGTTTCCTAATGCCCTCAGTGTGATCGGTGCGGACTGGCGATGCCTATCCATTCCGGGGACCCACCCTGGACACGTCTCGAACTCATCCTGAAAAGTAGGCTTCCCTTGCTATTTGAAGCCGATCCCTCTGGAGCGGCACCGCCGCTCAAGTAACCAATAACAACCCGTAAAGATGTGCGAAGAGGCCCGCCCTGCGCCCTGGGTGGCGCCTCTTTCTTCGTCCAGGGACGAATCGATATGACCCCTCTCGAAGCTGCTATCTCGTGGATCCAAAAGGGCTTTTCTCCGGTTCCCGTTCCGCACCGATCGAAAGGATCAGTTCTCGAGGGGTGGCAACAACTCGAAATCACCCTCGCCACGGCGTCTCAATACTTCAACAGCGCGCCGCAGAACATAGGGCTGCTTCTGGGGGACAAGTTCGGAAGCACCGACGTGGATTGCGATTGCCCCGAGGCCATAGCAGTTGGTCGTGAATTGCTCCCGGAGACTGGACTGATATTCGGGAGGCAATCTAAACCGTTTTCACACTTCTTCTACCGGTCAGATCCTCCTGTCCACACCAAACAATATAAGGACCCGATGGACGGCAAAACTCTCATCGAGTTGCGTGGGACGAAGTCAGATGGGTCAATCGGTCTGCAAACTGTGGTTCCACCGAGTGTCCACGAAAGCGGCGAGGCGGTTCGGTTCGAGCCGGGGTTCGACGGTACACCGGCAAATGTTGATGAGGAGGTGCTCGTCTCCGCGGTCAGCCGCGTAGCCGCCGCCGCAGTCCTCGCCCGCCACTGGCCGGCAGAGGGATCGCGGCATTAGGCCTTCCTGGCCTTGGCCGGCGTACTCGCGCGCGCTGGCACGAGTCTCGAAGACGCAAAAGCGTTTCATCGCCCGATCTACCGCTGCCTCTGGCCAGCCAATCCGAAACTGGGGGCCTCGGACGCTGAAGTGCAGTCATCTTTCGAGAAGCACACGGCCGGCGGCGAGACAACCGGGTTCCCTACGCTGATCGAACTTGTGGACAAACGGGTTGTCGACGCAGCGCTTAAGTGGTTGGGTATCAGCGGAGCGCAGCACCGCAGTTACCTTAGGAACGACACCGGCAATGCAGATCGTCTAGCGGACCTGCATGGGCACGAATTGATCCATTGCACGGAGCGGACGAAGCTACTACGTCTGGAACGGGCAGCGGTGGCGATTCGACGATTTCGTGGAGGTTGAAAAGCGGGCCGAGAAGACCATGCTCGAAGCCTTCGCCGAAGCGACACACATCGAGGACAAAATTGATCGCGATGCCTTCCTTAGATTCGTGAACCGGTCTCTGTCTCGCGCCGGGCTGGCTAACATGATTCATCTCGCCAAAAAGAAAATGCGCCAAGCCAGTGTCACCGATTTTGATTCTGACCCTTGGCTGCTGAACGTGGAAAACGGCACTGTCGATCTGCGAACGGCAACGTTGCGGCCACACAAGCCCGAAGACATGTTGAGCAAGCAGATTCCGCTTCGCTATGACCGGCACGCCAAGTGCCCGCAATTCATGGCGTTCCTTCATCGAATCATGGGCAGGCACCCAGACGCATCTGAATCAGAGAACGCCAATGCCGAACAACTGGTTTCTTACCTCCAGAAGGCCTTTGGCTGCGCGGCCACCGGGAAGCCGGAGAAGCTTCTATTCGTTCTGCATGGCGCCGGCAACAATGGCAAAACGACACTGCTTGAGATCATTCGGGACGCACTCGGCGACAAAGAATACGCCGGTCAAGTTCAAGTCGACAGCCTGATGGTCCGGCCAAACGAATCCCTTTCGAGCAATGCGGTCAACACCGACCTCGCAGATCTCCAGGGTTGCCGGTTCGTTTCGTCCAGTGAGGTGGAACAGGGACAGCGCCTGTCGCTGAGCCGAGTGAAATATCTTACCGGTCTCAACCAGATCAAGGCGCGGCGGCTCCACGAGAACGTACCTTGACTGCGTAAACTACGTTCCCCTCTGTGTAAGTTGCTGATAATTGGTGGTCGCAAGTACCTAGGATGGCGTGTGGTGGCAGGGTGTTTCCGGCTCTTGTTAGGTCCATGTTAGGTTTTGGCGGCTTCCGAGCGGTGTTGGCTTGCCGTCTGAGCATTGGATAAGGCCAACGTAAGATTCTCTTTCATGTGAGTTTCTCGATTTTGCCGCTTAAATCCAGGGACGATTGCGCACGCTTTCGATTCGGTATCTTCGATCCGACCAGATCAATAGCGGTGCGTGTGCTGGTGCCGTACAAGGCTCCCGCGAGGCTGAGCGATAGAAACCAAAGCTGCTTCAGACGAGTAGTCGGGCGATCAGAGCGGGGGAATCTCCGGTCGTTCTTTGCTGCAAGGAATTGTTCTGCATAGTGCGAGAGGCATCGAGCCAGCCTGCATCGACTAGCGGCCAATTGCTCGGCATCCGGAGGAATGTTGATGGATGTCTCAATAGCGTCGCCATGTGGCCAGTTTGGTACTTCAAGATCAAAGTACTGCGGAGGGTTTTGTTTGGCGTTCTCCGGATATGCCGTGCGACCTCCTACGATCTCCCGCCCTGCTCTTCTAAATTGGACGTCGCCGTTGTCATCCTTTCGAGCCTGTGGCAGCTCGCTGCGGCGGCCGCTGACGCAATTCACAGAACATTATCATGCCGAACGGAATCATCAAGGGAAAAGCAACCTCCTGCTGTTCCCTTCCGCCGAGCCGCGGACGAGCTGACGCCGATCCTCCATCGGCTGCCGAGAGCGTCTCGGCGGCCTCCTCAAGTATTACTACCGGCGGGCTGCATGAATTTCTTGACCATTCGGGAATAAAGCGTCAAAAAGTCCGTTATACATGGTGAGACTCATCTCACGGAGGACTTTATGCAGCACACTGGAGGGCCAACCCTAGCCACCGCTTTAGCGGTCGCCGCTCTATCCGCGCTTACGCTCTCACCTGCCGCCGCCCAGACCCTGGGATGGCCCGGTCACGCCCGCGACGCGCAGCATACCGCCGTATCCTCCGTCGCCGCCCAACCGCTTTCTACGATTCATTGGCAAACCCCGGTCGACCTCAAGCCTCCCACAGGAGAGATCTTCATTCACTACGGTTCTCCGCTCGTCACTCCTGCGGGCACCGTCATTGTTCCGGTCAAGACCGGCATTGACACCTTCCGCCTCGAAGCACACAACCAGGCGACCGGAGCCGTGATCTGGACCCTGAAAACCGAATATCATGCTCCCTCTGCAGGTTTTCTGCCCAGCTTCAGCCCGGTTCTTTTCGACGGAAAACTCTATGTGCCAGCCGATGGCGGCAGGGTGCTGGTACGCGACACTCCCGACCAGGCCACCGGCAAACTTTCGCGCCTGGTGTTCTACGGCGCCAGCAATTTCACCGCCGACCCCACGGTCTACAACGCCCATGTCCGGATCAACACCCCCATCACAGCCGATGCTGCGGGCAACCTCTATTTCGGATATGTGGTCGATGGGGCTACTCCCATCGGCCTGCAGAGCGGCCTGGCCAGGATTTCCGCCGCCGGCCAAGGATCCTTCGTCGCAGCCACTGCCGCAGCCGCGGACCCGCAAATTACCAAGGTCGATATGAGTTGCGCTCCGGCTCTGTCTAAGGATGGAAAAATCCTCTATGTCGGAGTGAACAGTATCGATTTTGGTTTTGGATATTTACTCGCTCTTAACAGCCAGACCTTGCAGACCATTGCCAAGGTCCGTCTTATTGACCCCAACACTGGACTCGACGCCGAAATCACCGACGAAAGCAGCGCCACACCCACGGTTGGCCCGGATGGCGACGTGTATTTCGGCGTCCTCGAAAATCCGTTTCCAGGACACAACGACCGCGGCTGGCTGCTCCACTTCGACAGCACTCTCAGCCAGCTGAAAACTCCCGGCAGTTTTGGTTGGGATGACACGGCATCGATTGTCAGCGCGTCCCTGGTCCCTTCTTATTACGGAACTTCGAAGTATCTGGTGATGACCAAGTACAACAACTACGCCGGCATCGGCACCGGCGATGGCATTAACAAAGTGGCGATCCTCGACCCTAACGCCACCGAGCCTGACCCTGTCTTCCCGTCCACACTGGTCATGAACGAAGTGCTCACCATCAAGGCCGTCACACCTGACCCTAACTTCCCAAATTTCCCGGGCGCGGTTCGCGAGTGGTGCATTAATACCGCTGCTGTGGACCCTGTCACAAAATCCGTTCTCGTCAACAGTGAAGACGGCAAGCTTTATCGTTGGGATCTGACCGCCAACAGTCTTTCGCAAGTCGTCACTCTCAGCAGCGGCATTGGAGAGGCTTACACTCCCACCGTGATCGGCACGGATGGCACCTCGTTCGCCATCAATGACGCCGTGTTGTTCGCCCTCGGCCTCTAACCGTGGCTCTGTTGCAAAATAGATCCGATTCGGTTATCGGTGTTTCGACCGGCTTTTGCTGAACGGTCTCATTCAGCCGTTTCAGCAACCGGAGCGCGTGATCGGTTTCTTCAACTCGTATCGCCAGTTATACCCCGTGAGCTGGGACATATTGCGCGAAATCGCCAGCCAATTCCAGAACTGGGCTGTGAGCCGTGCAGAAAAGTGGGACGCACCGATTCTCGAAGCGCCGGAAGACAGCCGCGACAAGTTCCTGGATCCTACTTCCGGCAGGCGAAGCCGAACCAAGTGGTGGCGGTTGTGAAAGGCCGCGAGCTCGCCCGCATTATGATTGCCATCGGCGACAAGAAGGAGAATCGCTGGCATCTACAAATCGCTCAGCGCTGGGTGGTGCAGTACAACTTCTATATAAACGACGAGCACTGGGGTCGCATGTTCGTCTGCGTATGTCCGTACTTGGGGCCCGAGCAGGCTGGACCCCAGTTCCTTCAGTACGTACCGCCGGACGTTCCCAAGCCGCTTCCGAAAGGCTGGTATGGCCACCTTCACAACGTGCATCTGCTGCGGCGTCGGCGTTTTAATGGAGCCGTGGCTGCGGTGGTCGGAGTGCTGGCGGAGGGTTTCTGTCTCCCGTTGCAGTTTACTCGATGCTGAGGTCAGGGAAGCTGGCTAGCGACGTTTGAACATCTGGATCCGTCATGGCGATCAGGAACTCGGCGCCCACACTGCTTGGAGATGCAACCGCATCGCCGCGCGCGCGCGAAAGAGCCTCGTCTTTGTGACTGGCACTGTGAGGCCGAGCCTCTGAGCCGCTTCTTTCAGAGGCAGGCCGGATATAGCGCACAAACTGTATACCTCTCGTAAGTTGCTGGGAAGCTTGGGAACCGCATGAGAGTGGGCTGAAGCAATCTCCTGGTGCCAGGTGGACTCCTCGGGGCTGGGCACGGACGAGATGAGACAATCTAACTCTCGGTCCCTGTCGGGATTCTCCGCATGGACCCAGGTCGCCCGCCGCCAAGCCCCCCTGACCCTCTCGAGGCAGCAATTCACCACGATGCGCGTGATCCACGACTTGAAGCTAGAATCCCCGCGAAAATCGTGGAGGTGCTGGAAGGCGGAACAATACGCGTCCTGAACCGCGTCCTGCGAATCCTCGTGTGAGCGCAAAATGCGCCGCGCCATACGGAAAGACGAAGCGTAGTGGCGTCTGAATAATTCGGCGATCGCCGCCTGGTCGTCCCGCTTGCCGCGAGCAATCAAGTCGATATCGGGCACTTCCTGCATGACATATGTCTCCTGATTTACTTACGCTCGCGGACCCAAAGATATTCCCAGGGGACATCAGCGAACCCCCTGGGCCTAGAACGGAACATGTCTCGCGTTCGCGGAGATCTCGAAGCCTGACTTTGAGCCAGTAGAATAGGTCGCGGTAAGTGACCAACCTTATTGGGCCCGGGAATATTTCGCCCGATCGCGAGGTATAGCAAGTTGACGGGCCGCGCGCAGCCACTTAATCGCAACACGCCACCGGTCCTCCTGCCAACACAAGAGGCGAAGGTGAAAGGTAGCGTCGTGAAAAGCGCTGAGTATCTTAGAGAGTCCTGCGCGCAGCGTCCAGGGTCGAGTCAGGGGATCAGCCGAGTCCTCAGATCACTTAATTCAGGTTAGGCAGACGTTCGTGGGCGTAGTTGTGAGTTCCCATTATGTGCCCAATTCAAACCGATGGGGCCAAAACCAGCAGTGGCAAGCCGTTTGAGGAGCAAGACATGTCCGTAACTAATTCAGATGATCTTCGGAAAGCGCTTGAAGAAAAGCGCAATGAACTCTTGTCAGGTACTTTCAACCGGGATGAAATTATGATTGAGCAGGCTGCAGAAGAGTTCGAAAGACTGCAGCACCAGCTAAACCGCGAAGTCGCTATTCGCAACCTCGACCGCGCGTCGAAACTTATGAAGGACGTCCAAGCGGCGATAGCTCGATTGAGAGACTGTACGTTTGGTGTGTGTTTGCATTGTGAAGAGCCGATATCCCAGAAGCGGCTAAGGGCTATCCCCTGGGCCGCGTACTGCATTGCCTGTCAGGAGCGACTAGACCGCCAGCGTCTGAGAAGTGAGGTTGCAGACGACGGAGGCGGAATTGATGTAGCCGCGTAAGAAGGCTCTTACCAGGTCTCGGCGCTTGGGGAGAACGTTTGGAAGAGACGGTTCTGCCAGCTTGGCGGATCGACCGAAGAGTAAGCCGGGCTCTCGGCGGGTGCCATTAGAAACGTGAGTGGGCCGCATCAGCGAAGACGGCAGCAGCTCACGATTCCCATCCGCGTTAGTGGGGCAGCACCGTCAACGTTCACGGGCAATTGAATGCCTGCATTTCCATTCGTTTCGGCCCTCACATGGTGGGGCAGTTCGCGGCGGCGTAAGGCCGAACGCAGGGCTCAAGGCACGCCGTGGAGAGGGCGGAGCTACGAACCCGGAGAAAGCCAGGATCAGGTTTCATCTCGCTCCAGCCCTCCCTTGACCTCTTGTCCCAACCGCGAGACTCCCCTTTTCGACCGCGTCGCCGACGTACCGTCAATCCTCAGGCCAACAGAAGGCAAATCGGCTTGACTGGACAGATCGTGTGAATAGAGCCGGACAAGTTAACTTGTCTACGACAGCTTGAGCCGCATACCGCAATTAGCCTGCTTGAATTGAGAATCTCCGCAGGGGAATCAACGGGAATGATTTTAGTGTCTGCCCGCGATTATCTCGCACCTCAAATGCCCTGTCCGCCACGTGCCCCGGCAACGCTTCGATGGCAGTTTTGCGACCAGAACAAGCATGAAGGGGGCAAGACGGGTCGCTAGACCTTTTCCTGCGTCAATCTTTCTTTCGTTTACAGCTCCCGTTCAAAGCTCCACACCCTCCTAACGGTGCGCACTCAGCGGCCAGCTATTCTAAGAGCCACGTCCGCGGCATTCCATTCTCTCCGCCGACCTCTGGTTTGCCATTCGTTAGATCGGTTACGGATTGGCGAAGGCGAGCACGAGCGCGCGATAAAGTGGACATCACCGTACCTGTGGGCAACTCCAAAACGGTCGAAATCTCCTTATAGGACATTCCCTCCAGTTCACGGAGAATAAGCACTTCACGAGAGCGCGTAGGTAGCATCTCAACTGCTCTGCGGAGCAGTGCCTCGCTGTCTTTCTGAATAAGGACTTCTTCTTGGTTTGCTAACCACGGATCGCGCGTGACTAGGTCCTCGTCGAAATCTATGAACCGCCGTTCCGGATTCTGCCGGCGCCAAGTGTAAAAAACGTTCCGCACGATCTTTAGCAGCCAAGGACGCGTATCGCCGCTTTGAAGGCGATGATAAAACTTGAACGCGCGCAAATACGCTTCTTGCACAATGTCTTCCGCATCCTGGTCATTGCGAGTCAACCACCTCGCAAGGTTGAACGCACTATTCAGGTGCGGTAAGGCATTCTGCTCAAAGTCCCGGAGACAACTGTGTTCTAACATACGAGCGTCCTCTGTAACGGGTAGCGTCCTGGCGTGTTTCGAGTTTCGGCTCTTACCGCGATCACCACAATGGACCGCTCGTCCTCAGTTGCTGGAGACTTTGCCTCCCCGGGCAACTGCCACTCAATAGGGGAGTTATCACGGATCTCCCCGGTGCGATTTGTGGCACGTCAGCCCAGTGATAACGGTGCTAGACTGTTATTCCAGTTCGCAATTCCATGGAAGGATCTCGTCATCCTCTCAAGAGAGTCGTGTTTGAACCTTATGAGGTCGATTTCCAAACGGGTGAGCTACGGAAACGTGGAATCCGAATCAGACTTCAAGCGCAGCCATTTCGGCTGTTGGAAGTTTTGCTTGAGCACCGAGGCGCCGTAGTTACCCGAGAGGAGCTTAAAGGTAAGCTCTGGCCGACGGATACTTTCGGGGACTTTGATCACGGACTCAATAAAGCGATCAACAAGATTCGCGAGGCACTGGCCGACTCGGCCCTGCATCCCCGCTATGTCGAGACGGTTGCCCGGCTGGGCTATCGCTTCATTGCGGTCGTAGCCGTCGCGGATGAGCCTCTTGACTTGGCCGAACAGGTGATCGTGGGCGCACCTGAGGCAAAGGATGGCAATCAGGAACCTCCTGGAAGGCTGATTGCACCGCGAGTCGTACCGAAGACCTTTGCCTGGAAAATCGTCGCCGCATGCGTTGTCTTGCTTTTCGCGGCCTTTGCAGTCTGGAAACTTCAGCCGACAGCGCTCCGGTTATCCGATATTCGATCTCTTGCAGTACTTCCATTGGAAAATCTCTCCAGCGATGCCTCGCAGGAATATTTCGCCGATGGTATGACCGACGAACTGACCACTGCCTTGGGAACGATTAGCGGATTGCGTGTGATCTCCCGCAGTTCGGTCATGCTGTACAAGCGTGTGCACAAGCCCTTACCCCAGATTGCGCGTGAGTTGCAAGTCGATGCGGTGGTGGAAGGTACGGTCCTCCGTTCCGGGGAGCGGGTTCGCATCACCGCACAGTTGATTCGAGCCACCACCGACGAGCACCTTTGGGGCGAGAGCTACGAGGGTGATCTGCGCGACACGCTGCAACTCCAGGACAAGGTAGCTCGTGCGATAGCCGATCGTATTCGTGTCAGGGTGACCTCACAGGAGCAAGCTTTGCTGGGACACGCTAAGCTCGTGAATCCGGACGCTCACGATGCCTACCTGAGGGGACGGTATTTCTGGAATAAGCGAACCGAGCCGGGCCTGAAGAAAGCGATTGATTACTTTGACCAGGCAATCGCAAAAGATTCGAGATATGCACCGGCCTACAGCGGCCTGGCTGATTCATACGCATTGCTGGGCGATTGGGAGTATGGCGCCCTCGCTCCAAAGGAAGCGTTCCCCAAAGCAGCAGCGGCGGCGGCAAAGGCCTTGGAGCTGGACGACAATTTGGCGGAAGCTCACGCATCGCGCGCGCTTTGCCTCAAATCGTTCGATTGGGATTGGAAGGCCGCCGAAAGAGAATTATTGCGTGCGATCAGCCTTAATCCCAGCTACGCGACCGCTCACCAATGGTACGCCTGGAATTTAATGATCTTAGGCCGCAACAATGAAGGCATCAGCGAATTGAAGAAGGCGGAGGCGCTAGACCCGCTCTCCCTGATAATTAGTGCTGACGTCGCGGATGCGCTTGTCATCGCACATAGATATGACGAATCGATACGACAAAGCCAACGGACCATAGAGATGGACCCCAGCTTTGCAGTGGCGCATTACCAAATAGCCCAAGCGTTCGTTCAAACGCATAAATACAAGCAGGCCGCAACGGAGCTTCAAGAGGCTATCGAGCTCTCCCGAGGCAACCCAATCTGCACTTCATTATTGGCGTATGTATATGCGATATCAGGCAAGGAAAGGGAGGCCAGAAACATATTAAATGACCTCAAGAATGGATCGAATCGTACCCAATCGAATGCCGTCAACATTGCCCTGATCTATGCAGGTCTCAATGAAAAGGATCAGGCCTTCGAGTGGCTGCAAAAAGCGTATGAAGAGCGATTCAATCCGTCGGCCCTCTTACGACCAGCTTTCGATGTGCTGCGTTCCGATCCACGCTTCAAAGATCTATTACTGCGACTCGGCCTCTCATAACGAACTACTTTTAGATTTCGTTCGAACTCGCTCATCGAAGTGGGCCTGCCGCATGGCGGAAACGCTAGGGTATCTGGCGTGAACTGGTGGGCCTGCGCGGCTTTCATGTCGCTATGCTTCAAGCTTTACGTCTCCTCGTGCTCGACTTACGCAGGGAAGCACGTACCCTTGTGCCTTCAATTCATCCGACAGTCCCACCTCCGATTCCATTCGAACGGTACCCTCAGTCAGCCTGGTGACACAGGTGCCACACTGGCCCTGGCGGCAACTATACGGAATAGCGATTGCATTTTTCTCTGCCACTTCCAGCAATGTGAGGTCAGGGGGAATATCACACCTCAATCCTGACCGCGAGAATTCAGCCACGCCGATGGGCGGCAGGTCGCTCTCAGGAACACGAATGGTTTTCGGCGTGCCAAACCTCTCTTGTTTAATGTGCCTCCGGTCAACGCCCAACTCCTCAAGAGTCGCGATCGTGTCGTTCATGAAGGGCTCCGGACCGCAAAGATAGAATGCAGCTTCTTTCCTTCCCTTCACTATGTCCGATAGAACATCGCGGCACATGTGGCCGGCTAAGCCTGTCCAGCCAGCCTCTGGCCGCGTCAAGATGGTGAAGCAAGTGAAGCCTGTGAGCGATTGTTTGAGGCGCTCGATCTCTGCCTCGAAGATGATGTCTCGCTGCGTGCGCGCTGTATAAAGCAGTGTCACATCAGTATCAAGGCAGCGATCGTCGATAAACCGGAGTATCGAGATCATGGGCGTGATACCACTGCCTGCGGCCAACAGGACTATCTTTTTCTGGGTCCGTTCGTCGAAACAAAATTCCCCGACTGGCCCGATCGCCTCAACGGTAAGACCGATTGCAACACGGTCGTTAAGGAAGGCAGAGACCAATCCATCTTTCGCTCGTTTCGGCGTTATCTCGATATACCCGCTTTGGGTAGGAGATGAGGAGATCGTGTAAGACCGGATAACTTTCTCGCCGGACAACAGCCATGAGAATGTCATGAACTGGCCTGGCTTTGCTTTGAGCTTCGCTCCGTCCGGCAACCGGAAACGAAGACTTACGCAATCATGCGTTTGCCGTTCGATCCGGACGAGTTGAAGCACGAACGCGCTCGGCGGCGACAGTACGGTGTTATGGTCCGCCTGATCCGACTCGGGGAATGAAATCGGCCGTTTCGCGGGGGCGCTTTTCGGCCGCCGCATGACGAGAGTCCCTAAAGTGATGGTCACAAACAGAATCACACAGCCCGTCTGAATACTTCCGCGATCAACTCGCTGCGAGGAGCCTTTCGCTTTGTCTGGAGAAACATTCCGGGGCTCGTCTCGAGACAATGGGCTGACCAAGGCGCTTTCGAGCCTGCGAGCCGCCACGGCCTCTGGGGTTTGGGTCTTAGAAAGGAATCGGACGATTAGCTGAGCCTCCCCTGGTTTGAAGAACCCGTCCGTTCCGCGAGTATAGCCGACCATGCGCGTAACCGTGTCCTGCCAGTGCGACGGGCTGAACTTCGATTTGTAAACTCTGTCCAATTGATGACACCGGCCACAATGGCTATCGACAAGAGCCTTGCCGACTGCCAGTTCCCCCTGCGAAGTCGAGCTATCGATAGAATCCCCAGCGACCAGGTAACTCAGGATCGTCTTTGCCTCGTCTTCCGAAATGTGAGACCCGGGCAGTGCCCGCATGCGGTTGACGGTCGACGACCAGCCTGTGGCGTCTTTACGCGCGCCAATTACGCGGTCGAGTGTGTGGCAGCGTGAACACTTCTTCTGCATCAGCGTTTCTGAAGCGCGCAGATCAATATTTGGTGAGCTTACGCTGATGGCCGCTGGTGAAACGGCCTTCGCTGAAGTCGCGCGAAGAAGATAGGGGCCTGCTGCGAGCGCTACGAGGAGAAACGCCAGGCAGAATATGATTATGCCCAATGACGTTAGTGCGGAATAGAAGCTTTTGTAATAACGCGCGATGAGGACTTTGACGAAGAGCAACGGCACTAGGGATATTGCGACTAGAACGTGAACTATTGCGCCCGGGGAGAGTTCCTCCGACGGGCTAGTGGTGCGCAAAGCCATGAAGTAGCTCATCAGACAAAAAAGCGCGATAAATAAGTAACCGCCCAGACGATGAGCCAGAATGAGGCGTTGACTCATTCGTGACGTCGTTAGCGCTCTAGAGGCATGGAATATGAGCCACACATTCAGAGCGGCAAGGAGCACAAACAGAACGCCCAAAGGTATGCTGATAGATGTGCTGGTCATTTTTGTTATGCTGGGCGCCTACGGGGTTGGAGACAGAGGTGCGGAGTACGTTGTTTCTCTTGAACTGATCAGTTCAGTTGAGGACCGGACGAACGGGTTGGAATCATACCGACAACGTCGACTTTAGAGTACGGTGCGAACCAGTATGGTCGCCCCGCGACAATCAAAGATCGGAACCTCACCTCTGCTATCAAGCCCTGGTGCATCTTCACACTGTCGTCAGGGCCCCGAGGATATTTGCAAGCCTGCGGGGCTGGCGTGGTAAGTTGGCTTAGCGGACTTCGGAAAATGCCAAGCCCCAGTTGTCTCCCGGATAGAACCAGGTACGTAAGGCAGGCGGTTGTCCGTTTTGCATCTCCCAGAAAGTAAAACTGCTATCATCCGTAGACTTTGTCCGGTATGCGGGATGGGCTAAGATCGTCATCTCGATTTTCGTTTCGCTAGCATTGTAGACTTGCAAAACATCACGGTCGATTTGGGAGTCGAAGATCTTTATCACGTACTGGCCCGGTTCAAGGGCTTTCCCATGAATCTGGATTGTTTGATGAACAGTAATTACTGTCTTCTTATTTACCTCACTCGCTTTGGCTAATGGCGCGAGCGTAATTGCCAGCATGAGTCCCAAGCCGGCTAGTCTAGTAACTGTTTTAGTCATGATTGTCCTTTTAGATTGTGCGGTTGATTCTCCTGATCGAAACTCCTGCCTGCAATTCAACTCATCTTGTGAGGGAGGCTTTCAGAATCATTTGGATCTTCTGATGTGCTGTACCGTCGTGGACGTCAAAATATTCCCAGCAGTGGTTTGATGAGCCGGCCAGCGCGGACGCGGAGGCGTTACGACAATTACTGACGCCACGGGTGGCGGGGTTGCCGCGATGATTCGCTGTGCGGAGATCGGGCTGCGGATCGTGTTATACGTGGATCAGGAGATGGCCGGCGCTGAGACTTAGGATTTGAGACGCTCCCCTCTGGCAGCATTTGCATCACAACCCTTGTTTGGACGTGGCCAGTGGACTTGGTTGGGGAGTAGCGTGCCTCCTAAGATGGAAATGACATCGGTCGCCAATGAACGCCCAAAGCGACAAACAGCACGCAGATCCGCTTTCGCCGCCGCATCCGGTGGCGCCATATCACGATCCGGAGCGTGAAGCGTGGGTGCTAAGCCGGTATGCGGACGTCCTTACAGCCTTTCGTGAACCAAGGCTGCGGATGGGGAAAGGACAAAGCGAAGATCTGCCAGAGATTAGCGACACGAACCAGCAGTTGCGGAATCGCTCAGCGACTGTGGCCGCACTCGAGCCTGGCTCAGTGGCAAGCGCAGGTGGAACCTTTAGCATTCGCGTTAATCGACCGGATGCCCAGCAGACGACCTGTCGATATTGTCCAGGAATTTGCCCGCCCCTGGTCTCTCGGCGTCGCCACGATCATGACCGGAGCCAATCCGGCCGACAGCGAGCGCTTGGAGACCCTGGCGGCACAAATTTCGCTGGCTACGGCCGACCCTTCTAATTCTGCTCTGGGGCGTGATGTGACGGCGGCGAATACCGAGCTGAAGCGGTGACTGCAGAATAGCGCTATTCCCATGAGCGGCCCGGCGTTCGTGGCCCTATCGCGGACGCAGCCTTGCTTCCTGCCAAATGCGTGGCTTGCATTGCTGCGTCATCCTTCTGAATTGGCTCGCCTGCGTGCTGAACCGGGTCTGATGCCAAGAGCAATCGAAGAACTGCTCCTACGCCGGGATTGCTCGGAAAGTCTCGCAGCATGCCATTGCAACGATGAATCTCGGACCTATATCCATTACCCAAGGGGAACGCGTCATCCTCATGGTGGCTTCCGCCAACCGCGATCCGGAACAATTTCCGGTCCCGGATCGCCTGGATTTGACGCGTCGGATCTCCGGCCATGTCGCATTCGGGTTCGGCCCCCACTCTTGCGCCGCAGCATCTCTGATCCGCACAATGGCTGCTGTGGCGACAAGCGCGTTCGTCGAAAGATTTGCTGAAGCCCAAAGCAACGACGCATAGAATGGCACGGGGGATCCGGGTTTCGTTGGGCTGCATCGCTGTATGTACTCCTTGCCAAGGCGCCGGTGAGCTGACCTGCGGTCGAAAACTGGGGATGGCGACGTGCCTTGAATCGATGCTGAACGCCACTTGACCGTGAGGGCGTCACCTCAAGGCGAGGCGTTCGTTCAAACACGTTTTGTTGAGAAAAAATGGTCAGCAGCGAGCGCTTTCACTGATTCCGGGCGCGAAAAAAGCTCACCAGCAACGGGAATATTTCACTAGGCGCAGCGGTGCTGCTGAGTGAAGCAGGTTGAAAAGCCTGGTGGGAGAAAAAGAACGCAATTGCCTTGTCGGATCAGAGAGAATTCGAATAAAGATGGAACCGATCGCCGGGGATTCTTGAAGTGTATGGCCTGGGCCGGCACGGGCCTGAGTTGGACTGTAAGCGGAGGACTACTCAGTTCGAAAGTCCTTGGTCAAACGCCGAACCACCAAATGGGCGGAAGTGCGGGTTTCAGCTTCGTTCAGATCAGCGACAGTCATATCGGTTTCATCAAAGAAGCGAACAAGGATGTCACCGCGACCTTACAAGAAGCAATCAGCAAGATCAACGGGCTTAAGCGTACACCGGACTTTCTGATTCATACAGGTGGCTTAAGCCATCTCTCAAGGCCAATCGAATTCGACACCCTCGATCAGGTGTTACGGTCTGCCAAATCCGGGCAAACGTTCTTTGTGCCGGGTGAACATGACATGCTCGCCGACAACGGACAGCACTATTTGGAACGCTACGGAAAAGGCACTAAGGGAGCAGGCTGGTACAGCTTTCAGCATAAGGGAGTACATTTCATCGGTCTTGTGAACGTAATTGATCCGAAGCCGGGCGGTCTTGGAACGCTTGGCGCTTGGCGCAGAACAACTGCGTTGGCTTCAAAAGGATCTCTCGGGGCAATCCAGCAGTACTCCGATTGTCGTTTTTGCTCACATTCCATTGTGGGCGGTATATCCCGAGTGGGGATGGGGCACGGACGATGGATTGACGGCTTTGTCGCATATGAAGCGGTTCGGCTCAGTGACCGTTTTAAACGGACACACTCACCAGACCATACAGAAGATAGAAGGTAACGTTTTCTACCATACCGCGATGTCGACCGCGTTTCCCCAGCCTAAGCCCGGGACAGCGCCTTCGCCGGGTCCCATGAAAGTCCCGGCAGAGCAATTGCGCGACGTGCTGGGCATCACTCACGTGAACTACGTAGCCGGTAACCACGAGCTCGCCGTTGTTGATTCCATCCTGGCGATGACTTCTTCACCGCGGGCAAGCGTCAAAGACACCCACGGAGGCCATGCAGCTCCCCCTTGGTCAGATGGAGTCTCTTCGCCTTGATCCTGGTAGGCGATGATCTCCTCCTCCATGCACCCGAAAACTCCAATTGCTCAAAGACTGTACGGTTTGACCCAGTCGCAAGGTCGATCTCGACCAATCAGGATGTATTGTGCGGACGCGCGCACCGAACTTACGCCTTCCGTTCAGACCGCGCCGCCGCTCCGCACAAATATTCGCAGTGACGGGAATATTTCGCGTGCCATTTCAGTAGTGCTAGTTGAATGCGCGTGAGACAGCGCTCCCAGAGCGGTGCAGGCGCACGAACGACCATTCTTCAGGAGAATCATGAAAAACAATAACTTGACGCAGTCTAAGAACCGCCGTTCCTTCTTACGAGGTACTCTCGCCACGGGAGCGGCCATGATGGGGGCGGGCGCCCTTGTCAAAACCAAGCTGTTAGCGGGTCAAGCTTCGCTCAACAGAGGCGATGTTGCGATCTTAAGACTTCTGGCCGCGGCAGAGCTCGTTGAAGCAGACCTGTGGCAGCAGTATACGGAGCTTGGCGGCGTGACGAGCGGCACACAAAACAATTACCAACTGGCCCTTCAGTTTTTGGACGGCGATGCGTCCCAGTACATCACAAGCAATACACTCGACGAGGTCAGTCACGCGGCCTTTATCAACGCCTACCTGGAATCCAAGGGCGAGGAACCAGTTAACCTGGACAGGTTTCGGAACTTGCCGAGCAGCCAGGCAACCGGCGCTAAGGACATCGGGCGGCTCACCAACCTCATGAAACTGAACGTGGATACGAGCTGGTATATTCGCGACCGCAGTACAACCAATCCCGATTTCGGCGCCAAATTCCAACAGGCGCTCAGTATTGTCAATCGAACGGCCATCCCAAGGAGCGATGCCGACTTTGAGGGCTCCGATCATATCCAGGTGATCGCCAACATCGCTGCGTTCCACTTTGGGTTCATCGAGGAAACCGGCTCCAGTCTCTACGCGACGCTCAGCCAGAAGGTGTCCAGTCTGGAAGTATTGAAAATCACGCTAAGTATCGGTGGCGACGAGATACGACACTTTGGAGAGTGGATGGACTTCGCGGGAAACGCTGTTCAGGGCGCCCCATTCTCCTTCGCCAATTCTCAGACACCCGTGAGGGATCATGGCCTAACATTTCCGGATTTCAATAGTACCCCGGGCGGTCCGCTCTTCCAGACGAACCTCATCTTCCCGGTTCCGTGCGACTTCATAAGCCCTGACCTTCCGCTCTGTGCGGTAATTCGGCCAATAGGTCCGGGGCAGATAGACGCTAACAGTCCGTGGTTAAAGTCGGGCATAGGTCATAAAACATTTTGATGTAGAAATGTTTCGGCTTAGAATGGATCATGGCGATGGGAACCCGGAAGGATCGTGAGCGGCAGGAGATGTTGTGGATGGCCACCGCGGAGATCCGTGCGACCGCCGCACACCCGTTCTACGTCCGCCTGAACGAGCTATTGGACAGCAACAGATTTGATGAGCTCGTGGAAACCGAATGCCGGGGATTCTACGCCCGTAAGATGGGTCGCCCCAGCCTGACACCGGGCATCTACTTTCGGCTGCTGCTGGTAGGCTACTTCGAAGGAATTGATTCGGAACGCGGGATCGCCTGGCGGTCGGAGGATTCGCTGTCCTTACGGCGGTTTCTGGGAATCAGTCTGGATGAAGAGACGCCGGACCACTCGACGATCTCGCGGACGCGGCGGCTGATCGACTTGGAGACACACCAGAAGGTATTCACATGGGTACTGGAGTTGGTTGCCAAAGAGGGTTTGCTGAAAGGTAACACGATTGGGATTGATGCGACAACGCTGGAAGCCAATGCCGCCCTGCGCAGCATCGTACGACGGGAGAGCGGGGAGAGCTATGAAGAGTTTCTGAAGAAGCTGGCCAAGGAGGCCGGGATTGAGACGCCGACGCGAGAGCAGTTGGCGCAAATGGATCGGAAGCGGAAGAAGAAGATGTCCAATGAGGAATGGACCAATCCACACGATCCGGACGCCAAGATCACCAAGATGAAAGATGGGTCTACACACCTGGCGCACAAGGCTGAGCATGCGGTAGACATGGAGACTGGAGCGGTGGTGGCGGTAACGCTGCAGGGAGCCGATCAGGGCGACACGACGACGATCGTGGAGACATTGTCCCAAGCGGGGACGCAGATAGCGGAAGTCGCTGTGGCGGTCAACAACGAGGAAGCGGGCGAGAGGGTGAATCCGGAAGGGCCGGCGGAACTGGTGACGGACAAAGGCTATCACAGCAATGCGGTATTGAAAGACCTGAAGGAAGTGGGAGTGCGGAGCTACATACCGGAACCGGATCGTGGCCAGCGCAACTGGGCCGGCAAGGCAACCGAACAAGCGGCTGTGTATGGCAATCGGCGGCGTATACGAGGAGTCCGCGGCAAGCGGTTGCTGAAGCAGCGCGGCGAGAAGTTAGAGCGATCATTTGCGCACCTGTACGAAACCGGAGGCATGAGACGGACGCACCTGCGTGGGCACAAGAACATACTCAAACGCTTGGTTGTGCATGCCGGAGCGTGTAACTTGGGCTTGATCATGCGGCAGCGCACGCAAGTGGGCACGCCGCGAGGTCTGCAGGACCGTGGGAGCGCCATTTTAGCGATTCAGGTGCTTATTATGCTCGCAGAAACGCTAACAGTACTCGATATTGAGTGCATGGACTCATTCCAAGGTCAATCCGACGACCGAAGGCCACGCCGCACCGATTCCTTTCGTCCGCGATGCACTCACTACTCAGCCTGAAAAACGGCCCTTTAGCCACGGGCTGCTAGGGCGCTGGTGTCGGCCTTTTGTGCCGAGAGACAGCGCTTTTTTGCGAGCTGCATCGTGGTGAAGCAACGGTTCCGCAGCCTCGACACGGCCGGGAGCTGCCCGTGAAGCTGAAGGGATACTAATTACGGTCCGACGTGCAGTGAGTTATCCCACGCCGTGTTTGGGTAACTCACTCCACAGCTTAAGGTCAGAGTGTTTTTGTGGAGAATTTAATGAAACATCGGTTTATATTATGTTTTTGGCCGTGTGTTCTTATGGCCTCTGCAGCTGCGCTGCCGGCAGACGCCACGGTTATCAGCTTTGATACCCAAGCGGCTAGCGACGGAGGCAATCTTACCGGCATTCCCGATTCGCCTCTGACCATTGGCATAGCCACCTTCACGGGTGGCGAGTTGCGTGGCGGCGAAGTTGGACTGAATGCCGACCAAACAGGCGTTTACGCAAGCGAAGGCCTGTTTGGTTCGGGCGAAACCAATCCCTTGCAGATTACATTCGCCTTGCCGATAAACGATTTCAGTGTCTATGTTGTCAATGCCGAGAGTGTGCAGAGCTACACCGTCTCAGATAACTTAGGTGATTCGGTCACAATGTCATTAGCCTCTAGCGCCAACTTGGGTGCAGCTACCTTCTCTCTGCCAGGCACTAACATAGCGAGCGTGACCATCACCTCTGCCAACGCCGACGCTTGGGACTTTGCAATCGACGATACGACCTTCACCACGGCTATTTCCACCCCGGAACCCGAATCGTTCTTACTAGTGGGCGCTGGTTTACTGTTCCTGGCGGCAGCCTGCCGCAAGCAGTTGGGCGCGTTGCTGCGAAATCGTTGATGCTCGCATCATAGGGAGCTACACCGACTCCGAACACAGGCTCAACCGGATCCGGGACTCGCGGAGCAGTCCACAGGAGTTTCGTAGCCCAGCTTCTCTGGACGTTCGGCAACGCTGCTTCATCAACACTTGCGGTCGCTTGCCGCTCGACCGCCGTCTAAATCCGATCGTCCGCCATGGCTTCAAGTGCTCCTCCTCGGTATCTCTCCGCTACTGCTGCCTCCCGCGCCAGAGCTAAGACGATGCCTTCACGCGGGGTGCACAATTCGGACTGCTTTCTAACGTGCTCATGCGGGCGCCGATGCCTCAAACCGCGGTCTCTCCAAGGCAGAATCGCGACGTCCATTCCCGTTGTGGCGCAACAAACCACAGATAGGCACGGTCGCTAGGCGATGCGAGTGTCGGACCGATGGGGAGCCCCGCCCTTCAATTCTGGTTAACCCTCCGAGACCTAGCCCTGCGCAGCCCATGCACATTCCACCCGAGCGCTCTGATAATCGATGTCCCTCTATCGCCGTGATTGCCCGCCGAACTCCTACGCGAAGCTGCCAAAGGCGCAACATCAAGCGAGTGAGATCGGCGGTTAGGCCAAAAGAAAAGATGCAGAGACTGTTGCCGGCGACCGTGTCCTCAAGCCGTCCGCACCGCGCGAGGAGGTGCGGATTCCGGCCGTCGGAGAGCACCGCAACCCCGTCATCGCAGCATAAGCTCGAGCCTATCGTTGAAGTGTCGGCCGTTTTGGGGTGGGCGGGAGTCTATTACATTTCTTGGGCGGCGTGAGAGGGTCCCGAGGAGACAGGAAGTACTTAGGCGAGCGCGAGAGAGTCTTCGTGTTCTTCATCGAGCTGGCCATCAGCCTTCTGCTGCTCGAGAGTCTGCTGGCAATTGACGCAATAAGCCGCCCTTGGAAGTGCCTTGAGCCGCCTCTCGGAGATGTCTTCCTCGCAGAGCAAGCAGGTGCCAAAGCAACCGTCTTCGATGCGCTCGAATGCAGACACGACGGCCCGCAGCACTCTCGCCTCGCGGTCCAGTGTCGCGATCGCTAGTTCGCGGTTCATCGACAATTGCAGCTGGTCAAATTCGTCTGCAGCCTTCTCGATATGGATATCCTCTCGATCGGCTGCGCTCGGTAACAGTTCTTTGCGCTTCGCTTCGAGCAAGCGCTCATAGCTTTTCAGTTCTTGGTTCGTCATGATTCTCAGTCCTGTTCCCGGGTCGTTTATCAGAGTTTCCGTGCGGCCGCAAAGCTATACGCAGTTGAGTTAACGTTTGGCATCTAGCACTCGGTTTCTGTTGGGCACAGGTCCCAATTCACTTCTATCCCAAGAAGTTACAGAGAATTCAGGAACGTTAGAATCTGCTGTTGCTCTTGCGGAGCCAATCCGTTGAAGCTGGAAATAACTCCTTGTGCCTCGCCCGCATGGCGCTGAATGGCATCACTCAGAGTGGCAGAACCGAGGTCATGCATGAATCGAGACTTAATGCGCAAGCCCCAGAGCGGCGGCGTACGTAATTTGTTTGCGGTGTCCTGCGGCCCAGCCTGCACGATTCCGTCACCCGTTCCCACATCATGTAACAGGAAATCACCATAGGGGTGAATGATTTTGTTCCCTAAAGCCTCTGGAATTGCATAGGTGCCGCCGTTGATCAGCGTGCCCGGCCGATCTGTGGTCATAGTGGGAACGTGACAGATGCTACAACCAGTCGATGTGAATAGCTGCTGCCCGGCTATAGCATTCGGCGTCACGGCCAGAACGGTATCGCGGGGCGGTACTTGCGTTCCTCGAACGAATTGAGCGAAGTGGTCAATGTCGGCTAAGCCCAAGTTATCTGGCCTGTCTTCGGGATCGGAAGTCACTTTGCAAACGGAAGTCACATCGTTGGGCTTCAGACGGTTTGTGACGCCCATTTCATTCAGGTAAGCGTCGCCGGCAAATGAAAGTATCGTAGGGTCCTGGGCCTTCCAGCCAAACCTGCCGACAGCTGTCAGTCCCGGGGCTTCCAGAATGGGGACTTGAATCGCTTCGCCGTGAATCATGCCGTTGCTTTGGGCAGGCTGGTTGGCAGCAATAGCAAGTAGTGTTCTCTGGTCGACGGCCTCTACGAAGCCATCCCCCAGGGTATTGAGCACCGCACGAAGAGTCCGCACGTCTTCTGAGTCCGGCAAATGCTCTTGTGCCTGCGGGCATATAGAGCGATCGTTGATAATCGAGCGACCGGTGATGGTGTTTGCTCCATCGTTAATAAGAATCGTCGGGTTTACAAAGTTGCCATTCTGGTCCCTGTGGCCCGCGCGTACCTCGGTAATCTGGCTAGCGGCGCCAGTTACACCGTTTTGGTGGCAGTCCGCGCAAGATGTCGCGTTGAAAACGGGCCCTAGTCCAGTACTTGGATCATGTTTTCGTTCAAATTGTGCCTGATCGAGCGCGAAGGTGTCGCCGGGTGGCTCAGCTATCCCGTTACTGACGCTCTGCGAGCCGGCATTAACAGTCAGCTCTCCCGTTGGGCCGACCGTCTGGCCAATCGTGGGCGTAGTAAAGCCGGCCGGAGCCTCAGTCACCGAGTGCTGCGCCGCTATGGCAACGGCGAATCCAAGAAAAAGCAAGAGGGCGATCGTTCTATTTTGCATGGCCTTTGATCTCCTTGAAAAGTGCAGGGCTGTTCTGAGCAGGGCGGGAGCTTCACTCCGGAGAAACCGCCTTCTGGGATTGGCATCTCCCCCAGCTTTGAGTGAAGCTAGCGTCCTCTCAAATAAGCAGTACCGAAGTCGGGTTCGAAATATTCCCTTCGCATCGACTTTTTCCCAGGCACCCGTGGAGGGCTCGTGGCGGAATGCCAAGCCGCCGGCTTAACGCAAGCATTCTCGCGGATCGGCGCTTCAATCTCTCCATCGGCGGTCGAGTGCGCGGGGAAGTGTTTCAAGAGTATCTACTTTCTTGAGGCAGCCGCCGCCTCACCCGCGTGAGGCCCCAAGGTCTTCAAATAAGCGATCACTGCTTTTCTTTCTTCGGCATCGGTCAATCGGAACGCCATATCCGTGTCTGGCGCCATCGCATCAGGATCGCTGAGCCATCGGTCCAGACTTGCATCGTCCCAGCGGATGCCCGCTTTTTTCAGTGCCTCCGAGTAGGGAAACCCCGGCAGACTGGCCGCCGGGCGTCCGTAAACGCCACGCAAGCGTGGCCCTTCTTTATTCAAGTCGGGAGCGTGGCAGCCGCTGCACCGCCGATCAAACAACTCCTTGCCATGCTCTTCTGGAGCGCTCAAGGCCAGCAGGATCGTTCCGCCGGCCATAAGTGTACACAAGATCTTAGTCAGCATCGCTACACCAATGTCGAATCGACAATCGCCAGATGTTCCGGATGGGCCACGTATTCGACCTGGCGGATACCCAGTACTCCGCGCAGTTTCTCTGCCGGCACTTTCAACGGGCCCGGGGACGGCGCGCCACCGGGAGGGGGTTGCGGGAACGCCGTCGACATCGCGGTGTGGAAACTCACGTTGCCCTCCACCTTTTGCATCGTTTGGTGGATGTGGCCGTTCAGCACGGTGACCGATCCGAATCGCTTCACGTAACCCAGGGCTTCCTCGCTGTCAGATGTGCCCCAGCCCCATTCCGGATACACGGTCCACAAAGGAAGGTGTGCGAACAAAACAATTGGCGTGCTGGCCGCGTGACCGCTCAAGTCGTCCTTCAACCAGGCCAATTGATCGGCTCCCAATTTTCCCATGCCTTCGAGCGCCGCCGAATTCACCAAACCCACGAAGTGCACGCCGTGATGGTCAAAGCTGTACCAGCCCGTTCCCTTGGTCCCCTTGCCGTAACGTGTCAGGTATTCCTTGCCGTCATCGGTTGCATTGTCGTGTTCCCCAGGAACGTAAAACACTTGTTTCGCTTTTGCGCCTTGTAACAGTTGGCCTAGTGTGTCGAATTCCGCGGGCTTTGCCAGATGCGTCAGATCTCCGGTATGAATCAGGAAGTCCGGCGTCTTTGGCAGAGTATTGATCTTGTCGATGGCGATCTGCAATGTAGCATTCACATCGGCATTCGCGGGTTTGTTGAATCCAATGTGGCTGTCGCTGATCTGCACGAATTGAAATCCTTCGTGCTCGTCCGCTTTACCGAGCAGTTTTGACGTCGGCACGCCGCCCACTATCGTCCACACAACACCGGAACCGGCCCACGCCATGCAGCGTAGAAATCCACGCCGGTCAATGCCATCGGCACCCACGCCGGTTTTCAGAAAGTCAGTCATAAAGCCTCCGCCTGTCATGACTGACATGCGAGTTATTTTATTCCCCGAGAAATAAATCCGGTTTTCTACAGTTCTGGAAAGTGTGATCAAGAAACTCTGCTGGCTAGCCGCCTTTTCCACACTGGCCTTGCCCTTTGTCCATCCCTTCGGACCGGTCAAGCAGCAACATTCTCCCAACCTGCTGCCGGGCGTTCAAGGGGATAACACTCGCGTCCTTCCGCTTCTGGAGAGAGCCTGCCAGAATTGCCATTCCCAGCGGACCCATTGGCCCGTGTACAGCTACCTTCCCGTGCTGTCATGGCCCTTGGAAAAAGACGTCGCAGAGGCCCGTCAACACATGGACCTTTCGCTTTGGGACCAGTACTCCGTTGACCAAAAACGAGACCTGCTGGCGCGCATCGGAGCCGAGGTCCGAAATCGCCAAATGCCTTTACGGCGTTACGTTTTGCTGCATCCGGAAGCCCGGCTCTCAGAGGCAGAAATCCAAGTCATCTATGAATGGACCAAAGCCCAACGGCGCGCAACGCGAAATCGGCGGGAATAAACGGGGCTGGGTGCGAGTCTCCTGTAATAGCGCCCAAGAATGGCCTATGCCACAATGACTGCGACCGCACAGGCCACCGTACCGCGACTTACGGAGACTAGAAGAACCGCCATGGATCCAGCCAGGAAACTGGCCCTTTTTGAAGAGAATATCGTTCCTCATCTCAACGCGGCGTACAATCTGGCCCGCTGGCTGACACGAAATGGCCACGATGCTGAAGACCTTGTGCAGGAAGCCTATTTGCGCGCGTTTCGTTCCTTTGAAACTTTCCAAGGCAAGGATGGCCGTGCCTGGCTGCTAGCCGTGGTTCGCAATACCTGTTTTACCTGGCTCCGGAAGAAAGGGGACCAGCCCACAGCGGAATTCGATGAACAGATGCATAGTACGGGCGACGAATCCCCCAATGCCGAGACAGTCCTTCTCAACGAGGCGGCCCTGGGCTCGCTACACGACTGCCTGGATGCCTTGCCGCTCGAATTCCGCGAGGTTATCATCCTGCGCGAGCTGGAAGAGTTATCCTACAAAGAAATTTCCGACATCGCACGGGTGCCCGTCGGCACCGTCATGTCACGTCTTGCCAGAGCCCGCAAGCGCCTCCAACAATGCGTAACTGGAGCACCACGATGATCTGCGAAACCGCCCAACTCCTGATGAAGACCAATGACCCAGCCCTCGCGGAGCATTTGCTCTCTTGCCAATCGTGCATCATACGAACAAGAGCCCGTTACTACGAAGCTCCGCCAGGCCTCGAGCAGAAAATCCGGCAAAGCTTGCGCCAGGAGAATTCCGCGCCGACGCCCTGGCGTTGGTTGGCGATTGCCGCGTCGGTGCTGTTAGTCGCATCCCTCACATGGAACATTGCCCTGTTCAGGGCGCGCGTCGACCCCAACCAACTTTTGGCCGCCAATGTGCTGTCCGCCCACGTCCGATCGCTGGCCGGAACTCACCTGCTGGATGTACCCTCCACCGATCAGCACACAGTGAAACCATGGTTCAATGGGAAACTCGACTTTGCCCCAAATGTAAAAGATGTCGAAGGCTTCCCTCTGCTCGGAGGACGTCTGGAGTACTTCGATGACCGCCCAGCGGCGGCCCTGATCTACGGACGTCGCAAACACACCATCAACTTATTCACTTGGCCGTCTGCGACATCGACCGCCGAAAGCACACAAACCCGCAATGGCTACCATCTGCAAAGCTGGTCCAGCAACGGGATGGCGTTCTGGGCAGTCTCCGATCTCAACGAAACGGAACTCCGCCAATTCGTGTTGCTCTACCGGCAGAACTAATTTCGGCGGTCCAACCCTACGCGCTATTTGGGACACTTCAAACTCTCGCGGGGCCGCTACCAAAGGTCGCGTTTTCACTGTTTTCTAATGGCTGCCAGCGTAGGGAATACCAATAACCCAGAAAATGCTCTTTTATTCGTTTACTGCCCAAAGCCGTTTTCTAGACTAGGCGAAGCGCTCGGACCCTGACGCCCTATCGAATTCGCCAGATCGGCTTGAGTCTGTGCTGCAGAGTGGCCCCACTCTGTGCGGCCAGCGTTGAAGCCCAAGGGTTCGTTTTGACTGGCGATATCTGGCTGGACACCTAATTGGCGCATACGGAGGAAAATGTGGGCGCGGTGCATAAGCCACGCCCACCGAGGGAAGAATAGAGCTTTCCGGCTCGCATGACGGAAAGTGCTCTTTTCATATTTCTAGACATCTCGTGCAGCGGAAATATTCCGCCTTGAGTGCGCCGCTTCCTTTGAGACCGGGCTGACACTCGAAATAATTCCCACAGTAATTATAAAGAGTTTGTAAACTCCCTCAACGCAAGAAATAACAAAGAACCAAGTTCGAGTGATTTTTCCATAACTTCGCTGCACGTTCAAGCGAACTGAGTGAACGTTGGCGGAAGTTCTCTGTACTCATCCGAGGACTCGAGTCCAACTACTTAAAGGAGAGTTTAATGATACTGAGCAAGATTCGAATGAAGAACATCTATTTGGCGAGCATACTGGTTCCGCTCCTGGGAGGCGCCACTGTGGTCCAGGCAGCGGGTCCCTTCGTGGTCACCGCATCGAATGCCACATCGAACCAGTTGTTGGTTTACAACCCCGGCGGCAAACTGATCCAGTCCTTGTCCACGAAGGGCACGGGTGGCGCAACCGGGAACGCTGGCGGCGTCCAGACCGAGGACGGCTTGGTTGCCGCCGTCAATTTCGGCTCGCAGTCCGTCTCCATCTTTCGAGTCGGGGATGACGGCTTGTCTCTCGCCCAAGTGGTTCCCACGGTCGCTAACCCGGTCAGCGTCGCTTTCGGTGAGCACCATCTTTACGTTCTCGGCGCTAAAAAAGTGGAATCGCACGCAATCTTCGGAAACGTTGTAAATGCCAATCCCGATGGCGTCTCGACGTTACTCGTGGCGGATGGTTCGGCGGCCCAGGTCGGTGTTCTGGCCAACCAGCTCATCGTCACTGAAAAATCCAACGCTATCGAGACATTCAACCTGTTCGACGACGGGGCGGTCAGCGGGAATCCTACTCTTGTGTCGGGCGTCCCTTCGGATGCCAATGAAGCAGCTAATGCCAATGAGCCGTTCGGTTTGGCTACGCGTGGCAAGGATGCCTACGTCACCATCGCTCACGACAACGAGATCGCTCTGGTGCGAGGCGAGGCGATTATCAACCACGTCATTGGCACTCAAAACGCCCCTTGTTGGGCGACTCTTACGGGACCATATCTCTACACCAGCAATACGGCGAGCCAAAACCTTTCACGGTACGTCGTCCACGGCAAGACGATTGTGCTTGACGACGCGATCGCCGCGACTTTCACCGGCAACCCTACCGATAATACGTCCGGCGAGGGCCTGGTCGCTGCCATTGATAGCGTCAGCGGCAACTCTCATCTGTCGATCTTCACCCGCGACGAAGACGGCAACCTGACGACCTCAGCCGTGGTCACCATCCCTGGTAGCGTGATTAACGGCGTCGCCGTGGTTCCGGCTCAACGCTAATCGCGGGTTTCAACCACTCACGGCCCAGAGGAGATTCTCTTGCTGGGCCGTCTTTCATCTGCGTTTCAATCGTGCTAGGTCGATTCTGAATCGGTGTTTCAGTGAGTCTGTCACCCTTTCAAAAAATCAGAATTGCTCAGGCGCATCGTTGAAGACACGCCGCTGAAGGGTGTTCAATGTCAGCGACCATCTGACGCTCCAGTTCGTTGGTTCGGGTTGGCAATACCGAAGTCCGGTGCGACTGAAGCCGCAAGTCACCTGCTCCTCGACCCCAAGATCTTGATCCATCCCGACCTAGAGGCTCTCTTTGTGTTGCAACCAGCCTGGGGCAGAAATCGAAGATGGGGGTTGCTGCGGATTTTACGGTAGCTTCGGCCTAATGAGATCACTGAGACTCGAGCAGGGAATATTCAGGTCTGAGGCGACATAGACATTAGATGAACAGATTCCTGACTGAGAATGATGTGCAACGAAGACGTTTCTTGAACAGCGTAACTCGTCAAGACTTGCCAGCGAACAATCTAACGATGGAAACGAGACCCCAGAAGGTGCCTTCTCCCCTCGTTGTGATGGCGTTGCGCGTTGGTTGTCGCTCTCCTGGGAGTGACAGGTTTAGCAGAGTTCGCAATCGAAGCCGCCGGCGGTTTCAACCTGCCCAGCGTTGGGTTCGGGGTCAGCGAGAAAAACTTTAAATGTTTAGGAGAGCCGATATGAGTAGTGTGAAACTGATTGTCGCGTATCCACAACCGGTGGATATCGAAGCTTTCGAAAGGCTGTATCTGGATGAGCACGTCCCTTTGGCGGTTGCTAAGCTCAACGGAAAGACGAGAATCGTGTCGACAAAGGTCCTGGCGTCACCGCAAGGCAAGCCCCAGTTTTGTCGCGTGGTGGAGGTCTATTTCCCTTCTTTGAAAAGCCTCGAAGCGTGCGCCGAATCGGCTGGCGGCAGAGAGACGCTGGCACATGCGGTGAAGATCTCATCGGGCGGACCGCCGGTAATGATGATTGCTGAGGAGGAGAGTTTCACGTTCTAGCCCGGCCGCGCCGGTACCGTAGAACTTGGAATCGAGGAGTAGACCCCATAAGCGCTAACTTAAGAATTACGTCCGGGTTGCCCGTGATCCGGCCGCATCCGGGGATCAATTCTCGAACCGCGGTCAGACTGGCCGACGGCGGCGGTAAACAACTTTCTCCGACCGGAATCGTCAGATCTTGTGGCGAAGCTTTCACGCAAATATTTTGCCAGAGGGTTTTTGCCGCCGTCGCGCCCCCAGGTTTCCATAGCGACGCGCAACGCTCCGATAGACACCATCGCTACGATCCGCTGCGCCGCTCTACGCTTCGCCTGCGGCCCACAATTCAGAAAGAGCACCGAATACCGCTTGCTCCATCTCCGAGAAGATCGCTTGCTTTCGGGCACGCAACACCGGGGAGTCAGAGCGCAATCACGAAGATCGAAGGCCCGGATTCAATGGGGCAAGCCGATACGGCGCACAAGCGCTTTAAACCGCGGATCTGAGCGGAGAGGATCAAAGCCTGGCCGCTGCAGCATGCCGGGGTTAAATCGCTCTTCGTAGCATTTTTCCAGCCAGCTCATGGCTCGATCCGTTTCGCCGAGAGATGCATGGATCATCGCAATGTCTGCGGCAAGTGAATGGCTGGGGTTAGATCGTTCCGTCAGTTCGCCCAGTAGCTTGACAGCTTGCATTCTCTTGCCGGATGCGACGTAGGCACGGGCCAGATTCGCGATCGAGGTCGGGCTGCGTCCGGAAAGCTGTACCGCTTTCTCCAGTTCCGCGGCGGCTTCCTCGTATCTATGTGTTTTGCAGATATGCCTGGGCGAGTTGAATATGTGCCAGAGAGAAATTGGGGTCCATTTCGATCGTCTTGCGGCTCTGTAGTATCGATTCGTCATAAGAATGCGCCAGGACAAGAAGCTCTGCCAGATCGGCGTTAATGATCAGTGACAACGGATCGAGGCTTTCCGCTTTTCTCATCTCCTCGATTGCTGCTTCATGTTGGCCCAATAGACTCAAATGCCATGAATACCAATGGTGAGCGTTCGCGTAGCCTGGGTTCAATTCGATGGAACGCCGGAATTCCTTACCCGCGGAATCGAAATCCCAGTCGAAGCCATCCAGGCAGAATGCAAGCGAGTTGTGGGCTTCGCCAAGGAGGCTATCCAATTCCAGGGCTTTGATCGCCGCAGCCTTCGCCTTGGGGAGGGCCTCCTTCGGGGTCATCACTGAATACTGCCAGTCTCCCAACAATGCGTAAGTGTCGGCCAGACCAGTATAAGCTTCGGCGTACTTTGGATCCTCCTCGATAGCCTGATTGAAATACCGGAGAGCAATCCTTAAACCGCCCGCCGTTCGCCTATTCCAGAAGTAACGTCCTTTGAGATAGGACTCGTACGCCTCCGGATGGACAACCTTTACGTTCTTGAGCGCCGCCTCCTCCTTAGGTTTCAACTTGATCCGAATCTGATCGGCGATGGCTCTCGCCACTTGGTTTTGCAGGCCCAGCGTATCCCGCAACTCACCTTCGTAGCTCTCAGCCCATAAGTGCTTATCCGAAGAAGCGTCGATCAATTGCGCTGTGATGCGGACTCGGTCGCCGGAACGCAGCACGGTCCCTTCTACCACGGCGTCCACGTTCAGTTCGCGAGCGATCTTCGGCAGAGATTTACGCGCGTGTTTATAACCCATCACCGAGGTTCGCGAGATCACTCGCAACGCGCTGATTTGGCCAAGGTCCGAAATCAACTCGTCCGTCATCCCATCGGCGAAGTAATCCTGAGACGCATCGCTGGAGAGGCTTTCGAGCGGAAGAACGGCGAGGGAGCGAATGACAGGCGACCCGCGGTTGCTGAAATAGAACTTCAAGCTGACGACCGAGGCCATCAGCGCAACCACCACGAGCAACGATATCTTCCACGAAATCAATGGCAAACGATGTTTGGGCAGTGCGGGTTTGCGGGCGGCGTCCAATTGCTCACCGGCTTCCAGTGAAGGATGCGCCTCAACGGTGGATTCCGGGTTTCGATCAGGGGTAACCTCCTCAAGACTGACCGCCGCGAGAAAGCGATAGCCGCGACGAGCAACGGTCTCCACAAAGTGGGAATTCTGGGCGGAGTCGCCGAGGGCATCGCGGATTTTGTTGATCGCCTTGTTGAGCCCGTGATCAAAATCTACGAATGTGTCTCCGGGCCAGACTTTCTTCTGGAGGTCCTCACGTGTCACCACCTCCCCGTGGTGCTCCAGCAAGATCACCAGCACTTGAAAAGGCTGCGCTTGCAGCCGGACTCGCAGTCCGTGTTTGCGCAATTCGCCAGCGCGGAGGTCCAGCTCAAACACCCCAAAACGTAGCAGCTCGCGAAGCTGATGGTTCTCTGGCATGGCAAGGTTTGGGTCTCGGGTGACCGGGTCTACCACAAGAGTACCGGGAAAAGCAGAAGGGGAGGTTTCCACATAAGTTTCCTGCTGAGTGTGAGTTGCCAGGGGACCCCAATTCCAACGCGAAAGGATTGCCGGTCCATTGTCTTGGGCCCCGGCGCCGACCATAGTGGACCTCAACCGTGTCAGTAGGACGCAATACCGTTTCCAACGAGGCTTCTTCAGTGCCCAAGCACAACCCTGAGTCGAATTTTGACCAGGTCTTGCCGCATCTTACCGCCGCCTACAACCTAGCGCGCCGGCTCACTCGCAATCAACAGGACGCTGAGGACGTTGTTCAGGAAGCCTGCTTGCGGGCTGTCCGATTCTCTCCCGGTCTCCGAGGGGGTGATGCGCGTGCTTGGCTCATGATGGTTGTCCGCAATACGTTCTACAGTTGGTTGCACGCAAACGGGCCACGGCAAGACGTCACAGAATTTGACGATGACCCTCCCGACTCTCGTGCCCCTGATCCGGAAGAACTTACACTTCAGAGCGACCGCGGCGACCTTTTGCGAAGGGCGTTGGAAATGCTCCCGCCGAATTTTCGCGAAGTCCTCGTTTTGCGGGAGATCGAGGAGATGTCCTACAAAGAGATTGCCGAGATCACTCGCTTGCCCGCGGGAACCGTCATGTCGGGCCTATCACGGGCGCGGGGGCGCCTCCGTCAGGTGCTGGCAGATCTTCTAGAAGCGGGCAGAACGCGAGCTGCGGGCGCCAAACAAATGAGGAACGTCGCTGGGCCCAGCCGCCAGCGAGTGAGTCCGTTGTGTGCGGCTTCCTTAAAACTCGAGACCCGGCGCCGGATTCTCGGCGACCGGACGCTGTGGACAAATCATACTTGGGAGCGGGTCGTTAACGATATGCGCTAGGCGCCTCGAATCTTTGCAATTGCGCCGTTTCCGCTCTTTTTCGAGCGACAACGCGGTTCAGATTTCCTAAGCGGAGTCCAAACCCCAAGGAGGATAACCCAAATATGATGGAAGACTCGGGACAACAGGCCATGACAAACAGGCTCGCTGCGCCCCCGATTCCAATGGACTTCAATGAGAACCGGGCGGCTGGGATGATTCCCCTGCCTCCGCTTTCGGATAGCTGGCAGAGACGTATCTCTACCATTGATTGGCTCTCTTCTTCCATCGTTCATGACCTCCGGAATCCGTTGGGGACAGTCTTCGCGGGCGCGGAAATGTTAATGGAACTTGATCCTTTGCCGACCCAGGCCAAGCGCCTGGCAGCCAATATCTTCCGCGCAGCGAGCCGCATGCGCGAATTGCTGGCAGACTTGGCTGACGCGAGTTGTGGAAACAAACCGACATTCGCGATCTGCAAAATCCGCGACGTCATCATTGCGGCGTCGGAGGCGGCATTGCCGGCAGCGGAAAAGCAGAATGTTCAGATCTTGAACAACGTGCCCGTCCGTTTAGAGATGCCGTTGAAGCGCTTTCGCATCGAGCGTGTCTTCTTTAACCTAATTACTAACGCTCTCGAAGCGATGCCGCATGGCGGGAAGATCCGCATTGGGGCGAGGAAGGCGGGCAATTGCGTGTTGATCGATGTAGAAGACACAGGGCCCGGAATTCCGCGTGGGATTCGCGACCGCCTGTTCGAGCCGCTCGTTACCGCAGGCAAGGACGATGGCCTGGGACTGGGGCTAGCGCTCTCCCGCCAGACTGTGCGTGATCACGGCGGCGACATGTGGACTGAACCCGCGACAGGCGCTCGTTTTGTAATCCGCCTTCCCCTGGAGCGAGACGAAGATGTTCTCTAGATTGTCCTCGAGCCGACAGGGCCGCGTGTAAACTTTCCGATTCGGCCGCACTACTCTAACCTTCGACAAGGTGTTTACATCTTCCTTACAGCATCTTGACACTTGGCATTCGGTTTCAATCGCTACATTTCGTCAGCGCCACGCATCGTGCGCCGTGGCGCAATCAAGAATTGATAAGGAGAACGAGAAATGAGAAAGTTGTATCAACTAATCGTGCCAGCTCTTTTGTCTCTGGCGTTAGGATACACATCGCAACCCGTCCCTTGGGATCATCGAAGATATGAGACCGTTGTCCCCGATATCGGTAGCGGTCCGCTGGGCGTTGAAAGAGCGGTATGCCGGCCTGCCATCCTCTGTAGCTCCTCGATGAGGTGACACTCGAGACATTCGATTTCAATGCGACCTCGAGAGCATTTCACTGGGACTGCGCAGAAGGATGGAGTGACTGCCGGGATTGGCTCAGTCAAAAACATGGGTAGTAGGGTTAACCGACCACTACCCATACATGCTTTACCATCGTCTCCTGGCTATTACTTCGCCAGATACCGCGCCACCATCAGGGTCGAGACGCCCGTCTCCACGTTAGTTTGTTCGCCAACGGCAACAATCTTTCCATCGGTCTGTATCAGCAGGCCGGTGACCCCGAAAGTTGCGAGCGAACCGCCGGTTCCGAAAGCAGTGTCCAATTCACCGTTCGCATCGAGCCGAGCCAAGCCGGAGAGGCCGCCCACCACGATTCGACCATTCGATTGGAGAGCGATTGCCTGCGGCTCGTTTACCTTCTGGCCGCCGAACGTGAATTTCGTGGAACTGAAGGAAGAATCCGCGACTCCCGTTTCGCTGAAACGAAACAACTCAGCGGAAGCGGGCTCTGCTGGAGAGCAACCCGCCAGGATTATCCTGTCGGAGACTCATTCCGATGAGTGCAGGGGAGTAGGCGTTGCTTGCCGCCTCCCCTGTTTTCTGCACATTGGTCATCAGCGGCGCCGACCTTTCGACCTCTTTGAAACAGCATCGGGATAGATCTCCCGATGCCTCCTAAAACTTAACGCCGCAGGTAGCCCGGACAGCCCGGGTTTGGCCTCGATACCGATTTGCTGTTGTTCGAATTCAACCGGAGAGCAATAGCCCAAGGCGGCATGCAGTCGAACTTGGTTGTAATAGCGCTCGATAAAATCTTCGATGTTCCGCTCCAGTTCCACCATCGTGTCGTACTGCCGGCAGTCGATTTCCTCCTCTTTTAGGGTCCGCATGAATCGCTCGCATTTCGCGTTTTCCCACGGTCGCGCCGGCCTGCTCATGCTGACCGTGATCTTGCATTTTTCCAGACGGCTGACGTAATCGTCGCTGGCGTACTGCGAGCCGCGGTCGGAATGATGCACCAAGCCAGGCGCCGGTTGCCGGGCGGTGATCGCCAGATTCAACGCCGCCAACGGCAGCTTAGTCTGTAAGCTCTGACTAAGTGACCAACCCACCGCGCGCCGTGAAAAAGCGTCCAGCACCACGGCCAGATACACGAACTCCGAAGCCAGCCGAATGTAAGTGATGTCCGCTACCCACAGCTGGTTGACCGCGGTCAGCACCATGTACTGAGCTAAGTTTGGATAGACGAGAAACTCATGATCTGAATCCGTAGTTACAACGAACCTACGCCGCCGGACTGCCAGTAAGTTGTCTTCCCGCCGCACCCGCTGCACTCGCGCCACGCTCACCACCAAGCCGCCTCTCCGCAAGACTTCTGCCACCTTCGCCGCTCCGTATCTCGGATGCTCGACCGAGGCCCGTTGGATGGCGTCGCGTAACGCCATGCCTGCCTCGTCGGGAGCCCTCTCCTCCCAGCTGCGGTAGAACCCCGCCCGGCTAACACCCGTCGCCTGGCACATCCGCTCAACCCCCAGCACGCCTTGCGATTGCTTCACAACCCGCATTTCCTCGTAGATGCTTCGACGCCAGCCCCACCGCTGCGCTGGCGTCGTTCCTCGACTCTTCGCAAGGCACTTCTGAAAAAATCAATTTCAGCGGCCAGCCGGCCGACCAGCCGCTCCAAGTCCGCAATCCGCAATCGCAGCGCCTCGCTTTCCCGATCGGCAGCCGGTTCCGTTGACTCCGTCACCTTGGCACCCTCGCCCGCCTTGGCTGCCTTCGCTTGCGCCTGATTTCGCCACTCATAGAGCCACTTTCGCCGGATCCCCAACTCCCGGGCCAACCCGGAAACGCTGCTACAACTCTCCAGTAGCTCCAGCGCCCGAGCACGGAACTCTGGGCTGTACTTTCGCCGCTTCTGAGACATTCCACCTCCCGTTCGATGAAAAGTGTCCCCTTCAGCCGTGTCTCATTTTCATTATCCGGTACACCGTGTCCCGGAGTAAGTTTGTTCTTGCCGATAACAAACCCAGCCCTGTGTGTAGCCAAAACCTCGTTTGATCCTGACGAACGTGTTGAGCAACGGCGCACTGCGCTCCCTATGTTGCGCGGTTACGTGTAGTAGCTCCCCAGGCCAAACCGCCGTAGATGGTGAAAAGACGGTAGGGAAGAATAGGCTGTAACGAGCAGAGGGCCACCGGCCCCTTTTTCCCATGGGCTACGCGGGCCGGTTGAGCGTCGCCGACGGCACTCCGGCGGCAGACCGCAAAGGACAGCATCGAGTCGACAGACGCGACCGAGGTTTACGCGGCTTCGCGCCAGCTATATCGATGATGAAGGCCACCCAGCCGGGCACTGGAGATCACAGTCGCGGCCGGAGAAGGCTTGCTTTCCACGGCCCGTCGATTCGGCGTGTCCTTATCGAGGGAATCGTGAATCCGGTCGTCGTGATAGTAGTTGACGTAATCACGAACGAGCCGCCGGGATGCTGTTCGTTCAGCGCGATGACATGATCGAGAATCTCGCGGCGGCAGCTTCCGACCCAGCGTTCCGCAAGCCCATTTTGCCAGGGGGCCTGAACACTTGTGCGTTTCGGTGTAAGACCCGTTGCCTTCAGGAAGGCCATCACATTGGCATCGAATTTCGAGTCGTGGTCGAGGATCGCATAACGATATGGAATCGCGTCGGGAAATGCTTCACGCAGCTGTTGCACAACCCAATCAGCGGTTGGATGACGAGTAACGTTGAAATGCAGAATCCTGCGTCGGCCATGCTCGATGACGAAGAAGCAATACAGAAGCTGGAATGTCAAGGTGGGCACGGTGAACAAGTCGAAGGCGACGATCACCTCGCGGTGATTCTTGAGGAAGCTCAACCAGCGCTGATCGGAATTACCCCGACGACGAATGCGCCGCAGGTATCGAGCCACGGTCCGTTCCGACAGCTCGAAACCAAGCTTTTGAAGTTCTCCGTGGATCTTTGGGGCACCCCAGCCCGTATTTTCTTCTGCCATCTGGCGGATGAGCCGTCGAACCTCTTCGCTGATCTTTGGCCGACCGCCGCGCGGCCGGGAACGCCAGAGCCAGTACCAGCGGAAGCCCGCGCGATGCCAGCCGACGACAGTCTTGGACTTGACGATAACGAGGACTTCGGCCCAGCGAGACCAGAGCTGCAGCAGCATAGTCCAAAACAGACGATCCAGAGAGTTTAGAGGAGGCCGCGGCCGCTTCCGTTTGAGGACTGCGAGCTGCTGTCGAAGGGCTAATACCTCCAGAGCCGTGTCGCTCCGACTGCGGAAGAAGACGCGGATAGCCGCGAGAAGTGAGAGGACAGTTTCCAGCACGAACTCACCGTTGTAACATGGCGTAACGTGGGCCTTGGCACGCTGGGGGCAGGCCCAGGGGCAGGCCCCAAGTTGCTGATCAAAAGACAGCGTACGGTTTTGTCTACGCACAGGGGTTTGGCAAACTGTTCAATATGCCCTACTATATTGCATATGCCATGTGATATAGTTTAGTATATCATGCAAAAGCCACGCGCGCCTCAATATGCGATATTATATTGTTAGTGGAGAACAATATGCAATCACATGTCAAGCCAACGCGTCTGAACGGATTGCCCGAGGCTCTCCGCAGTGAACTGATTGAGGAGAGGCACAGGCGGGGCTGGAGCCAGCTCGAACTCGGACAACGTCTGGGCTTGCCTCAAGTGCACATATCCGGGATCGAGACAGGTAAGGTAGTGCCCCGATTCGACACTCTCCTCGACTTGGTCCGTGTGCTCGACCGCGATCTACTGTTGGTCCCAAGGACACTCGTGCCTGCCGTGCTGGCGCTGATCCGGGACCAGCGCCGTACCGATCGTGTCGCTGATGCTGATCAGGGTGAGCGTTCCCTCTACGCCGCGGAACCCGACGAAGAAGAGGATCGGCGATGACACTCGATCCAAAACTCAACGCTCTCTCTGTCCAGTTGCATGGCCGACAGATCGGCATCATCAACCGTCTCGCCGGTGACCGTCATCTGTTTTCATTCGAGCAGGAATATGTTGACGACCCAAACCGACCGACAATGAGCCTGTCCTTCAAGGGTCGCTCCGGGGGCCTGGTCACGGCTGTCCGTCCGGTAGGCCGCCGCGTACCGCCGTTTTTTTCAAACCTCCTGCCCGAAGGACACCTGCGAACCTATCTGGCCGAACAGGCAGGAGTGAAGCCGGAAAGTGAATTTTTTCTGCTGGCAGTCCTCGGTGCCGATCTTTCAGGCGCTGTCACCGTCACTCCGCTAACCGCAGACGGGCATCCTGTCGATCTGCAGAAGGATGATGAGCAGGGCGGCGACAAGCGCCGCAACGATGGCGTGTTGCGGTTTTCGCTTGCAGGGGTGCAGTTGAAATTCTCCGCCATCATGGAAGCGTCTGGCGGGCTGACCATTCCCGCGCACGGTGTTGGCGGGTCCTGGATCGTCAAGCTGCCATCCACACAATTTCAGTCGGTGCCCGAGAATGAATACGTCATGCTTGCACTCGCGCGCGCCGTTGGGATTACGGTGCCCGAGATCCGACTCGTTCCGATTAGCGAAATTCAGGGCCTGCCGGAAGCCGCCGCACGGATGCAGGGTAAGGCCCTCGTTGTGCAGCGCTTTGACCGCGCGGCTGGAGAGCGCATCCATATGGAGGATTTCGCGCAAGTGTTCGGCCTGTTTCCCGATGACAAATACGGGCATCGAAGCTATGCCAACATCGCAGCGGTGCTGTGGGCCGAAACGGGGGAGGGGGGAACCTATGAATTTGTGCAACGGCTCGTTTTTTCCGTGTTGATCGGCAACGGCGACATGCACCTGAAGAACTGGTCGTTGCTCTATCCCGACGGCCGCACGCCGGTCCTCTCGCCAGCCTACGATTTTGTCGCGACCTTTCCCTATATCCCCAACGACAAACTTGCTCTGAGCTTCGGCGGAAGCCAGAGTCTCAACGAGATCACGGTCGACCAGGTCCGGCGTTTCACCGACACTGCACGCCTCCCGGCAAGCCCAGTATGGGAAATCGTTCGGGAGATGGTGGATCGGACAGCTGCTGCATGGAAAACTCTGGACCAGAAGGATCTTTTGCCTTCAGAGATGCGGAAAGCCATCGAAAAACAGATTCATGCGATGATCGCAAAGACGGTGGGAAAAGCTAACAGAAATAAGGTCGAGCCCGAATGAAAGCAACATTGTCAGGCGGTGCCAGCATGCCCAGAAAAGACCGGCTGCGCCGCGTCGTGATACTGTGCCGTGACTTCGCACGAAATCTCGCCTATTACCGCGTCGGGCAAAGAGACGAGCATCGAAGTCTCTTCGACCCGGCAAAAAACGCCAGTGCGACCTTCTGGCGTGTGACGAACAGCAATTGCATCGACGTGTGCGTGCTGGAATGGTGCAAACTCTTTGCCGACAAAAATGGAAAGCCGTAAGGTCAAGAAACTCGTAGAGCGAAGTGAGGCCCGCAGAGAGTTGAGGAGACATTTCCAACCTGTAGCCAATGAATGCGAGGTCAGCGCTTTTGTGACGGCACAACTTCAGACCAGAACAGGAGATTCAACGCCACACTGAGAATCCCGAACACCACAATTAACTCCCATCGGCCCGAACTTAGCCAGAATCGTACCCTTTGGTCCGCTCCCTCGATCCGCCTGAGCAGGTTGTCCGCAAACACCGCAAAACACACGAGCGCCAGCAATTGAAGAGCGTGCGTGTGGCCGTGCTCTCGGGTCAGTACCTCTTCTTCGTTTATGCCAACGTCAGCGAACGTGAGCCAAACGAATCCCACACTGATGTAGACAAGACTGTGGCCGAGCACCGCCCATACCGGCAACAAGACCCGCCACCAGGTCCATTGCTTCTCCACCGTCAGCTTCAGAATTCCCAAGAGCAGGCACAGAAATCCCGCCTGCCGCCGGATGAACTCTTTCCAGGTCGTCGTTCGGCTCCGGTCGGGGGCTGGTGCAATGCCATAGCGCCGCAGAATATTGCCCACAGTTTGATCCGATAGGACATGGCCTAGGTTGGCCAACGCTCCTACAATACGGTCATAACCCCAACTCCTATTGTCGCGAGCGAAGCGAACGACCAGCGCTTCCACCTCAGCTTCGATGCGGGGACGGCCTGGAAAGCTGCGATAACGGGAACCGTCGAACTTGCGAGCGATCAGCCGTCGATACCAGGCTAGAATCGTGTCCGGCTTCGCGCTGGCCGCCACGTCCTTCAGTTTCTTCCGGCCGAGTCGCTTGCCGATTTCGGCTAGTGTGGACCGCTCTGGATCGGAGAGCCGCAACCGGTCGGGCAAGTGCGCTCTCAGAATGCGGTTCTCGGCCACCAAATACTCGTTCTTCAGTAGCAGCGCTTGGTTGACTAGGCCCGTGACATACGCCAGTAGGCGGGCCCAATGAAGACGGTCACGCATCGGAAACGATTATCACAGACAGCTCATGTGCCAGTAGCTTAGATGTTTTCGACTCCGCACCGAGTTTCGGCTGGATATTTTGACCATACGCCATTCAATCGGCATCATACGCATCCAATGAATTCGTGCAAAATATGCGATTGTATCGTATATTTTGCATATGTGGATTCTGCGCGATGTTGAGGCTCGCCTGAAACGATCTGCAAAGACGCGGCCAGTGATCGTCCTGACCGGCGCCCGGCAGACGGGCAAGACCTCCACTTTCCGGCACCTGTTTCCAGATTACGGGTTCGTGTCCCTTGACCTTCCCACCGAAGCCGAGCAGGCCGAGAAGGAGCCGGAGCGCTTCCTTCAGCGCCATCCGCTGCCCGTCATCATTGACGAGGTGCAATATGCCCCCGGTCTTTTTCGACATCTGAAGGTGGCAGTGGATGCCCATCGCACGCGCAATGGACAATTCCTGCTTACCGGGTCGCAGAAGTTCACCCTTATGAAGAACGTTTCCGAGTCGTTGGCGGGCAGGGCCGACATCGTGGAACTGGAGACATTATCGTTTGCCGAGATCCGCGGGGCGCTGCCTACGGCCGAACTCGAAGCCGCCATCGTGCGCGGCGGTTTTCCAGAACTCTATGCCAACCCAGACATTGACTCGGTCGCCTTCTACAATTCCTACCTCGCGACATACTTGGAACGCGACGTGCGCGCTCTGGCGAATGTCGGCAGTTTGCGGGACTTTGAGCGGTTTCTGCGCGCCTGCGCCCTTCGTTCTGCAAACCTGCTGAACAAGGCGGACCTGGCGCGCGATGTCGGTATCGCCCCATCCACCGCGAATCAATGGCTGTCGCTACTGGAAGCTTCCGGCCAGGCCGTATTGCTTGAGCCGTGGTTCTCGAACCGAACCAAGTCCATCGTCAAGAGTCCAAAGCTCTACATTGCGGACACAGGACTGCTTTGCGCTCTTCTGAACATTCGGTCCGAGGAAACTCTCCGGCAATCGCCGGCAGCAGGCGCAGTTTGGGAGACGTTCGTTTTCGCCCAGCTGCGGGATCGCGAGCGCCGCGCCGGGCGCTCGGGCAGCCTCTTCTTCTGGCGAGATCGAACCCGCGAAGTGGATTTCGTCGTGGACGTCGGCGGACGGCTGGAACTGTTTGAAGCGAAATGGACGGAGCTCCCAGATCTCGGTGACACGGTGAATTTGGATTTCGTCCGTACGGTGATCGGCAAGTCGCGTGTGACCGCCGGCGGAGTCGTCTCCCGCACACCAAACAGTTTTCCATTCTCGAATGGCTTTCGCGCGCTACCTGTGACCGAACTCGGATAAGGATCATCAAGTGGCTTGTGCACACAGCCACGCTGAACCTACAGGCTGATCGTCACCAGGGGGTAGCTCAGTTGGTAGAGCGCTGGATTGTGGTTCCAAGTTCAGCAAGTCAGTTGAACCCAATTCCAACCAAAATCTAGAAGTTAGTCATGCCGTTCCGGTCGGATTGGGCCGCGATAGGTTCGCACGTCACGCAAAGTTTTGCGCAAAGTAGCGAATGGCTTCTGGTCCTTGAAGGGCTGAAGGGAGACCTGTGATGCGCAGAAACTTGGGCCGGTGGCCGGATCACAGCTCGTAACGTCCGGTAACGTGCGATTCTGGGCGTTCATGTCGGGATTGTTAACTTAATCTTCCTCACGCTCTGCGACACTGCTTCCTAACTGCATGCGTCGCCTTCTTCAACCTGGGTCGGCTGCTTGTCCTGGTGGTACGTCCCCGCGCAGCGTTGGCTGCGGAAAACCTGTTTCTGCGAAAGCAATGGGCGCTCTTCCAGGAGCGGCAGGTCAAGCCGCACCGGGCCCACGATGCTACCAGGTGGTTGATGGCCACCGTGAGTCGGCTGTTCGATTGGCGGGTGGCGCTGGTGGTCGTCAAGCCCGATACCCTCATCCGCTGGCACCGCAAAGGATTCCGGCTCTTCTGGCGCTGGAAGTCGATGCCGACGGGACGACCGCCCCTGCCCAAGGACCTCCGACAATTGATCCGCAAGATGGCCGTTGCGAATCCGACCTGGGGCGAGGAACGCATCGCCAACGAATTGAATCTGAAACTGGGGATCCGGGTGTCGCCCCGCAGCGTGGAGAAGTACCTGCGGCACGGAGGTCCTGCGCGAACACCCGATCCGAAGCAGCGTTGGCTGACCTTCGTCCATAACCATGCCAAGGTGATCGTGGCGTGCGACTTCTTCGTCGTGATCACGGCGACGTTCCGCACCCTTTATGTATTCGTGTTGATGGAAGTGGGGACCCGGCGCATTTTCCATCACAACGTGACCGCCCATCCGACGGCGGAGTGGACTTTGCAGCAGTTTCGCGAGGCGCTGCCGGGCGATCATCGGTATCGGTTCGTGATCCACGACCGAGACAGCATTTTCTCTAAGGAGCTGGATCAATCTGTGACAGCCATGGGTGTGCGAGTGCTCCGAACTCCGGTGCGGGCGCCCCGGGCGAACTCTGTCTGCGAACGCTTCGGCGGCACTCTGCGTCGAGAATGCCTGGACTTCATCATTCTCTTCCATGAGCGCCACCTGAAACTGATCTTGAGATCGTGGATGGCGCATTTCAATCACGGGAGGCCGCACATGAGCCTTGGCCCGGGCATACCGGCGCCCGTGTGTCCCTCCCCGCCAGAGAGCACGGACCGCCACCGCATTCCTGCCGGGCACGTGATCCGGAGCAAGCCGGTTCTCGGCGGGCTTCACCACGAGTATTCGCTGGAAAAGGTGGCGGCATGAGCTTCGGAGGAGCACTTCGGCGAAACCCGCGCCGCGACATGTTACGAACCGTTACGGGGTCCGTCAGAAGGGGCGGACAATGTTCTTGCGGACTTCAGCCGGATCGCTGATTTTAGAAGCTCAGAATGTTCTGGCTACGGACCGGGTCTAGTATTCGCGCATCGGATGTCCCGTTGCAGCCGGTTTCTCCGCTTCCTTAGTTGAACCACCAGGAGAACCCGCGTGCGCCTGTCCCTTGTCCTCACCCTTTCGATGCTGGCCCTTTACCCGGCGATTAGTTCCGGTCAGAGCGGCCTGACGCTGACCAACTATGTCCTTCTGAGCCAGCAATCGATCAACTCCTCGAAAGTCAGGCTGGTCTACCGCGCCGACGTTGTGAACAGCAGCGCAAATGCCTACAAGAACGTCAGCGCTCTGGCCGTCAGTAACAGCACCGACACGGTAACCGACAAAGTGATGCTGGATTTCGGAACGGTTCCCGCCAACTCGCAGGTGACCGCGACGAATTCCTTCGATGTGTTTCAGAATCCGGCTGTTTCGTTCTCGCCATCCGCGCTGACCTGGAAATTCTCCGTCACGCCCTACAATCTCCCCCCGGTTTCGGTCCCGGGGCCAAACCAGGCGGTTGCATTAGGTGCAACCGTCCACCTGGATGGGTCGCAAAGCTACGATCCCAAGGGTGCGGCGATCAGCTACCTGTGGACGTTGTCCAAGCTGCCCACCGGCAGCAAAGCGGTGCTGTCCAGCCGCTCCGCCTACAATCCGACTTTTGTCGCAGATGTGAAGGGCACGTACACACTCCAGTTAATCGTCTCGAACGCTCACCAGGACAGCGCGCCCGTCTACCTGAAAGTCGGCGCCGCCGTCCAGGTTCCCCCCACCGCCAACGCGGGCCGGGACCAAACTGTACTGAAGGGTGCCACCGTTCACCTGGATGGTTCGGCCAGCTCGGATCCGGCCGGCAAGCTGCTCACCTATCTCTGGTCGTTCGTTTCAAAGCCTGCGGCGAGCAAGGCGACGCTTTCGAGCGCCACTGTCGTGATGCCGACTTTTGTGGCAGACGTGGCGGGCGCATACACACTCCAACTGGTTGTGAACAACGGCAGCCTCAGCAGCGCCGCCGCTCAAGTGACTATCGGGGCCAATGCCATCGTAAAGCCGGTTGCGAACGCAGGTCCCGCCCAGTCGGTGGCGGAAGGCGTCGGGGTCCACCTGGACGGCTCCGCTTCGACCGATCCAAACGGCCTCCCACTGACCTACCGCTGGGCATTGACGACCGTCCCAGCCGGCAGCAGCGCCGTTCTTTCCAGCAACTCGGCAGTCCGGCCCACCTTCACCGCCGACCAGACCGGCGCGTTCATCGCGCAGCTCATCGTCAACAACGGCTATTTCGACAGCCTTCCCGCCACGGTTACCGTCACGACTACCGCTCCGGTCCTCCCCACTGCGAACGCCGGGCCGCCTCAGACAGTTGTCGTCCTGTCAACCGTTCAACTGGATGGCTCCGCCTCCACCGACCCCAACGGATTGCCGCTTACTTATCAATGGAGCTTCTCGTCGATACCCCCAGGCAGCGCCGCCGTCTTGCTGAATCCCACCTCCGTGCGCCCCACTTTTGTCGTCGATGAGTTAGGCGACTACGTGGTTCAACTCTACGTCAACAATGGCTATCTCAACAGCGCAATCTCCACCGTGACGATCACCACCAACGATCCTCCTCCCACGGCCAAGGTCTCCGCCCCGGCTGTGGTCGCCGTCGGCGCCACCGTCCAACTCGATGGAACCGGCTCGACCGACGTCAACGGTCATTCCATCACCTACAAGTGGAGCCTGAACTCAGCGCCATCCGGCAGCGCCGCCAGCATCTCGGATCCGGCGTCTCCGCTGCCTACCTTCGTCGCCGACTTAGCTGGTGAGTATGTTGCGCAGTTGATTGTCAATGACGGTTTCATGGATAGCCAGCCGGCTACCGCCACCATTTCGACCATCATCGGATACCCGGTGGCAGTCGTCAGCCCAACCTCCGAACTAGCCAGCGTTGGGAATATGGTTCAACTCAATGGCGCCGGGTCCACCGATCCCAATAGTCTGCCGCTGACCTACGCCTGGTCGCTGCTCACCACACCGACGGGCAGCGCCGCCTCGATCACTGGAGCCACCAACGCCACAGCGCAGTTCACCATTGATTTGGCCGGAAATTACGTAGCCCAGTTGATCGTCAATGACGGCATCGTTTCCAGCACGCCGGTGACGGAGCTCGTCTCCACCATCCCCGGCGCACCGACCGCCAACCCCGGCCCGGCCGCGCAGAATGCATTCGTCACCCAGAGCTTCACGCTGGACGGCTCGGCCTCCACCAGCCCTCGCAATGTGCCGCTGACGTACGCTTGGAGCCTGCTCTCCAAACCGGCCGGAAGCGCCACGGTCCTGAACGCGCCTACCTCGGTTAAACCCACTTTCACGCCCGACGTGATTGGCCCCTATGTGGTGCAGCTGATCGTCAACGACGGCATCGATAGTAGTCAGCCCGTCAACACCACTGTGATGGGGATCTACACGCAATCCGTCATCGTGACACTCGATTCCGCCTCTCTGTTGACCTCATCCAATAGCGGGGGAACGGTCAGTATCAACGTGCCCGCAGGCAATAGTGGCCAACTCATCAACCTGTCTACAACTGTCACCAATTCAATCCAAAACCTGCCTAGCTCGGTGACCATTCCCGCGAACCAGCAATCGGTGCGATTCACCTTCGCATCCACCTTGAACTCCGGTGGCGCCACCATTACGGGTTTTGCTCCTCAATTCAACAACGGCACGGCCAGCGTCTCCGTCAATAACCGATCCATGTCGCTAAGCAGCATTAATTTGCTCGCGCCGGGCCGCGTCGCGCCCGGAACGCTCACGCTCAACGATCCGGCCCCGGCCGCCGGCGTGACCGTCACGCTGGGCATCGACAACGTCGCCATCGCGACGGTTTCTCCGGCATCCATCGTGGCCGGTCCCAATGGCGCAGGCGGCAGTTTCTCCGTCACCGGCGTCGCTGCCGGCGCAGCGCAGATTACCGCCTCAGCCCCCGGTTATACCTCGGCCACTGCAACCGTTTCGGTCACGAACAGCATCATCTCTCTCGGCCATGGCGTGACCGTTGGACCGGGCGCCACCGCTCCGTTACCGGTCAGCATCTCCGGAACCACCGCAACTGCGCTGCCCATCACGCTCACCAGCGCCGATCCCACCCTGATCGCCGTATCTAACGCCACCATTCCGGCAACTAAGAACTCCGCCAACGCGACTGTCACAGGCGGAATTGCCCTCAATCGCCTGGGCCAATCCACTCAGATCACTGCCTGCGCCCCGGGCTACGCCTGCGACACACAGCCCGTCGGCTTGGCGCTCACCATGAGCTTCTCGCCAGCCACCAAGACCGTGCTGACGCAGAACACCGCCACCCTTACCCTCACCGTCTCCTCGCCCGCTCCCGCTCCCGGCGGAATAACCGTGAATCTTTCCATGAGTGACACCACCCTGGCGACTGTTCCCGCCAAAGCGGTGTTCGCCGCAGGAACTTTAACTAAGACTGTCACCATAACCGGCGTCGCGCCCGGCATGACCACCTTGACCGCTTCCTTTCCGGGGGTCGCCAGTGCGACGGCGGCCATCACCGTCAACCCCGCACCGGGCATGACTTTGCAAGCCGTCACCATCGGCTATAACTTGCAGGACTTTACCTCCGGAACCTTAGCGCAGCCAGCCCCTGCCGGCAACCTCAATGTGACCATCACCAGCGACAATTCGAACGTCCTGCTCGCGCGGGATTCCGTCTCTGCCGGCGCCTCGCAGATCACCGTCACAGCCAATGCAGGCTCAACCCAAATCCCCAACTTCTATGTCCAGGGCCTGGCCTCAAGCGGTACCGCGAAACTAACCGCCAAAGCTGTCGGATATGCCCAAGCCACAGCCACGGTTACGCTTGTGCCTTCGGGTTTTGCGTTCACGTCGGGGAACTTCAGCCTCGCTTTCGGTTCTGCTGACCAGCAGCTTTCGGTCGCTTCGTATCTGCTCGACCCCACCACCTTCGCGATCAATGCCTCCCGAGCGCTGCGTCCCGGAGTGACTTCTGCCAGTGTCGTTGTCACCAGCTCTCAAACTTCGGTCGGAACCGTCCTGGGCAGCCCCTTGGTCTTTGCCGCCGGCGATTCGTCGCACACGTTCTCGTTTCATCCGCTCAGCGTAGGCGCCTCCACCCTCAGCATCACCACCCCGTTAACCTACACAACCCCATCTTCCGGCGTGCAGCTCACGGCCACGGTCACCGGCCCACCCATCAACTTGCAAGATCTAACCGCGGGCTACAATCAGCAAACGTACTTCAGCAATGCCACGCTGGGTGCGCCGGCGCCCGCCGGAAACTCGCTGGTTACCTTCACCAGTACCGATTCCAGCAAGGCCCTGCTTTCGTCGGATCCAAACGCGGCCGGCAAGAAATCGGTCACCGTGAAGGTAAACGCCGGATCCACCGCCATCCCTGTGGTTTATGTTCAGGCCTTGGCCGCTTCCGGCCCCGTCACCGTCACGGCAACCGCAACCGGCTACTCGCCCGCCACCGCCAATATCACCTTGACCCCTTCCGGCTTCGTTCTATGCCAGGCGTCGTTGTCGAATTGCCCTACGGCGGCCCTCGCCACCACGACTTTCTCACCCGACTCGAGCCTCTACGTGGCTTTTAGCTCGCTGGCCGCCGACAGTAGTGTCCAGGCAATCGGCGTGCCCATGCGTCCCGGTGCACCCGCTGCCTCTGTCAGTATCACCAGCACCAACACGACCGTTGGAACCATCACGGTCAGCCCGGTCACCATTGGTCCCGGCGCCTCCACTGCCAACAGCGCGTTCCATCCGGCCGCCGTAGGCGCCTCAACGCTCAACATCAGCACGCCCGCCGGTTACACAACGCCGACGGCCTCCCAATCCATTTCCGCCACCGTGACCGGACCGCCCATTTCCGTCAGCCCCGTGACTGTCGGCCGGAACCTGCAGGTCGCCTTCCAGCCAGCCCTCGGCGCGCCGGCGCCGGCCGGCAACGTCACCGTGACGGTGACCAGCCCCGATGTCACCAAGGTCCTGATCTCCGCGGACCCCAATGCCGTGGGAACCGCCAGCGCAAGCATGACTGTCTACGCTGGTCAGACCTATGCCAACGCCTACTTCTACGTGCAATCCCTGGTTGGCAATGGCACCGTCAACCTGACCGTCAGCGCCTCGGGATACACCACCCAAAAGGCCCCGGTTGCGTCGGTTCCCTCCGGGCTCATCCTCACTTCCTCGAATTACTACAACACGGGGGGAACAAGCGCCATCGCCGCCACCGTGCCGGGCTCGGATGTGCCTGTGTATGTGAGTTCTGTGATCCTCGACCCCACTACCAAGCAGGCGAGCGACGGCTATCTCTACGTCATTAACCAGGTCCTGCGTGCCGGCTTTACCACCACCGCCAACCTCACCGGCAGTGTCCCGGCTGTGGGAACCCTGAGCGCCGCCAGTGTAACGCTGGCGGGAAACTCGGGAGGATCCTCCGTTAGCTTCCACCCCCTCATGTCCGGCGCAACCATTTTGAACATCGGAACTGGCACGGGCTTGTTGACGCCAACCAACTATCAGTCCGTCGTTGCCACCGTGGCCGCGGCTGGCATCAGCGCATACGGTTTTTCGGTCGGTAAGGACCTGATGAATACGACCCCCGGTCTCGCTACCCTGGGCGTCCCGGCGCCCATCGGCGGTGGTGGGGTCACTGTCACCATCACCAGTTCCGATCCCTCGTCGCTGATCGTCTCGACGGATCCTACCGTCGCGGGAGTTGCCTCCGTCACCGTGAATGTACCCGAAGGCGCCAGCAGCATCCCGTTCTATCCGCAGGCGCTCAAGGCTTCCGGCCAACCCATTCTCACGTTCAGTGCGGCGGCGTATGGCACGCAAACGGTCACGGTCCAACTGGCGCAGTCAGGATTCGGGGTGCAGACCGCTCAGTACGTCTACAGCACTAGCGGCGACACGCTTGCAACCCAGATCCCCGGTCCCGACTCCACCCTGTACGTTTCCAGCTTTCCGCTGGACAGCTTCTTAAACCTGCCGACCGGCTATACCAGTCAAATCGCTCAGCCCCTTCGTCCCGGGGCCACCGCGAGCGTCACGGTTACCAGTAGCGACACGTCCATCGGCACCATCGTCACAACTCCGTTAGCATTCACTGGTAACACCAGCTCACTGACGACCGCGTTTCATCCATTAGCCGTTGGCGCCACCGTAGTCTCCATCTCGGCCCCCGGCTTCACGACGCCGAGCAACTACCAAACCGTTCCAACGACGGTGACGGAAGCCGGCATCTCAATCGCCAATTTCAATGCGGGCAACAATCTGCAGACCACCTTCACGGGCTCGCTGGCTCAACCCGCCCCCACCGGCGGTGTGACTGTGACGATCACCAGCACCAACCCAGCCCTGCTGCTAGCTGCGACCCCAACGGACCCGGGGGCGTCCAGCATCTCGGTCATAGTGCCCGAAGGCGGCAGCTACCTCGGCACCCTCTATGCCAATGCGCTGGCGGGCACGGGTTCCTCCCAGTTGATGGCCTCGGCGCCCGGATTCTCGACAGGCGCGGCAACCGTAACTCTGGTTCCCTCGGGCTTCGCAGTCGTGGCTAACCCTTCCGAATACACAACCGGCGGAAACGACACGCTGACGACATCTGTCGGCGCAGCCGCCACCGCGGTTTATGTGGAGCCGGTACCGCTCGATCCCACCACGCTCAACATCCCCGCTGTCGTTGCCTACGCTTATGTGACAGGACTCCGGCCCGGCGCTCCATCCGTCACCGTCAACATCGCGAACAGTAATTCCGCGGCAGGAACACTTTCACCCGCCTCCGTCACATTCAACGGCGACGACGGAAACACATATCAAACCGCGTCGTTTAGCCCGCTCGCTGCCGGCACGACCAATCTCACCGTCGATACCCCCAGCGGATACACCTTGCCGAGTAATTACCAGGTCATCCCTGTCAACGTGGGTCTACCAGCGCTTTATCTGAACGACGTCATCGTCGGGCTGAACCTGGAGAACTCCACCTACTTCTCCGCCGATTCTTACAATCCAAGCGCAACGGTCACCATCACCTCAACCGACTCGTCGAAGGCCCTGCTTTCCACCGATCCAAACGCAGTGGGTTCAGCCACCTTGACGATTCCGTTGGCCCAGACCCAGATTTACGTCCAGGCCATCGGCAACACCACCGGCTCCGTGCAGTTGATGGCCACCTCTTCCGGCTTTGCCAATGCCACCGCCAACGTGAGCCTCTATTCGTCCGGCTTTGTAATTCAAAACGTGCCGACCAGTTTCACCACCTCGGTAGGCCTGCCCGACACAACCCTGACCCTTGTCCCGGCTGCGCTCGACAGCTTGCTGAATTACTATCAGAATCAGCAGCTTCGCCCCGGCTTGGCGGATACCGCCATCAGCGTCACCAGCAGCGCGACGGCCGTAGGGACCATCACGCAATCGCCCGTCACGTTCCACGCGACAGACACCCAGCAGACCACGTCCTTCCATCCCGCCGGGAATGGATCGGCGGTGATCAAGGTGTTCGATCCAGCCGGAGTGTTCAAGAGCGCCAGCAACTACAACAACATCACTGCCAACGTTCAATGAGTGCGATCCGAGTATCAGTCGGCAATGAGAGGGCTAGCGTACCCGCAGCCCTCTCCAATCACAGACGTCCGCTGACTCTTTAGGGCACCAAGCTCGTTGGCTGCTGGATCGTCAGACTGCTGCCTGCGGCGGGTTGTCACGTCTGCAACGACGTTGATGCTGCCCGCCGATGGGGATATTGATCTGCCGTTTACTATCGCGGGCAAGGTGCCCCGAAAGGTCAACTGCATAAGGGCGACGAGCAATGGCGAGCTGTCTCGGCTCATTACTTCAAGACGATGAGGATTCCTCTACTGCGGGGGAGGGCGTTTGAGGAGACTGACACGGGTATTTCGAGCAGTGTGGTGATCATCAGTACTGGCCCAAGGAGGATCCCGTAATATCCGGAAATTGGACCGTTCTGAAAACAGTGGAAAAATGGCCCAGGCGAACGCAAGAATGCTAGTCTGCAAAGCGATGCCAGGCAGTTAGACCCTTTTCGATTTCTTCTTATGGCTGTCGCCGGATGGATGAATCAGCAGCAAGAAAACGCAATCGAGTACTTGCGCGAAGAGAACCGAGTACTTCGCTCTCAACTCGGCAACCGGCGAGTTCGCTTCATCGACGACCAGCGTCGCAGTCTGGCGGCGAAGGCCAGCCTGCTCGGACGAAAGCGGTTGGCGGAAGTGGCGACGGTTGTCACACCTGAGACTTTGCTGAAGTGGCATCGGAAGCTCATTGCTCACAAATACGACGGTAGCGCCCGTCGGCGTCCCAGTCGACGACGACAAAGAAGGAAATCGAAGCCTTAGTGACTGTAAGGAAATAACTGTGGCATTATGAGCGAGGCAGAATGGTGTAGTTCCATTCGCCGTGAAAGGTGTCGGGGAGCATTTGGATGGCGGTAAACTCCTTTTTGCCCACCTTGATTCCTTTCGGGTACTTGCCTGTGTCCAACTGGCTTTGAACTCGTAGTCCGATTTTTGTGGTGGTGGCCGCGATCAGGTTGCCGATCACTTCATGGCTGACCAACGGTTTGCCCCGCCAGTTCTTGGTGATGAACGAGAATAGGCGATGCTCGATCCGGTTCCATTTGCTGGTTCCCGGCGGAAAGTGGCAGACCGAGATCTCCAGCCGCGTTTCGTCGGCGAGTTTCTGCAACTCCAGTTTCCACAAACGCACTCGCGATCCGTTGCTGCCTCCACTGTCTGCTGTAATCAAAAGCTGGCGGGCTTCGGAGTACGCGTCTCGGCCCATCATGTTCCACCATCTCCGGATGCTCTCGACGGCGAACGCTGACGTGTCGTGATCGGTGCCAACGCTGACCCAGCCTACGTTCTGCCCCAAATCGTAAACTCCGTAGGGCACGTCCTTTTGTTTTCCGAAATCATATACCTGAACCGGTTCGGGCTGGCCCTTTGGCCGCCATTCGCGGCCCCCATTCTTGTACTCCCCTACCTGTTCCTTCTTTTTCGTGTCTACTGAAATAGCTGGCTGGCCATTCTTCAGGAACTCCGTCGCCTTCGCATTGATGTATTCAAACTGAGCATTGCGGTCCGGATGTGAGGAACCCTCCTTCGTCTTGCGGTTCGCCTGCAGACTGTACTTCTGTTCGTGCAACAGTTCCGCCACCAGCACATGGCTCACCTCGTGTCCCTGGGCTCGCAGTTCGTCGGCGAGATTGCGCACGCTCTTGCAGGTCCACCGCAGCGGAGACTGTGGATCCCCGCGCGTAACTGGCTCCAGCAGTTTCTCCAAATCGACCAGCAGATCCGGATCCTTGAGGGCTGCCTTCTTGCGACCGCCTCCTTTTTGTCGAATCGGCAAACGCGTCCCATGGGCGCGGTCTGGCTTCTCCCGCAATTCCGCTAAACCCACCGCAATGGCGCGCCGAGAAACGCCACTGGCGCGCGCCACGAGCGATATGCCTCCCCGTCCGTGTGCCACGCTTTCCGCCGCCGCCCATAGCCGCCGCGTACGTTCATCCAGCCACGCCTCCAACTGGGAGAAACGCTGCTTGATCTCACCTTCGCCGGCCACAAGAACATTCTAGGCCAGAAATGGTTTAATTGCTACACTTATTTTCTTACAAACGCTTAGTGGTCCGTATGGCGAAGGAAAACCGAGATTGGGGTTACCTCCGAATCAAGGGTGCCTTGTCGAATCTCGGACAGGCCCTCGGCCGTACCACGATTGCCGACATTCTGAAGCGGAATGGCCTCGAGCCGGCACCAGAACGAGTTCGGAAAACAACCTGGAAAGAGTTCCTTACTCAACACTGGGACCTTCTGGTTGCAGCCGACTTCTTTACGGTGGAGGTTTGGACCCGCCAAGGGCTCCGACGCTCTTTCGTGCTGTTCTTTATCGAGCTATCAACCCGCCGCGTCCAGCTTGCGGGCATCTCTGCAGACGCAAATGGGCTGTGGATGAATCAGATCGCTCGCAATCTGACAGATTCCGAAGACGGGCTGCTCAAAAGGCAAGCGTTATCTGATTCATGACCGAGCTCCGCTATTCACCTCGGAGTTCCTGACTGCGTTGGCCCAGGTCGGCGTGCATTCTGTGAAACTCCCGCCGCGGTCTCCGAACCTGAACAGCTACGCAGAACGATTCGTTCGTAGCGTCAAGCAATCCTGTTTAGACCGGGTGATCCTGTTCGGAGAGGAAAGTTTGCGAAAGGCCGTCCGCGAATTCATCGCGCACTATCACACCGAGCGAAATCACCTAGGCATCGGCAATCTGCTCATCGTTCCTGGGCGACGCCCCACCCTTAATGGACCCGTTCGATGCAAGAGCCGTCTCGGCGGAATGCTTAACTACTATGACCGAGTCGCCTGAAACCCCAATCCAGTTTTCGGATAGTACGCGGATGGCTCTTTTCCAAAAGCTCTGGACGTTCTGGCTACGGACGCTTATCCTTTACGCCCAGCCCCGGCCAGAGCCGAAAATCCCGGCTCTTTACTGCCAGGGATTATAAATCTGAAGGCCTAGTTCCCGAAAATCATCGACATTCCGGGTGACAATGGTAAGGCCATGTTCCAGAGCCGTGGCGGCAATCTGTCCATCGGCAATATTGAGCGCCAGACCGAGGCGCTGGCGTTTTGCTTCCAGTCGGCCCCAGCGCTCCGCAATAGCATTTGTCAACGGCAGAATACGACCCTCGGCGGTCACCTCAAATCCGGCCAATGGTGGTCACCTGAAAACCGGCCAATGAGAAACGCAATCAGGACATGTCATAGTTTTACCTTGCCGCGATCGTTTCGGCAAGAGCGAAGTTGAATTCCGTAGAGAGACGGAAGGGCTGTAAAGAAGCATTTGCCCCAGCGGGGATGCACAAGGGGGCGCAGCCCTCTTGTGGGGGGAGCCGCTGCACGGGGCGTGCCAGCGTAGTCTGCTGGCAACGGCACGTGTCGCGGCGTGGGGGGAACCCGCCCGCCCCGGCTTTCCCCCGGAGGGGGAAACGGGAAAGGGGGAACTTAAGTTCCTTGCTGCCGCAGGCGAATTGTTTTCTCATGAGGCACTCGCGGGAATCGCTTTGGTCCGCCAGCTCCGCGGGCCGTATTTGAGAATGTGGCCATGGTGGAGAAGCCGGTCGAGCATGGAGCTGACAGCGGCCGTATCACCCAGCAGCTTTCCCCAGTCTTCGACGGGACGATTCGACGTTAGTAATGTACTCGACCGTTCGTAGCGTCGCATGACGATCTCCAGTAAGTCCTCGGCAGCGGTGAGCGGCAGTTTGCGCATTCCGAAGTCATCAATAATCAACAGCGGAAACGCGGCTAGAGATGCAAGGTATTGCTTGCGTGTACCTTCGGCCACGGCATCGGCCAGTTCATCGAGCAGCATGTGCACTTCACGATAGAGAACGCGATAGCCCTGCAGAATGGCCGACTGACCAATGGCCTGAGCCAGATGGCTCTTGCCGGTGCCGCCAGGACCCAGGAATAACGCATCTTCCCGCTTGGCGATGAACCCCCCGGTGGCCAGATCGAACACCAGGCTGCGATTCATCTTTGGATTGAAGGTGAAGTCGAAGCTGTCGAGTGTCCTGTTCGGGTCGCGAAAGGCGGCCTGTTTGCGCCGGCGCTCCAGCAGTCGATCGGCACGGCGTGTCAATTCGTCAGAGACCAGACACGACATTAAATCGATGGGTGCCATGGGTTCGGCCTGGGCTTGATGTAAACGTGTTTCCAGAACGGCGGCTATGCCTCCGAGCCGGAGTTGTCGTAAGGCGCGTTGTAGTTCGGCGATGTTCATTGGTTAGGCTCCTGGTTGTCTTGCTGAGTGCGTTCTTCAATGAGGTCACGATAGAGAGTGAGTTGGCGGATCAAGGGATCAACTTGCCGCAAACTCAGCGGGGGCTGCGAAGTGCGCTCCAAATAACGGCGAATGAACTGATAGTCGTAGACCCCTAGCTCCACGGCAGCGGCGCAGGCGTCGTCCACGCGGGCTACGCCATGCTTTTTGGTCAACGATAAAACACCCTGAATGCGGCGCACCGCGGCTTCAGACTGTCGCTCGTGCAAGGTTTGGGAAAACTGGCCGATGTGGGGCCCCGACTTGGCGGCCCGCGCCAGCAGTTGCACGATCCCAAGCGGTGTGCGCTTGGGAAGGTCTTCCTCTTTGATGCGGTGGCGGCCGCGCTGCCCGCGCAGATGTTCCCGCAACAGTTGCCCGGTTTGCGGATTGAGGAGACGCACATGCAGGCCGTCCCACTGGACTTTCACCAGGCGGCCGATCCAGCCCGGCGGCGCGCCATAGTAGGCTGCCTCGACTTCGACGCATCCATCGAGGTGCACGGTTCGTTCGCCGTACTGGTAATAGCGAAACGGTTCGAGCGGCAGGGGTAGAAGCGAGGGCTTCTCTTCAGCAAACATGGCTGCGACCTGTCGTTTGGTGGTGCCGTGGATGCGCTTATCAGCCCACCGCTCTTCCCAGTGGTCGAGGTATGACTGTGCCGCTTCCAAGCTCTCAAAGCGCTGCCCTTTAAGCGGCGTCTTCTGAGCGTGGCCGACGCCTGACTCTACCTTGCCCTTTCGATCTGGATCTTTGATCCGGCAGGGCAGGGCGACCGCACCGTAATGAGCCAGCACGTCACGATAGAGCGGGTTCAAAGCCGGATCGTAGATATCAGGTGTGAGTACGCCTTCTTTGAGGTTGTCGAGAACCACCACTCTGGTCGCTCCCCCAAGGCGGCGGAAAGCCTGCTCATGGAGTTCGGCCCAGATGCGCACACTGGATTGGAAGGCCAGCAACCGAACGCACTTACGGCTGAAACCGAGCGTCAGCACGAACAGACGCGTGCGCCGGTACTTTCCGCTTTGCGCGTCGCGGACCATGGGACCGCTGCCGTAATCGACCTGCGATTCCTCACCCGCCGCGGTCTGAATGACGGCGCGAGCTTCCGGCGATTGAGTTCCGCGCATCTTACGGACGAAGCGTTTGACGCTTTCGTAGGCGCCGGTGAAACCATGCTGGTCCACCAACTCCTGCCAGATGGAGATTGCGTTCCGGCCACGGGACAAGCCCGCTTCGATGAGCTCGCGATACGGTTCGCTCGTGCTGGTGGCTAGGTTGGGTGCGCCTTCCGGCGCGCTGGAGCCGGTGGTCACCTCACTGGCATTGGCCGGTTTTGGGGCCTCCGGGTCGGTGGTCACCTCATTGGCCGGTTTTGCCTTTCGCCGGCCCCAGCCGCCAGGCGCTCGGATGGCGATACCGGCCGCCTTCAAATAGCCAGCTGCCGTCTCTCGGCGGACGCCCGTTGCCTCTTCAATCCGACGCAGCGCCCAGCCCAGCTGGCCCAGCGCGATAACTTGTTTCTTCTTCTCTTCGTTCAAGACATTGCTCACATCGACGCAGGGTAATCCTTGCGTCAGAGTCAATGTCCTGACTACGTTCTCATTGGCCGGTTTTCAGGTGACCACCATTGGCCGCTTTTGGGTGACCGCCGAGGATACGACCGGCAAACCATTCCTTCACTTCCAGCTCAAGCCATTGTTCCAGTTCGGTGCGTCTTTTCCCGGCATCGAGCAGTTCACAGCCTTTCCGCAGCTCTCCTAGGGTGATGACACTGATGAACACCAAATTCGCATCAACCGAATCCAACCATTGAGTCACGCGCGGCTCAGGACGAAGATTACGAAATTCGGAAGGAATGTTTGTATCGAGGAGGAAGCCGCTCACAGGTTAACCGGACGACCCGAGGAAGGATTGCGGCTGAAATCAATATCAACGCCCCGCAACGTAGCGAACAGCTCAGAGAGCCGTTTTTTCTTTTGCATCGGTAGCGCGTGTAGTGACTGTACATGAGCGTTCGCAGCGATTTCCTTGCGAACCAAGTTCCGAACATAGTCCGCCACGTCAAGCCCTTCGGCCTGCGCCTGAGCGAGCAGGCCAGCTTCGATATCGGGAGGCAATTCAATTGTGACGGTCATGACGAGCTCCTCTTTGATTATCCCAGGATCGGAAGGCGGCGGCCATGTTTCCATGGCCTCGAGTCCCGGCGTCCAGCGCGCCGCTCGGGTTGCATCCCTGCATTGCCCTATCCTCAGGCTGGTCCGCGATCATCTTAAACCCACCAGCCACGGCAGGAAAGCGTTAATTCCCAGGGGATATAGAAGGGGACGGAGGATCCTTTTACGCGCGTTTTGCGCGTGCTCCGTTTAGCGTCGCGCGAAGACGCAGGGCGAAAGACGCCGTTATCTCTATCGCCAGAACGAGGTGCCGGAAACGCGATGTTCTTTGTTTCCATTTGACCGTACGATTCTCAAGCTGGACGTCGCGTACCAAACTGAAGTCCACAGCGCGTTTACTTCTCGTGACTCGAATCGGCGAATAACTGTGGTCCGCAATAATCCGGAACGTATTGAAAAAGCGAGCTTGAAGCTGTGAGAAAATTTCCGAGTGCCAAGCATAAAGAAGCAACTGGGCAAGCTGGCGAAGGCGTTGAAGATCGTAGCTGCAGACGGATCTGCTTTCAGTTTGAGACTCTTTCGTAGTCGTGCGGCGCTTGCCGCCGAGAATGTCTTTCTTCGTAGGCAACTGGCTCTGTTCCAAGAGCACGAGCAGAAAGCCCAGCGGACCACAGCGGCTGATCGCTTCACGTTGAGCACGTCGGCGCGCTTCTTTGACTGGCGCGAGGCTTTGATGATCGTCAAGCCGGCCACCTTGATCGGCTGGCATCGGAACGCTTTTCGGCGGTTTTGGCGATGGAAGTCGCGACCGGTAGGCAGGCCTCCGTTATCGGGCAGCTTGAGAGAGGTGATTCGCCAGATGGCCGCCGAGAATCCCAACTGGGGCGAAAAGCGGATTGCCGACGAATTGCTGCTCAAACTGGGTCTACGCGTTTCACCGCGCACAGTGGCTAAATATTTGAAACGACAGCCGGGGCCACGAGGATCCAAGGATCAGCGCTGGTCCACTTTCATGCGGAACCAGGCGCAAGCGATCGTAGCCTGCGATTTCTTTGTGTCAGTTACCGTGAATTTGCAAGTCCTTTATGTTTTCGTGGTGATGGAAATCGGATCGCGGCGTCTCCTCCACTTTAATGTCAGCGATCATCCCGCGGCAGAGTGGACCGTCCAGCAGTTGCGCGAGACCTTGCCCGGTGATCACCCGTATGGCTTGGTTCATGATCGGCACAGCAGCTTTTCGGCTGAACTCGACAAACAAGTGGAAACCTTCGGCGTCAAAGTCATCCGAACTCCGGTGCGGACGCCGACGGCGAATGCTTATTGCGAACGCTTGATCGGAAGTATAAGACGGGAATGCTTAGATTACGTGATCCCTATCAACGAATGGCACTTGCGACGAATCCTTCGAGAGTGGATGACGCATTATAACGGCGGACGGCCGCATCGAGCGCTCGGCCCCGGAATACCGGATCGGCCCAACAAGATTTCGCTTGTTATTGGCCGCCGTCACGAGATTCCTGACGGTGTCCGACTCGCCTCGAAGTCGATTCTCGCCGGCCTTCATCACGAGTATCAATGGGAGCAGAGGGCTGCCTGAGCAAGTTTTTGCGGACCACACCGGTTTCACGACTGCGCGCACGCGGGCGAGCCAGGCTGTGCGGTGTCCGCGGCGCTCAAAACCGGCGAACTCGAACCGGCGCGGTGGACAAGCTACCAGAAGTTGCTGGCCGAAGCCCGCTACCATCAGCGCTCCGTGGATCAGCATTCGGCTGCTGAAACGAAGCGCAAATGGAAAAGGATACATGAGGCCATTCGGCATCATCCCAAGTACAACCGGTGAGTCACGCAGACACCTAGCTAAGCTAGGAAACGCCGAAGGAGAACAATCATCGGCGCAGTGTAGAGCAAAGTCGTCAGGTTGCACTCCAAAGCACGCCCTGCTTCACTTCCGATGCTGGATATCGTTCTGTTCGGAGTGGGCCTGCGTAAACCTGCAAGCGCCGGCAGCCGACTGGCCGAGTAGCCCCGGGGACTTTCACCCCGAGGCCCTCACAGATCCGGACGTGAACCTCTCGATTCATCCGGCTCGTGCCACCACTTGAAGGCTGCCGCCTTCCGCCAAGACCTGTCGGTTCCTCCCGTTGCCGGTTGACCGATCAATCCCTGACGCCGGTGACCTGCCCCCTTCGCTCCACGAGCATTACCCCGCTTCGCCGCTGTCGGGTCGGAGGTGGCGCGCTTGCGCGCTGGCCACCGTCCGCCGCTCAAACTGTACGTGCAGTTTTCCCGCATACAGCTTTCACGAAGACTCACGCTTCCGAGATGCAATCGAAGGGATCAACTGAATCAAGTTCACCAGCCCGTACTCGCCGTACAGCTTGGTTTCCGGCAACTGTCGCCAGCCACCGTTCCGCCACCGCTTGAATCGATGCGACCGAATGCGCCGCACAATCCAGCCGTCGAGCCGGTGGAAGAGCTTTCGGACATGGGCTCGCTTGTAGTGATGGCCCCATCCCCGCAACACGGGATTCAGTTCCTCAATCAACTCCTTGGTCTTGAGCGGCACGCGTCGCCTGGTAAGCGCGCGTACCTGATCCATGAAATGGCGGATCGATTTCTCCCGGGGGATATGCGTACAACGCCCCCGATTGGGCACCACTGCGGATCTTGCCCGGCGGCAACCGAAGCTGCCCTTGCCGCGCTTGATCTTGTACCCAAGAAACTCGAATCCTTGCCGGACATGCACGATCCGCGTCTTCTGCGGATGCAATTGCACGCCCAGCTCGTTCAGAATCCGAAGCGCCGCGGCCACTGCCGCCCGCGCCTCTGCTGCCGACTCGCAGGTCACTACCCAGTCGTCGGCGTACCTCGTAAGCTGATATCCCTTGCGCCGCATCTCCTGATCGAACGGCGTCAGAAGTATGTTACTGAGCAAGGGTGAAACCACCCCGCCTTGCGGAGTCCCGCGCTCGGTTGGAAAGAGCCGCCCTTTGCCATAGCTTCCCGCCTTGAGCATCGCCTCAATCAGGCGCAGCACCCGGCCGTCCGCTATTCTCTGGGCCACCAGCGTTAGCAGTTTCGCATGATCCACCGACCCGAAAAAGTCCTTCAAATCGGCGTCCACGATCCACTCCCGTCCGCTCTGAATCTCCTTCCAAACTTTGCGCATGGCATCCTTCGTCGATCGCCCTCGCCGATATCCGAAGTTGGCTTCATCGAATACCGGCTCGAAGATCGGTTCCAACCGATTGAGCAACGCCTGCTGGCATACCCGGTCATAAATCGTCGGGATTCCCAACGTGCGAAACTCGCCCGGCTTTCCCGCCTTCGGGATCTGTACCTGCCGCACCGGTTGAGGCCGATAGACATCCTCCTTCAGTTCGCTCTGCAACCGATCCAACTGCTGATCCAGTTGCGCGGCGAATCCTTCCAGACTCTGCCCGTCCACACCTCCACTGCCCCGGTTGGCCTTTACCATCTCCCAGGCCATCTCCAAGTTCTTCCGCTGATACACCTTGTCAATTAATGAATGGACCTTCCTTGCACCCGTCGGGTTGATCCAGTCCACCAGTCTCCTCGGACGAGAATGTACGGGTATTTCACTCATGGAACTGATCCACCTCCCCGCCCTTGCTCATCTGGTTTTCTCTCTCTTCCCAACCGCCTTCGCCGGCTGCCTTCCCCGGCCCACTTCCGCCGCCGGTTGCCCGGTCACGCGGCTTTCACCGCGCTTGAGGTACTACACAGCCGTCCGTCTACTGACAGAGCGTCGCTCGCCACTTCGCTCTCGCTTATAGGTCTGCTTACTCCGGTGCCACCCGGAGACCCTGCCAGTCCTCCTGAGGTCACGCGTTGTTCTTCCGTACCGTGCCATCCGCAAACACCTTGGTGCGGTGGGTGAATGAGAACGCCTTCGCCTTCATAGTGCAGGCTCGACCTTGCCCCACCTTTGGCCGACCGGTTCATCTTCGGGGTAGCCCCCATCGATTACAGCCCGGTACTTCTCCTCATGCCCTTCGGATTCCACCTCGCGATGGACACCCTGCCCTCCGGAGAACTGCAGAGCGGTGGCTTCAGGTCCGCCTTGGCTGTGTCCGGCTTTCGCTTTCGTGCCCGTTTAGGCTTCTCCATACCTTCCTCTCTTCTCCGGCCCGCGAGGCATTACCCCCGCGTTTGGATATGGCGCTCCTCATCCGAGCGCCAGAGGGACTTCAACCCTCCTGAGCAACGCGCTGCTCAGCGCACACTACGGAGCAGTCCGCCCCTGGCTGTCGCATCGGTACTTTCGGTCTCACGGTTCTTCCGCTTGCACCTTTTCCCTTACCATCGCCAACCAGGTTCTCAAGTTCCGTACGAAAGCCCGGATAAGAGTCGCGCCGCTTCGTACACCGGACACCGCATAGCCAGTAAGTAGGTATCCGCCATGCTTTTCCCGGAGCAAGGGAGCGCCTCGGTTTTGATGCCATCTTTATACTTTTCGATGCGTCATCAGCGATTCGTTTGCACTCGCCTCTCTCATCCACACTTGACGTGATCAATTGCCACGCCTTTCGACCATAACGTTCACCACCGCGGCCCTTAGACCGTAGCAGCTTATGGCAGTTTGAAACCTCCCCCTACAGGGCGGCTTCGAGGGGTCCACCCTCATCTTTTCGTACAGCATGACGCTATTCGCGTCTTCTTGACACAAGCACCCTCATCTCTCGTACAGCATGACGCTATTCGCGTTCTTGACAAATCCTCCAAAATATTCTGATCGACCTGCAATCATTGAGGTTGATCGACTTCCATTTGCTCTTCGTTTCTGCCGCGGAACAGCTGCTCACAGTGCTCGGCGTACTCATTTCGATGTTCAGGACCTCGGCCCACCTGCGGTTAGAGAATCTCGCCTTGCGGCAACAACTCGCCGTTTTAAATCGGTCGGCGCCAAGACGGCTGAAGCTAACGCCGGCCGACCGAATGTTCTGGGTCTGGCTACGGCGCGTGTGGGGCGACTGGAAATCGGTGCTGATGATTGTCAAGGCCGACACAGTTGTCGCTTGGCAGCGTAAAGGCTTTCGCTTGTTTTGGACGTGGAAAATCCACCGGGGAAAGCCAGGTCGGCCCTGCGTGCCGCAAGAGGTTCGGAATCTGATCCGGATGATGAGCCGCAACAACCCGCGCTGGGGTGCACCACGCATTCACGGCGAGTTGCTCAAACTGGGCATTGAGATCACCGAACCAACGGTAGCCAAATACATGGTTCGACTTGGGAAACCACCTTCACAGACTTGGCGGACGTTCCTTGAGAATCATGTGAAGAGCATCGTGTCCGTAGACTTCTTCACCGTGCCCACGATCCGGTTCCAATTTCTGTATGTTTTCCTAGTTCTTGCTCACGATCGACGGCGCATTCTGCACTTCGGCGTGACTGCTCATCCAACCGCGGAGTGGACGGCCCAACAACTTCGTGAAGCCTTTCCGTGGGACAGTGCGCCTCGGTATCTGCTGCGCGATCGTGACCAGATCTTCGGGAAGGAATTCGTCGATCAGGTGAAGGCGATGGGCATCAAACAGGTGCTATCGGCGCCGCGGTCTCCATGGCAAAGGGCGTACATCGAACGGCTGATTGGGTCGATTCGCCGCGAATGCCTGGATCATGTCATCGTCTTCGGCGAAGGCTCTCTGCATCGAACACTCACGGCCTATTTTGCTTATTTCCATAAGTGGCGAACTCACTTGTCGCTCGCCAAGGACGCCCCGCAATTCCGACGGATGCAGCCTTCCGCCGAAGGCAAGGTAATCGAGATTCGTGAAGTGGGCGGCCTGCACCATCATTACGAACGCCGCGCCGCCTAAGAACGCGATTCAAACACAACGGACAGAAATCTGAAAGAAGTCCGAGCCGCGTAGTGATACGCGGCTGCGTCAATTTTCCGGCCGCTGCGGATTCCGACGTTTCTAATGACGGGTCGTTCGCATCTCGCTCCCTCGTTTGGCCGCGTGGTTCGGGTTTATTTGTAGGGCGCGCTTCCGTCGCTGAAGAATGCGGCTACGGAGTTGGTCGGCGCAATGCGGCCCGATGACGCCATCGCGATCTACTCCTTTAGTGAAAGCCTGGAGGAACTGCAGGAGTTCACAACGGATCGCGCGGCGGCACGGCGAGCAATAGCGCGCTTGCGCGCCCGGGGCCGGACGGCTCTGTTCGACGCGATCAGTCAACTGGCCCTTAATTTCGAAAGCCGGCCGAGAAAGAAAGCGATTGTCCTTTTCACCGACGGCAATGACAATGCCAGCGTGTTGAACTTGCAATCGGCGGCGATGCGTGCGAAGAAGGTCGGCGTTCCTATCTTCGCGATCGCGCAAGGGGATGCTCTGCATGAAAACAGCCTGCTAAAGCTTCTGACTGAAATGGCAAACTCGACCGGCGGGCAGATTTATCGGGCTAAGAATTCTGAGGATATGAACCGAATTTTTGCGGCGATCGCGAAAGACCTACAAGATGCTTATCTGCTGGCGTACCGCCAGCCGGAAGCTCAGCCCGGAACTCCCTGGCGCGCGATTCAAGTGGTAGTTCAAACCGGTGAGAAGTCCATGAAGGTGAGGGCGCGAACCGGATATCAGCCGCAGTAGGGGGAACGCATCTGCGCCATCGGTCTATAGGCGCCGTTAAGGAAAGTGGTCCGGCGCCGGGACTCCTTAAAGCGGGGTTCCTTTTCTCTGGGCAGATTGACAAAGCTACTGGTTTCCCGTAGTATCATGGGATTGGAATTCGAATGGCACGACGCGAAAGCAGAGGCCAACCTCGACGCCCACGGCGTGAGCTTCGACTTGGCAAAGACGGTCTTCAAGGACCCGTTCGCCATCGAGCGCCTTGATGATCGGAGCGACTACGGCGAAGAGCGTTTTGTCATCGTCGGCATGGCGGAGGGTCACATTCCGCTGTTTGTAGCCTATACAGAACGCGGCGAGCGGATTCGCATTATTTCGGCGCGGAGGGCAACGCAATATGAGCAAGACGACTACTTCAGGCAGAACTCCTAATCCACCCCGGGTGATAAGCGACGAGGCCATTGAGCGAGCCGCTCGCGCCGATCCTGACGCACAACCGCTGACCGAAGCAGACCTGAAAAGGATGAAACGAACACCCCAGGCGAGAATCATCCGCCGGGCGCTTGAACTGACTCAAGAAGAGTTCGCGGTCCGGTATCACATTCCTCTCGGGACGCTGCGCGATTGGGAGCAGGGTCGGGCAGAACCTGATCAGCCAACTCGTGCATACTTGACGCTCATTGCGCGAGATCCTGAGCATGTGAACAGGATGTTGAATCCCAAACACTAATTGAACAGGTTGTCCCGCTTGGAACCGAACGGAACAATACCGCGCATAGCTGTGATCCGCAGAAACTTGGTCCGGTGGCTGGATCACAGGCCTTAGTTGCACCTCCGCAAGCGCAGGGCGAAGGACGAACCACGCTGTGGTTCGCCAATATCATGTCTGTGCTTGGCCTCATGCTGCGATGCGTGTGTACCTGTGATGTAAGCCACCCAAGTAAGGAATCCTTGCAATCTTCCCTTGACCTGAGACAGCCCGCGGGATCGGGCAATCTTTTGCCAACGCCAAGTGCGTTCTTGATCGCTGGTAATAGTCAAAGTACGATGCGAGCGTTCGTTTGAGATGGCGGGCATTGAGAATTACGAAGTGGTTGAGACATTCACGGCGAATCGAGCCGATCAGCCGCTCCGCATAAGCATTCTGCCAAGGACTCGCGGGCGCTGTCAGCACTTCTTGAATTCCTAAGGCCTGCAATTGTAGGCGAACTGCAGTGCCGTAAACGCGGTCGTGGTCACGAATCAGATATCTCGGCATGTCCCGGTAGGCACAAGCTTCGATCACCTGCTGTGCAATTGGCGGAGTGGCCCCGGGGACTTTCACCCCGAGGCCCTCACAGATCCGGACGTGAACCTCTCGATTCATCCGGCTCGTGCCACCACTTGAAGGCTGCCGCCTTCCGCCAAGACCTGTCGGTTCCTCCCGTTGCCGGTTGACCGATCAATCCCTGACGCCGGTGACCTGCCCCCTTCGCTCCACGAGCATTACCCCGCTTCGCCGCTGTCGGGTCGGAGGTGGCGCGCTTGCGCGCTAGCCACCGTCCGCCGCTCAAACTGTACATGCAGTTTTCCCGCATACAGCTTTCACGAAGACTCACGCTTCCGAGATGCAATCGAAGGGATCAACTGAATCAAGTTGACCAGCCCGTACTCGCCATACAGCTTGGTTTTCGGCAACTGTCGCCAGCCACCGTTCCGCCACCGCTTGAATCGATGCGACCAAATGCGCCGCACAATCCAACCGTCGAGCCGGTGGAAGAGCTTTCGGACATGGGCTCGCTGGTAGTGATGTCCCCATCCCCGCAACACCGGGTTCAGTTCCTCTATCAGCTCTTTGGTCCTCAGCGGCACGCGCCGCCTGGTAAGCGCGCGTACCTGATCCATGAAGTGGCGGATCGATTTCTCGCGGGGGTATGCATATAACGCACCCGGCTGGGTACCACTGCGGATCTGGCCCGGTAGCAACCGTAGCTGCCCTCTTCCGCGCTTGATCTTGTACCCAAGAAACTCGAAGCCTTGCCGGACGTGAACGATCCGCGTCTTCTGCGGATGCAACTGCACGCCCAGCTCGTTCAGAATCCGAAGCGCCGCGGCCACCGCCGCCCGCGCCTCTGCTGTCGACTCGCAGGTCACTACCCAGTCGTCGGCATACCTCGTAAGCTGATATCCCTTGCGCCGCATCTCCTGATCGAACGGAGTCAGAAGTATGTTACTGAGCAAGGGTGAAACCACTCCCCTTACACAAAAGGTAATTTGGGGTGCTTGTCTGGTTTGGCGGTAGGCAACCGCCTGGCGGGGGTCCTTGTGGCACGGCAATGCTATGACGAATGGTGATGGTATCGTCTCCTATCTGAACGTCTTTGACGACGAGGCGTACGATTCGCTGGCGCTCGGTGATACTCAACGTATCAGCAGCACTGCGCAGGCGGACGAGAAACGCCGTAAGGGTTTCCGCCAGACGAAGGAAGGTTGCCCGATCGTTGGCCTGGTCAGCGATTGCCTGCAACTCAGCACGGAGCGCCTGTTCGCGTTGGCGCAGTGTTGGCATGCGCTCGCGCAACTGCTCGATCGAAAGAAGTGCTTCCTGGTAGGCGCACAGAAGTCGTTCGATACCCTTGCCAACATGCACTAATTCTCTTTGCAGGCTCTGTTCACGCTTTTGGGTCGGATCGGACGAGCGCGCTGCCGCCAGCCGGCGGTCAAGTTCCTGTTGGATCAGGGTTGGGTCCTCCAGCAGTCGGATCACCTCGGCCCAGACGATCTGATCGAGCAGATCCTGCCGGATCAGGCGGCGGTTGTCGCAGACAGGGCCACCCAGTTTTCGCCAGCTGTCGGAGCCAATACATTTGTAGTAATGAATTTTGCGTGCGCTGGTGCGCGTCGATGTTCGCGAAAAAGCATAGCCACACTTCCGACAGCTGACCAGCCCCTGCACGATACTCGGCTCTATGGTGTGGCGGCGCGATCGTAACTTATTCTCTTGCAGGAGCTCCTGAGCGCGGGCGAAGGTATCATCGCTTACCAGTGCCGGCACGGGGATCTCGATCCACTCTTCGCGTGGGCGCTCATGCCCTGCTGTAGTGCTGGGCGTAATCACACCCCGCCGACGCTGCGGACGGACAACGCGCGTCCGTGCGGAGGTGCGGGTCTTGCCGAAACAGGCCACACCGCGATAGGCAGAGTTGCGCAATACAGCCCAGACAGTTGAGCGTTCCCAGCGAGCGCTGGCTTTGCGAGTCGGGATGCCTTCGGTGTTGATCTGGCGGGTGATTTCCCCAATGCTGAGTCCTGCAACTGTGTACATCTCATAGATACGCTGCACCACCCGGGCCTCCGCTTCAAGAACGGCGTACGCGGCAAGTGTCTCGTCTGTCTTGCGAATATAACGGTAGCCATACGGAGCACCGCTCATCACGCTGACCTCACCAGACTGCGCCCGGTGTCGTTTACCGCGGCGCGACCGCTCCAGAATCTGCGCCCGTTCATATTCAGCAATCATCCCCTGAAACTGAACAAGCAGTTGATCTTCCGCGCTGGAACCCTGCGGCGCCTTGACAAAAAGCGTCTCGACTCCGTTGCGGGCCAGTTCCTCGATCAGCAGAATTTGGTATGCGTAACTTTCGGCTCAGGCGGTCCGGTGCGTACGCGAGCACAACCTGGATCTGCCCTTCTGCGGCTAGGTCTCTCACACGCTCGAGGCCCGGCCGCTCTAGCGTTGCCCCGCTATAGCCCTCATCTTCGAAGACCCATTCTTCGGGTACCTCCAGATTGTGCTCCTTGGCGAACTCGATCAGCAACGCCGTCTGGCTCGCTATCGTGTGCGCCTCGCGCTGTTGCTCGCTCGAGACCCGTGCATAAATCGCCGCCATCCTCATGATCGAACTCCTTTACACTCCCGCTAACGGGACGCTCCCGAACGGGCACCAGAATACGGTAGGCCTGACCGAGCTTCGCATCGTGCAAGCGATCAAATGCATATTCAACCTGAACTTGAAGCGGGCCGTGGGATTGGCGCAGCTCAGCCATGCCTTCTCTGAGTACCGAGAAACGCCGCCAAAGCGCGCGTCACGATCGCTCCGATTGTCAGGCCGCTGCTTCTGGCATAGGCTCGCAGAAGGCGAGCCGTTCCCACAGGCAGCTTGAGCGTGATCGGTACCGCAGCTTCCGAAACTTCGACCGGTTGGTCGAGATGGGTCGCTTCTTCCAGGTAGCGGTATGCCTGACGTTCTGACAGGGCGAACTGTTGGGATAAGCGCTGCATGGCCTCGGACAAGGCAACATTGCGCTGCAGCATTGCGTAAGCTGCATTCAGCTGTCGAGATTTGTCTGCTTTGGTCGACCGGGCCATCTGCCATAAACATATTACCTTTTACGGCGCATGTCAAGCTCCGGACGAATAGCCCGCCACCCCGACAATACCCTTCAAATTCAAATTATTTTGTGTAAGGGGATGCGGAGTCCCGCGCTCGGTTGGAAAGAGCCGCCCTTTGTCATAACTTCCCGCCTTGAGCATGGCCTCAATCAGGCGCAGCACCCGGCCGTCGGCTATTCTCTGGGCCACAAGCGTTAGCAGTTTCGCATGATCCACCGACCCGAAAAAATCCTTCAAATCGGCGTCCACGATCCACTCCCGTCCACTCTGAATCTCCTTCCAAACTTTGCGCATGGCATCCTTCGTCGATCGCCCTCGCCGATATCCGAAGTTGGCTTCATCGAATACCGGCTCGAAGATCGGTTCCAACCGGTTGAGCAACGCCTGTTGGCATACCCTGTCGTAAATAGTAGGGATTCCCAACGTGCGAAACTCGCCTGGCTTACCCGCCTTCGGGATTTGCACCTGCCGCACCGGTTGAGGCCGATAGACATCCTCCGTCAGTTCGCTTTGCAACCGATCCAACTGCGGATCCAGTTGCGCGGCGAATCCGTCCAGACTTTGCCCGTCCACTCCTCCACTGCCCCGGTTGGCCTTTACCATCTCCCAGGCCATCTCCAAGTTCTTCCGCTGATACACCTTGTCCATTAATGAATGGACCTTCTTTGCACCCGTCGGGTTGATCCAGTCCGCCAGTCTCCTCGGACGAGAATGTCCGGGTATTTCACTCATGGAACTGATCCACCTCCCCGCCCTTACTCATCTGGTTTTCTTTCTCTTCCCAACCGCCTTCGCCGGCTGCCTTCCCCGGCCCACCTCCGCCGCCGATTGCTCGGTCACGCGGCTTTCACCGCGCTTCAGGTACCATACAGCCGTCCGACTACTGACAGCGCGTCGCTCGCCCCTTCGCTTTCGCTTATAGGTCTGCTTACTCCGGTGCCACCCGGAGACCCTGCCAGTCCTCCTGAGGTCACGCCTTGCTCTTCTGTACCGTGCCATCCGCAAACACCTTGGTGCGGCGGGTGAATGAGTAACGCCTTCGCCTCCATAATGCAGGCTCGACCTTGCCCCGCCTTTGGCCGACCGGTTCATCTTCGGGGCAGCCCCCATCGATTACGGCCCGGTACTTCTCCTCATGCCCTTCGGATTCCACCTCGCGGTGGACACCCTGCCCTCCGGAGTCCTGCGAAATGGTGGCTCCAGGTCCGCCTTGTTCTGTTTCCGGCTTTCGCTTTCGTGCCCGTGTAGACGTCTCCATACCTTCCTTCCTTCTCCGGCCCGCGAGGCATTACCCCCGCGTTCGGATATGGCGCTCCTCATTCGAGCGCCAGAGGGACTTCAACCCTCCTGAACAATGCGCTGCTCAGCGCACACTACGGAGCAGTCCGCCCCTGGCTATCGCATCGGTACGTTCGGTCTCACGGTTCCTCCGCTTGCACCTTTTCCCTTACCATCGCCAGCCAGGTTCTCAAGTTCCGTACGAAAGCCCGGATAAGAGTCGCGTCGCTTCTACACCGGACACCGCATAGCCAGTAAGTAGGTATCCGCCATGCTTTTCCCAGGGCAGAGGGACCCCCTGGTTTTGGTGCCATCTTTATACTTTTCGATGCGTCATCAGCGATTCGTTTGCACTCGCCTCTCTCATCCACACTTGACGTGATCAATTGCCACGCCTTTCGACCATAACGTTCACCACCGCGGCCCTTAGACCGTAGCAGCTTATGGCAGTTTGAAACCTCCCCCTACAGGGCGGTTTCGAGGGGTCCACCCTCATCTCTCGTACAGCATGACGCTATTCGCGTCTTCTTGACACAATCCCTCCAAAATATTCTGATCGACCTGCAATCATTGAGGTTGATCGACTTCCATTTGCTCTTCGTTTCTGCCGCGGAACAGCTGCTCACAGTGCTCGGCGTACTCATTTCGATGTTCAGGACCTCGGCCCACCTGCGGTTAGAGAATCTCGCCTTGCGGCAACAACTCGCCGTTTTAAATCGGTCGGCGCCAAGACGGCTGAAGCTAACGCCGGCCGACCGAATGTTCTGGGTCTGGCTACGGCGCGTGTGGGGCGACTGGAAATCGGTGCTGATGATTGTCAAGGCCGACACAGTTGTCGCTTGGCAGCGTAAAGGCTTTCGCTTGTTTTGGACGTGGAAAATCCACCGGGGAAAGCCAGGTCGGCCCTGCGTGCCGCAAGAGGTTCGGAATCTGATCCGGATGATGAGCCGCAACAACCCGCGCTGGGGTGCACCACGCATTCACGGCGAGTTGCTCAAACTGGGCATTGAGATCACCGAACCAACGGTAGCCAAATACATGGTTCGACTTGGGAAACCACCTTCACAGACTTGGCGGACGTTCCTTGAGAATCATGTGAAGAGCATCGTGTCCGTAGACTTCTTCACCGTGCCCACGATCCGGTTCCAATTTCTGTATGTTTTCCTAGTTCTTGCTCACGATCGACGGCGCATTCTGCACTTCGGCGTGACTGCTCATCCAACCGCGGAGTGGACGGCCCAACAACTTCGTGAAGCCTTTCCGTGGGACAGTGCGCCTCGGTATCTGCTGCGCGATCGTGACCAGATCTTCGGGAAGGAATTCGTCGATCAGGTGAAGGCGATGGGCATCAAACAGGTGCTATCGGCGCCGCGGTCTCCATGGCAAAGGGCGTACATCGAACGGCTGATTGGGTCGATTCGCCGCGAATGCCTGGATCATGTCATCGTCTTCGGCGAAGGCTCTCTGCATCGTACACTCACGGCCTATTTTGCTTATTTCCATAAGTGGCGAACTCACTTGTCGCTCGCCAAGGACGCCCCGCAATTCCGACGGATGCAGCCTTCCGCCGAAGGCAAGGTAATCGAGATTCGTGAAGTGGGCGGCCTGCACCATCATTACGAACGCCGCGCCGCCTAAGAACGCGATTCAAACACAACGGACAGAAATCTGAAAGAAGTCCGAGCCGCGTAGTGATACGCGGCTGCGTCAATTTTCCGGCCGCTGCGGATTCCGACGTTTCTAATGACGGGTGGTTCGCATCTCGCTCCCTCGTTTGGCCGCGTGGTTCGGGTTTATTTGTAGGCACAGTTTGTGGCACTGTTGGTGGTAAAGCCGTCGTACAGTTCCTGCCGGATATCGCGAAGTGGCTGGCTACACTCAAACTTCCCTTCCCTTGATGGCACCGCACCCTTGACCGCTACGGTCGTCCGCTGCAGAAAACGCCTTGTCCTGACTGATAAGTCAAGACGTGCTAGGCTTTAGGTAGCCCGATATTTTCAGGAGGGCAAGGCTCCTTATGAGCACATCGGCGACATCGATCGAAGCACTCGCAAATCAAGAGTACAAGTGGGGTTTCGTGACTGAGATCGAAGCGGATACGATCCCCAAGGGGCTTAGCGAAGACGTGATTCGCATGATCTCGGCCAAAAAGAACGAACCCGGGTTTATGTTGGAATGGCGCCTGAAGTCCTACCGCCAGTGGCTCACGATGGAAGAACCCAAGTGGTCCACCGTCCGCTACCCGGCCATCGATTATCAAGACATTGTTTACTACTCGGCGCCCAAGACCAAAATCGATCAGCTGCAGAGCTTGGACGATGTCGATCCCGAACTGCTCAGAACTTACGCGAAGCTCGGCATCCCGCTACGAGAACAGGAACTGCTCGCTGGCGTTGCCGTGGACGCAGTGTTCGACAGCGTCTCCGTGGCGACGACCTTCAAAGGAAAGCTGGCGGAGATGGGCATCACCTTCTGCTCCTTCTCTGAAGCCGTCCAGGAGCACCCGGAGCTCGTTCAGAAGTATCTCGGCTCGGTCGTTCCGTATTCCGACAATTTCTTTGCCGCCCTCAACTCCGCTGTGTTCAGCGACGGTTCCTTCGTCTATATTCCTCCAGGCGTCCGTTGCCCGATGGAGCTGTCCACCTACTTCCGTATCAATGCCAAGGACACCGGGCAGTTCGAGCGCACGCTCATCATCGCCGACGTAGGGGCCTACGTCAGCTACCTCGAAGGTTGCACGGCGCCGATGCGGGACAAGAACCAGTTGCATGCGGCCGTGGTTGAGTTGGTTGCGCTCGACAATGCCCAGATCAAGTATTCGACCGTGCAGAACTGGTACCCCGGCGATAAGGAAGGCAAGGGCGGGATTTACAACTTCGTGACCAAGCGCGGCAAATGCCTAGGCGTCAATTCGAAGGTCTCCTGGACCCAGGTCGAGACCGGCTCGGCCATCACCTGGAAGTACCCGAGCGTCCTGCTCATGGGAGATAACTCGGTTGGTGAGTTCTACTCGGTCGCTCTCGCGAACAACTACCAACAGGCGGACACCGGCACGAAGATGATCCACATCGGGAAGAATACCAGGAGCACGATCGTCTCCAAGGGCATTTCCGCGGGCCACGGGCAGAACGCTTACCGTGGACTGGTCAAGATCCTCAAGGGCGCTACCGGCGCACGGAACTACTCGCAATGCGATTCGCTGCTTCTGGGCGACCAATGCGGCGCGCACACGTTCCCCTACCTCGAAGTGAAGAACACCTCGTCACAGGTTGAGCATGAGGCGTCCACCTCTAAGATCGGCGAAGACCAGATTTTCTACTGCCGCCAGCGCGGCATCTCCGCTGAAGACGCAGTTTCGATGATTGTCCACGGGTTCTGTAAAGAAGTCTTTCGGGAGCTCCCGATGGAGTTCGCCGTCGAAGCGCAGAAGCTGCTGGGAATCAGCCTGGAAGGCAGCGTGGGTTGAGGGAACATCAGATGACTTTACTTGAAATCAAGAACTTGCATGCGAGCGTGGCTGGCAGGGAGATCCTGCGTGGCATCGATCTGACAGTGGGTCCGGGCGAGTTGCATGCCATTATGGGGCCGAATGGGTCGGGTAAGAGCACCCTGGCTCAGGTCCTCGCGGGTCGCGACCTCTACGAAGTTACCGGCGGCCAAGTGCTGTACGACGGAAAGGATCTCCTGAGCATGCCGCCCGAACAGCGGGCTCAGGAGGGGATCTTCATGGCGTTCCAATACCCCGTGGAGATTCCCGGCGTTAGCAACATGTATTTCCTCAAGGCAGCATTGAATACGATACGCAAGAGCCGCGCTCTGGAGGAACTCGATGCCATGGACTTCCTGACGATGGTCAAGGAGAAACTGGCGCTGGTACAAATGGACCCGGCGTTCTTGAACCGGCCTGTGAACGCGGGCTTCTCGGGCGGCGAGAAGAAGCGCAACGAGATTTTCCAGATGGCTGTGCTGGAGCCGAGGCTCGCGATCCTGGACGAAACCGACTCAGGTCTGGACATCGACGCACTGAAGATCGTTGCCAACGGCGTAAACGGGCTGCGCACACCGGACAGAGCTATGATCGTCGTCACGCATTACCAGCGTTTATTGAACTACGTCGTGCCAGACTACGTGCATGTGCTGGCTGACGGGCGAATCGTTAAATCCGGCGACAAGGACCTCGCGCTTGAACTGGAGCAAACGGGTTACATCGGCGTCGAGGAGGCCGTCACGGCATGACGGGAATTGCATCAATCCGTCAGGATGCCGCGCGGCGCTTCAACGAGCTGGGGTTTCCGACGACACGGGATGAGGAGTGGCGCTTCACCAACGTCTCCTCCATTGCCAAAACACAGTTCTCGGCCGCGCCTTCCGATTTGAACACCTGGGAAAGGGCACAACGCGATCAGCGTCTATCCCCGAACGAGGGCGGTCCCCGACTGGTGTTTATCAATGGCCGCTACTCGCCTGAACTCTCTGCCCAGAAGCTTCCACGGGGCATCCGCGCGACTCCGCTGCGCGAAGCGAATGGCGCCGTCGAAGCGCACCTGGCGCGTTACGCGGCCTACCAGGATCGTGCGTTTGTTGCGTTGAACACCGCTAACCTCGATGATGGCGCCTGCATCGAGATTCCCATGGGGGCAGTCGTCGAGGAGCCGATTCACCTCGTGTTCCTCGCGACCGGCGGCGACCTGCCGGTCATTTCGCATCCCCGCAGCCTGGTCGTGATCGGACCCGGCAGCCAGGCAACCGTAGTTGAGAGCTACCTCGGCCACGGCGCAAAGTATTTCACGAACGCGGTCACCGAGATCGTGGCGGGCGATCACTCGGTAGTGGACCACTACAAGGTGCAAGAGGAGGATGAGCGGTCATCCCACGTAGCTACTCTCCAGGTCCAGGTCGGCCGCAACGCGAATTTCTCGACGCATTCCATTTCGCTCGGCGGGGGCGGGCTGGTGCGGAACGACATAAATACCGTCCTCTCGGAAGGATCGGAAGCTACCGTCAATGGCCTTTATCTGGTGTCCGGCAGCCAGCATATCGATAATCACACGGCGATCGATCATGCGAAGCCCCATGGCACGAGCCATGAGTTGTATAAGGGCATCCTGGGTGGAACATCCACCGCGGTTTTTAACGGGAAGATCATCGTCCATCAGGACGCGCAGAAGACTGACGCCAAACAGACAAACAGGAATCTCGTTCTTTCCGAAAACGCCACCATCCATACCAAACCTGAGTTGCAGATTCACGCCAATGATGTTCGTTGCACACACGGGGCGACGATTGGCCAACTCGATCAGGAGGCGATCTTCTACCTGCAGTCGCGCGGTATCGCGAAGGAACAGGCGCGCGATCTGCTGATGCATGCCTTCGCGCGCGACATTCTTGACCGGATCAAGGTAGGCTCGTTGCGCGCCCGGTTGGAACAAACTCTCCTGGAGAGGTTGCATGCCCTCCGCAACTAGCCTTGATGCAACCGCCATCCGCAAGGATTTCCCGATTCTCGCGCAACAGGTGCATGGCAAGCCGCTCATCTATCTTGACAACGCGGCGACGAGCCAAAAGCCGAAATGCGTTATCGAGGCGCTCACGCGTTTCTATCAAATGGACAACGCCAACATCCACCGGGGCGTGCACCAGTTGAGTGAACGGGCCACCCAGTCTTATGAAGCTGTGCGGAGCAACGTGCAGCGGTTTCTGAACGCGGCTAATACGCGGGAGATCATCTTCGTCCGCGGCGCGACGGAAGGCATCAACCTTGTAGCGCAGACCTACGGGCGTACGCACGTCGGCGCTGGAGATGAGATCGTCATTTCGGTCATGGAGCATCACTCGAACATCGTGCCCTGGCAGATGCTCTGTGAGGAGAAAGGCGCGGTGCTGCGGGTCATTCCGATCAATGACCGGGGCGAGGTGGAGTTCGACCAGTTTGAAAAGCTGCTGAACCACCGGACCAGGCTGGTTGCCGTGAGCCACGTCTCGAATGCCCTCGGAACCATCAACCCGGTGCGCGAGATAGTCAAGACGGCGCACGGCTGGAACGTTCCGGTGTTGATCGATGGCGCCCAGGCAGTTCCGCACATGAAAGTGGACGTTCGGAGTCTGGACTGCGATTTCTACGTTTTCTCCGGCCACAAGGTGTTCGGGCCTACCGGGATTGGCGTGCTGTACGGCAAAGAGCAACTGCTGGAGGAAATGCCGCCCTGGCAGGGCGGTGGCGACATGATCCGGTCGGTCACGTTCGAAAAGACAACCTACAACGACCTGCCGTACAAGTTCGAAGCCGGTACGCCGGATATTGCGGGCGTCATAGGGCTCGGCGCCGCGGTCGACTACCTGGACCAGATCGGCATGGACGCCGTCGCGGCGCACGAACACGACCTGCTTGAGTACGGAACCCGAGCGCTCGAAAACATTTCCGGGCTGCGCTTGATCGGCACGGCGCTGCACAAGGCTGGCGTGTTGTCCTTCCTGCTGGACGGTGTCCATCCGCACGACGTGGGAACCATCCTGGACCGGGAGGGCGTGGCAGTCCGCGCCGGTCACCATTGCGCCCAGCCGGTCATGGACCGCTTTGGGGTTTCTGCCACGACCCGGGCCTCGGTGGCGTTTTATAACACCAGGGAAGACATCGACGCACTGGTGGCGGGCATTCAGAAGGTCAAGGAGGTCTTCGCAGTATGATCAACGACCTCTATCAGGAGACCATCCTCGACCACAGCAGAAGGCCGCGAAACTTCCAGTCGCTCGAAGACGCGAATCGGAAAGCCGAAGGCTACAACCCGCTATGCGGGGATCGGTGTAAGGTCTTTCTCAAAGAACACAGCGGCGTGATCGACAAGGTGACGTTCCAGGGAGCCGGGTGCGCAATTTCGACCGCCTCGGCGTCTTTGATGACCGAAGTTCTGAAGGGCAAAACCGTTGGCGAAGCCGAGACTCTGCTTGCGAAGTTCCACGACCTCCTAACCACAGATCAACCATTACCGAAGGACCTCGGCAAGCTGGTGGTGTTCTCTGGTGTTCGGGAGTTTCCGTCGCGTGTGAAATGCGCGACGCTGGCCTGGCATACGTTGCGCGCGGCGCTGCGGGGCGCCGGAGAGGCGGTATTCACGGAATGACATCCAGCGAGCTTCGGCAACAGGTCATCGAGGCCCTCCGTACGATTTATGACCCCGAGATGCCGGTCAATATCTATGAGCTTGGCCTCATCTATGAGGTCCATGTGGATGAGACACGTTTTGTATCCATCCGGATGACGCTCACCGCGCCGAACTGCCCCGTGGCCGGCACCCTACCGCCCGAGGTGGAATCGAAGGTCAAGGGTGTCCCCAGTGTGAGTGGAGTCAAGCTCGACCTGGTGTTTGACCCGCCGTGGACAAAGAACATGATGTCGGAAGCGGCCAAGCTCGAACTGGGCATTGAAGACGTTATCACGATCAAGAGGATCTCCCATCGATGAAACTCACGTCCCACGAAGAATACGGATTGCGCTGCCTGATCCGCCTCGGGCAGGAAGGGCTAGGCGGCAGACTGACCATCCCTGAGATCAGCAATGCCGAAGGCGTCTCGGAGGCCTACGTCGGCAAGCTCATGCGGATACTGCGCCTAGGCGGATTGGTCACGGCGGCGCGGGGTACCGGCGGCTATTCTCTGGCGCGCCCTGCCAGCCAGATCGCCCTCGGCGACGTGATGGCTGTACTCGGCGGTCGTTTGTTCGAGAGTGATTTCTGTGAGAAACATTCCGGCCAAATGAAGGGCTGCGTCCACTCAGTTGATTGTTCCCTTAGGGTGCTCTGGCGCACCGTGCAAGCGGCAGTTGACGACGTCCTTGAAAGGACCACCCTTCACGACTTGCTTCGTAATGAGCAGCAGATGATTACCTGGGTCAAAGGCTTTGGAGAATTCGCTTCGCACATTTCAAGGCAGTGAAGCATGTGACCGATCGCAAAGGACCGCCAATGAGTTTCGATCCCAACCAAATCGCTCAAACATTGACCGCCTCAGTCAGGCTCGCGTTGCCGCCGATCGCAATTCTGCTTGACAGACAAGGTACCGGCAGGTATCAGGAACTGGACGGGGCGCGTTCCCGCGGGCTGCCGGTTCTGGCAGGAAGCGTGAAGTTTTTGCAGAGAGTCAGGAGAAGAACATGTCATTGGAGGTTCGTGCGAGCACTACACTCGAAGAAATTCTCAGCGCTTATCCCAGCGCGAAACTGGGGCTCTTCCGCCGCTACCACATTGGCGGGTGCACCGCCTGCGGCTACCAGCCCACGGACACGCTGGAACAGGTCATGGGCGAGCACAATATTTCAGACCCGCTGGAGGCTGTGATTGCCTGCATCCTCGAAAGCCAGCAGGTGGAGGCGGGGCTTCAGATCCTCCCAGCGGCTGTGGCTGCCGCGCTACAACCGAAGCATGAAACGCGGCTTGTCGACGTGTCTTCGCCGGAGGTGGAGGCAGCGCTCGAACGCGGAGAAAGCTGGCCGCTTATCGATGTGCGCTCTCCCGAAGAATGGGTGAATGGCCATATTCCGGGGGCACAATTTCTCACACTGGAGCTGAAGTTTGAGGCTTTGGACACTTGGCCGAAGGATACCCGGATCGTTTTCTACTCCAATGCGGGACGGCGCAGTTTAGAAGTTGCCTCCTACTTCATGGCATACGGCTTCACCAACGTGCGCAACATGGCCGGCCGCCTCGAAGCCTGGTCAGGGGAGTTGCAGGCCTCGAACGTACCACCACTCACAGTGGAAGTGTTAGCGATAAACGATCGGTCGCCAGGACCATACGGTGTCGGCATAGACGGAGAGGATGTCACAGTCGAGCTGTAGAAAAGTGCGGTTCAGGATGCGGCAAGTAAGCATATCCGCATATGAGTGTTTCAAGGAAGGAGATGGTGTATGGGTTGTAGTGGTGGAGGTCCTCCAGTTGCGGCGCGCATTGAGCCTGCAGGCCGGAAGGTGTTCTGTGTAAAGTTTCAAAAGGAGATGCCAGGCCTCAGCGAAGTTCCGTTCGAGGGACATCCGCTGGGCCAGAAGGTCTATGAAAATGTCTCCAAAGAAGGGTGGAGCATGTGGCTTGAGCACATGAAGATGCTTATGAACGAGTATCGCCTCAACCTGGGCACGCAAGAGGCGCAGGAATTCCTCGTCAAGCAGATGGAGGAATACTTCTTCGGCGCCGGCTCGGCGCTGCCGCCCGGCTTCGTCCCGCAGAAGGAGAAGTGATCAGCGCCTGATTACGGGAAGCTTCGCGGCGATCTGGAATCGCAGCGTAGCGTGAGCGCTTCGTAGCGACCTTTCGACATCCTCAGGCGTCTTCCCTCGCGCAAAGATGAAGCCCAGGTAGCTCGCTCCTTCCGGGAGTGGCTCGAGCGTCTGGCCGGCTTTGGCTGTAATCTCGATCTCTCCGACCCCCCCGATCTCCAGCGCGCTGTCCAAACCCTCCACGCCTTCATACACACCCTCGCGCCCGATCGGAATCATCATGACACCGGAGGCGCATTCCTCACGCTCGAGTTGTGATAGATCCTCGCCAACGGCGTGGCGCAACAACAGCTCTTCGAGCGGCATTCCGCAGTCGAACCGCAGTGTTTTAGCGCACAGCCCGCCGATAGGGCGGGCGGCTACTTCGAGGACCGACGCTTCACTGCCGTCGACGCGCAGTTCCGCGTGAATCGGTCCATGCGTCAGACCCATCGCGCATATCGCTTTCTCTATCGCCGGGACAAGCGCCGGTTGCGGGGCCCGCGGTGGCGTGAGGTAGATGGTTTCCTCGAAAAAGGGCCCGTTCAGCGGATCGGGCTTTTCGAACACAGCCAGCGTTTTCAGGCGTCCCGCCGTGAGCACGCCTTCGAGGGCGTATTCCTGCCCGCTTAGGAAGCTTTCTACCTGGATATATTGACTGTGCTCCTCGCGCAGAACCTGGATTTCCGGTCTGGCAAGCAGCGCTTTGATCCGGTGGAACGCGGCAACGAACCCGGCCGGGTCATCGGCCCTGATTACGCCGCGACTGGCCGAAAGTCCAAGCGGCTTCAATACGCAAGGATAGGGCGTGTTGCCGGCAGCCTCGCCGGGATCCTCTTTGGTTTCCATGCGGAAAAATCGGGGCACGGGCATTCCGGCGGTGAGGAATCGCTGGCGCATCAGGAACTTGTTTCGCGCGGCCTCTACGGCGGCTGGAGAGTTGTACGTCAGACCCAGCTTTTCGGCCATTATCGCGGCAAGAAACGCTTGCCGGTCCGCTACCGCCATAATGCCGTCAAATGGACCAGCTTGCGCGATCGTCTCCACCGCCGAGTATGGATCATCGAAGCGTACGGGAATCGCGCGGTCACCCCAGGGATCTTCGAGAACATGGCAGCGGTCGGTCGCCAGCGCGACGTCCATCCCGAGCCGGCGCGCGGCGTCTGCGAACAGGCGGGTCTGATAGCCCGTGGTGGCGGCGACGATCAGGATCCGTGGCATCAGATCTGAGCAAGCTGCTCGGAAGTCGGCTCGGCGCAACAGTACCAGGGTTCGCTCAGATAAGGGACCATGCCGCTCGAGCCGAGATGGAACCCCGCCGGGAGCGGGCGGTCATGCGCGAGTTCCCAGATTCGAGCGAATATCGCGCGCCGCGACGACTTTCGCTGCTCTTCTGCCTGAATGAGACGCTGGATTTGCGAGCAGAGCCGATCGACCTCCGAATCGTCATGATGCCATCGATAAGAGAGTGCCGACGAGTCGAACTCTCCGAGTTTCGCTCGCATTTCGGGCAGCTCGAGCAATCGCGACCCCGCGGGAATCAGCAGACGGATCGCGAGCTGGATGGGCGCTACATGCTCGACCAGATCGAGATCGACGAGAGTCTCCAGAAGCTCCCGGAAGTCGCGCAAGGTCGTCCAGGGCGTGAACGTGACGAAGGTTGGGGTGAGCGTCAGGCCGGCTTCCCGCGTGAGTCGCACCGCTTCGACGAAATCCGCACGAGTGTGTCCCTTATCCAGCAACTCGAGAACCCGATTGTTGATCGATTCCACGGCCGAGATGATGAAGAGGCAGCCGGTGGTCTTCAGCCGGGGGAGCAGATCGCGGTGTTTGAGCAGATGCTCGATCTTGATGGTCGCGTCGTACGTCAGCCAGGGAAACTCCGCGTGCAGGGCGTGCACGATGGCCATGGTGTGGCCGGGGCCGTTGAAAAAATCCGGGTCACCGAACGTGATGTGCTCCGCTCCCATGGCGACCTGCTGGCGGATGTCGGCGATCACGACGTCGCGTTGTACGATCCGAAAAGCACCATTATAGACGGGGACCACCGGGCAATGCCGGCACAGATGCTTGCAGCCGCGGCTGGCCTCGGTGGAACCCACCAGCTTATTTGCGCCGTCCCCATTTGAGCCAACGTTGAGCGTGGCGTAGGACGACAGAACGGGAAGACGGGAGCGGTCGGGCGGCAGAAAACGCAGCCGCTCAAGCGAAATGAGCGGCTGGCCGCCGCTGGCGCCATCGGCCAAATCCGCGAGAGCCTGTTCGAACTCGCCGCCGAGGACGGTCTTCACGCCCAGCGCACGCAGGAAAGGCTCGTTCATCGGCGCGTACAGCCCATAGCAGCAGATATGCGCCTCCGGCTTGGCTTTAAGGATCCTCTGAATCAGCGGGATGGCCAGGCGGGTGGCCGTATGCATCGGCAGATAGATTGCCACGAGGCCGGCTTGCGTCACTGTATCCAGAGGCATCGGCTGCCGCGATGTATCGACGCATGCCACGTCATGACCTCGGCTTCCCAGCCATGCCGCCGGAGAGGCCAATCCAAAAGGCTGCCGACCCAGTTCGTAGGTGGAAATCAGCGCTACCTTCATATCTCTGTTTCCATTATCTTCGACCCAAGAATACCGAGACCGGCGCGGTGGCGGCGCAGACATGTGGAAACCGGCCACGAAGACAATCTGCGAATACATCGGATCGAGGCGGGATGACGTGAGTTGGAATAAAGCACGCCCTCCTGACTGCGTTCACAATGGCCTGGGAGATCCTCTATGCGCTGATTCTTGGGTCCTCCCTTTTTGTGAAGGACAGGGAAGTGGTTTTGCGAACACAGACTCATCAGAGTTCCCTCTGCAGGTCTTACCTAGCTCTAGCCACGATTGATTCAAGATTGGGCGCCGCTTCTTCAATGGGGCCATTCAGGAGAACCGGCTCCGGCAGTATGCCGTCCCAGCGTGCTCCCGGCGCGTAAGTCGCCGTCAGGTCCCAGAAGAATCCTTTGCGCTCGCAACAGTCCGGATGAAGCTGGCCGGACGTTTCCGCTTTCTTGATGACCGCCGCGAGAACATGGCCGGGGTCCCAGAATTGGCGCACCCGGCGATCATTGAGACGATGCAACACACTCGTGCCCGGCGCACTCCAATCGGTGGGAAGAATCGGCTCCCACACCGCGAACACCACCACCGAGCTTTCGGGGTGATTCTTCAAAATAGTCTCGACTGCAGAGGCCCCCCGCAGACAAGTCGGTCAAGTTGGGGAGAGCAGCAAAATGATGCGCAGATGGGCCGACGTCCGGTTGAATTCCGATTGCAGCGCCGAAAGCGCCGAGCTGTTCATTTCCACTAACGACGGTTGACCCGCGGGCGCGCGCCCCGTCCTCATGAGGTAAATGCCGCCGAGAACAACCACCGCCGCCGCAAGAACGATTGACCAGGTGCGTTTCATCGCGAGTTCCTACGGGAGAGCCGCCATCAACTCCGCGATTTGTTGTGGAAAGATCATCACGGCGAACACGACAGCCGCCGACAGCACGAACAACACCAAACTTAGACGGCTACGCCGTTGGCAGCTCTTTCGGCTCCGATACATTTGAAAGAAACTCACGCCAAGCAGAATCACCGCGAGACCAATCAGCCACGGCCGCAACGTCTCCAGCGCGACACTCAATCCCAGGGCGCCTACCGCTCCCGCAATGCCCAGAGGCAAACAGCACGCCAGCGTTGCCAGCGCGCTCATGGCGGCGGCCACCGGGGTCAGTTTTTCGGTGACGCGCATTTTCAAATCACCCTGGTTTCTTTAACCTGATAGCCACGGCCCTTTGCATATCGCGATTCCAATAGGAACGCGATGGCGGTCCCGATGAGAACTGATGGCCAGACCAAAAGGGTGTTGACGTGGACCATGCGCACGCCTGAAAGCAGGAACACGACGCCAGCGAGTAGAAAGAACGGGCCCGTGATGGCGCAATGAAGAGATCGATTTCGAAGCCAATTGGCGAGGCAGCCGACGGCCATGGCGAAAAGGAACGCAGCTGCTGACGACGCAGCGAGAGGACGCCAATAGATTCCTATGAGGCTCATTACTCCCCACGGTATCAGCGAGACAGTCAACCAGTAGCACATCGCTGCCGGCGAGGTACAGCACGCTTCCGCTTGCTTGGTCAAATTTGGAATCTCCTTTCCGACCTCGAACACGTTCAACACCGGCCTAAACACGTCTGCGTGCTCAAGCTTCAGTCCGTCTCTGGCAGCCCGCGCGACATCGTTCGGTAATTCTCATCTCTTCCTCCCTTTTGCTTCCCGCACTGCGGCTCGAATCCACTCCGGAGGCGGAACACCGGCACGCCGTCCACCGTCGATATAGGTGCGGCACATCGTTCCGAAGGCGCGCGCCGCACGCGCCGCTGGCTCGACATCCTGCCCGTTTACCCGAACCGTCGGAGAACCCAGAAAGCCGACCTGTTGCGCCGCAGCCGCGTCCTTCACCTCGACTTCAACCATGTCCGCAAGCGTTCCCTCTTGCTGCAGCACTACGCGAACGCAATCGACGGCTGGGAGATGGTTCGGGCAACCCGGGAAATAGAGAATTTCAAACTGTCATGGCTTCTTTCTTTGCGGCTGGGTTTCGTAATCGCCTCCAGAACCGGGCAGCAGTCTTGATGCTTCGACGGTTGCCGGAGAGCTGTGCGGCATTGCCGCAACGCCCCAGCTAACTCCGTCGTGCCGCGGCCTAACACTATGCAAACGGCGCGTACGGACCCGGGGAAAATGGGGGTGGGACGTGTATCAGCCTCCTCGCGGCCGTTACTGGCGCGACTGCCCGCGCAAACGTCAGCGCGAGCGCATCGCCGTCGTCCGGGCTGGCGAGTCCGCGCTTCGCCATGTCTTCCTTCGATTCGAGTACCAATTGATCGCGGTTGTTATGCCGAAAGCCGGGCCCAGTTAGGTCCATTTCGAGCCGCTGATCTTCCGGAATCGCACCCCGGATCAGCCAATCTTTCAGCTTCTGCCACATGTAGGCCCGCATGTTGGCTTGATGTATATCGGGAGAGCGGGAGCCGAAGTTGATTTCACTCACATTCGCAAATCCAAGCTGCTGCAGCCGGTTGACGACCGGACCGCCAAAGGCCGCGTCGACGAACATGTGGGCGACTTTGCGGCCGGGCCGGTGGTCGGCGAGGACCTCCGACAGCTTCGATACCAGAAACGTACTGTCGCGCGTTTGCTCTCCAGGAATGCGCTCTGCCGGAATTGTGCGCGCGTCGTAGCCTTTGCGGAAGCGGATCACGTTCCAGTCACCGCCCCCGCGCGCGACGTCTACTCCACAAATGAGCGGGTCGTCCACTAGGAACAGTGCCTGCCTCCGCTGCGCTTCCCACACGCGCTCGGAGTCGATGAACTGCAGGTCGCCCGAACTCGGTGGCAACCCGCGCACGCGAACCCGGACAAAATCACTATCTTCGCCGTAGTCTTCGATCCATTCGGTGATCTGCGTCTTGTTCGGTAACATGCAGGTTCGGGAATCGATCGAGCGATGATTCCACCGCTCGCGCTCCGATCCGTAAGTGACGCGATGAAACTTGCCGCCGGCCCGCGTCGGATTACCGAAAGCGAAAATCATCGGCTCGCCGTCTGTAAGGCCGCCCTCGGCAACTTCGAAGATCTTGTCGGGAATCGCGCTCGCCTCATCGAATAAATAAAAGGACGTCGAACTCACTGCGTGCTGGCCCGCGAATGCCTCCGAGTTTTCCTCTCGGCAGGACTGCGCCGAGCAGAACCAAGTCTGCGGATGCTCCCGGTGGTACATTTTGTTTCCCGTCGCGAGGAACCAGGAGGCCGTGACGCACAGTCGCGTCCACTTCTGGATCGCAGCCCAAGTCTTGGTTTCGAGCTGCGTATAGCATGATGAATTTGGGACTCGGTGAGTCCCACACGGTCGAGTTATCACCAGCCCTTCCGTACCACGGAGCATTCTTCTTTCTGACGTACCAGGCGGGTTCGTGCTGAAACCAATAGTGGGTGCGCGTCAAGACGGTGCGGCCCTTGTTCCAGATAATCTGCTAGTGGTGCAGAAAGCCGATGCGCAGCAGCCCGGCGAGTACTTCGCTCGTGAACTTCGAAGCATGCCAGACGTAACCCACCTGAAGATCCGGCACGAGAGCGAAGGCCTCCGACCAATCTGCGCGCGTATCGGAAGAGATCGATGTATTCGTATGGCCCGCGGTTCGGTGCTTCATATAGCTGGCCTCTGCCGGCCCGCAGCCGTTAAGCCCAGCCCGGTCGCGCCATTCGGAGTCGAGCTCGATCCCGTAAGGCGGGTCAGTCACCATCAACTGTGGTTTCACCGGGCCAAGCAGCTGTGCGACAACTTCGGCCTGCGTGCAGTCCCCACAGACCAGCCGATGCCTCCTCAGCACCCAGAGATCGCCAAGCCTCGCAACGGGATTCTCCGGTACTGGCGGCGCGAGGTTGGCGCGGTCGTCATCGCCGGAATCGGAGAGGAATTCGTCGATCTCGCGCCCATCGAAGCCGGTCAACTCCAGATTGAACTCGAGCCCTCGCAGTTCCTCAAGCTCCGGCCCGAGCAATTCCAAATCCCAATCCGTCTCCTGATGGCTGCGATTGTCCATGAGCCGGTAGGCTTTGACCTGAGCTGGCGTCAGATTATCGGCAACGTGCACCGGCACGTGCTGAAGGCCAAGCTTCTTCGCTGCCAGCAGCCGCGTGTGACCGCAGATGATCACGCCGTCTTTGTCTACAACGATAGGCACGCGCCAGCCGAATTCCTTGATCGACGCGGCGACTTTGTCAACCGCACGCTCCGGAATGGGTGCGCGACCAGCAGGGAACAATTCAGCAGTTTCCTTTTTTTGCGACTAGTATCCGAACGGAGTGATACGTTAGGTACAGGAGGTGTCCTTTGTCTGACTCCCTGGCCGGTCTCGAACAGCAGCGCTCAGAGGTTCTGGCGCAGATCGTGGAACTGGGGGATTTTCGCAGCGGTTCGATCACCGCGATCAGCGGGCGCTGCGGAAAACCAAACTGTCGTTGTCATCTGCCAAACCAGCCGGCCCATGGCCCCAATATTCGCTTGACTCGCAAGGTCGATGGAAAGACAGTGAGCGAGACCTTCTCCACCCCGGCACAACTGCGCAAAGCCCAGCGTGAGGTGGAGGCTTATCATCGCTTTCGGCAACTCAGTCAAGAACTGTCGGAGGTGAACGAAAGGATCTGCCGTGTCCGTCCGGCGGAGGATGCTGTGCCGCCACAGGAAAAAGAACGGCCGAAGCGATCCGTCAGGAAGTCACGCGCGAAGTAGACCAACTGCTGTGTGTCATCTTCAACGCTGGTCGCAAGACCGGCGGTCTGGATCTGGAAGCCATCGAGATGGCGGTGCGTTCCGCCATGCATCGGGCAGGTGCCGCTGCGCTGACCGAACTCCTGCAATTCCGTACCAGAGGCCGACCGGCGGAAAATTCCCTGTGCTTGCGGCCACCAGGCTCATTACCAGGAGTTGCGCTCCAAACCGGTGCTCACGGCAGTGGGGCTGGTGAAAGTGTCACGCCCCTACTATCTGTGCGCACACTGCCATGCCGGCCGATTCCCTGTCGATTGCGAACTGGACATCGAACATAGGGAAGTCTCTCCCGGTGTGCGCCGCATGCAGGCCATGGTAGGCCAGGAGGGCTCCTTCGATCACGGACGCCAGCAGATGCAACTATTGGCGGGTCTGGAGGTGACCACCAAGGCGGTGGAGCGGAATGCGGAAGCGATTGGAGAGGATATCGTCAAGCGCGAGCAGGAGGAGATCCAGCAGGCCATGCAGTTAGATCTACCGATGGTCGTCGGCGAGCCGATCCCCATTCTGTATGTGCAGATGGATGGGACCGGTGTACCTGTGGTTAACACCGAAACGGAGGGCCGGACGGGCAAAGTCGATGGCCAACCGGCCCGCACGCGCGAGGTCAAGTTGGGATGTTCGTTCACCCAGCGGAACTGGGATAAGGAAGGCTATCCCATCCGCGACCCGGATTCGACCACCTACACAGGCGCCATTGAGACTGCGGAAGAGTTTGGAAAACGCATCTATCTGGAAGCCTGGAAGCAGGGCTGGAGTCGGGCGGAAAAGAAAGTCGTGATGGGCGATGGAGCCGAATGGATCTGGAACATCGCCGACCAACACTTTCCCGGTGCCATTCAAATCATCGATCTCTATCATGCGCGCCAGCACTTGTGGGATCTGGCTCGCAAACTCTACCCCCATGACGAGATCCGGCAGAAACGCTGGATGATGCGCCAGCAGGCGCGACTCGATGCAGGTAAGATCGAAACACTCGTCGCCTCCCTTCGCTCCCTCCATGCGCCCCCTGGTGAACTGGTTGAAACCCTCCACTCCGAGGCCGACTACTTTGAGAAGAATGCCGACCGCATGCGCTATCCCGAGTTCCGCCGTCAACACCTGTTTGTCGGTACGGGGGTAATGGAGGCTGGCTGCAAGACTGTGATCGGCAGCCGCCTCAAACAGTCTGGAATGTTCTGGAGCGTGCGTGGCGCCAACGCCATCATCGCTTTGCGTTGCTGCTGTCTCAGTGGCCGCTTCGAAGATTATTGGGAGGCCCGCCGCGCTTAACATCGACTTCTACGTCGCGCGCCCCTCCGGAATCTTACGGCTCTTGCGGGCGTAGGGAATCGGTCGGTCAATTGGCCACGAGCACACCTCTAGAGATCGTTCATCCGTGCACCTACTGCAACTTGGATTTGGGATCTTTCGGAAGCTGCGCTTGGCGCTGGCCTATCCAACCGAACCTCTAGCTTTGATTTTACGCCAGAATGGGCGTCGCCGCTGAGTTATCCCCAGATCCCTGGTCCGGTACGCTTGTTCCAGTGCTTGCACGAAACGCTCGGCAAGCCCAGTCTCGCTAATCTGCCATCCTAATGAACATGATGAACATGAAGGCAGACCGCATCGAAGTCACTCGTGATGGACAAAGCGACCGGTGGCTGATTCGCATCCAAGTGGGTGGGGAAGTTATTCGCCGACATTGCCATGAATCAAAAAATGCTGATGAGGATACGCTGCGTGGTGCCGCGGTTAGAACTGCTGCGGACGAAGGCTACACGATAGATCCGTTGAACGTAGTTTTCGGCTAGCATTGGCCGTTAAGGCCATTGCCAGGGCGATCCGATAGCGAGGCGCCTTGGATGCAGCGCCGTGTTGGTCAGGAAGAGGACCGGGATTACAGGAGTAATCTCGCAATAGAAACGGCGAACGGTCCGCAGTATCCACCGATTCGAAGACAGATGTGACGCTCCTGGGTTGTTCGGTTACACGGAAGGTGAACGGCCAGTTTCAACCCTGATGGATGAAGTCATTGTTTGTCACATTCGAACTGCACGTGGACCCGTGCGCGGGAATCAAGTTTGATAGTGTACGGGACAGAAGCATGATGATTCAATCGTTGGCGCTGTCCTTTTCCATTTTTGCGTCCGTTTCTTTTGCGGCAGACATCAGTACCAATTGTCCTGCCGCCTTTCGAGCTTATTCCACGGGAACACCGCTGTTAGATTTGCTAATCAATCCGGCGACTAAGGCGGTTGTAGATCAAGATTTGCCGGGCTTTCTTTCGAAGATGCCTCCCATTCTGGTTGGTGCGACGCCGCCGACGTTGGCAGATATTCTGACCATTAAGGTGATGGCGAGCGAGTTCATGCCGATTCCGAAAGAGACGCTCGACAAATTGGACAAAGACCTGGCTGCTGTTCCGGTGACGCAAGAAGCGGCGGTGACGCGCTGCGCACGTTATGACCAGACGCCGCCGGAGTTGCCTAAAGAGATTGGACATCCTGCGATCCTGGTGTTTTCCAAGAGCAATGGCTTTAAGGATGTTCCTTCGGTAGAAGGTGCGATCGCTGCATTGAAAGAGATGGCGGCGCGGCGGAGCTGGCATCTCCAATTGATTGACAACGCGGCGGTATTCAACGCGACGGACTTGAAGCGCTTTGATGCCGTGATCTGGAATAACGTGAGCGGCGACGTGTTGACTGTTGGGCAGCGGGAAGCGTTTAGGTCTTATGTCGAAAAAGGCGGCGGCTTCGCTGCGGTTCATGGCTCCGGTGGCGACCCTTATGTGGATTGGGATTGGTATGCAGACACGCTGATTGGAGCGCGGTTCCTGAGCCATCCGATGAATCCGCAATTTCAAAACGCAAAGCTGCATGTGGACGACCCGAAGAGCCCAATCGTTCAGGATGTTCAGCCCGAATGGACGATGCAGGACGAATGGTATTCGTTTAAAACCGATCCGCGAAAAACAGGCGCGCACGTCTTAGTAACGCTGGACGAAAGCACTTACGTTCCGATCAGCGGGAAATTAGATCTGCACATGGGCGATCACCCGATTGCGTGGACGCAATGCATCGGCAAGGGCCGCTCGTTTTATACGGCGATTGGCCACAAGCCTGAGAGCTATACCGAACCCAATACCAACAAGCTCATTGAGCAGGGGATTGCGTGGGTGCTCGATTCGAAAAAGCAAAGCTGCCAGGCCGGCCTATGACGGAGCTTTGACGCTAGCCAGCCGACAACCAGCCAAATGGGACACGTAGTATTGATCACAGCCTGATACCAGATTTGTCCAGGGCCTCTAAGGGAAGAACTCCGCCTGTCCCATTTAGCCCTCGACAATTGGTGAACTTCGCTTCAACGGCATCAAGGACACCAAGTCGTGTGTCGATTACCTTGTGAACGCTGGCGCAGCCGATTCGCGTCGCATCTGTGGCGACGGTAAACGCTACGCCGTTACGCACGATTTGAATCGACTTAACTGTATCCCGCCGTTGGGATGACCCGTTATGCGACTGAAGTTGCTTGGTGTCGTGTCGCTCTTGGTTCCTCGAGTGCCCGTCGCAGCACGCGAATGGGCATACGCACGGTTTGGCATTACTATGATCGCGGCAGTGATCTCGCATCTCGCTAGCGGCGACTCAATCGGAATGGTACTCGGACCCGTGATTGGATTCACATTGTCGTCGTTGCCCGCGCGCTCTGGCGGCCGCGCATTGGGAAGACAACGTACTCAAGCGCGTGATATCGAACCCGTGCCCCGACCGGTGATTGGTCCTGCGCTCAGTCTTTTCGAGCAATCGGCTACTTGGACATGGACGGATTAGAAATGAGTAGTCGCCAAGGATTTTGCCGACGTGTTCCGAAGCGCCATCGACTGCTTCGGGCGGAATACGCGACACTCGTACATTGGTGCAGCCGAGAGCGCGGGCCGCATGCAGGGGCGCCGACGGATTCCCCCAGTAAAACGCCGCTCTCGGACATCACCCTGCTAGTCGGTCGGCATCTGGGGCCATGTGGTGCTCGAGATTCCCAAACTCTAGCTCTACAGGGCTTCCCAATTCACTTGAATTCAGCGGCGCTCATGGACCAACATGTCACTGATGAAAACCATTGGCTACATTCGCGTTTCCACCGACAAACAGGCGGTGTGGTCCGCAAAAATCCGGAACTTATTGAAAAAGCGAGCGTGAAGCTGTGAGGAAATTCCCGAGTGCCAAGCATAAAGACGCAACTGGGCAAGCTGGCGAAGGCGTTGAAGATCGTAGCTGCAGACGGATCTGCTTTCAGTTTGAGGCTCTTTCGTGATCGTGCGGCGCTTGCCGCCGAGAATGTCTTTCTTCGTTGGCAACTGGCTCTGTTCCAAGAGCACGAGCAATCGCTTCACTTTGAGCACGTTGGCGCGCTTCTTTGACTGGCGCGAGGCTTTGGTCATCGTCAAGCCGGCCACCTTGATCGGCTGGCATCGGAACGCTTTTCGGCGGTTTTGGCGATGGAAGTCGCGACCGGTAGGCAGGCCTCCGTTATCGGGCAGCTTGAGAGAGGTGATTCGCCAGATGGCCGCCGAGAATCCCAGCTGGGGCGAAGAGCGGATTGCCGACGAATTGCTGCTCAAGCTGGGTCTACGCGTTTCACCGTGCACAGTGGCTAACTATGTGAAACGACAGCCGGGGCCACGAGGATCCAAGGATCAGCGCTGGTCCACTTTCATGCGGAACCAGGCGCAAGCGATCGTAGCCTGCGATTTCTTTGTGTCAGTTACCGTGAATTTGCAAGTCCTTTATGTTTTCGTGGTGATGGAAATCGGATCGCGGCGTCTCCTCCACTTTAATGTCAGCGATCATCCCGCGGCAGAGTGGACCGTCCAGCAGTTGCGCGAGACCTTGCCCGGTGATCACCCGTATGGCTTCTTGGTTCATGATCGGCACAGCAGCTTTTCGGCTGAACTCGACAAACAAGTGGAAACCTTCGGCGTCAAAGTCATCCGAACTCCGGTGCGGACGCCGACGGCGAATGCTTATTGCGAACGCTTGATCGGAAGTATAAGACGGGAATGCTTAGATTACGTGATCCCTATCAACGAATGGCACTTGCGACGAATCCTTCGAGAGTGGATGACGCATTATAACGGCGGACGGCCGCATCGAGCGCTCGGCCCCGGAATACCGGATCGGCCCAACAAGATTTCGCTTGTTATTGGCCGCCGTCACGAGATTCCGGCCGGTGTCCGACTCGCCTCGAAGTCGATTCTCGCCGGCCTTCATCACGAGTATCAACGGGAGCAGAAGGCTGCCTGAGCAAATTTTTGCGGACCACAGGCGATTGCTGCCGCGTTTCTTCTGAGAAGGAAGGCCGCCTGACTTATGCCTGGAATGGGTCAGCATTGCACCCGAGGTTCGCCCGAGCGCAATCAAATCCCGATGACAACATCAAGCCGTTCTACTTAACCACGGCATTTGAGATTTAGGCCCGCAACTTACCTGGATAACGGCCTATTAGGAGCCGTCACTCCACGATGCGCTGGTCAATATTGAGGCGCAGTAGTCGCGCCGTGACGCGGCCCTCGGCTGTCAGTGGCTCGATGATCAATCCGTCAAGCCGAAAGTGGTCTTCCCAATGATTTCTTCTTGGATCGAACAGAGGGACGAGCTTACCGGTCACTGCGTCAATCGCTGCGATATCCGTCCCTTTCCACGCATTACAACGCACGCAGGAATAGGCCAGATTCGACTCGTTCGGCGATCCGCCGTGCTTCAGACTCAAGATGTGATCGATCTGGTGGCCGGAAAACGAGTCGTCTTCGCTGAGAAGACAATACTCACGACGAAAGCCTGCTCGCTCAGCGACTAAGCGGCGCTGCCGGTCACCAACTTCGCTAGCCAAGACCCAGATTCCGCCGAGCTTGGGCTTTCGCCATAATCATGAGATGTTCGAGTTGAAGAAAATCAACCAGTTCCTGCGTCTCGTCTGGAGCAAGTAAGCCTTGCCTGTCGCGAGCGATCAAATCCGCCACCCGCACTTGAGCAGGTTCTGATGGTCGAAAGTTGATCAGACTTTCTGGCGTAGTACCGGCTGCAAGGAAATGGATCACTTCCAGATAGGCAGGGGAGGCGCTCATGACTCTAGTTTAAGCGTAACGTCACTCGTGACGCGTAACGATTTCGTAGATCCGCCGATCTCCTGCCGCACTTAACGGGCTGGCCGAATCACATGCTCGGCCAGCACCGTCCTGGCCCGATTCACATTCAGGCTTCGCCCGTTCGAACTGATGCGCGCCGGCGCTCGGAGCCACTGATGAGCTTCTCTCGAAAGCGCCTTGGCTGAGCATACTCGATCCCGTTGCAGCAAGAGTGAAGTGAACTTCGTGGATGCCAAGCTCCGCAAGTACGGTTCGAGTAAGCGTTCCATATTCGGCCTCCAGATAGACTCGGCTGGGCTCGTCCGACACCGAGATCGTGATCCCCGCTCCTTGTCGCTCGACTTGCCGAGTGGGCTCAAACCAGTTCAGGAACGGAATTTCGCCGACCTGAGTCCGGATTTTCGCCTTCGCTATGGCCCAATCACACGAGGGGTTGTCCCTGACCACTGAGCACGCCGGAGGAAAAGTTGCTTGTCGCAGACGTGCGCCGGACGGCAGGCGTTCTGCCGCGAGTTGAATCTGCAGTGTCAGAAACGTCCAATTCCGCCACCCTCCCAACCGGTCGGCGGCCGTTAGTGCGGAGTCCAGGACCGCAAAGATTGTCTCCGGTTCTGCTATGCCCTTGTGGTTGAGGATACCCGCCCATTGTTGGAGGTGGTCTTTTTCCGGCGGTCCCATTCGGCGGTCCGTTCGCAGTCTCTGAATTCCCCGCTGTTGGGCCCATCGGCTGATTGTCTGTGCTTCGTCGTTCTCTTTTTCCGGTGTGACAGAGGATACACTCGGCGTGGACTGACCAGGAGTCGTCGTCTTCATCGGTCTCGCTGCTTCGTCTGCCGACGAGGACGAAGAGGATTCCAATGAACTTATTCCATCTGAATTTATTCCTATGGGACCGGAAGAAGTGTTCCGGTCTGGAGCGGAAGCATGGTTCCGGTCTTGACTGGAACGATCGTTCCGGTCTGGAGCGGAAGCATGGTTCCGGTCTTGACTGGAACGATCGTTCCGGTCAGGAGGCGAGCCCGGCAAAGTTCCACCCCCAGTTTCATCCGGATCCTCCCCGCAGTCCGGAACAGAATTGCTCAGACGTTCCAACTCGGCCGTCCAGACAAAGAGATACACATTCGTCTTGCGCAAGCCGCGCTGCTCGACGACAATCAACCCGCTGCGTTCCAGTTCTTTGACGTAATCCCGCGCCTGGCGTTCGGAGACGCCAAGGCTGGTTCCCAGTCTTTCGAGCGAGGGGTAGCATCGCGCGTCTTTGCCGGCAAAACCGAGCAAGCGAATGTAACAGAGCTTCGCACCTGTACTGATACCTCGATGTTCGAGCAGCCAGTAAGGCGCGAAGGCTCCCTGAAAGACCCTGTAAGGGTTGAAAGGTGCTCCGATATTCATCGGATCCGCTCCTGATCATTTCTGAAGCTACGAGCGCACTTCGCCTCACCGCACGAGACGCGCCGAGCGGCGTGTCCCTCCTGTGCCGTATCAAAACCGTATCAAAACTACTTGTATTGACCTGTCAGGACTTATCGGCTGAGCGAAAGCAGACGCCCCAAGTTGTTGAAATTGTTAGGAGGAGATAGACGATATAGAGATGGCGCCCTTTGTTCACACGCAGGAGGTCCGGGGTTCGAGTCCCTGCGCGCCCACCATTTCGACTCAATCAGATACGGATTACTAAATCCCTTGATCGGCCCCAATGTTCCAGCACTGTGGGTGGAAATTGTGGGTACCCCGTTTCTACTGAACAAGCTCCGTCACCTTCGCCGTTGGCTTCAACTGGTCCGTTCGAAGCAAAAAGGCATTCGCTCCCGTGTTGAGGCTCTCGACGGCGCTCCGCTTCGCCTGAAGCCGAATGTGGGAGTAGCGCTCGAGCATCGCCCGGCTCATGTGGCCGGCGATTGCGAGCATCGTTCCTTCCGGAACGCCGTTTTCCGCCATGTTGGTAATCGCCGTGTGTCGCAGGTCATGGATCCGGCACTGTACGCCGGCGTCCTCGCGCACGCTCGCCCATGCCTTCTTCATGGTGGTGGTGTGGCGCGTCGCGTCGTACTGAGCGTTTGAGCCGAACGGGAAGATGTAGTGATCCTGGCTCAGTGCGCCGAACTTCCATCGGTGCCAGTCGGCAAGCGCGGCGATGACCAAAGCCAGCTCGTCATTCATCGGAATCTGGCGGCCGGTTCCCGTTGGAGTCTTCGCCTTGCCGACAGTCACGATCTTGGCGGCGAGATCGACCTGGCCCCACTTGAGGCCGAGAATCTCGCCGGAGCGCATGCACGTCAGGAGAGCGACCCGTTAAATGCGCCAATGAAGGGCGAGCGATTCTTGGCGGCGTGTTCCAGCACCTTCTGCACCTGTGATGCGCAGAAACTTAGTCCGGTGGCCGGATCACGGCTCGTAACGTCCGGTAACGTGCGATCCTGGGCGTTCATGTCGGGATTGTTAATCTTCCTCACGCTCTGCGACACTGCTTCCTAACTGCATGCGTCGCCTTCTTCAACCTGGGTCGGCTGCTTGTCCTGGTGGTACGTCCCCGCGCAGCGTTGGCTGCGGAAAACCTGTTTCTGCGAAAGCAATGGGCGCTCTTCCAGGAGCGGCAGGTCAAGCCGCACCGGGCCCACGATGCTACCAGGTGGTTGATGGCCACCGTGAGTCGGCTGTTCGATTGGCGGGTGGCGCTGGTGGTCGTCAAGCCCGATACCCTCATCCGCTGGCACCGCAAAGGATTCCGGCTCTTCTGGCGCTGGAAGTCGATGCCGACGGGACGACCGCCCCTGCCCAAGGACCTCCGACAATTGATCCGCAAGATGGCCGTTGCGAATCCGACCTGGGGCGAGGAACGCATCGCCAACGAATTGAATCTGAAACTGGGGATCCGGGTGTCGCCCCGCAGCGTGGAGAAGTACCTGCGGCACGGAGGTCCTGCGCGAACACCCGATCCGAAGCAGCGTTGGCTGACCTTCGTCCATAACCATGCCAAGGTGATCGTGGCGTGCGACTTCTTCGTCGTGATCACGGCGACGTTCCACACCCTTTATGTATTCGTGTTGATGGAAGTGGGGACCCGGCGCATTTTCCATCACAACGTGACCGCCCATCCGACGGCGGAGTGGACTTTGCAGCAGTTTCGCGAGGCGCTGCCGGGCGATCATCGGTATCGGTTCGTGATCCACGACCGAGACAGCATTTTCTCTAAGGAGCTGGATCAATCCGTGACAGCCATGGGTGTGCGAGTGCTCCGAACTCCGGTGCGGGCGCCCCGGGCGAACTCTGTCTGCGAACGCTTCGGCGGCTCACTACGTCGAGAATGCCTGGACTTGGATCATTCCCTTCCATGAGCGCCACCTGAAACTGATCTTGAGATCGTGGATGGCGCATTTCAATCACGGGAGGCCGCACATGAGCCTTGGCCCGGGCATACCGGCGCCCGTGTGTCCCTCCCCGCCAGAGAGCACGGACCGCCACCGCATTCCTGCCGGGCACGTGATCCGGAGCAAGCCGGTTCTCGGCGGGCTTCACCACGAGTATTCGCTGGAAAAGGTGGCGGCATGAGCTTCGGAGGAGCACTTCGGCGAAACCCGCGCCGCGACATGTTACGAACCGTTACGGGGTCCGTCAGAAGGGGCGGACAATGTTCTTGCGGACTACCAACCATACGACATCGATTCCGGTAAGCTAGGTGGAGGAGTACGATCTTGACCGCTCCCCAATTGCCTATTTCGCGCATCGTGCCTGTCATTGCGCACGCTGTGGCTGTATTTGGTGATGAGCACAAGGCCTCGCACTGGCTGTCGACCCCGTTGGCTCTGCTGGAGAACCGCTCCCCGACTGAGCTCTTGAACTCCGATGAAGGGATTCAAAAGGTGGACGAGATTCTCACGAGGATCGAGCACAACATCTTCTCCTGATGCCGGTCGCAGCATACCGCGTCTGCCGGCGAATCTACACCCGTCTGGACGGGGAAGGGGCGCGTCGCGTCGGCGGACGATGGAATTCTCCCGGACAACCGGTTGTTTACATGGCGCAGAGCGTTGCGCTCGCTGTGTTGGAGAACCTAGTCCACATGTCGCGCGAAGACTACCCGACGGGATACGTCGTTGTGAAGGCGACGATTCCAGATCGTGTTCTGATCCTCGATCACACTCGGTTTCTCAACGAGGATGCCCCTGAAGAGAGTCGGCAAAGGGAAGCTGGAAACGCTTGGCTAAAGAGCCGAGAATCGGCAGTCCTGCGCGTTCCCTCGGCGGTAGTACAGGGGGAATGGAACTATCTCATCAACCCAAAGCACATAGACTTCGCGCAAATCACCGTCGATTCACCTATTGCCTTGCGCTTTGATAAACGACTATTTGAAGGCCCGTAGCGTCAAGAGCAGCCAAATTCTCAAACGTCACTACGTCGTTGAGAGCCACTGTAAACGCCGAATGAACGCTTTTGCGAGAATTCCCTTCATCTTGTCGGTTCGGCATTTAAGAAAAGCACAGCCTGCGAGTGTTCCATCTCAGTTCATTCCATTGATCGCCTCAGCGAGGCGACTTCCCGCTGCCGCAACCGTCAAGTGAATTTCATGGATGCCAAGCTCCGCAAGTACTGTTCGAGTCAGAGTTCCATATTCGGTCTCCAGATAGAGATTCGGCTGGCCTCGTCCGACACCGCAATCGTGATCTCCGCTCCTTGTCTCTCGACTTGCCGAGTGGGCTCAAACCAGTTCAGGAACGGAATCTCGCCGACCTGAGTCCGGATTTTCGCTTTCGCTATGGCCCAACCACATGAGGGGTCGTCCTTGACAACTGCGCACCCCAGAGGGGAAGTTGTTTGTCGCGGAGGTGCCCCGGACGGCAGGCGTTCTGCCGCGAGTTGAATCTGCAGTGTCAGAAACGTCCAGTTCCGCCACTCACCAAACCGCTCGGCCGCAGTGAGCGCGGAGTCCATGACCGCAAAGATGATCTCCGGTTCTGCAATACCTCGGTAACTGAGGATATCCGCCCATTGTTGGAGGTGGTCCTTTTCCGGCGGCCCCAGTCGGCGGTCTGACCGTAGTCTCTGAATCCCCCGCTCTTGGGCCCATCGGCTGATTGTCGGTGCCTCGTCGTTGGCTTCTTCCTGTGTGAAATGAGGCACACTCGACATGGACCGACCAGAATTCGTCGTCTTCTTCGTCGATTCTGGTGGTTCGTCTGCTACCGAGGAGGAAGAGGATTCCAGTGAATTTATTCCATCTGAATTTATTCCTATGGGACAGGAACAAGTGTTCCGGTCTGGAGCGGAAGCATGGTTCCGGTCTTGACCGGAACGATCGTTCCGGTCAGGGGACGAACCCTGCGGAGTTGCGCCCCCGGCTTCGTCGGGATCATCCCCGCAGTCTGGAACGGAATTGCTCAGACGTTCCAACTCCGCCGTCCAGACGAAGAGGTACACATTCGTCTTCCGCAACCCGCGCTGCTCGACGACAATTAGCCCGCTGCGTTCCAGTTCCTTGACGTAGTCCCTAGCTTGGCGTTCGGAAACACCGAGACTCGCCCCCAGTCTTTCGAGCGAGGGGTAGCATCGCGCGTCTTTGCCGGCAAAACCGAGCAGGCGAATGTAACAGAGCTTCGCACCCGTACTGATACCTCGATGTTCGAGCAGCCAGTAAGGCGCGAAGGCTCCCTGAAAGACCCTGTAAGGGTTGAAAGGTGCTCCGATGTTCATCGGATCCGCTCCTGATCATTTCTGAAGCTACGAGCGCACCTTCGCCGCCACCCCCGAAACGCGCCCAGCGGCGTGTCCCTCCTGTGCCTTATCAAAACCGTATCAAAACGGTTTGTATTGACCTGCCAGGAGTTGTCGGCTGAGCGAAAGCAGACGCCCCAAGTTGTTGAAATTGCTAGGAGCAGATAGATGATATAGAGGGAGCCCTACTTGTTCACACGCAGGAGGTCCGGGGTTCGAGTCCCTGCGCGCCCACCATTGAGTCCCTTGTTTTCAGTAGCTTGCCAGCCCGTAGTCGGTTTGGCAACGTAAGCAATGTCACGAAACCGTATCAAAACCTCGTCAGACCCGTATCAAAACTCTTCACGCCCGCCCAGTCGATATTTATTGGGTCGAGACCTCCTGCTTTTCTTGCTCGAACGTGGCCCAATCGGCAGCGTCGATGGGATGTGGTCCGCAATAAACGAATCTGGGATTCATGCGGCATCTGCGAATCGGGACTCGTGATGCAAGCCGTCGAGAATCGGGTCGGCAATGACGCGTGACCGTGAACGGAACATGGAAGTGCGGCTATCAGTGGGCACGTTAGGTTGAGGACGGTCGGGAATACCTGGATCTAACGACCGGTATGGGCGGCCAATATTGTAATGGCTGACAAACTCACGGAGGAATCGGCGCAGTTGACCGGAATTGAGTAGGATGACATAGTCCAGACATTCTCGACGTATCGTTCCGATCAGTCGTTCGCAATCTGCATTGGCCGTCGGCATACGAACAGGCGATCTCAAAATGAAGATGCCGCAAATCTCCACCCTTCATCAAAACTGTCCGCGAAGTTCTTATGCCGATCATGCAGGAGAAACTTACAATCGCTATCGCCGGGAAGTGCTTCTCGTAGTTGTTGCAGGGTCCATTCCGCCGTCGGATGTTCGGTGACATTGAAATGTACGACACGTCTGGATCCTACCTCGAGGGCAACGAATACATAAAGGATGCGGAAGCTGGCCGTCACCGACACAAAGAAGTCGCAAGCTACAACACCGTGCGCATGATTTCGGAGGAAGGCCGACCACCGTTGGTCCCTCGATCCGGGTGGGCGCGGCTGTTGCTGAATGTACTCGCCGACTGTGCGCGGGAGAGCCGAGCATGCAGTTTCAGCAAGAGTTCACCTGCAATTCGCTCTTCGCCCCGGGTCGGGTTTTCGGCCACCATTCGGCGGATCAACCGCAGCTTCGACCGCCGCTCGAATACGCGGAGCACTTCGAAAGGTCTCACAGCTACCTTGATTGATTTCGTGGGCTCAGCTAACTAATTAGAGGCAATCGCACGAAAGACCCTCGGGTCCGAGAAAGGACCCCGATCCAGCACAGAACTGCTCGATTCCCCTTCGAATCATCATGCTAGCGATGGTTGCCGTTGACGCCGCTGCTCCTTCGTAAGTCCCGTTAATGGGCGTCAGCGTCGCTCAGCAACTATCCGCCCTACGGTTCTTTTTTCTCAAGATTCTCAAGCGCCCGTGGCAGGCTGACGACATGCCGGTTCCCAAACGGCCGATTCGCCTGCCCGAAGTCCTCTCGCGGAAAGAAGTCGAACGTCTAATCCAATCCGCCGCCAGCCCCCTGCATCGAATCTGGCTGCTCGTCCTCTATGCCACCGGCATCCGTCGCGAAGAATTAGTTCAGTTGAAGGTCAGCGACATTGACAGCGAGCGCATGTTGATCCGCATTCGTCAGGGCAAGGGGAAGAAGGATCGCAACGTCATGCTCAGCCCGAGGCTACTACAGGAACTTCGCAACTACTGGCGCGCGGCGAACCCCAAGCCGGAAACTTACCTGTTCCCCAGTAAAGGCACTCATCCCAACGGCGATGTCCCCATAACATCCAAAAGCGTATGGGATGCCGTGCAGCAAGCAGGCGTGCGCGCGGGACTGGATAAGAGCGTCCACCCGCATACCCTGAGGCACTGCTTTGCAACCCATCTGCTCGAATCCGGCGCCGACTTACGTACCATTCAACTCCTGCTGGGCCACGCCGATCTGAGGACGACTAGCCGTTACCTGCACCTGTCGGAGCGGCATCTCAAAGCCACTCGAAGCCCGCTCGACTCGCTTACCCTGGCGGCGGCCCCGAACCTGAAAAACGGTTCCCGAAAGAAGTGAATGAAGGGGCCACTCCTGGAGTTGGCCGATATCATAACCGCCGCCGGCCACCGATTCATAGACCGGCCTCCCGCGTGGTTCACCTGGATGCATCTTAAAGTCCTGGTAGCCATCGAGCAGTGCCGCACCGCCGCGATGGGCGGTCATCTGGATCAGTGCTCCGGCTGTGGTCATCGCGCCATCTCCTATAACTCTTGTCGCAACCGGCACTGCCCGAAGTGCCAAAGCCAGACGCGCGACCGCTGGCTGACCGCCCGGCGCGCCGAACTGCTCGCTACGCCCTACGCTCATGTCGTGTTTACGCTGCCCCACCAATTGGCGCCTCTGGCCTTGCAAAATAAAGAAGTGATCTACGGGCTGCTTTTCCGCTGCAGCGCCCAGACCTTGATCGAAATTGCCGCGGACCCGAAGCATCTCGGCGCCGAGATCGGCTTCTTCAGCGTCCTCCACACCTGGAATCAGAAGCTGCAGCAGAACCCTCACTCATAGTGCCTGGCATTATCATCTGATTGATTTTCAACGAACAAGTCAGATTGAGTTTCCGTGCGACCCCCTCGCAGAACGAGCTTGCCTGTCCGTTGAAGCTGATCGAGGATGCTGCGAACCGGCTCGGCATCCAGATCTGAGCGCCGAATCTCCCAGGGCGCACGGGCAGTGACTTGCTCGCGGTTCAACAGGCCTGCTTCCACCAGGCGTTCGATGGAACGATGACTCACTCCGCACAGCCGCGCGGCTTCATTCAAGCTCACTGTCTCAGGATCAGGCTGCGCACGCCTCTGACCCGCTATGGAGTGGTTCTTGCGCGCGGTGGCTACACGGTTCTGATCCCATCGCTTCCCTTTTCCAGTGCAATATCCAAGTCGATTTAATACCGAGGCAATTTGGTCATCGCCGTAGCGAACGGCCATCCGACGAATGATCTCCAAGGCCTCCATGGGGGTCGCTGTCTCGGTCGCTGAACGAGGCCGATCCATCTCCAGTTGAGTGTGCACACCGCCCTTCCAATGAATGGTGAAGTGCAGAGTTTTCTTCGCGGGATCTGAACGCGCGATGATCTCTTCGATAACTGTGCGGAAGACCATCTTCTTTAGTGTTGGTGGGCAGTGGTCGCCATGCCAGACTTCGGCGAAGCGCTCGCCCATCGAAACAATGCTGGTTTCCTCTTCCGGAGAGAGTGAAGAACGCATTTCTGCAAGACAGCCAAGCTGCTGCCGAACTATGTCAATCTCTTCCAGCTTCTCGTTCCATCGGCGTTCCAATTCAGCAGCCGCCAAACGGTTTCTAGCATCCACCACGTCATATTGTTCAAAGGCTCGCTTCGCCTCGTACTCCAGTTGCTCAAGTTTGCTCGACAGAGCAGCGCCTTGTGCTGCTTCCCCGGAGCGGAGCTCCTCTATGGCCTTCAGACTGGCTTCTACGCCAAGCGGAGAGATCACCGTTAATAGCTCTTCACTCAATCGGCGATCGACCATTGCGCCACCAAAACCGATGCAGTACTGGCCGCCGTCATCATAGTCTCCTTTGCATAGATAACGCGCGTTAGTTCCTGTGCCGCCCCAATACCGCACATGAAGTTTGCGGCCACAATGGCCGCAGCGCAATAGCCCGACGAGCAAGCCCTGACCAGCGCGGATCGCCGACATCGATTCATCAGCCTCCCCAGTAACGGAGTTGCGGCGCGTCATACGTTGGTTTTCTTCGTACGTAGCCCAGTCAATATATCCCACATGGTGGCCGGGAATGAAGACCCGACAGTCCTGCGGCCGTCGGTTCGCCGCCTGACGCTTCTTGAGCAGGCCGTTAATCAGCAGTGTCTCCGTAGGGCGCCTTCCCCAAACATAGGCCCCAGCGTAAAAAGGATTGCGCAGAATGTCCGCGACTAGGCTCTGCGAGGGAATCTTCCAGACGAGCTGCGTTCCCCGGATTGGGTTCGCGGGTAACTCCACATCGTGATCGCGGAACCAATGGAATGTTTGCCGCACGCTCCATACTTCACGAAACTTTGTGAATACCAGTCCTATGGCTTCGCGAACTCGCCGATCCGGATGCAATACAACCTTACCGGTGCCATCTCTCGCGTATCCAACCGGAAGCCTCTTGAACAGCTCACCACGGCGCGCTTTGGACTCTTGCCCAGCTTGTAAACGTTGTCGCAGAACTTTCAACTCCACCACGCTCAGCGTTCCCTTGATACCCAGCACGAGCTGATCGTCCAGATAACTCAAATCATAAACCTGTTGCTCATCTCCGATCAGCGTTCCGAAAATCTGACAGACTTCAACCAGCCGGCACCAATCCTTGTCGGTGCGTGACAATCGCGAAACTTCACGACTGACAACAATACCCACTTCGCCCAAGGCCACCGAGCTGAGCACGCGCTCAAATCCTTCCCGGGACGCGGAGCCCATCGCTGCACTGCAACCGAGATCGCTATTGATGACCTCGATCTCCTGCCAACCTAGGCCTCGTATCCGCTCAGCCATCTCATACTGAAGACGCTGGCTTTCGATGTTCTGCCGGACCTGCCTATCACTGGATTGCCGCAGATACACGATTGCCTTACGAGCCAAGTGTTCTGGCTTGATCTTGGGACTGTATAGAAGCTCGCTCATCTGTCCTCCTTCCTTCCACTTGAAAAACTGTCACCAGAATGCGCGCCATGAGATCGACCAGTTCGGCTCTTCCCGTGACCTCGATGGGCACGAGTTCCTCTTCTGTTCGGGCCAGGCGTAACAGTTGCAGTTGCACCATGAGGGTCTCCCTTGCATCCATCGTCAGACGTTTGCAGAAGGGCAACGTCATTTTCTTCGGCAGTCCGTTGCCTCAACAACGAGGCGAGACCTAGAAGCGATTCCCTGCTTAGGTAGGCTTGCGTGCTGATCTTGGAGTGGGCGGCTTCCGGCGAAAGCATCCATACTGGAATCTTCAGTCGTTTGCCGACTGCATCGATAACCGACACGGCGCCGTCTCCCCGTTTGGGTCTACGGAGAACTCGCAAGCTATATCCATGAAGCGGATGAAACGGATAGAAAACCCGAACGTGCGTCGCGTCCGCACTCGGGGTATTGTGTGTGACGATGGCATCATCCCCACGTTCACTGTGTCGTGGCCGCTGGCGGCTTGTCTCGCGATCACGCGCACTGGGTGCGCCCCCGAAATGACCGCTTCTTTCTACCGGTAGGGGTTCTCAGCGAAGTCTTCCGCGGCAAGTTTCTCGAAGCGCTCCAGCAGGCTCACGCTTCCGGACAACTCCAGTTTCACGGCCTGCTTCGCGGCCTGGCTCAGCCCAGGCTGTTCCGGAGTTTGATCCGTCAGCTTTACGCGCCGCGCTGGGTGGTCTACTGCAAACCGCCTTTCGGTGGACCCGAGCAGGTACTTCGTTACCTCGGCGCCTACACTCATCGCGTTGCGATTTCCAACCACCGTCTCGTTTCCTTCGTTGAGGACCAGGTGACGTTCCGCTGGCGCGACTCCGCTCACAAAAACAAGAAGCGATTCCTGACTCTGCCTGTCGACGAATTCTTGCGTCGCTTTTTACTGCATGTGCTGCCGCGTGGCTTCGTCCGAATCCGCCACTTCGGTTTCCTCGCCAGCCGTCGTCGTGGGGTACTGGTTCCTCTTTGTAAGCACCTGCTTCCGGCCGGTTCACCCGTGACGCCGCCCGCATCAACTCACTCTGATTCCCCAGGCCAGTCGGCGCCGTTCTGGACCTGTCCGCTGTGCGGTGGTCCTATGGTTGTGATCGAGCGACTTACCGCCGTCCAGATCAAGCTCCGTTCTCCGCCGGAAGCCCAGGTCGCCTGAGATGCCGAAGCGTATTCATCGCCGAGCGTCCAACACTTCGGCAAGAGGTCGCTACTGCTGCGCTTGCAACATCGCAGTTCTCCAGTGGGCCCGCTTTCTGCCCGCCTCTCTGGCATCCTCCCACCGATCCTTTGCCTCATTACAACCACGATCTACACCCGTGAGCCCACTTCTATCCCAACGTGCTGCCTTCCGATGTCCCCTCCCACAGCCCCACGCACGGCCGCCGTCGAATCAAAATGCATAGCAGCTTCCTGCCAATCCGGAGAGGCTTCCTTCATCGCACCGTATCGAAACCACCGCGGCCACGCCTTTGCGTTGCGCTCCAGCCGATCCCTTTACGTGGCCGCGGCGCTTCCGATACGGTCCTAAGCATTATCGGAAGCTATTCAGCAGGCCTGGCCCAAACGCCCTCGCTGTGCCCAGAGAGAATTCTAGTGCCGGTTCTGTTCGTTCTAGAATGAGGGCCATGCGCAACCCTCTGTTCCTGCTGCTCTTAACTGCTGCGTTATTGGTGGGTCAACCGCCCGGCGTTAACGGGCGATGGTTCGCCACCGCCGACTTCTACGGTACGCCTATCAACTTCTCGATGGAGATCAACCAGCAGGCAGACAAGCTCACAGGCAACTTTGACGGAGACAAACTGGAGGGGACTCTCACCGGAAACTCCATCCACTTCTTAGCCAAAGATGAGCGCGGTGGCACTGAGGAACTGACGGGAACCATCGAGGCCGGAGCCATTTCTGGGACCATCACCTTTGTGGATGCCGACGATAAAGAGCATCCCAGCTCGCACCGGTTCACGGCTACGTTTTACCGCCAGTTTTCGGCGGCGAACAAGCCTGTACTTACCATCTCCCCGGGTGACACCATCCACACCAGAACCGTCGACGCCGGCGGCACCGACGAGAAGGGTGTGACGCGCGTCCTGGGGGGCAATCCCGAAACCGGACCTTTCTTCGTTGAGACGGCTGCTCCCGGGGATACCCTGGTCGTGCATCTTACGCGTCTGCGCCTGAATCGCGATTGGGCCATTAGCGATGATGCCATCGTTGGCCGGGGACTGAACAGCAATCTGGCGGTAAAGATGAAGGACGGCTGGCATCTCGATTTGGAGCACGGCGTGGCTACCCTCGAGAAGCCCAGCGAGCACGTGACTCGCTACTCGGTGCCTCTCCGGCCGATGTTGGGATGCGTAGCGGTTGCACCAGGCTCCACGCAGGCGCCGCCAGGCACAGGCGATTCAGGCCGCTGGGGCGGCAACATGGACTTCAATGAGATCGTGGAAGCCGCAACCGTCTACCTGCCCGTGAATGTCCCCGGCGCTCTCCTTTATGTGGGCGGTGGTCATGCGGCGCAGGGCGACGGTGAACTAAACGGCAACGCGCTGGAAACGTCCATGGATGTGGAGTTCACCGTGGATGTGATTGCGGGGAAATCCGCCAGTGGTCAACGTGTGGAATCGGCGACCCATGTTATGGCCATGGGATTGGACGGCTCGCTCGACGACGCTTTCCGCAGCGCCACTGCCAATATGGCGCAGTGGCTCACTGACGACTACAAGCTGACCCCCGCGGAGGTCGCGGAAGTCCTCGGTACGGCCGCCGAATACAAAGTAAGCGAGGCAGCCGATCGCAACGCCGGAATTGTCCTCAAGATCAACAAGGACCGCCTGCAATCCCTGACCACCCCGCGAAATAACCATGACCTCTAGTAGAACGTCTAATTCGACGAAGCTACCTTCTCCTGGAATCGTGCGATCTCTCCGCGGCAACCGGGACGTTATCGTCCCATATCGGTAGCTGGCTCTTTTGCCTGCCCAAGTTTCGATGGCTGAAGCATTCTAACGGCTTCCGATTACGGGGCGCGGCGGCGCGTCTTTCACGTATTTGTCGAACCAGCGAAGCATCTCGTAAATGAGCTGTTCGTTAGACTCCATTGCCGTATACAAGTGCGGCTCGTGCGGGAGCAGCACCAGGCGGGCGGTGCCACCGTTGCCTCGAATTGCCTCGTAGAGCTTTGTTGATTGAATTGGCGTGGTGCCTGGATTCGCGTCTTCCGCGCCGTGCATGATCAAGAGCGGCGTCTTCAATTTGTCGGCGAAGAAAAATGGCGAGACCTTTAGATAAACATCCTGTGTTTGCCAAACCGACCGCCGTTCATTCTGGAAACCGAAAGGCGTGAGCGTCTTATTATAGGAGCCGCTGGTAGCTACGGAACAAGTCGGAGTGGGCCACCAGATTTACCGTCATTAAAGCGCCGTGGCTGTGTCCGGTGACGCCTATGCGGTTGGGGTCGGCGACGCCAAGGCGCACTGCCTCATCGACTGCGGCCTTGGCATCGGCTACCAGCTGTTCCAGATAGGTGTCGTAGGCTTTCTTCGGATCGCCGATGATGGGGAACGAAGCGTTGTCGATGATCGCGTAACCTGCGAGGAGCAACAGTCTGTAGTTTCTAAGCTGCGTGAAGGTTTCCTGAGAGCCAGCAACCTGGCTGGCTGTCGAAGCCTCGGCGTAGTCCAGAGGATACGCATAGAGAATGGTTGGAACGCGCGTGCCCTCTTGGTAGCCGGGTGGTGTATAGAGCGTGAACGACAGATCAACCCCGTCGGCGCGTTTGTACTTAACCAACCGTTTCTTGATCGCACGTACCGCCGGTGTGGGATCGGGAATGTGAGTGAGCGCGACGCTCGTGGAAGCAAAGGCCGCTTCCCCGGCGGGCGCATCGCGGGATTGTCCAAGCGTTCGCACGAACACATTTGGGGGGTCGGCCGGCGATTGATGCCAGGTGAGAAACGTCCGTGTGTCCGGCCCGGTAAATGAAATGAATCGCTCGTAGCAAGTCTTATCGCTGCGAAACAGACGTTCGTACTCTAGGGTGTTGAGGTTGAGCCGGTCGAGGAACGGCCGGTCTCCGTCGGGCGAAGCTCCGGCTCACGCAAGATAGATGGAATCGCCGTCTTGGCGAACCACCCATTGCCCGTTGGCGAGCTGGCGTGCCACAGGATAGCCGGGGTTCTTGTACCTCTCGTAAGTCGAGAGATCCCAAATCAAGCGAGGTTTTGCCTGTCGGTCGTCGACGTCGATGGCGAAGCTCCGCCGCCACTGCCGGTTGCTATCGTACTCGCTCAGAAGAGCGACGCTTGTTTTTTCGCTCCAGTCGAAGCCATCATAACGCTGCTCGGTTCGCGCAATATCGACAGCGGGTGCGCTAAAAGGCGCCTTCGCCAGCATGATCTTATCGCGGGCCGGGACATTGACATTCCAGTCGCCGCCATCGAGCGCCTCGGCCCAGACTTGCGTCGCCGGATCGGTAGCCCGCCAGGAAAAATCGCGCGGACCCAGCGGAACGCCATGGATGGGAACGCGATCCGCCAGGGGAAGCGACGCGACGGTGTGAATAAGGACGTGTGAGGGTTGGGATACATCCCAAACTTCGACTTCCTTGGGGAAGCGATCGTAGGTGGTCACATACGAGTAGGGCTTGTGGATCGCGGCGACGAGAATGTGCCGGCCATCCGGTGCCGGGTCGAGCGAGTCGTAATTTCCCGGCTTTCCAATGGGCGTGATCGTCGCGGTCGCAGCATCGATCAAGGTGAGTTGCGAGGCCGCGAAGTAATCGAAGATATCCTCGTCGTGCTTGCTGCCGAGCGTGTCACGGTTTTCGTAGGTGCTGCTTTGTCCTTCTTGGCCCTCGGTCTCCTGGATGCTCGGACCCATCGGCGCGATGGGTTCGGGTGGCGGCGCGCCAATACTCTTGGGCACCAGCTTGACCAATAGCGTTTTCTGATCGGGCATCCAGTGGATCTCGCCGCCGAACATGGGGTTGAGGCAGGCTCCGGGTACCCGATGCACTGCGCCGGTCTTGGCATCGCCGATCCAGAGCTCGACCGACTCGGCAGCGATATTCACGAATGCAAATCGTTTTCCGTCCGCGGCCCACAGGGGATCGCCCGGGCACGCACCGGCGGGAAGGGCGACATGAATTGTGGCGTCATCGGCGATGTGCACCAGGTCGAAATTCGTGGCACAGCGCGTGATTCCGTACCCGCCGGCGGTATCGTGCTTGCTGTGGTTCTTTGGCTCGACGCGCACGCCCGCGAGGCGCAGGAACGGGTTCGCCACACGGGCGATCGATGGGTAGTCTTGCCAGTACACCAGAAGAATAGCGTCGTCCGTAGGGCTCACCCTGGGGATTGGCGGCGAGGGCGAACGCATCACATCTAGAATGCTTTTCGGCGGCTGATTATATCCAGATGTAGCCTCGGCCGGCCGCGCCGGTGCTGAGGTCACTTGCGACGACAACGAGGTCGACTGCCCTGCAATGGGCGTGGACGTCGCCCACGCAACGAGTACTCCGGCGAAAAGGCAGTTCAAGGCGTTCCGGACTGGCATAAGTTACCTCCGCGTCAGTCAAAAGCGAAAACAGACAAACAAGACAATACTACGCCCGTGGTTCGCCAAGAATGAGTCCGCATCCGACATTTGAGAGCCACGGCTTGGTGACGGCTTAGACAGGAGTCGGACGAATCGGAAGATAGACAGAACGAGGAAGGATGCCATTGCCCCGATTGGTTGCTCATATCCGACTCCATGTCGGTGTTCTTCCAGGCGGACGGAGTAATGGCGAACCACAGCGGCTGAAATCGGAACGATAAGACGTGATATCGGTAGTCACCGGAGAACCCGGTGCACTACGCCAAAAAAATGTCTGAAAGTGGCGAGAGGCTGTGCGCGTCGATCTGTCTGGCGTCATAGGCGCTGTCGGAAAGCTCGTAAAGATAATCCACGCGTTGGGAGGACAGGGTCATCAGCGGTATGGCCGCTTGCGAGTCATGCACGCTGGCGCTGGTGAGCAGCGCAGCAATGATAATTTGTCCATCCGCCGTATCGAAATGGATCTTGTAGCCGCGCCAGCTGTCGTTGTTGCCCTGGCTGTTGATCTTGGTGCCGATATCGCATTGGGTAGGCAGTTCGCTCAGCATTTGCTCGATCTTCTGCTTACGCTGACGCTCAATACGCGAGCCGCGTTGGGCCGCTTTCTTTTTGTCAAAAGATCCTTTGCACACCCTCTGCTTGCGGGGGATGGCGGTCTTGTTGCGCAGCGCCTTCTGCTTACACTCTCGCTGTTTCTGCTTCTCGCGCTTCTTTTCTTGGCGCTGCTTTTTGTGCTCCGCCGTGACGGCGAACCGTTCGCGCGCTGGAATGGCGGTAGAATCCCGGGCGATGTCAAAAACATTTCTTCTTCGTTTTGTTTTAATTGCAAACCTCGAGTTTTGCAAGAGCCTCTGGCGTCAGCGACAGGATCTGAACTTCGAGCGACCTTTTTCTGAACAAGTAAAGAGTGTCCACTCACCGTCTTCAATGATTTCTGTATCTAGGTAACCAGCGTTCCAAAGCTCATCAACTACCTCTCGGGGCACGCTCACGCAGTCTAAGTCGGTCACCAGCGAAAATGACGTGCCGCCATCCCGTGCTGCAAATAGAAAGGCGTCTTCAACGGTGCAAAGCTGGCCTAGCAATCGTCCGGCGTAATCACTCAAATTCATTTGTTGCAGACTGCCTGATGTATCTGGTTGCCGGGAGTATCCATTAACCAGCCGAGTATATAGGCGAGAGACCGAAAAGATCATAGATCGGTTCCTTGGTGACAGGCTGACATTCTGAGGCCCTCGTCGGAGGGATCTGTGGGTAACACGAAGGTTCAGCTCAATGGCCGCTTAATGCGGGAATGAGCATTTCCGCAGCAAAGTAGGCTTCGCGGACTAGTTGGACGGTCCGGCCGATCACGCGGTGATCGAACCCGAAGTGGCGCGCCCAGAACTTATGGCCGAGCACCACCACCGGCTGCGGGTCTTGGCCGACGATACAATCCCGGAGCAGACCATGCGGGTGTTGTGCGGCTTAGTACTCGACCGCGCCACGCACAAGAAAACCAGCCCGCGCGCGGTCGCCGGGCCATCAAAACCAGCCCCCGGACGGCTCGAGGCCATTGATGCGCAGATACACCACGAGATTGCCGTAATGCAAGGCGTCATGATTTCCTACTTGCGTCAGGATGAACATCTTGTTCGTCTTGGCGCCCCAGAAGTCCGCCGGGTCATTGAGGTGCGCATCGGTGAACCCGGCGTACACGCCATCGCAGTAAGCGAACGCGCCTTTGAGATAGGCCATGATCTCGGCCTTCGAACCCTTCGCGGTCGCCGTGGCGGGGTTCGCTTCACCCTTGACGTTTGAACACAATATGTAGGATATATCCGCCACATGATTCAGAATCTCGGCAAACGAGCGAACGTCCTTCGTCGGCCGGTAGCTGTACTTGGACTCCGGCATCGCGTCCGCCGACTTCATGAGCTTGTCCTGCATATTGCTACGAAAAATGGACAACGTCGTCGTCAGCGGATTCGGCGCCATGGTCGGATTGGGCGGATTGGGCTGGGCTTCGGCGTTGCCCAAGGATGCCAAGACCGAAACAGATATCATGCCAACAACCACCACGACGCGAGCAATGGATCGGAACATTAAGAGTTCTCCCTGAGCGAAGACGCTGCACGCAGAAGCCCTCCTTAACGTCTTCAATCCAAAGGATGGTCCGTGGTGGACCCTGTCCGATTCCACTCGAACACTGTTCGCCTTCGGCCAATCGGTCCGTTCCTGATGGTAACCTTCCTAGCCGTTGAACGCTTTGCCGCCGGCCACGCACTAGACGAGGAAGGTCCTTTTAGGAGGAACATCCAGGACGGGGCTTAAGCTCTTTGCCCTTTGAAGAGCCAACTCGTCGTGTGGAGTGCACGCCAGCAAAACACTGGAATCTTTGACTGCACGGGCGCCTCACGCCAACCTTGCCGAAAATCCGACCTGGCGTCGAGGCTTATTGTGCTAATAGGTTTTGAATGCCCGCGCCGAAAAACGACGACTTCGCGCTTTCGGCGGGCTACTTGAGCCGATCGGTCCCGCCAACCACGATGCGAGCGGCGGCCGGAAGGATCGCCTCAGCGGTCCTCTCAATGCACTACTTACCTTCCGGCTTGGAGCACCGGGGACGTTAATTTTGTATTATCGGAAGCCAAGGGGCATCGCCGGAGGTGCTGTCAGTGAGATGACGCTAGGATGACGCCCATCATTTCCTCGCCAGGGAGGAACTGGATTCGCTTCGCTTCCCGGCGAGGTGGAATCACCAAATCGTGATGGCGGAGGTAGCGAGACGGACAGCCAAAAGCGATTGAATCTTCTAAACTGGCTGGCGGAGGGCCTTTTTATGGGGCGACAGAACCAGAAAGGTGCGGAGGCGTCGCCGTGTTCGGTGCGATTCCGGGCATCGGGTTGGCGATCGTGATTGGCGTTATCGAATTCCTCTGGGATAGCTGGCGTCCGCACCACGCGGTGCTTGGTCGCGCCGATGGTATTGAGGGCTACCATATAGTAACCCCTAGTGGCCGATTAAATGATTGCTTCCGAACAGCGGTGGGACTTTCCGGGCTGGGGTACGGCCGAGCGAATCGAAGACCTTGACCAGCCTCCGGTTCAAGTGAAACTCCTCGACCAGACGACTCAACACAAGCTTGGTGAGTGGAAAGCAACCGCGCTATGCGGCAACGACATTACATCCAGTTGCCTTTATGTCGCTGCGCTATGCACGGTTTCAGCTGGCATCTACGCGCCGTTGGCGCTGGTTCTTGTGGCTGGAGTCCTGTTCCTATTTCGCAACATCTATGCCGAAGTTGGGTCGGCGCTGCCGCTTAACGGCGGCGCTTATAACGTACTCCTGAATACGACTAGCAAGGCCAGAGCCTCCGTGGCAGCCTGCCTGACCATACTTTCTTATTTGGCTACAGCGGTCATCAGTGCCTACGAAGGAGTGAGCTACGCCCACAACCTGTGGTCTGGTATAAACGTGCCTACGGCTACCATCGGTCTGCTCGCCTTTTTTGCAGTTCTCAATATCGTCGGCATCGGCGAGTCGGCGCTGTTAGCGCTTATATTGTTTGCTTTTCACCTTGCGACGCTAACGATCCTGACGCTGACCGGCGCCTGGACTGTCGTATTGCATCCCGGCATGCTGCTGGCAAACTGGTCTATGCCTCCGATTGAAGGAATACTTCCATCTCTCTTTTTTGGGTTTTCTTCCGCCATGCTTGGCGTCAGTGGTTTTGAGAGTTCGGCTAATTTCATCGAGGAACAAGAGCCAGGTGTATTTTCGAAAACCTTGCGCAATGTGGATTGCCATTGCCGTCTTTAGTCTGTCTACTTGGGGAAGGACTGATGCCGGTAAAGACCGTGCGGCTGCACCATGAGGATCTAGTCGCGGAGATGGGCTTGCTGTCAGCTGGGTGGTGGCTTCAAAAAATGGTCAGCATTGATGCTGCACTTGTCCTATCGGGCGCTGTCTTGACGGCTTACGTTGGCGTTACTGGTTTGATCCTCCGCATGACGCTTGACCGGTGCTTGCCACAGTTTCTATTGCAGCAGAACAAATACAGAGGCACCAATCACTGGATCATTGCTTTGTTCTTTGGCCTCTGTTGTTCGATTCTTACCACTAGCGGAGGAAGTGTCCGCGTTCTGGCCGGCGTCTACACCATATCCTTTCGGAGTCATGTCGTTGTTCGCCATCGGCAACATATTACTCAAGATCAAACGCGCACGGCTTCCGAGAAATGTCCGGGCGAGCTGGCTGTCCGTGCTCGTCGGCTTGTTTGCTGTCTTAATTGCGCTTGTCGGCAATATTATGCTGTCACCCAGCGATCTTCAAATTTTTGCAGCCTACTTCGCGGTCGCCGTCGCCGCCGTTGCGGTTATGTTCACACGCGTTCAGTTATTGAGGTTTTCATTGGCCATCACGGGTCTCGCCGTCAAGAAAGCCGAAACGAGGAGCGAAAAACTGAGCCATTACATAACAGCTCAAATTCAGACCGTATCAATCGATTTCAAATTGTCTACTTCACAAAGGGAGATGATCTTGCCACGCTGAATCGAGCGGCGGTCTATGTTCTAGCTAGCGGGAGTTTACTCGTAAGCCGGAAGGGAAGACTGTAAATAGTTGTTTTAGGGAGGGTTAGCGCGGCGTCGCTGTATTACCCACGTTGGGTACTACAGAGTTCATCCAGACCGAGGGAATGAGCGAGGGCTTGCTGAACGAGAGTCTGTTTGGATAGAACGGTAGCAATGCGATTGGGACCTTTGTCGCCTAGCGGAGGATACAGCAAAGTGAACTGCTGCATGGGAATGAGTTGTTCCAGTAGTTGTTCCACGGTGAGATCAGGCCAGGCGCACTGGGCCTGGCGGTGAACATACTGGAGCAGCGAGATTCCCAGCATGCAGTAGAAAGCATGCCCGCGGATTTTGCTGTCGGTCCAGTGGTACATCGGTCCCCAGCCGAGCCAGTCGCCGTCCTTTAATCCGCGAAATACACGTTCGATTTGTTGCTGGCCGGAGTAACCGGACACGACCTGTTCGGCGGTCCAATCCATGCGGTTGGTGAGCAGCACGGTGCGGCCGAGACGTTGTGTCCACAGTTGCTGGAGCGCCTGGTTGTCCACCTCGAATGTCAGATGCCAGCGGTTGTCGCGCTGTTCCAGTCCGTAGTGGAGCACTTCGCGGACGAACGGGTCCAACAGCCAGCGATGGATCTTGTTGCGAATGCCTGGTTCGGTAAAGCGAGCCTGTGGCCTGGACAGTTCGGTGCCAGCCGCCGTAGTTTCTGAGTCACACGGGCGAGTGCAGCGGTAGTGCTGTTGAGTTGTTCGCTGGCGAAACAAGCCGAATATTTGAGCACGCAAAGATACTCTTTGCCATGTACGACCAGCTTCTCCGCTGCCGCCCTGACGCCGGGTTGGGAGCTGCCGCAGGCCGGTAACTGTTCCACGCTCCGGTTCCGCAGTTCCGCCGGTGCCTGGTTCCAGGGCAGAGCCGAAATCCAGCCTAGGCCCGCCTGCTCTAATTCCAGCGTGTTGGCCAGTGCCGCCGAACCTTTGTCGAGCACCAGCGTGACCGAGTCGCGGGCCATCTGATTTTGGTCCAGCAAAGCCCCTATACGCGACCGCGCCTCGGGCAGTTCCTCGGCATCAGCCCGGTTGCCGGGATAGACATGATGGCACAGGCTGAGGCCGTTGTCGCCGTCCATGACATAGCTCAACCCGACCTGCCGCAGGTTGTGGCGGCCCTGCTTGTTGTGTCCACGCTGCGCCAGTTGGTTGCGCGTATTGGTGCTGGCCACATAGGTATAGAAGTTGGTCGTATCGTAAGCCAACAGGCGGCGGCCGACCAACTGCTTTTGCTTCCACACGCCCCGTAGACGAATCTGGGCTTGTTCCAGATCTTCCTCCCGGATGCGGTCGAAGCAGTCCCAGAATTCCTGCGAGCTGAATCGCTCCGAAGGCAAGTCCCAAAGCGAACGCAGGATGGTGCGGTCATACCAGCCAGCCACCTCCGTCTTGGGACCCGGCTGACAGATCCGATGGATCGCCGCCAGGAGCAGATAATGCGCCGGCGACGGGCCCGAGCGAGGTTCGGGCCAGAGAGACTGGAGCAAGGCAAAAACACCGCTCTGCTGAGCGGCGAGCCAGAGCGCTCCCGGCAGGCCCACATCGGCAGCCGTGGCTTCCAATGGCACCGGAGCGGTGCGATCCCTGACCAGCGCCGCGACTTTCTCGGCCGTGCCGAGATACGTCTGGTGGACGATGCGGGGCTTACCGTCCAGGCGGGCGCTCTCGACGACGTAGTAGTAAAGTTTGTTGGCCTTCTTCTTGGCGATGAGGGACGCCATATAGGGTAATACCAGTCTACGGTGTCCAGCCTCCGCCGTCAATAGAGAAGGGCGCAATCGTCGATAGAAATTATTTATATGGGGTAATACACAAACGAATGGCGCGCGGCGCTCCAAGGCCCGCGTTCAGAATGACTTACGATTACAGGACTCGCCGCCGCTGCGGGCTTACGAGTAAACTCCCGCTAGGCAACGAACTAACCACCCGGCTCAAGATTGTCCATTGCTACGAACGGGAGCAAGATATAGCCCCTGGTTTAGCTGACCAACTGCGCATTATTGACAAGATCCATCCTCATATTCGAATAGATCTTGTGCTGGTGCACGGTCGTTTTGGGCCCGAGCTGATTGAACGCCTATCGCGCCGTCTACGAGTGCCCAAGAATTGCATGTTTATCAGTACGCCTGGGAATCGTTTCCCTCACGACATTGCGGACTTAGGCGGCGTCCGGCTGATCATGTGATCTTCGGCTTAGAACCGTCGGACCAGACCGCGACGTTGCAAGACCAGGATATCGATTTTGTTCGACTGAAGAAACTTTACTGTGCCCGATTTTCTGCACGGAGAACATCAGCAGTTGCGTGCGTGCGGGTCCGACATCCTCCGAGTGGCCGACGATCCGTTGTCGCCCCGACCAATAGTCTCGATCACATGGGACCAGCCCGAAGGCTAGCCCGTTGTGACGTAACCATCCTTTAGCATTCCTTCGGCTACTTCCTTCGCCATCCGCTTCAATTCGGCGACTGTCCCAGGAAACGACTCTAACTCCCGTTAGATTCGTTCCTCGGTCATGTGCGCGAGCGGCGCTTGCGGAGCGCAATCCAGCCGATCGCTACAGCCAACACCAAGAGAACCAGCAACACTATCTTCCACGTCATCGACGTGGGGCTTGCGGCCTCCGGCGCTGGTGTCTCCGCTGTTGCGGGCGCCGGTGTCTCCGCTGCTGCCGGCGCTGGTGTCGACGCTGGTGTCTCCGCTGTTGCCGGCTGTGGTGTTGGTACTGCTGCCGGAGTCGACTCTGCGACCAGGATCGGTACACCCGCGGGCGGCGTTGGTTGTACCGCGACGGCAACTTTTGGCGCAGCCTCACCCGTCACGGTCTTCGCTTGCGTGACTTGAACGGTCGGCACTTCCACGATTTTGGTGGCAGTGACGTTCATGCCCTTCTTCAGCGCGAATGCGTCCACCATTTGACCGTCAACGTCGAACTTCTGGTCTTTCGGAATACGGAACTGCTGGTTGGTGCCGTCGGCCAAGGTCAGAATCACTATATTCGGAGCCTGGATGTACCATACCTTGCCGGTCACCGTTTGAACGGTAGTGACAGTCTTCGGGGTGGTGGTGGTGATGGTGGTCCGCTGCACCTTCATACCCGGTTTCATGTCGTGAACACCGAGCGGCTTCCCGTTCACATAGATCCTGGCGCTTTCGGGAACGTCCGGGAAATGGCGAAGTGAGCCATCTTCCATTTTGATCATCACGTCGTTGCCTGACACATAAACGACCTCGCCACGCTCGACTGTCACCTGCGAAGTCGCCATGCCGTGCTCTACGCTCGTGGCCGTTTGAACTTGGGCGTAAGCTGCCGTTACGAGGACCACAGCGGCGCCCGCTGCTAGCAGTGAGCATCTGAGTTTCATTAACATCATCTTGTCATCTCCTGAGCCTTGATTTGACTGCCTGCACAAAGACCAGCCAGGGCTGTTTTGCACTGAGTTTAGAGAATTCGTCTTTATCACCCATCTTCGGGGGCGGTTTCCGCCTTAGCAATCCTCCTTTCTGCGTTATCAAGCGTGGCGCGCCAGATAGCCGCCCAAAAGCATACACGCAATCGATTGACCGCGTCAAAGGCCGGTTGAATTCCTGTGTCGTTAGTATATGATTTGTCCGGTCGAGTTCACACGTGATCTGTCTTGGCCGTGTAACGCCCAGACCGTAGAAGCGCCTAGCGAAATGTGGGGGCGCCACTATTTCAGGTTCAAGAAAGTGCAACTGCCCGTTATCAGTTATTATCGGTAGCGAAACTAGCTGCCCAAGGCCTGCAAGCATGGGCAGTTCCCCGAAGGTTACGCTCAAGTTCTGGATTACGTGACTGTCCAGCCGGCGCGGTCCCACCAAATTGTTGGCTCATTCTTCGCGCAGAGCGTCCATGGGATCGATACGTGAGGCTCGACGAGCTGGAAGCCACGCGGAAAACACCGCTACAGAAATCAGCAGCAAGGCCACGGCAACAAGAGTTGGAAGGTCGAAGGGCTGGATGTCGAACAACATGGTCTTAAGAAAACGGGCCAGGACGATCGCGGCGAGCATTCCCGCCAAGACGCCTCCCAAAGCCAATCGGAAAGCCTTGCTTACAACCAGGCCCAGCACGCCGAGTGAACTAGCGCCGAGAGCCATTCGAATTCCGATCTCGCGGGCCCGCTGAGCGACGTAGTGCGCGATGGTCCCGTATAGCCCCACACAAGCGAGAAGGAGCGCAGCGAAGGCGAATCCGCTCATCATCGACACACGGAAGCGCGGCAGTTCCACCGAGTCACGCAGCACTTGAGACATGGTCGCGAGTTGGGAAATCGGGACACTTGAATCGAGGGAGCGAACCTGAGCGGAGATCGATCCAGAGACTCCCGCCGAGGCGCCACGAGTTCGTACGACGAGCCACATGGGAGGAAACGGGCCTTCCGCGGCGGGCTCATAGTACACCGCTTCGTCCGGCTGATCCAGGCCGCTGTATTTGACGTCGCCTACCACACCAACGATTTCCCGAAACGGATTGTCCTGGTGCGGCCCGCCGTGCTTCAGCCGCTGACCAATAGGATTCTCGCCGGGGAAGTAGCGGCGCGCCATGGTGTTGCTGATAATCGCGACGAGCGGGGAGCCAGGGCGATCGCCGGCGTCAAAGTCGCGTCCCCTAAGCAGCGGAATGCCAAGAGTTCTAAAGTAGCCTGGGCTGACGAGAGGCACCGGCACATTCGGGCCGCCCTCGACCGGCGTTTTGTTAGGAATCTCGAAACTGCCAGTAATGATTCAATCCGTCGGAGTCGCGGTATTTCGGACCGGTAGGTGATATCTCCATTGCCAGCAGCTGGGCGGGAGGAGTTTGAATCCAGACCAAACGGGCAGGATCCTGGTATGGCAAGGGTCGGAGCAGAACGGCATTGACGACGCTGAAAACAGCGGTCGTCGCGCCGATGCCGAGCGCCAGGGTGACAACGGCGATCGCTGTGAAGCCAGGATCCTTGCGTAGAGCTCGCACGGCATAGCGAAGGTCCTGGACTAGATTCTCGATGAGGGTGATACGGCGCATATCGCGACACTCCTCCTGTAACTGAGTAATGCCACCAATCGTGCGCAGAGCAGCCCCGCGGGCCGCGCTGGGCGCCATTCCGGAGGCAATGTTCTCTTCGATTTGCCGATCGAGATGAAAATGAAGTTCGGCCTCGAGCTCGTGCTCCAGCCGGTCGCGGTGGAGCAAGGAGCGGAGACGCAAGCGGATCTTGTTCAAAGCGCGCATCTCAAAATTCGTGGACAACCAGGTTGATCGCGGCGGAGAGCCGGTTCCAGCTTGCCAATTCTTGTTTCATTTGCTTGCGGCCAGCGCTGGTGAGAGAGTAGAACCTTGCCATGCGGCCAGTTTCGGTTGAACGCCACTCAGCCTCGATCCAGCCCTGCTGTTCCAGCCGATGAAGCGCTGGGTAGAGCGAGCCCTGCTGTACCTGGAGAGCTTCTAGCGAGACCTGCTGGATGCGCTTGGCAATAGCCCAGCCATGTTTGGGTTCGAGCGAGAGGGTCTTAAGGATCAGCAGGTCCAGGGTGCCTTGGACTAGATCGGTGGGTTTCGCCATAGACCTAGATTATCAACAACTGTAGACGATCATGGCGTACGATCGGTTAGCTGTTGTTCTTTCGAGGGGCGTAAGGAGTGAGCCTACCTGTCCCGCCGAACTCGGAATGACTTGGACCGAGCACTGGGTGATAAGAGGTGAAATCGCTAGCTATCTGTTGCGCTACATAGGGCTCAATTAGTTTCAACAAGGGACGAATCCTCAGCGAAATCTGAGCCGAGTAGTATGGTCTGCATGGCCGCAATACTGGTGCTAACTGGCGCGTCTGGCTCCGGCAAAACGACCCTTCTAAGGGCGATCGAGGCGATGAGAATCCCAGGCTTGGCGTGCTTTCAGTGCGACGCCATGTATTACGAGTTGCCTGACGAAGTTCGCGCCGATGGCGAAGCGGCGCAGGATGCGATTCTCGAGCGCTGGGCGAAGCACGCGCTCGACCAATCCGCCCTCGAACTCGCGATACTGGACACGCAGATTCGGCCGCAAAAGGCGCTAGCGATATTGCGGCGGCTAGGCATCGCGTCGCACCGGGTGGTGTTGGTCGAATGCGAACAAGCTGAGCGCGAAGCCCGCCTTTGCCGCCCGCGCGCGCAGCCAGAACTTGCCAATCCGCAAATGGAACACTGGGCGGCGTACATGCGCGGGCAGGCCGATGCGCTTGGGCTCGACATTATCAACACTACAGCCGCTCCCATCTCCGTTTCATCGGCGCGGCTGCGTAGCATCGTTGAGTTGCTGTGCGATCGGAGACAAGAGGCAAACAACGGCCGACTCATCGTCGTGTGCGGCCTTCCCGGTTCGGGCAAGACTACTCAAGCTAAGAGCCTCGCTGCCAAAATTCCGGAAGCGGTGCGCTTCTGCCCAGATGACTGGATGGGGACCGCTGGGATCAACCTTTGGGACGAAGTAGTGCGTGAGCAGATAGAGTCGTGCCAATGGCAACTTGCCCGCAGCTTTCTCTCCCAAGGGCGAACCGCCATCATTGAATGGGGCACGTGGCTCCGGAAGGAGCGCGATAGCCTTCGGCTCGGCGCGCGAACGTTAGGCGCGAGCGTAGAACTTCACTATTTGAACGTGGGCATAGGGGTGCTGTTCGACCGAGTTTGCACCCGCAAGCTGGAATCGCCGGCGATTAACCTCGATGATCTACGCGAGTGGTCCAAGGCTTTCGAACGGCCAACCCCAGAGGAGATGGCACTCTTCGATGTCGCCGTCATCGTGACCGGCTAATCCCTTGGCAACGTGAGAGCGTGTTCTTGGCACTCTTGTCGCAATAGTGAATCAAAGATCCTGCCTGGTCGGCAAGCGTTTAATAATCGGTTCGGGCGGCCTAGCGATCGCGGGGCGCGGACGATTCGCCTGCTTCCACCCGTTCAACCGGGACGTTAACTGGTGTTGAACGAAGCCGCGAGCGCGGCAGACGCTTCGCGTTGCTAAGAACGGGGGGGCGGTTCGTAATAAAGCAGCAGCTGGCTGGCTGGACTATCGTAGGTCACGAGGAGAGTCCCCGTGACCCATCTACGAAAAGCGATGCTGGAGGAACTCCAGCGTCGGAATTTGTCTGCGATTACCACTCGTATTTACCTCCATTCCGTTGAGGAGTTCGCTCAATACTTCAAGACTCCTCCCGACAGGTTAGGCCTGGAGCACATCCGACAGTACCAAGCCCATCTGTTCACCGATCGCAAACTGGAGGCCGTCAGCGTCGCTCAGCAACTATCCGCCCTACGGTTCTTTTTTCTCAAGATTCTCAAGCGCCCGTGGCAGGCTGACGACATGCCGGTTCCCAAACGGCCGATTCGCCTGCCCGAAGTCCTCTCGCGGAAAGAAGTCGAACGTCTAATCCAATCCGCCGCCAGCCCCCTGCATCGAATCTGGCTGCTCGTCCTCTATGCCACCGGCATCCGTCGCGAAGAATTAGTTCAGTTGAAGGTCAGCGACATTGACAGCGAGCGCATGTTGATCCGCATTCGTCAGGGCAAGGGGAAGAAGGATCGCAACGTCATGCTCAGCCCGAGGCTACTACAGGAACTTCGCAACTACTGGCGCGCGGCGAACCCCAAGCCGGAAACTTACCTGTTCCCCAGTAAAGGCACTCATCCCAACGGCGATGTCCCCATAACATCCAAAAGCGTATGGGATGCCGTGCAGCAAGCAGGCGTGCGCGCGGGACTGGATAAGAGCGTCCACCCGCATACCCTGAGGCACTGCTTTGCAACCCATCTGCTCGAATCCGGCGCCGACTTACGTACCATTCAACTCCTGCTGGGCCACGCCGATCTGAGGACGACTAGCCGTTACCTGCACCTGTCGGAGCGGCATCTCAAAGCCACTCGAAGCCCGCTCGACTCGCTTACCCTGGCGGCGGCCCCGAACCTGAAAAACGGTTCCCGAAAGAAGTGAATGAAGGGGCCACTCCTGGAGTTGGCCGATATCATAACCGCCGCCGGCCACCGATTCATAGACCGGCCTCCCGCGTGGTTCACCTGGATGCATCTTAAAGTCCTGGTAGCCATCGAGCAGTGCCGCACCGCCGCGATGGGCGGTCATCTGGATCAGTGCTCCGGCTGTGGTCATCGCGCCATCTCCTATAACTCTTGTCGCAACCGGCACTGCCCGAAGTGCCAAAGCCAGACGCGCGACCGCTGGCTGACCGCCCGGCGCGCCGAACTGCTCGCTACGCCCTACGCTCATGTCGTGTTTACGCTGCCCCACCAATTGGCGCCTCTGGCCTTGCAAAATAAAGAAGTGATCTACGGGCTGCTTTTCCGCTGCAGCGCCCAGACCTTGATCGAAATTGCCGCGGACCCGAAGCATCTCGGCGCCGAGATCGGCTTCTTCAGCGTCCTCCACACCTGGAATCAGAAGCTGCAGCATCATCCCCACGTTCACTGTGTCGTGGCCGCTGGCGGCTTGTCTCGCGATCACGCGCACTGGGTGCGCCCCCGAAATGACCGCTTCTTTCTACCGGTAGGGGTTCTCAGCGAAGTCTTCCGCGGCAAGTTTCTCGAAGCGCTCCAGCAGGCTCACGCTTCCGGACAACTCCAGTTTCACGGCCTGCTTCGCGGCCTGGCTCAGCCCAGGCTGTTCCGGAGTTTGATCCGTCAGCTTTACGCGCCGCGCTGGGTGGTCTACTGCAAACCGCCTTTCGGTGGACCCGAGCAGGTACTTCGTTACCTCGGCGCCTACACTCATCGCGTTGCGATTTCCAACCACCGTCTCGTTTCCTTCGTTTGAGGACCAGGTGACGTTCCGCTGGCGCGACTCCGCTCACAAAAACAAGAAGCGATTCCTGACTCCGCCTGTCGACGAATTCTTGCGTCGCTTTTTACTGCATGTGCTGCCGCGTGGCTTCGTCCGAATCCGCCACTTCGGTTTCCTCGCCAGCCGTCGTCGTGGGGTACTGGTTCCTCTTTGTAAGCACCTGCTTCCGGCCGGTTCACCCGTGACGCCGCCCGCATCAACTCACTCTGATTCCCCAGGCCAGTCGGCGCCGTCGGACCTGTCCGCTGTGCGGTGGTCCTGACTCGGTCCTTGTGATCGAGCGACTTACCGCCGTCCAGATCAAGCTCCGTTCTCTGCCGGAAGCCCAGAGGGTCGCCGGAGATGCCGAAGCGTATTCATTGCTGAGCGTCCAACACTTCGGCAAGAGGTCGCTACTGCTGCGCTTGGACATCGCAGT
>CAVYTS010000015.1:0-53631 GCA_963771305.1 uncultured Acidobacteriaceae bacterium
TATTGCTTAGGACCGTATCGGAAGCGCCGCGGCCACGTAAAGGGATCGGCTGGAGCGCAACGCAAAGGCGTGGCCGCGGTGGTTTCGATACGGTGCGATGAAGGAAGCCTCTCCGGATTGGCAGGAAGCTGCTATGCATTTTGATTCGACGGCGGCCGTGCGTGGGGCTGTGGGAGGGGACATCGGAAGGCAGCACGTTGGGATAGAAGTGGGCTCACGGGTGTAGATCGTGGTTGTAATGAGGCAAAGGATCGGTGGGAGGATGCCAGAGAGGCGGGCAGAAAGCGGGCCCACTGGAGAACTGCGATGTTGCAAGCGCAGCAGTAGCGACCTCTTGCCGAAGTGTTGGACGCTCGGCGATGAATACGCTTCGGCATCTCAGGCGACCTGGGCTTCCGGCGGAGAACGGAGCTTGATCTGGACGGCGGTAAGTCGCTCGATCACAACCATAGGACCACCGCACAGCGGACAGGTCCAGAACGGCGCCGACTGGCCTGGGGAATCAGAGTGAGTTGATGCGGGCGGCGTCACGGGTGAACCGGCCGGAAGCAGGTGCTTACAAAGAGGAACCAGTACCCCACGACGACGGCTGGCGAGGAAACCGAAGTGGCGGATTCGGACGAAGCCACGCGGCAGCACATGCAGTAAAAAGCGACGCAAGAATTCGTCGACAGGCAGAGTCAGGAATCGCTTCTTGTTTTTGTGAGCGGAGTCGCGCCAGCGGAACGTCACCTGGTCCTCAACGAAGGAAACGAGACGGTGGTTGGAAATCGCAACGCGATGAGTGTAGGCGCCGAGGTAACGAAGTACCTGCTCGGGTCCACCGAAAGGCGGTTTGCAGTAGACCACCCAGCGCTGCGCGTAAAGCTGACGGATCAAACTCCGGAACAGCCTGGGCTGGGCCAGGCCGCTAAGCAGGCCGTGAAACTGGAGTTGTCCGGAAGCGTGAGCCTGCTGGAGCGCTTCGAGAAACTTGCCGCGGAAGACTTCGCTGAGAACCCCTACCGGGAGAAAGAAGCGGTCATTTCGGGGCGAACCCAGTGCGCGTGATCGCGAGACAAGCCGCCAGCGGCCACGACACAGTGAACATGGGGATGATGCTGCAGCTTCTGATTCCAGGTGTGGAGGACGCTGAAGAAGCCGATCTCGGCGCCGAGATGCTTCGGGTCCGCGGCAATTTCGATCAAGGTCTGGGCGCTGCAGCGGAAAAGCAGCCCGTAGATCACTTCTTTATTTTGCAAGGCCAGAGGCGCCAATTGGTGGGGCAGCGTAAACACGACATGAGCGTAGGGCGTAGCGAGCAGTTCGGCGCGCCGGGCGGTCAGCCAGCGGTCGCGCGTCTGGCTTTGGCACTTCGGGCAGTGCCGGTTGCGACAAGAGTTATAGGAGATGGCGCGATGACCACAGCCGGAGCACTGATCCAGATGACCGCCCATCGCGGCGGTGCGGCACTGCTCGATGGCTACCAGGACTTTAAGATGCATCCAGGTGAACCACGCGGGAGGCCGGTCTATGAATCGGTGGCCGGCGGCGGTTATGATATCGGCCAACTCCAGGAGTGGCCCCTTCATTCACTTCTTTCGGGAACCGTTTTCAGGTTCGGGGCCGCCGCCAGGGTAAGCGAGTCGAGCGGGCTTCGAGTGGCTTTGAGATGCCGCTCCGACAGGTGCAGGTAACGGCTAGTCGTCCTCAGATCGGCGTGGCCCAGCAGGAGTTGAATGGTACGTAAGTCGGCGCCGGATTCGAGCAGATGGGTTGCAAAGCAGTGCCTCAGGGTATGCGGGTGGACGCTCTTATCCAGTCCCGCGCGCACGCCTGCTTGCTGCACGGCATCCCATACGCTTTTGGATGTTATGGGGACATCGCCGTTGGGATGAGTGCCTTTACTGGGGAACAGGTAAGTTTCCGGCTTGGGGTTCGCCGCGCGCCAGTAGTTGCGAAGTTCCTGTAGTAGCCTCGGGCTGAGCATGACGTTGCGATCCTTCTTCCCCTTGCCCTGACGAATGCGGATCAACATGCGCTCGCTGTCAATGTCGCTGACCTTCAACTGAACTAATTCTTCGCGACGGATGCCGGTGGCATAGAGGACGAGCAGCCAGATTCGATGCAGGGGGCTGGCGGCGGATTGGATTAGACGTTCGACTTCTTTCCGCGAGAGGACTTCGGGCAGGCGAATCGGCCGTTTGGGAACCGGCATGTCGTCAGCCTGCCACGGGCGCTTGAGAATCTTGAGAAAAAAGAACCGTAGGGCGGATAGTTGCTGAGCGACGCTGACGGCCTCCAGTTTGCGATCGGTGAACAGATGGGCTTGGTACTGTCGGATGTGCTCCAGGCCTAACCTGTCGGGAGGAGTCTTGAAGTATTGAGCGAACTCCTCAACGGAATGGAGGTAAATACGAGTGGTAATCGCAGACAAATTCCGACGCTGGAGTTCCTCCAGCATCGCTTTTCGTAGATGGGTCACGGGGACTCTCCTCGTGACCTACGATAGTCCAGCCAGCCAGCTGCTGCTTTATTACGAACCGCCCCCCCGTTCTTAGCAACGCGAAGCGTCTGCCGCGCTCGCGGCTTCGTTCATTGCCCAATAAAAGGACTGAAAAATGAACGATTTAGTAGTAGCTGACCGGGCCGCAGACTGGCGCAGACTGAAGGCCTTGGTGCTCGACAGCGTCTCCTCGCCGATCACAAAACGTGTCTACAATCTTGGCCTCGACGAGTTCTTCGCCTGGTTAGCCAGGAGCCGCGAGCCGGCCTGACGAAGGCCACCGTGAGCGCCTGGCGCGTCGCCCTTGAAGCCCGAGGGCTCGGCTCTGTATCCATCAACGTCCGGATAACAGCAGTGCGGAAGTTGGCCGTCGAAGCTGCAGATAACGGACTGCTGGCGCCGGAACTCGCAGCCGGCATCGCTCGCGTGAAGGGAGCAAAGTCCATGGGCGTGCGGGTGGGCAACTGGCTCTCGCTCAGACAAGCGCAAGCGCTCCTGAACGCGCCGGATGTAGCCACCAAGAAAGGACTACGTGATCGGGCGATGCTCGCGGTGTTGCTCGGCTGTGGCCTGCGCCGATCGGAAGTGGCCGCGCTGACGCTCAAGCATATCCAGCAGCGGGATAACAGGTGGTGCATCATTGATTTGGTCGGCAAGCACGGGCGGGTGCGCACGATCCCGATGCCGACGTGGGTGAAGAGCGCAATCGACGCATGGACAGGACCAGTCGGATTGACCGAAGGCTACGTCTTGCGGCCTGTGAGCCGAGGGGATCAGATTCGCGGCGAACGCCTTACAGAAAAGGTCATTTGGCAACTCTTGCGGCCGTACGCGGTGGCGGCCGGCGTGCCGGGCATCGCGCCCCATGACTTGAGAAGCTGCGCGAAAATGTGCCGCGCTGCCGGCGGGGAGTTGGAGCAGATCCAATTACTCTTGGGCCACGCATCCGTTCAGACTACCGAGCGCTACCTGGGAACCAAGCAGGATCTGGTTCATGCGCCGAATGACGGGATCAAGCTGAGGGTCGCTGTCTAGCGAGACGGTGCGCAAATCCGCAACAAGCATTTGCACAGCACAACATCCTAAGCCTACCTATGTCTGCTGAGCAACGCCGCAGCTTCAAGTCGGAATGGCTCTACGTTCGGCATCAGGGCGTCATCACAAGCGAGCCGAATCCAGCCGGGAGCATCAACCGTCGCCGCCACGCAGAGCGTCGCCACGGATACGAGATAATCGTCTATCTTTAGTTGCATCTTGTCCGCGTAACTCTCGGGTCTCACCATTTCGGGCGCGGCCCAGGCTGCTGTCATAACTACCGAATTCTTGGCCGCTTGTGCCGTTGGATGTGAAAACGCTGATAGCATTTTCCACCGGTTTCCCAGCTCAGAGTCAGCGCCGGATAGCCGTTCTAAGAATGTCTCGACCCGCTTATGCTCCGCCTTCCACGTCCCGTGTAGAAACCAACCATGAATTTTGTTTCTTATGCCCTGATCGTCGAAGCGAAAGGTCATAAGAAGATCTCTCGATTCGATGAAAGCTCTAACGAGTACGTCCAAACTATCGCGGGCGTTTGGTTTCAAGAGACAGCCCATTCCACAGAGCAACGATACCGAGCGAATCGCCAGCAGGAAACACGCCGTGAGCTGTGATTGCGGGTCTGTAATCATGCACTCATGCCCTCTCCTGACAAATTCCGCGCCTAGCTCTTTTATGACTATAGGTGCTTTGAGCAGCAGCTTGGCTGTGGTCATTTAATAGGATTCTACTGCCGATAATTCTTGGCGACCATGCGCCTCAACATATCCGCAATGCTCTTCAAGTCCGCGAAGCCTCAGACGATCTGATCCTTGTTAGGCTGCGTGGCTGAAACTGCGCGCCACAGTGCCAAGCGGATGTCGCAACCCTGGCGACCCAGTGGGGCGCTCGATATTCCGCATAATCGGTAGCGCTGTCGACGGGTCGTCCAGCTCCGATAGAATGCCGTTGAGAGGAGCGGAGGGAGCAAAATGAAGCATGACGGTGGGAGATTTGGAGCTGCTCTCTGGATGCTCAGTATTCTACGCATTGTCACCGGGTTCCTGTTCATGGAGCACGGTGGGCAGAAGCTGTTGCACTTTCCTCCCGCAGCGCACCCAATGTCTCACCTTCCTCCCCTGCTGCTTGTCGCCGGAGTACTCGAGTTGTTCGGCGGCCTTTTGCTTTTGGCCGGCGTCTTCACTCGGCCCGTGGCGTTCGTTCTGTCGGGCGAAATGGCGGTGGCCTACTTCACCCAGCACGCCCCTCACGGATTCTGGCCAATCGTCAACGCGGGCGAGTTGGCTTTGGTCTACTGCGTGGTGTTCCTATACTTGGCTGTGGTTGGCGGCGGCCCTTTCAGTTTGGAGCGCTTGTGGCGCCCAGGTCGTTAGCCCTTCCCTGGTCTAGCCACGGACTCGTGAACTGTTGCATCCACCTCATGTGCGCGGGAAACATTCGGGCTGTAAAATGTAAGCGCCCGCCTAGCTCGAAGGGGCGATGGCGGGGGCCCTGGCAAGGGGCGGCTACTCCACATTCAGGGAATCTCGAAGGGAGCGATGGCTACAAACGATTGGGAAAGCCTTCGGTTGGGTTTCATGCAGCTGCGGGCTGACTGCGCTATTGACCCACCGAACAGACCAGCAGGGCGACTCACCTCAATCTGGACTGCAGCACCGGAACCCGGGAACTGGCGATTGAGGTACTGGAACGCGAAAGACGGTTCCGGAGTCACTGGACGGTTCAAGTGGCATGCTTTCGAGGCTGCCGCTTTGCTGGGCTTTGCAGGCGGCGAAGACGAGGCACTCTCGTTTTGGCTGGAACGAGTCTGGCGCGACGCGCCCCGCCCATACATCCAGAGCAGAACCTTCGAGGGACCCGACGGCCTTGAGGAGGTTTACTCGGTCGAAATTCTCGACATCTGCGGTCTATCAGCCGAATACTGCAGAAAATGCAAGGCCGATGCCGTCCGATCAGAGCGTACAGGTGACCATCGAGGGCGCCCCGCGTTTCCAAGCGGCCGTTCTGTCGCCGCATAAAAAGGCCCTCCGCACGCCGGATTGAAGCCGTTCTCGGAAACTCCTGAAGATTCTGCTTGCTTGTTTCTGCCAACAGAGCGATGAATCGACGTGCGCGGAGCACGCGCAGAAAAGGATGACCAGAAACACATGACAAACGCAGAAGCTACCACCACCGCCAGCAACGCTCCCGTTGCGGAACAGGGCGCGAACGTCGCGTCGGCGAAGACCTCCCCGAAGAAAGTTGCCAGCCCAAAGAAGAGCGCACCCAAGGCCAAGAAAGCGGCCAAGGGCGCTAAGCCAAAGAAGACCCCCAACAGTGCGCCCGCCGAGGGCAGCAACAAGAAAGCCGACGTCATCGCAATGATGAAACGCGCGAAGGGCGTGACGTTGGCTGAGATTATGGAAACCACCGGCTGGCAAAAACATACCGTTAGGGGCTTCGTGAGCATCCTGGGCAGCAAGGGCGGCGAGACGATCGAATCGTCGAAGAGCGCTGCTGGGGAGAGGACGTACAGAATCGCGAAGTAGCCGTTCCGTTTCCCACCAACGCCGCTCCTGGCACCAGCTCGGGGCGGCGTTTTTTGCTGGACGCCCGCACAGAGCGGCTAAGTGTCGCAACACCGAACGCAGGCCCAGTTATCCGTTGACCCGTTCGGGCGCTCGTGATACGCTCATCGCATTTCATGCCACCGCCGTCCGACGGTGACCCTTTAGGCTAAGGAGGATTGTCATGAAGAAAGCTGTGGAGCGCATTTTCTGGGTGGTGGCCTGCATGGCCGTAACCAGTGTGCCTGCGTTGGCGCAGACACAAACACCGGAACCGACTACGATATGGCTGGTCGCCGGCGCAGGTGGTGCATTGTTGGTCATTCGCCAGTTGCGAAAGCGGAAGTAAGAATCAGTCCTGACTTGAGCCGAGTTTGAGGGAGGACCGGAGCAGTTTGCTGCCACGGTTCTCACTCGCCAACGCCGCCCCCGGCCCCGGGCCCCGGGCGGCGTGGCTATTGATTGATGTAGCCCGAAACGCTAGCAGCCAGAAATGTTCCAGCGGCTCCGCGCACACGAGTGGCCTACGTCGCAGCACTGGCGCGCAGTGTGGCGTCGTCGGGCTCCCCTGGCGGACTATTGGCGCACCCGGTGCCTCGCGCGTTTGGGCGATAACTCGGAGTAAGTGACGCGACGGACCGGTCACGTCACGGAAAAGGGGCTGATTTTGTTCGAAATTCGACACGCGCCCGGTTTGGCTGGCCGCTTTCCAAGCTCCGCAACTGCATCATTTGCTTGAAGTTGCGAGTGGCCCGGGCGAATAGATCGCGCAGCGCGGAAACGGGGGGCGCTCGGACAAAACCCCAATATTCGCGGCTGGCCCCGGGGCCCCTTCAGCCGGTGTTTCCTGGTTGTCTGGCCGCGATCAGGCCGATTGGCACGCTGAGCGGTAAGCTGGCGAGGGCAACTTTGAGCAGTCGGCCAGGTTGCGGGCTGCGTTCGGGATGGCCGAGGGTCGCATTACCCAAAGGTCGCATAGCCCGAAGGTCGCATTGACAGTGGCTACCCCCTCGGTGTAGAAAGGGCTATTGTTGAGCGATGTGACGGACTTCCTCGCGAGGCGCATCATGCTAAAGACGGCGACAGCACGCACAACCACATTCATTCTAGTCCTGGCCCCAGCACTTGCGGCGATACCGACGCCCACGCCCCCGCCTGGGCCATGCGCCGTGTGTTCGGTTCCTGAGCCCAGTGCCGTCCCGGAGTTGGCTGTCTGCCTGTCGGGAATTGCTGTCGGCTGCTGGCTATTGCGCCGGAACAGGAAGCCAATCTAGTAGGACTTGTTCGTGTGCCTGCCTGTTCGGCTAATTCCCTTTCGCGCGGGTAGGTGAGCCTTGTGCGCTCCCGATCAGGCCTCAAACATTCCAAGCCTCAAATGTTCCAGGGGCTCGCCGCCTAGAACGGCCACGTTTCGCGCAGAAACGCGCCGTGTTGCGGGGCGTTGGAACTCGGGGAATGGCGCGGCTGCCGGCCGCGGCGAGCCCCCCGTTTCCCGCGAGCGCGGGTGTGTCTCGGCGTATGGTGAGCCAGAGCGCCAATCTCAAATTATTGCCAGCCGGCAATCACTGGGTTACGTCGCCCGCAATCAGGTTTTGGCTCTGCACGCTCCATTTGTAGCTGCCGCGATTTAGATCGAGTACCCAGACAAGATAGAAGACATCAGGCCAAGCGGGCGGGATTGACCCATAATTGGCGATGGGAATCGCGTTGTTAATAGCCTGCATGATGTTCGGCATGATGTTCTTGTGCTCCCAGCAGATGAGTACCGAACCGCTCAGATTGAGTACGCTTTGCACCATCTGCGCTTCGCCGCTCCCAATCGCGAAATCGGTATTGAATTGGGACGTGTTCTGCGCGTATTTGAGCCAGGCCGCGAGAGGCGTAACGGTCTCAAAGGGACGCTGGCTTTCTCTGTCTGGGGTGGCGGCGTAAATATAGTCCGGCGTTGCAATCCCGGAATTGGCGGGGCTTGCCTGGTAAGGCGCAAAGAACGCATTTAGCGCTCCTGCTCGTTGCCATCCTTGCACGATGAGGGACTTTCCTGATCCACTTTGTCCGTCGGCGAGTACGTCCCACGGCCCCGTCGTGTTTGGCTTATTCGGGGGCTTCTCTGCGTGGCGAATGATCATGATCTTGGTCGGGGGCGCTGCCATGGACTATCCTCCGCCAGTGATTTGCGACACCGAACGACTCTACTCCATTCTGTCCTGTCCTGGGTCGGATCCTCGCGGATGCTCCACTGACAAAACCAATGCTAGCCCCGTGCTTCTACGTGGGACCCCTCCCGAAATCTGGGTTCATTCTTGCGTCAAACGAGCATGCCGCTCCAGTTCCGCCGCAAGCAAGATCAGACCACCCACGAGACTCCCAAATCAACTCAGAAGCGACTCGAACGCCCCAGTGCGCACGAAATCTACCAGCAAGTAGCAAGAAATGCCCGCCAAGAGCTCGAGCGCTCGGGCATGGCGCTTGCCATCTCCGGCTTCGCTGGCGGCATCAGCATGGGTCTCACGGCCCTGGGTGTCTCACTTGCGCTGGCAAACCTCGGAACGGGCTCCGCTACCCATTTTGTGGCTTATGCCCTGTATCCGTTGGGTTTCATCGCGGTCATCGTGGGCCGGGCCCAGCTCTTTACGGAGAATACGCTCTATCCTGTCGCCCTCGTACTTGTCGAACGCAAACACTTATGGCGTACGCTACGGCTCTGGGCCATTGTCCTCTGCTCGAACATAGCGGGTGCCTTTGCCTTCGCATTACTTGCGGCGGTGAGCGGCGGACTCAAGCCTGAATACGTCTCCGTCATGGCTCAACTCGGAGTCGTGGCAACCCAGTCCGCTCCCGCCCATATCTTTTGGAGCGGTGTCATTGGCGGGTGGATTATTGCCCTCGTGGCTTGGCTGGTCTCCGGCAGCCACTCCATCACTGGATCGGTGGCGCTCATCTGGTTGCTCACCTTCATCGTCGGCCTAGGCGGCTTTGCCCACTGCATTGCCACAAGCGGCGAGATCCTGGTTGCCCTGCTCACTCGTCAGTTGCCGGTAATGAGCTATCCGATGTGGCTCTTGCCCGCGGTACTCGGCAACATCGCAGGAGGTGTCTGTATGGTTACGTTGCTAGAGTACGGGCAGGTTATCGGCGGCAGTGAAGCCGCAGCGCTAAGCCCCGATACGACATCTTCTGAAATCATTCGGCCCTAGACAAATCGGCAATTTGTACACCCGCGTTATGTGCCTGCGCCCGACTAGGGCTGCTCGTGTTTTGCATTATTCGCCCTCAAACATTCGAAGCCGCAAATGTTCTAGCAGTCCGTGGTTAAAGTCGGGCATAGGTCATAAAACATGTTGATGTAGAAATGTTTCGGCTTAGAATGGATCATGGCGATGGGAACCCGGAAGGATCGTGAGCGGCAGGAGATGTTGTGGATGGCCACCGCGGAGATCCGTGCGACCGCCGCACACCCGTTCTACGTCCGCCTGAACGAGCTATTGGACAGCAACAGATTTGATGAGTTCGTGGAAACCGAATGCCGGGGATTCTACGCCCGTAAGATGGGTCGCCCCAGCCTGACACCGGGCATCTACTTTCGGCTGCTGCTGGTAGGCTACTTCGAAGGAATTGATTCGGAACGCGGGATCGCCTGGCGGTCGGAGGATTCGCTGTCCTTACGGCGGTTTCTGGGAATCAGTCTGGATGAAGAGACGCCGGACCACTCGACGATCTCGCGGACGCGGCGGCTGATCGACTTGGAGACACACCAGAAGGTATTCACATGGGTACTGGAGTTGGTTGCCAAAGAGGGTTTGCTGAAAGGTAACACGATTGGGATTGATGCGACAACGCTGGAAGCCAATGCCGCCCTGCGCAGCATCGTACGACGGGAGAGCGGGGAGAGCTATGAAGAGTTTCTGAAGAAGCTGGCCAAGGAGGCCGGGATTGAGACGCCGACGCGAGAGCAGTTGGCGCAAATGGATCGGAAGCGGAAGAAGAAGATGTCCAATGAGGAATGGACCAATCCACACGATCCGGACGCCAAGATCACCAAGATGAAAGATGGGTCTACACACCTGGCGCACAAGGCTGAGCATGCGGTAGACATGGAGACGGGAGCGGTGGTGGCGGTAACGCTGCAGGGAGCCGATCAGGGCGACACGACGACGATCGTGGAGACATTGTCCCAAGCGGGGACGCAGATAGCGGAAGTCGCTGTGGCGGTCAACAACGAGGAAGCGGGCGAGAGGGTGAATCCGGAAGGGCCGGCGGAACTGGTGACGGACAAAGGCTATCACAGCAATGCGGTATTGAAAGACCTGAAGGAAGTGGGAGTGCGGAGCTACATACCGGAACCGGATCGTGGCCAGCGCAACTGGGCCGGCAAGGCAACCGAACAAGCGGCTGTGTATGGCAATCGGCGGCGTATACGAGGAGTCCGCGGCAAGCGGTTGCTGAAGCAGCGCGGCGAGAAGTTAGAGCGATCATTTGCGCACCTGTACGAAACCGGAGGCATGAGACGGACGCACCTGCGTGGGCACAAGAACATACTCAAACGCTTGGTTGTGCATGCCGGAGCGTGTAACTTGGGCTTGATCATGCGGCAGCGCACGCAAGTGGGCACGCCGCGAGGTCTGCAGGACCGTGGGAGCGCCATTTTAGCGATTCAGGTGCTTATTATGCTCGCAGAAACGCTAACAGTACTCGATATTGAGTGCATGGACTCATTCCAAGGTCAATCCGACGACCGAAGGCCACGCCGCACCGATTCCTTTCGTCCGCGATGCACTCACTACTCAGCCTGAAAAACGGCCCTTTAGCCACGGGCTGCTAGGGCCTCCCCCGGTAGAACGGCTGCCGCTCGCGCAGAAACGCGCCCTGTTTCGCGCAGGTGCTCCGGGACGGCGGAATGGGTGGCTGCGGGCCGCAGGGAGCGTCCGTTTCGCGCGAGCGCGTGACGTCAAGCACTGCTACCGTTATCTCCGTTCGCTAGCTGTTGTTCCTCGGAGGACGCCCTTAGAACCTGTTGTGATTGACTCCAAGGGTGTTCCTTGTGTCTAGATTCTTGGATCGAAGATCGTAAACAAGAATACTTCAACATTTGAAGAGGTAACATCAGGCGGCGGCCAGCAGGTCGACGATATCCTGTATCGCCTTGTCGGCCTTGTGAAAGGCGGCTTCTAATTTGCTGTTTGGTCGAGATGCGGGATCAGGCTTGTGGTGGAAGCGGCTGTTGGCGAGAGGGCCGCAGAGGCGCTTGTGGAAGAACAGGAACAGCAGCGCAACCTGTAGTCCTTTGGAAGTGAGGCGGTAGGCATAGCGGCGGCCGTCGCGTTCGAGCAGGCCATGACCTTTCAATTTGCGAAGGTCGTAACGGAGTTGGTTCAGACCGTAGGTTTTGGCGGAAAGGTCGAAGGTGGTGAGCACAGCTTGGTGAATCTGTTTGGCCGTCCAGCCGCCGACGGTGGTGGCACCATGCAGGAGTACTTCCATCAGGCGAATGATCCGCGGTTCATGGATTTTGATTCCGGGGTAACGGACGGTACCGATCGTCACGGGCAAGGCTAGACGTTGCAGCAGCGGGAAATCCACATGGACGTTGAGCCAGTGGGCCTGGCAATCGGCGAAACGATCCGTAATGATCTGGAATCGTTTGCGCACGGCATCGAGATGATTGAGACCCTTCTTCAATCCGAAATCGCGCAGATTGTTGGAAACCAGTTCGTTGCGCAGGAACCGGGAAAACTTTTCATACTGTTTGAGGAAGGAGTTTTTCCAATAGGCCCGGAAGACATGATAACCGTGCTCGATCTGCTCGATGACCGTCGCCAGTTTGCCGCGCAGTCGCTTGTTGAGCCGGACGCCGAAGATCTCGCTGATGCGATGGGCCGTCAGCCGCCAGAGCCCGAGTTCACAGCTTCGCTCGAAGATCTTGTGGATGGGAAGTGGCGTTTGAAGATGAAGTTGCGGCAGTACTCGATCTGGGCGATGGCGTAAAACCGCGACAGGTTCATTTGGCTGCGTTCCTTTTTGGAGAACTTCGGCCCCAACAGGAATGTCCAGTAGTCGAGTTGCTTGCCGATGATCTCTGCGCTCAGCCGGTCGGCGGCCGCCTGTAGTTCGGCCACATTATCCACCGCCAGGAAAGCATTGTCGTTTTTGCGGAAACCGATCTGCTTTCGCTTCAGTTCCTGTTCGATGAAAGAGTGGCCGTTGAGCCAGTAGGTGGCAGAAAAGGGAAAGAAACTCGCCACACGCACGATGATGGGCCCCAGGACTGCATCCCGGATATAGAAGTAGTAGTGGGTGAAGCGGCTTCGTTGGTGTGCCAGAATGCGATGGTTCGGATCCTTGGTCGGGAATTTGGGCACGCTGATGCGGAAGGTTCGGCCTTGCTCCATGCTTTTGAAGATGAAGTAGACGCCGTAGGCGTTCTTCTTCTCCAAGCGGCGCAGCGCGGGCAGGACGTAGTCCTCTTTGCGGGTCCCTTTCTCCGCCCACTCGATCGGGATCTTGTGGTTGCGGGCGTAGGCCTCGACCCAATCCCGGTAGTCATTGGTGCGCTGGCTGAGAATCTCTTTGCTCACCACCGGGATGCCAAGGACCTGCCAAAAGAAATAGACCACCTGCTCGGGCCGGGACAAACCGTTCAAGTACCCGTGAATGACGATGCGGTCGAAGCAGTGATAGACCAAGGACAGGAAATCCGCGAACAAATGGATGAACCGTTCCATGTCAACGCACTATACTCGATGGAGAGAAAAACGGTGGGCCGCAGAACTATCAAACGCGGACAGGCTAGACAAGTGGTGGACGGCAAGGGCTTCCGCCTGGCCGACGAGATTGCCTACATCCAAGACAAGGCCGCCGATCACGACGGGCGTATTGTCACCATCGGCCAACTCGTCCTCTTCGCTACCGACACCGGTGATGCCTGGCTACTCGACGTCACCGACCAGCTTGCGGCCCGTCTCGCCAGAGATGGCGACCCCGAACCGATCTCCCTGGAAGAGACCGATACCAGCTTCGCCATCGAATGGAAGGGCCACTATCGCATTGAGGGATCCGCCTTCGTCTACTCCGATCGCGACACCGGCCGTGTCACCACTATCCTCGGCTATCCAACACAAAAAATCGCTCAAGCGGGCTGATCTAGAAATTTCAAATATCTTTGGCTAGAATTGATGTGATCTGAATACTATTGGATGGAGCGTCGAATCAGATGGAACACAATGTCGCGAAGCTAAGTGCTTGGTGTCGACGTTCGGGCTGGTTCGCCGTCGCGGTAACGATGGCGTTGTCCGCTCTCCCGGTGCTGGGTGACTCGCTTTCGGCCGTTCCGGTGACGCTGGTCGCCAATCCGCTTCCTGCGGGTCAGGACCAGACGACGCTTACCTGGAACGCGCCGAATTCCTCGGCGGTGGAGGTTCATGTTGGATCTCCCACTGGGACCCTGTTCGCGGACGGGGGGCCGACGGGTTCAGCGGTGACCGGCCCATGGGCCGGCTTGGGGATGTCCTTCTACCTGGTTGACGCCACGACTCATCAGCCGTTGGCTTCTGCGGTGATTCAACAGCCGGGTGCGACGCTGACGGCCAGTCCCAATCCACTGCCCGACGGCGTGAACCAGACGACGCTCACTTGGAACGCGCCCAACTCCGTGGCAATTGAGATTCACGTTGGATCCCCGACAGGGATCTTGTTTGCCGAAGACGGGCCGAGCGGCTCCTTAGCGACCGGCCCCTGGGCCAGCACTGGAATGTCCTTCTACTTGGTCGACGCCGCGACACACCAGCAGATTGCCTGGACGACGATCCAGGACCCTTCCGCGCCGACACCGGGCGTGCTTACGCCCCAGGATGCAGCCTACTATTTGACGCCGGACGCATATAACTTCATCCGGCCCGGCCTGACGGTGAAGATTACCGGCGGGTCGATCGCCGCTGACGGGACGATGGTAGCTAACTTCACGGTGACCGACATGCTGGGCCTGCCGCTCGATGTCAACGGCGTAACAACGCCAGGCGTGATCAGCGTTCGGTTCGCGGCGGCTACCATCCCGAACGGCCAGGAACAGTACGTTTCTTATATCTATTCAACGACTACCACCAATAACGTCACCACCACGCAGGCAGGCTCCGATAGCGGCGGCGTTATTACGTCGGTTGGCTCGGGTGTCGGAACCTACACCTATACATACGGCACGAAAGCGCCGGCAAACTTCGATCCAACTGCGACGCAGACGTTCGGCCTTTGGGCGACTCGCGACCTGACGGACTTCGACCTTGGTAAACAGTACTCTAATTCCACGTTCAATTTCGTGCCGAACGGCAGTCCGGTCACAGTGATCCGCGATGTAGTGAATACCGCATCCTGTAATGCGTGCCACGATCCGTTGTCTGCCCATGGTGGTTCCCGGCAGATTGTGCCGTTGTGCGTGATGTGCCACGCGCCGCAGTCCACAGATCCGGGCAGCAATAACACGATCGACTTCAAAGTGATGATCCACAAGATCCACATGGGATCGAGCTTGCCAAGTGTGATCGCGGGTCAGCCGTATTACTTCGGCGACTCACCGACCGCGGGCGACAACTTCTCAACCGTCGTCTTTCCGTCGGATGTCCGGTATTGCACGCAATGCCACGGACCCGATGCCACCCAGTCCAGCACGTATAAGACGAATCCCACCCGTGCTGCGTGTGGTTCCTGCCATGACAATGTGAATTTCCTGGCGAACTGCCCGGCTGGTTCGGATCCCAATCTGTGCACGAACCATCCCGTGGTTCAGACCAGTGATGCGAATTGCGCCACCTGCCATCAAGCCAAGGAGACGACAGAATTCGATTTGTCGGTACCTGGCGCGCACACGATTCCAACGAATTCGACGCAGCTGCATGGGGTGACCTTTGCGCTGCAAAGCGCCGTAGGTGCGGCCAGCACTCCTGTGACGGTTAATTTCTCCATCACCGACAACAGTGGGAACCCACTCACGTTAAGCCAGCTGAATTCCTTGAGTCTAGTATTGGCTTCTCCCACCACTGACTATGCGGGTTACGATTCCGAAAGCGCGTTAGCAACTACGACGAGCTTGGGTGGCGCGAACTATCGTTTTACCTTCCCGACCCCGTTGCCTGCCAATGCATCCGGCAGCTACACCGTTGGTATTGAAGGCTACAGCAACGAGAACATCGTCACGAATCCGCACGCCGGAACGACGTCGTCGGTGAAAGACGCAGGCCTTAATCAGGTTCTGTCATTCTCGGTAGATGGATCAAGCGTGGTACCACGGCGCCTCGTGGTAGGACTGGCCAACTGCAATACCTGCCACGTGCAGTTATCTGCTCATGGAGGGAATAGAAACAACACGACTTATTGCGTCCTCTGCCATAACCCGAACACAACAGACGTGGCAAGGCGCCCGGCCGCGCAAGCTCCGCCGGAGACGGTCGACTTCCGAACCCTCATCCACAAGATCCATCGCGGAACAGATCTCACGCAGCAGTACACGGTTTATGGATTTAACAGTTCGGTGAATAACTTCAACGGGGTTCTGTTCCCGGGCGACTTGCGGAACTGCGCGAAGTGTCACGTCAACAGCTCCTATCAGCTTCCGATCAATCAAACTGGTCTGCTGCTGCCCGTCATGACACCCCGAAGCTTTATCAACCCGACCACCCAGCCGGAAACCCAATCCTGTGTTTCTTGCCATGATGCAAAATCGATCTCAGCCCATGCGCTGCTGAACACCCAAGCGCAGCTCGGCGAGAGCTGTGATGTTTGCCACGGTACAGGTGCCACTTACTCGGTGGACGCCGTGCATGCTCGGTAGATGCATAAGCGCCACTGCAGTTTCATTTCTAGTGGCGCTTGCTGTTTCGATCAATCCGGTGTGGGGTCAGGACGCCAAGCCGGCGGCCGCCCCGGCTGCAGCCACTAAACCAGCTGACCAAGCGGCCACAAACGGTAGCGCGGCTGCGACGTATGTGGGATCGGATACCTGCGAGGGCTGTCACGACGAGATTGTGAAGGGTTTCGCCAAGAGCGCGCACCGCGTCATTGGGAACAATTCCATCACCAAAGAGTGGGAAGGTCAGGCCTGCGAATCTTGCCATGGGCCCGGCAGCAAACACGCGGAATCGACTTCACCCGACGACATCGTCAGACCGGGCAAGCTGGGAGCGGTTGCTGCCGACAAGGTTTGCCTGACGTGTCATAGCAACCAGGAACTGCACGTCCAGCAGATTGGGAGCGCGCACGAAAAGAACAACGTGAGCTGCGTGCAATGCCACTCGGTGCATAAAGGCGCAGAAGCTCTGCGCCCACGAAAGTATGCCGATTTGAACGCTCTATGTGCCTCGTGCCATGTCACTCCGATGGCGAGCTTCCATCAGCCCTACGGGCACCGCATCACCCAGAACGCGACGTCCTGCGTGGACTGCCACAATCCCCACGGCAGTATATTGCCCTCGTCTCTGCAAACTGTGATGGCCAATGACGTGGTATGCGTCAAATGCCATAACAATCTTCGCGGTCCGTTTGTCTACCCGCATGCGGCGGTGAAACTGGGTGGCTGCACAAGCTGTCATGTGCCGCACGGCTCCACGAATCCTAAGCTGCTCACCCGGGGCCAGGTGCGTTTTGTCTGCCAGGAATGTCACGCGAACGTGCCGGCGGGCATAGCAGTCACCAAACCGCCTAACATTCTGGGTGGCATACCGCCGTCATTTCATAACACGACGCTGCCGCTCTTTCAAAACTGTACCGTGTGCCATGTTCAGATTCACGGCTCGAATGTAGACCGGAACCTTCAGCGATGAAACGCCTACTGCTTCTCTTAGTGTCTGTACGGCTGTTGGCATTCGCAAGCCAGGCGGACGACCAGGGCTTGACTCCGCCTGCCGGCAGTGACTCACAGACGCCGGCGGCAGCGGCCACCAAGGATGCATCCCCAAAGGCCCAGATCCAGCCGGCCGCCACCCCCCCGGATGCGGCTCAGACCGATGCTGTGGAATCGAACATGACTGGCGATATCGACTTCGGGTATCGGTATCTATTTGGTGTGGCAGGCAACTTCGATGCGTACCGCAGCGTGGTCAACCTCGGCAGCGGAGTGAAGGTCTTTGCCGTCGATTTCTCCTATTTCAGCCCGACCAACAAGTGGTTCGATAAGGTTGAATTGCACGGCACCAACTGGGCCGATCCTTACAATACCGTTCGATTCAATATGGGTAAGTCGAACTTGTATAACTTCGCTTTTAATTGGACCGACATTGCCTCCTTCAACTTCCTCCCTACCTGGGCAGATGTGACCATCAACCAGGGCATCCTGCTCAACCAGCAGTCGCTGGACATGTATCAAAAGAACATTGACGCCGAGTTGAACATCTTGCCGGGGCACTGGTTTCAACCATACTTTGCCTTTGGACAGTATTCCAACTCAGGTACGGGAATCACCGATTACGTTGTTCAATTCAACCAATACGCGCTGCCCTACAACTCGAGTAGCACGACGGACAACTACCGCGGCGGCATTCATTTCGAATTTCCAAAGTGGCACGTAACACTCGAGCAGGGAGGCACAACCTACTCGAGTAATCAGCAGATTTCGTGGGCGGGCCAGAATTCCGGCAACGAAGGCGTGGATCCCCTATTCGTCACAAACGTGAACCAGCAATACCACTTGACCGGCAGCAGTCTCTACACGCGTGGGCTCTTTACGGCGAATCCCTTCACATGGCTTGATCTCTCGGGTCAATTCTTGTACTCGCAGCCGGAGGTTTCGACAAACTATTCTGAGGCTTCTCAAGGCAGTTTCTACGACGCTCAGCTCGGTTTTGTGACGGCGCTAAGCAACACTCTGAATTCATACGCCCAGCAGCCCCACAACTCGGGAAGCTTTAATGCCGAGCTGCGGCCCATCAAGCGCCTGCGCATCATTGAATCGTTCTCCACGGATCGGCTGCACAGTTCGGGCTGGCTGAACAGTCAGGGCTTCGAGGGCGATCAGCTCGTTGAGAACTACTCGCAGAACGAAGTTGACGCGCTCTACGAATTGTTTCCCTGGCTGACCCTCCGGGGCGGCTACCGGTATGTCTGGGGTAACTCCGTTCTGCCTGCATCGGAGTTGGATACAGTTCTCTACAACACTGGGGCGATCAAGGAGAATATCGGGATCGGCGGCCTCAACCTTCGTTTTGGCAGTAAGTTTACGGCAGCCTGGGATCTCAACGTCGGCAGCGGCAGCAGCACGTACTTCAGCACCAGCTTGGTGGACTATACGAAATCAACCGTTCACGCGCGATATAAGCCATTTCATTTCTTGCAGCTCGCCTACGACGGACTGGTTTTGGAAGACAGCAACCCCATCGCGGGCCCGCACAACAATGCCAGCCAGGTTAACAACTCGATTTCTGCATCGGTCGTTTGGAATAAGTATTTCTCTGTGGTCGGGGATTACACGCACTCATCCACCAATACCAATTACACATACGTTGATCCCTACTCAATCACGAGCGCTCTATCTGCCTACAACGAGCAGGCTAACCTGACCACTATATATGTCGACTTCGCGCTGCCTGGAAACGTCATGCACGCCAGTTTGGGCGGCTCGTTTGTGGATGTGTCAGGCAGTCGTCCCACGACGTACTATCAACCGATTGCCCTTATTTCAGTTCCGATTACCAAGCGCATTGCCTGGAAGGCGGAGTGGCACAACTACCAGATGAACGAGGCCATGTATTCGTTCGAAGCGTTCCGCGCGAATTTGTTCGAGACCGGTTTCCGGATTAACCTTCAGTAGAGAGTTTCGGTATAGTGTAGTTCGGCAAAGCGCACGCTAATGAGGTGAGGGTCTGTTCGAATGAATGAATCGCCGTTATGGAGTGAGCGGGCACATAAGTTTCTGTCGCCGCTGCTTTTTCTGTCCCAGAATTGGATCAGCCGGGTTGGCGTTTTCCTGGTCACGACATCCGGCGTGTCGTGGCTGTTTCTGCTCCCCAGTCTCATTCAGGGAACCCCAAAAGATCCTTATCTTGGCCTTTTAACGGTTTTCGCCCTTCCCGGGGTATTCTTCCTCGGCCTCTTTTTGATACCGATCGGCATGTGGCTCACCAAGCGGAGGCACGCCGGGCAGAAGACCCTGCCCGCAACGTATCAGAAGATCTCGCTGGAAAATCCGCAGGTGCGGCGTTTCCTGATGTTTCTGTTGATTGCGACCGCGGTCAATGTGATCATTGCCGGCCAACTGACGTCCCGAGCAGTGACTTACATGGAGGGCGATCAGTTCTGCGGGCAGACGTGCCACGTGCCGATGCAACCCGAGTACACGGCATACGTAAATTCAAACCACGCCCGAGTGAATTGCACCGATTGCCACGTCGGTGAAGGAACTCAGGCATTTATCAAGTCGAAGATCTCGGGAACCCGCCAATTGCTCGGCGTCATAACCGAAGCGTATTCGCGGCCGATCCTCTCTCCGGTCCACGATCTGCGCCCTGCCCGTGAGACCTGCGAGAAGTGCCATTGGCCAAATCGTTTCGCTGGCGACATATTCCTGGTTCGTACCCACTACGGTGATGACGAACAAAACACACCAGCCAGCACAGTGGCATTGATGCGGGTCGGCGGCCAGAACTGGAAGGGCACCATCGGCATTCACGGAGCACACTCTGCCGCGGCCGGACACATGGATTACATTGCCACGGACGAACGACGCCAGGTGATTCCGGAAGTGACGTACACGGCGGCGGATGGAAAAGTCACCGTCTATAAGTCCAACGACATCAAAGTGACGGCCGACCAACTGGCGCGCGGGGAACACCGCCAAATGGATTGTATCGATTGCCACAACCGGCCGACGCACGTTTTTGAGCTGGCTGGAAACGCTGTGGATCGACAGATGGTGAACGGCCGGATCAGCACCACGTTGCCATTCATCAAGAAAGAAGCGGTCCAACTGTTGAAAGCCAGTTACCCCGACCGCGAAACGGGCATCCGTGAGGTGGGCGCTGGATTAACGAGCTTCTACCAAACCAAATATCCGCAAGCGGACTCGGCGAAGGTGAAAGAAGCGGCGGAAGCGGTTCAGGCGATTTACTCGTTGAATATCTTCCCCGACATGAAGGTGACTTGGGGCACCTATCCCAACAACATCGGTCACACGGATTCCACCGGCTGTTTCCGCTGTCATGACGGAAACCACGTCAGCGCCGGCGGCAAGGAGATTCCGAACGACTGCGCAGTCTGTCATGACTTGCTCGCGATGGAAGAAAAAGACCCTAAGGTGCTGAAGGACATGGGTTTGCCGCCCGCCGCTGACGCGAGTCGCTGAGCGCTGTCCGCGGTCAGGGCTTTTTCCCACGGTCCGTCCAAGAAAGAAGACGACATTTCGTAATTTCTCGGTAGTGAATCAGAAAGAGGCGCACCAGAGGTTAGGCGAACGACGGTTTAGCGAGAAAGAAATGGCTCCTACGTCATTCCGCGACCTCTAGGTCGCGGCAGCGGGGTCCATCTTCGCGAGATAGCGCGAAACCGCAGCTGCCGGCTTGGGCGCGCTGGGAACAGGGCAACCCCCTAAGGAGTGCTCGTTGTCCTTGCCGTAGTACTCGCTTGTTGCATTCAAGTCCTTGCTCCCATTCTTTACGTGACAATATGTACCGCTCTTGACCGCCGGATTCTTGGCGTTCTCTGTTTTCATTTACGCTTTCGTCGTCGTGGAAGGCGTCGTGAAAACAGCAACTACAGAAGTTAGCAGCGCCGCTCATAGTAATCCATCAGCAAAACGAGCGCTCCAAGAGATTCGAGCTTTCCCCGTCGCCTACATCGACATAGAGAAACCCCTGCCGCGTCGCTTTCCCAGCTAGCAGGCTGCTGAAAAAGGGGCAGTCAAAGCGGTCGGCCTTCTCATTTTTCGCTTCTTGACGCTATTTAAGGCTGATTGTAAGTTCCGCTGTGGGGGAGTATGTGCCCAAAGTCTGATTTTAGGGACTCCGGACACACTTCTCCCCCGGCTTATACGGATTGAACTGTCGGCGACAGCAGATTCCCCATGCGCACAAGGTTGTAAGCGGCGGCCGCAAAGGTGAACACCCATCCAACCTTGAAGACGCCCCGGTGCCGTGTCTTGCGCAACATCCCTACTGTCTTCATCCAGCCAAACACTTCCTCAATCCGCTTCCGTTTCCGTAGACTGACCTGGTAGCCGGCATGCCGGGTTGTGCGGCCGTCGATCGCGCTGCCGCCGGCTCGCTTCTGATTCTGCGACACGTGCGGAGTGGCCTTCATGCCGCGCATCTCCCGCACGAAGTCTTGGGTGTCGTATCCTTTGTCGGCGGCTACCGTGACCCGCTGCGTGCCTTCCAACCGCTCCACCATCAGCAGGGCTGCGTCCCGCTCCGCCGTCCCGTTGCATTGCAGCAGTTCGGTGTCTACCACCAGTCCATGCCGGTTCTCGATAATCACGTTGCCGCAGTAGGCCAACTTCGCCTCATGCCCGCCGCTCTTCCGCGCCAACCGTGAGTCGGCGTCGGTGGTCGATTCGTGAGTCTCATTACGGCGCTTCTCGCCATGAAAATCCACGCTTGGATTGCCGGGATCGTCCTTCGGCCTTGAGTCGCCGCCATCTTTTCTTTGAAAACTCTTTTGACTGGCCCAAGCCTCGATCAATGTCCCATCCACACTGAAGTGCTCATCGGAGAGCAGGTCGGCTGCCCGCGCCTGGCCCAGCACCTGGGCGAAGAACTTCTCGGCAATCTCGCCTTCCAGCAGCCGGTCGCGGTTCTTGCTGTACACCGTCGGCACCCAAACCGACTCATCCATGCTCAGACCGACGAACCAGCGGAACAGCAAGTTGTAGCTCAACTGCTCCATCAGCAGCCGCTCGCTGCGAATCGTATACAGGACTTGGATCAGCAGCGCCTTCAGCAATTTCTCTGGCGGGATGGACGGACGTCCTACCGCCGAGTACATCTCATCAAAGCAGGGGGAGAGCGCCTTCAAGGCGCTGTCAACCATCGGTTGAATTCGTCGCAACGGATGGTCCATCGGCACTCGTTCCTCTGGTGAAAGATAACTGAATGCTGTGCTTTGCTGGGTGTCTTGGCCGCGCATATCTTAAAACATTAAGACGTCAATCTGTTCTGGCCCGTAACACCCTATTAGCCTTTTTTCAGCATCCTGCTAGATTAGTCCCTTCCGTCACGGTAATAAAAAAGCAGAAAATAGTCGGACTTGTATTGATTGTGCGAGCTCTCGAGATTCTGCGGTGCTTCTCGTATCTATCGGCCACCATCGGCCGTCCCTATCTCCCCAACATCCACAAGTTTTCAGCCCCAACCGGGCGGCGGGGCTGAATCGACACATGGAATGGCCTATGCGCGCGAGCGAATGATCCTGCTGACAAGCGCAAGACTCAGACTCACGAAGCCCAGTAAGGCCAGCACGGGCAGGTTGCTACCCGTCTTGGGGAGCTTCGTTGGAGCCTGTTCGCCGCCGGCCGCGGAGGGCCCCGCCGCCGAGGCCGAACTGGGCGCCCCGCTCGCAATGAGAAGCGTCTGGTCGCTGGGGATGGTTGCCACCATCGGCATCTTGCCTGTCAACTTTTGCTGACGGCTCACCACGGTCAGAGGCTCTTCCACGATCTTTGTCGCAGAAACCTTCATGCCCTTCTTCACGGCGAATGCATCCAGCATTTGACCGTCAACGTTGAACTTCTGGCCCTTCGGAATATTAAACTTCTGGTTTGTGCCGTCTTCCAACGTCAGAATCACTGAATTCGGAGCCTGAATGTACCACACCTTACCCGTCACCGTTTGAACCGTAGTTACCACCTTCGGGGTGGTGGTTTTAATGGTGGTCTTCTGCACCTTCATACCGGTTCTGAGGTCGTGAACCCCGAGCATCTTCCCGTCCACATCGATCCTGGCGCTTTCGGGAACGTTCGGGAAGTCGCGAATCAGGCCGTCGTCCATTTTCACCATGACGTCATTGCCGGACACATACATGATTTCTCCACGCTCGATCGTGATCTCCGAGGTCGATGGGCCGTGCTCCACGCTCGTGGCCGTCTGAACTTGGGATACGCCGCGGCGACAAGGAACGCGGTGGTGCCCGTTAGAAGCAGCGAGATCTTGATTTTTGCTAACATTACTGACTTACCCCCTCAGGTTTGATTTGACTGCGCACGGCACTGCGTTCGGTTGCAGGCCCATAAAAATCCGCCGCTTTTGCTTGAACGATAAATCGCTGCGGTGCATCGCCGACGAAGTAGAACGGAAAACAGGTCACCAGAGTGAGCGCCGGCGAGCCTTGATCGACCAGCACGCTGACGTCATCCGGCGAGACGATTCCGGTCTTTTCAACCGTGTAGTGAATCGTGCTATCCGGCGTGACCAGTTCCAGGTGTGCACCGACGGAAATATCTTTCAGAGGCCGGAAGAACCCGACACGATGACCGGCGAGAGCTTTATTTCCGGGGGGGTCCGACCCTTGCGGTTCCAATAATCCGGCCGACGCCCCGGTTGAGTGTGAGGTCGTCGGTGCCATCGAACACGGGAACCTCAATCTGCAGGCTGGGAACGCGAAGTACGCCGACCGGGCGACCTTGCTTCGAGATCAGGCTCTCGTGGTATTCGCGTATTCGCTTTTCGCTCCAGAGGCCAAAATCGACAGGCCGATCAATGAACGGGTCGAGCGCACTCTGCTTCGGCCCCGGAAGCACGGTCGGCTGATGGAAGCGGCGGAGCGCCAGGCGGCTTTCCACCTCATTCTGCAAGCGGGCCCAGCCATATAGGCTGAAAGCAAACCAACGCCCAATACAAGGAGAAGTTTCTCCACTCGCCCCCATTTGCCGCTCATTACTCGCAAACCCGCACGCCCCCCAAGTCGGCACGACGCCAGCCGCGTGACTAGGCAGAGGTAATTTACCCCACTCAGCCTCGATTAACCATTTATGGGTTCCTGTCCCAAGAGTGCAATTAGCGCTCGACGGGCAGCGGTAGCCGGGCGCAGCAGTGATAGATCGCCGCAATGAAGTTCTCAGCGGTCGGAACCCGAACGAGCGATGGCTGATGGACTTGATCTTGTTATTCATTCCCTCGACAGCGCCGTTGGAGACACGGGACTTGGTCCAGCTCAGAATCCCATCGAGGTGCCCACGCAGCATGCGCACGAATTTCTTGAAAGGCTCCAGCCGAGAGCGCATGGCCGAGCGCATCCATTTCTCCAAGTGGTCGCCGGCTCTCTTAGGCTGCCGGTAAAACCAGAACAGTTGAAAGGCTTCTTTGAGGTAGTAGGCGCGTACGATCGGCATGTTCCACTGCACCAGAGTCGACAGTCGCTCTTTCTGGTCGTCGCTGAGATTCCAAGGATTCTTCAGGAGCAACCATCGACTACGCTTGAATGGCACCTTCTCCTTCTGACTGAGACGACGCATTTCACTGCGACGGACTTCTTCGACCGCATCGTTGAGGTGCTTGACGATGTGGAACCGGTCGAACAGGATCTGCGCCTGGGGCGCGTGCTCTTTTACCAGATTGGCGTAGGCCGCCCACATGTCCATGCAGATGACGCGCAGCGTGTGGCAGCGCCGAATGCCCATTTCTCTGGTGAAGAACGGTTTCACCGCTTCCTCGGTCCGGTCGTCGCCAACCCACAGCAGAACCTGCCGCTCCAGATCGTAAACCACCGTCAGATAGACCTGCCCCTTCCGTCGGCTCACCTCATCCATGCCAATGACATGCACCGGCGGCCGCGCCCGGTGGCGCAAGCCATACTCCACCGCACGTTTCACGATAGTCGCCACGCTCTTCCAGTTCAATCCGTACTGGCGAGCCGTTCCCTGCCAACTCAACTCCCGCGCCAGCCTGGCCCCCGCATTCGACAGCGCCTTGGTCACCCGCGCCCAAGGGTCCGCCCAGGGAAAGTCCTCTACCCTCAGACCGCACCGGGGGCATTCGACTCGACGCGGCCGGTAACGCAGTTTCAACGCTACATTCCGCATCGACAGATCGCGCCATTCCCGCGGTTTGCGCACACTGTGGCACCTTCCGGCAGCGCTGTCGGCAGACCCCGCATCGCAGCAGTCGACGCCCCAGTCGGTCGATGTGGACGATCATGAACCGATCGGTCTCCTCCACTTTCGTAACCGTATGCGCCTTCAACCCCAGCTGCTTTCTCAGAAACGTTTCGACGAGCACCTCGATCCCCTTCCTTTCGGTGGGCCGATAACAACAGCCCTCAAAGGATTAGATGAATCGGGGATTCAGGCCGCCTACTCCGACGGCAATCTGTTGCATCTGAAACCGTTCAACCTCAATTTCACTTTTGGGATACGAACCCATTTATGTTTCCATTGCACCCCGCACCATTTCCTATATACTATTGTGTTCGTAACGCAATTTGAAGGTTAGTCTGCTTTTCCCACTCCGGACTAGGAAGCGGATGCAAACATCGCGTCGAGGGTTTATTGGCTTGATGGCCGGAGGCGGCGCGGTTGCGCTGGGGCTTGACATCACTCCCGTGGTCACCCAGGCTCAAGTACTCAAGACTTCACAGACGAAAGAGACCCGTTCGAACTGTCCGTATTGTTCGGTGTGCTGCGGTGTCATCATCCACACGGCGACCGACGGCGCCAAGAACGTAATTCCGCAGGTAGTCCATGTTGAGGGCGACCCCGACAATCCGACGAATCGCGGAACGCTTTGCCCTAAAGGCGCCGCGCTCCAACAGGATTGTGTCAATGATCGCCGCCTGACAAAGCCGCAGGTCCGGCGCCCTGGAAAGTCAGATTGGGAAGACATTTCGTGGGACCAGGCGCTCGATGAGATCGCCAGGAGAGTCAAGGACACCCGCGACAAGGGATTCGTCCACGTCGATTCACACGGGCGGACCGTGAACCGCTGCGAGAATATCGCCTTCGGCGGCGGCGCCACCGATACCAACGAATTCTGCTGGACAGTTGTCAAGACAATGGCCGCTTTGGGGGTTGTGCGCCACGAGAACGTGGCGCGTACTTGACACGGTCCATCGGTTCCCGGTCTGGGAACCACGTTCGGCCGCGGGGCCATGACCAACGGATGGACGGACCTCGCAAACTCCGATGTGTTCTTGATCATGGGAGCGAATCCAGCCGAAAACCACCCGTGTGGTTTTAAGTGGGCGATTGAAGCGAAGCGGAACCGGAACGCGCGCATGATTGTAGTGGACCCGCGCTTCACCCGTACCGCCGCCACCGCTGATTTTCATGTCCCGATCCGCGCCGGCACCGATCTAGTCTTTGTTGGCGGGCTGATTTTCCACGTGATTGAGAACAATCTCTTCGCGCGCGATTACGTGTTGCATTACACCAACGCCTCGTTCATCGTTGACGACGATTTTCACCTGACCGAAGACGGCGTATTTTCGGGATTCGACGAGGCACGCTCCGATTACGACCGAAGCTCCTGGAATTACAAGGCGCACGGAAGCACGTCCACACCGGGCGCCCTGCCGGAAAGCGTGCGAACCGACCCAACGCTCCAGGATCCCCGATGTGTTTTTCAGCTTCTGCGTCGTCATTACTCGCGGTATACGCCTGAAATGGTCGAACGCATGACTGGTGTGTCCCAGGCAAACTTCCTGAAGGTCGCCGAAGAGTATGCCGGCATTCGCCGCAATGGCGACATGACTAAGACGGGAAACCTGATCTACTCCCTGGGCTGGACTCATCATTCCACCGGCACACAAACGATTCGCACAGGCGCCATCCTGCAGCTTCTGCTCGGCAATGTCGGCCGGCCCGGTGGCGGCGTTAACGCGCTGCGTGGACATGCCAATGTACAAGGCGCTACCGACGTCGCCATTTCCTGGGATAGCCTTCCGGGTTACTTAAAGCCGCCCATGGCAGCCGACGGAAGCTTCGCTTCTTGGATGAAGCGCATCACGCCAACGCAATCGAAACCGGATGAATGGGCGTCGCTGAATTATTGGAGCAACACGCCGAAGTTTGCTGTTTCGCTGCAAAAGTCCCTGTATGGTCCTGCTGCCACTGCCGCGAACGGATGGTGCTACGACTACATGCCGAAACGTCCCGAGGGACGTGGTTGGTGGGCGCTCGCCGAAGAGGCCATCGCCGGAAAGGTGGACGGAGTCTTCTGCTTCGGCATGAACATTCTGGCGTTGAGCGCCTGCACCGGTCGGGCGGTCTCCGCCTTCAGCGAACTCGATTGGCTGGTGGTTTGCGAAATTTTCCCGGATGAGACCAGTGAGTTCTGGCGCGCTCCCATGATTACGCCGGAGCAACGCGCAAAGATCAACACTACCGTGTACCGCTTGCCAGGTGCGGGCTTCTCTGAAAAGCCGGGAACCATGGTGAACTCGGGCCGGGTTCTTCAGTGGAGGGACGCCGCGACTCCTCCGCTAGGCGACGCCAAAATCGACCTTGAGATTCTGGCGCAGATCTTCTGGCGGATCCGCAACCTCTATAAGAAGGAAGGGGGAGCGTTCCCCGATCCGATCCTGAATCTCACTTGGAACTACGCCGATCCGGAGAGGCCAAGCGCCGAAGAACTGGCTAAGGAACTCAATGGCAAAGCTCTCGCACCGGTGACCAACGGCGTCCGCACCGTTGAGGCCGGCACGCAGTTGCCGGACTTCAGTTGGCTTCGCGATGATGGCACCACCGCTAGCGGCTGCTGGATCTATTGCGGATCATGGCCCGAAACCGGATCCAACGCAAAGCGCCGCGGGACGGACGATCCTTCCGGGCTCGGCATCTTTCCGAACTGGGCCTGGAGTTGGCCGCTAAATCGGCGCATCCTCTACAACCGCGCCTCCTGTGACCTGGAAGGAAAGCCTTGGGATCCGAAGCGAGCTGCCGTCTGGTGGGATGAAGCAGCAGGGAAATGGCAGGGGCATGACGTACTCGACTTTCCCGTGACTTCGCCGCCGAAGGCCCACATGGGCCCCTTTATCATGACGCATGAAGGCGTAGGCCGCCTGTTCACTCCGCTGGGGTTATTGGTGGACGGCCCGTTCCCCGAGCACTATGAGCCGCTCGAGACCCCCGCCGAAAATCTGTTCCACCCCAAGCTGTCGGCCAATCCGCTCGGCAAGAAGGTCGAAACTCCGTTCGACAAATTCGGTAAGCCGTCGGAGGGGTACACTGCCGTGGCCTTTACCATGCGCCTCACTGAGACCTACCACTGGTGGACCAAAAACAATCCGGCCAACGTGCAACTGGCGCCCGAGCCTTACGCCGAAATAAACGATGAAATGGCCAAGGATCTCGGCATCGCCGGCGGCGACTTTATTAAGATCTCGAGTGCGCGAGGAAGACACATCTGCCGCGCTCTCGTCACTAAACGCCTCGCGCCCTTGCAAATCAACGGCAAGCGCCTTTATCAGGTTGGAATCCCGTTTAGTTGGGGCTTTCGCGGAATCGCCGAAGATGCCGGCCGCACGTCGCTCACTCTGGTCAACGAACTCACGCCCACCAGCTACGACGCCAACGCGCGAACCCCCGAATACAAAACGTTCTTGGTGAAGGTAGAAAAGGTGAACCGGATATGAGCCAGGAAGCCCGCCGGATTCAAAAGATCTCCGCGCAAGCGGGCCCGGTGCCGGGCGCCGGCACGGTGCGGGAAGAGAAGGTGGCGAAGCTCATCGATGTCACCACCTGTATCGGTTGCCGCGCCTGCGAAGTGGCCTGCCAGGAATGGAACGATCTTCCCTTCGCCGACACTACGTTTCAGAACAACTTCCAGACACTGCCCGACACGGCCTGGAACTTCTGGACCCTGATCACGATGAATGAGGTGCAGCGCGAAGATGGAAATCTTCAGTGGCTGCTCCGCAAACAAGGCTGCATGCATTGTGCCGATCCGGGATGCCTCGCCGCTTGCCCATCACCCGGGGCTATCGTGCAATACCAGAACGGCATCGTGGACTTCAATCACGATGCCTGCATCGGATGCCAGTACTGCACCATCGGCTGTCCCTTCAATGTTCCGAAGTTCAATCCCAAGACGAAAAAGGTGTTCAAGTGCTCGCTCTGCTCCGACCGCGTATCCCAGGGATTGGAACCGGCTTGCATCAAGACGTGTCCGACTGGGTGTCTCCAGTTCGGCTCAAAGGACGAGATGTTGCATGTGGCTCACAAACGGGCGGACCAGCTCAAAGAGCACTATGGGTACAAGAACGCCGGCGTGTACGATCCACCGGGTGTGGGCGGCACAGGCGTGATTTATGTCCTGCATGATGTCACCACTCCCGAAGCTTATGGCGGACTGCCGAAAGATCCGCACATTCCTACCGCAGTCAGTCTCTGGAAGAATCCACTGAAATGGCTTGGTAACATCGCCATGATTGGCGGTGTCGTCGGCATGGTGGCCCATTACTTCCTGTTTGGTCCCAAGGCCGATCCCGGCACGAAGGAGGATCACTAAGATGAACATCCGCTGGCACAAGCCGGATGCGGACCACCTCGTCCGTTACTCGTTTCATGAGCGAGCTACCCACACCATCGTGGCGGTGAATTGCGTCTACCTGATTTTGAGCGGTCTCGCCCTCCACACCCCCTACCTTTTCTGGATGGCTTCGGTACTCGGTGGGCCGGCGATGATGCGCTACTTGCATCCTTTGCTGGGCGCCATCTATTTCGTGACTCTCGTTTACATGTGGTGGCTGTGGCGAAAAGACCTTTGGGTCAGGGAACAAGACAAGCGCTGGATGTCGAAAGTCGAAGCCTACGCGACAAACCACGACGACGAGATGCCGCCGGTCGACCGTTGGAATCCAGGCCAGAAGATCTTCTTCTGGATCATGGCGGTAAGCGGCATCGGCTTGCTCGTTTCCGGCATGGTTCTGTGGCTGCCGGAGTTGGTTCCCTGGAATCTGCAATGGCTGAAGTTTCTCGCCATCCTGCTTCACGCTGCCTGCGCTTACGCGAGTATCGGCGGATTACTCATACACGTCTATATGGGCCTCTTCCTGGTGAAAGGCGGTTTCTCGCAGATCATCACCGGTGAAGTGACGCGTGCTTGGGCAGAGCATCATCACCGCCTCTGGTATTCACGCGCGACGAAAGAGCGCGTCGATGACTAGCGCGTCACGGGCCGCCTTTCGCTCCGAAACAGAAAGACCTGTCTGGGCGGCCTACCGCGAGCGCGCAAAAACACTCCGGAAGAGTGTGCCCAATCCACTCTTAGCGAAGTATCTGGAAGTATTGTCGATTCAGGAATCGCTCAGTTCTCATCTGCACCGCATACTGGCGGCGTCGCAGCCAAAACCCGAGCGAGCGTTACTTGCCTGTTTTGATGCGTCCGCTTTGCGACCGCTGCTTGTGGAAGCGCACCGTGGCGTTGCGGATTGTGGACTCATCGTGACACCTCTCGACTCTCTTAAGTCGTTAGACGATCTTTGGCATCAGGTCGAAAACTTTGAGTATCCGGCAGATTTTCCCGCGCGTCTGGTCTGTGAAGTCTTCGCCACCGAGATATCGGATTGGCCGCATCGGGAAATCGAAGGGCCAGCCGGTTGTTGTCCCCACTGCGGGTTTGGCGTCCTTTGCTCAGTGTTGCGCGAGGAAGGGATGGGCCGACGTCGTATGAGCAGTTGTTCGCTCTGTTCCAGTGAATGGGCAGTGCCGAGGCTGGGTTGCCTTCGCTGTGGTGAGCAAGACCCGGAAAAGCGGCCGATCTTCACCTTCGAAGACTGGCTGCACATTCGTGTCGAGGCCTGTGACTCCTGTGGTGGCTGGTTGAAGTCGCTCGAAATGACGAAGGACGCCGAAGCGCTGCCCATGCCGGACGATGTTGCCTCGAGTGCGATCAACCTCTGGGCTTCGGGGCGCGACTACGAGAGCATCGGCAATCATCTCTTCGGCTTGTAGCGCCTCACCCACCCAAACTCAAGCGCCATCTGCCGGTCTACCCTCCGCCTCCGCACAACCGTAGCGAAAGGCTCCGTCCGCGCCATCTCTCAAACGACGGTCTCCCGTTCCTCCGGTTTAGGCAACAATTGCCTTGTGATACCACCGCCCATAGTGGACTTGCTCCCGCGTTGAACGTTTGGTAGCCTGTCGTGAAAGCTGCCTGGCAGAGAATTAGTGTAATCCTCACAACAGTAATCCTCACGAACAAGATGAATTGCACTGTAATCTGCACTGTAATCTCTATTGACACTGTAATCTTGGCACTGTAATCTTGACACTGTAATCTTGGCCCTGTCGCGGCAAAGTAGGAATGTCCCCCTCGATTTCAGAGATCGTTCCCATCCCCTCTCGCGCGCATTGTGTAGCTTGCGGCGGAACCCGTCAAGGCTTCCCTTCGGCGCGCGCAAAACGCGGCGCAACCTGAAACCACTTTCTCTTGATAAGAGGGAATGGGAGCCTTTGGAATGCCTGCCAGGGGACGTTTCTACTTTGCTCGGGATGGGGACATTTCTACTTTGCCCCGACACACAATTCGGGATCCATTCGTGATCAAGGTAAAGCCGTGGTATGATGGCCGCGGGTTTCAGGGCCTTCAGGATGCACGCGAGAAGCTGCATTTATCTTGTTCCACTCTCCGGCAATGAGCGGAAACCGTCTGTCGAATCCCGCAGTGGAGTCATCGCGTGAAAAATCTCCTTACCTTTTCCATGGGTCGGATCGTCGCCGGCTGTCTTGTCGTCGCACCGGTCTACCTCGCATGTCTGCTTCTGTTCAAAGCAATGAAGACATTCTTGGGCCTGATGGCGCCTGTGGCAAAGGTGCTTCCAAAATCAGTCCCCGCTGAAAATCTCATTGCGCTCATCCTCGTGCTGACCCTTTGCTTTTTGGTTGGGCTCGCCGTTCGCTCACAACTGGGACGGGCGATCAAAAATCGCCTGGACAGGTCTTTATTTCAGAAGATTCCTGGTTACTCGCTTTTGCAAAATCTTACGCAACGACTGGCGGGAGAGTCGCAGGGCCAAGCCTGGGATGCGGCGCTGATCGAGATTGAGGATGCGCTTGTTCCCGGATTCATCATTGAAGAGCTTGTCGACGGACGTTTCACAGTCTTTGTCCCTTCGGTGCCTACGCCGATGGCTGGAGCGGTGTACGTTCTCACTCCGGATCGCGTGCATCGTCTGGATGTTCCGTTTGCACAGGCTGTCACGACAATCACCAAGTGGGGTTCGGGTTGCCAAAATCTGGTGGCTGCAATGAAGCAGAGAGAAAGAGTCTGACTCAGGGCCAGAAGAAAATGCCGAATCCGAAAATCGCCCCATGCAGTGTAGGACTGATCGTGCCTGGGGGACGTCGATGCGCCAGTGGTGAGCAGGCTGGATCGCATGCCGAGCTTCGAGGAGGCGACATGCACCAGGTCGCTCTGCCCGGACAGAACTTTATTCGAGGTCGTGCGGCTTGACAAGATCAGCGAAGGCGGCGAGCAACCGACTTATGCAGAACTGAACACTTAAATTGCTGGATTCCCAATCGAGCCTCTGCGTCCCTAGCAGTCCGTGGTTAAAGTCGGGCATAGGTCATAAAACATGTTGATGTAGAAATGTTTCGGCTTAGAATGGATCATGGCGATGGGAACCCGGAAGGATCGTGAGCGGCAGGAGATGTTGTGGATGGCCACCGCGGAGATCCGTGCGACCGCCGCACACCCGTTCTACGTCCGCCTGAACGAGCTATTGGACAGCAACAGATTTGATGAGTTCGTGGAAACCGAATGCCGGGGATTCTACGCCCGTAAGATGGGTCGCCCCAGCCTGACACCGGGCATCTACTTTCGGCTGCTGCTGGTAGGCTACTTCGAAGGAATTGATTCGGAACGCGGGATCGCCTGGCGGTCGGAGGATTCGCTGTCCTTACGGCGGTTTCTGGGAATCAGTCTGGATGAAGAGACGCCGGACCACTCGACGATCTCGCGGACGCGGCGGCTGATCGACTTGGAGACACACCAGAAGGTATTCACATGGGTACTGGAGTTGGTTGCCAAAGAGGGTTTGCTGAAAGGTAACACGATTGGGATTGATGCGACAACGCTGGAAGCCAATGCCGCCCTGCGCAGCATCGTACGACGGGAGAGCGGGGAGAGCTATGAAGAGTTTCTGAAGAAGCTGGCCAAGGAGGCCGGGATTGAGACGCCGACGCGAGAGCAGTTGGCGCAAATGGATCGGAAGCGGAAGAAGAAGATGTCCAATGAGGAATGGACCAATCCACACGATCCGGACGCCAAGATCACCAAGATGAAAGATGGGTCTACACACCTGGCGCACAAGGCTGAGCATGCGGTAGACATGGAGACGGGAGCGGTGGTGGCGGTAACGCTGCAGGGAGCCGATCAGGGCGACACGACGACGATCGTGGAGACATTGTCCCAAGCGGGGACGCAGATAGCGGAAGTCGCTGTGGCGGTCAACAACGAGGAAGCGGGCGAGAGGGTGAATCCGGAAGGGCCGGCGGAACTGGTGACGGACAAAGGCTATCACAGCAATGCGGTATTGAAAGACCTGAAGGAAGTGGGAGTGCGGAGCTACATACCGGAACCGGATCGTGGCCAGCGCAACTGGGCCGGCAAGGCAACCGAACAAGCGGCTGTGTATGGCAATCGGCGGCGTATACGAGGAGTCCGCGGCAAGCGGTTGCTGAAGCAGCGCGGCGAGAAGTTAGAGCGATCATTTGCGCACCTGTACGAAACCGGAGGCATGAGACGGACGCACCTGCGTGGGCACAAGAACATACTCAAACGCTTGGTTGTGCATGCCGGAGCGTGTAACTTGGGCTTGATCATGCGGCAGCGCACGCAAGTGGGCACGCCGCGAGGTCTGCAGGACCGTGGGAGCGCCATTTTAGCGATTCAGGTGCTTATTATGCTCGCAGAAACGCTAACAGTACTCGATATTGAGTGCATGGACTCATTCCAAGGTCAATCCGACGACCGAAGGCCACGCCGCACCGATTCCTTTCGTCCGCGATGCACTCACTACTCAGCCTGAAAAACGGCCCTTTAGCCACGGGCTGCTAGCAGGGCGAAACGAGAGCCTAATGAAGACGATGAACAGGCGCATCTCCAAGCTGGAAGATCGATTTCGGCCGGTGGGATGGAAGCCGAGGGGACTCTGGCGATACCTGATATGCAGGGCTGGCTCCAAGCGGCGCTTAGAGGGTGCCACTTGTCAGCGGTCCCTCTGGGGCGTGGCCAAGTGAGAAGCCGTGATCGCCTGATTAGTCCGGAGGGTGGCGCACCGATTCGCGGCTTGGCTCGGGCTAATCGATTCTAACATTTTTGCGTGTTGTTTTTGGTCGCCAATTCTTTGATCCAAATTCTTTCAAGACTTTTTTGCTCGAAACGCTTCACTTCGTTTGAAACCGGTCGTTGCCTGGGCGTAGGGTATGCGGGCCTAGTTCCTTCGACAATTAGCGCTGGGGGCGCGCCGGCGCGAAGCGAGAACTCGAACCGACATGGAAGACAGTTCCTTTCTTGAGCCCGATTCCGCAACCTTGGATCGAGCCTCGGGGGAAGCCAATGTTCAGGTCCTGCATGGGCACGTTCGAAGAATTTGCGACCACCACGACATCGTCACCAGGCCCCGTTCTCCCATCGATGGTAGGCCAGCGTCTTCTTGCTGTTATCCAAGTGGAAGACATTAGATTTTGGCCCGTCAGCCCCCGACTCTTTCCCGTCACGTTGCACCTCAGAGCAATCAAATCGCGATACATTTGAACGATCCCTTTGAAGTTCGGATCGGCGGCCCGGCTAAAATCCATATTCGTCGGCGTGTTGAAGCCGAAGGGCGTCCCAAGAACAGATGGGGGGAGTCGGACGCATGGCGATATGCGAGACGGCGCGGCCGTACCGGCCAGGTAGTTCGAGTCTAACCGCGTAGGGCCGATCCAAGCACCCGGTCTCTCTTCAGCTGTTTGTTAGTCTAGAAACATTTAGGAAATCGATTGGTTCTTAAGACGCCGGTGACATCCGCCCAAGATCGAATTCAAATCAATCGAATAACAACTGGTCTGCTTCGGTTTGCTCTATTCTTTTCGATCGCAGCATTGATGTGGGCTTTATCTGTTCTCTTTATTTACCACAAGTTCAATCCATTCGCTGTTTGTAACAATGACCATTACGCCTATGTAGGTCTTCATACTGACGGCTGCTCGATGACCAGGTACCTCAAGTTGTACCCTCGGCCATTGGGCTACATCATTCTCGACCTATGCGGAAGGCTAGGCATCCACTGGCTTTTTGCGCCTCTGTTCATCTTTGCGATAGCAAATACGGCCTTGGTGGCAACTCTGGTTGAACGGCTGGTCGGCAAGAAAATCCCTCTGTTTTCGTTTGTCTTGTTCAGCGCCTTGGTCTTTGCGAATCCTTGGTATCAAATCCATGTCAAGTCTGATCCTTTCGCAATATTCGCACTAACCTTCGTCTTGATCGGTTTTCACCTCTGGCAAAGCCTCGTGGGGCGGCCGCGGCCATGGCGTATTTCTGCCGTCGTGGTTTTGATCGCGCTCAGCTGTTTCATCAAGGAGAGTTACTTCTGCGCCGTTGGACTGTTCTTTGTGATCCAGATCATTTCTCAAAAAGGCAGGAGAAAAGCGGCCGCGTTGGTGCTGGCGATCTATTCGGCGTTTATGTTGTTCGCGTTATATCGAGCTTCACAGGCATGGCTTTTGTTTCATGAAAAGGCTCTCCCCACTGACCCGTACTATACCGATCTGCATCTTGCCGCACTGATTCATGGGTTTACGACCTTGAGCCGGTACTTAGTTTATCCATGGGTGTCGGTTGGAATTGCGCTGATTCTGGTTCTCGCCTGGCGACACGACAAGCGCTTGTTTTGGATAGGTGCGGCCGGCGTGGTTCTTGGACTCTCGGCACTCCTGCCGAATTCGACCTTGCCGAATCATTTGCAACAACAGTATGCGGTGCTTGGCATTGAGCTGTTCATGTCACCTATTCTCCTCACTTGGTTTGTAATGGAGAACTCACGCGGGCGCTGGCTTGTGGCGGGCGCTGTGACTCTGGCTGCTGCGATTGCCATTCTCAACTATTCGCGCACCAGCCGGTACGAGGTGGCGTGGATACTAGAGCTGGAATCGTTTGCTGCGCGCGCGGTTGCGTCTTTAGAGAACATTCAGGACAAAACGCCGGCTGACAGCACATTCCTCGTAACTGCCGTTGACAGACCTTCCAACCTCTTTTATACGGATGACTTTATTGAAACCGTGACGGGGCCCGACAGATTTTTCACAGTGATTGTGCCCGATCGCATTCCCACCGCGACACATAGGGCAACGCAGCTTGTGCATGCATCGGATCCAGAAAGTGTGCGCACAGAAAGCACTTTGCTGGTTTTTGAACCCGATGGGTCACTGAAGGGGACGTTGCCCAATGCTGCCGGGCAGAGCCCAGGGGACGGGCGCACTTTCCAGCCGGTTTATGCCCATGCAGCCGAGTTCCGGCTTTGGGCAACTCTGCCGGCTGCTTGTGCAGAGCAGAACGGACAAGTGCAGATTATCCACTGGTCGGTCCCTGGCGCGAGGAGAGTGGAGATTCATATGGAATCACCTTCGGGCCAGTTGTTTGCAGCTGGCGATGCGCGAGGCCAGGCGACGACAGGCTCGTGGGCGAAGCCAGGCGTCAAGTTCTTTGATGCTACACAAGGGGACAGCACATTGCCCAGCCGGACACTGGCAACATTGATTTTGAAGTGAGGTCAATAAACGGCATGGTCTGTGTGCGGCCCGCGCTTTCCGCGATTCGCCTACTCTCGTAGCGGAGTCCCCCGGACTTCAATCGTTTGCCGTGATGCTCGTGATTGCCGCAGCGCTCGCTTTTTTCATACCAGTTGTGGCGAAGCCGTTATGAGTTCTTCACCAACCAGTCAGCAGGTAATCCCCAGTGTTATCGTTATTGAGCGAATGCGACATTCTAAGTCTCAAGTGCCAGGTGGGCACTCAGGTGGGTCAACCGCGTGTTCTTGTAACCGGATCTTGTGGGTTAATTGGTTCTGAAGTTTGCTTGCATTTTACCAGGCAGGCTACTCGGTGCTTGGTGTCGACAACAATCAGCGCGCCGTGTTCTTTGGTCCGGAAGGTGATACCTCCTGGTCGCTGCGGCGATTGGAACAGACCGTCCCTGGGTACCAGTATCACGAAATCGATATTCGCGACCGGGAAGGCATGCTTCGTTTGGTCCAAAGCGAACGGCCGGCGGTTATTGTGCATAGCGCGGCTCGGCCGTCGCACGAATCGCGGATGGCACGGACCGTCCCTACGATGTTCCTTGGCTGATTCTGGATTCCCGTAAAGCGCTGACGGCAATGAACTGGACGCCCCTCATTAGCCTGCATCAAATCCTCGACGAGATCGCAGACCACGTTGAACCCAGCTTCGAAAGGGCAACGTGCAAAAGGACGCTCTGTCCGGATGGCACTCTCTGGGAGGTCGTGCGTCTTGACAAGATGAGCGAAGGCGACGAGCAACCAACCGACGAGTGAACTGAACAGGTGGATTGGTCGCTTTCCCATAGAGCCTGTGACCGTGTCGTGAAAGCGATCGTCAGACGGCTTCGCCGACTCGAAGAGCAAGCTAACCGCAAGGTGAACGAGCGCGGAGAAACGGCCGTGGTTCGTGCGCGCCGTAGGCGGCGTTTAGAAGCAGCCGGGCTGCCGTATGAAGAGCCGGCCCAAGAGTTCGCCGGCGCTCGCTCGCGAAGCGAGATTATGCGGCTGGTACGTCAGCTGGCGATAGAGCGAGAGGCTAGCGGCGCGGCGAGATGCGTAGGGGTTGTCTTCGCACAGCCCGGAAAGATTCCCGGACCTTTCGAGTTCGGTGGAAGGGTGTGGAACATGGTGCAGCTCAATCATCGTGTTTTACCTCATTGGACTGAGGCCGCGATGCCGAAGCTGCGTACACCGATTCCATCGTTGGCTTAGCCTAGCCTAGCCTCAGAACTCCTATAGTAGGGGGTCAGTAGATGGGGTGGTCTGGTTAACGTCGAGGAGTCGGAAGACGAGGATTGGACCGCCGTTCAGTATGCGAGGTTTCTGGTGATTGAGGTCGGTGAGGAGACTGCCGAGTGCATCAGCCAGCTTGGAGGAGTCCGGTCTTTGAAGCAGAACCTCGACGTGATCGGGCCCGGTTGCACGCACGATTCCCGGTAGCTGGAGAAGGCCTCGGAAAATACTGCATGCATCCTTGGGGTTTTGGTAGAACCGATCGAAGTGCACAGCCAGCATTCGCTCTGCGTTGGCAGCGGTCAGTTTCAAGGCGTTAACCAACAGGCGACGATCCTCGCGAAGCAGGGCACGTGTCTTGCCGGCCTGGTGTGCGGATATCCGACTGGGGGTGTGGCGCAGACGGTTTTCTACTCGGGCGAGGACCTGACGTTTTTGCGCGATCTGGGTGCGCAACGCGGCGTGAGCGATTTTGAGGCCGCGAGCCGTAGATCGCTGGCTCTCGTCATTGTCTTCCAACGCCCGACCCAGTTGTGCCTGAAGAGATTCGATCTGCTGGGCTAGTCGGCGCGCCTGCTCCTTGAGGGTCTTGCGTTTGGGATTGGCGATGAGACGGTCTCGAGTCTCCGGATCGGCCCCGTACTGGATGATCTGGTCGATGGCGTAGTTGTCGGAAAGGAACTTGAAGCTGTTTTCCTGCCGCCATCGCAAGCGCAGGCAATGCACCACCTTGGCCGGCTTGGCGGTTACTGCCAGGTTGGTCAATACGGGGATCTGCTGGCCATCGTCGCCCACGAACAGGACCGTGCGAATCAAGCCCCCTCCTCGCACGCGCGTCTTCTTCTCCAACAGTTGGTAGGTGTGCCGCTTACCTTCCAAAGCGAACCAGCCGGCTTGGAACTGGTGTGCGGGGTAACGCCGCTTGGCGCCACGGCCTTTCAGGTAAGTAATAAAGCCGATGCTTCGGCCTGGAGGAAGCGAAACGTTTCCCCGCTATAGCCTCCCCGGTCGAACACCAACGTGAAGGGCTCGTTGCCATGGACGCGGCGGATCTCCGCGATGGCGGCTGGGATCGCGCGCCCCAACGAGTCGTTGAGGGGTTGGGAAAAGAAGAACAGGGCCCGGCCTTTGGCGTCGTGGAGATACACGTCGTTGTGCCCCTGGACCGCCAATCCCCGCTTGGCATCCCAGCCTCGCGGCGTCGGGTGCGCGCCGTAGTAAGGGCAGAAATGACCATCCACGTAGTATAGGCCTTCCCAGACCGGCTCCAATGCCAGATAGCGCTCGAACATCGCCCGCCAGAAGGCGACCGGATCCACGCTCTCGGTCAAGGCCCTGATCTTGGTTCGCAGGCTCAACACCGACGGAGCGCCGGGTTCCCCGATCAGCACACCCAAATCCCGGCGGCGGCCGTTCTTCCAGTCCTCGATCGAGCGGAAGCGCAAGGTGAAGCAGAAGATAATGGCTGCGACGGTCTGCGCCCAACCAATCCGTCGCGCCGGGCCAGTGGTGGCGCCCAGACCCTGAAAGACGCTCCACAGGTCGAGGCGCGCCAAAGCGGCAAACAGTAGCATCGCGCCGGCATAACGAGTGGAGCGGCTCTCCCCAAAATGGGCCGCTGGCGCGGGAGCGATCACGGGTGGAGCCTCGGCTTCGAGCGGGAGGGCCTGTGGCGACGGTGGTGCGGAAGCGCCCCGGAACAAGTTAGCCACGGTGACGTAAGAGATTCTCTGGGCGGCGGTAGAAACCTGCTGGGCGATGGATCGGAACGAAGCTCCGCCGGCACGCAGAGACCGGCAGCGGGCCTCCAGTTTGGGAGTCATCTTGGATGGTCCCTTGGGGCCGGGCTTCAACGGGAGCAAGGCGGCCGCCCCACCCTGGCGAACCAATCCCAGCAAACGGCTAACCGTGACCGGATGTAAGTTGAAAGCGGCGGCAATTTGACGGTCGGGCAGAGAGAGTACTTCGGCTAATTGAGTGACCAGTACGCGCTCGGTCCCCTGGTCGTCACACGGGTAGCGACCGGCCAGGTGCCCGTTGAGAAAGATGCTGCGTTGATCGTCCGCATCCACCACCTCAAGACGCGGGAACTGCGGAGTGAAATCGGAAGCAGACATGAACAAGTATAACTGGCTGGATTAAAATTAGCAATCATTATTTAACAGTCTGTGTTCGCTCAACTCTCCGCCAATGTGAGCATTTCAAACACGAGTCAATCTACTATAGGAGTTCTGAGACTAGAGTAGCTTCGGCGGAATCCAAGTTGAAGAACAGATCTGGGGTGGCTCACACTAGCCACAGTTTTGAGCGAGCTGGGGAACGTCCTCCAGCGGACTACGGCGCCGCCTCACTATGGGTTTTGGGGGCGAGTTGGAGACGCAAGGCGCTCCGGTCCTAGTCCGTACTAGAGCAGGGCACGCCTGAAATAGCTCTCTCGAAACCAAACCTCCGGTACTCTTCGTTGCCGCCGAACCGAATCGTGCAATTGCCTCTTCCGCCGCGTTTAACCCGTTGCGGCGGGGACGTGTTTTGTCTCAACTTGCGCCGGTATGCAAGTAAAAACAAGACACTTCTGATTCGGGAAGAAACAGCGCATGCATGGCCCAAGCCGGTCATCCGCCCCGCTGACGCCGACGGACATTGTGCGAGAGGCCCTCACGAGAGCAACGTTTAGTCCTAAAACCAAAGGGCCCTTACAGAGAAAGTCCATGACCGCCCCTCCGATCTACTGCTCCTAAGTTCTGCCTGTACCTTTACGGGCTCGTGTTGTTATGAGTCAAAAGCGATGTTACCTTCCAGTTGTACCGGACGAGAAATGGCAGGAGATATGCAGAACATGGCTTTGGGGTCCGCCTCCGGAAATACTTTGAAATCGTGTGTGATGGAAGTCATCGAAATTTTGATCGCTCAACCCCCCACCGATAGAGCTTTGGGGGACGCAGTCCAAGCCATAAACGCTGTCTTCGGCTGGAGTGAGCCAGCCACGCTACTGTTCATCGAAGAGCTAAGTCGTCGAAAGCTTGTTGCCCTCCGAACTGAAGCGGTAGACAGAGCGACTGCTCCAGAGAGAAGAGCGCAGTCGTGGTGGGAGAAGAGTGAACGTTTCCGCTAGCTAGTTTCTGTCGCGAAACTCATAAGTTATTGATTCCCAACTGATTAGTGATCATAGGCAGGCTGAGAACCTATGATTCGGTGCGGCCGCCGTACGTTTCAGCCTCACCACGCGCGGTTGTGGCGGCTTGCGATAAAACAAATCGGGAGAAAATGTCGCGCGAACACTTGACAAATTCCGCTGGGTGTTATTTCATCTATATAGATGAATCAAGAAGCAACTCTTCGCAAGCGTGCCAAACTCGCCGCGGCCCTCCCTTTCACCGCCGAGATCGTCCGCGGCTCTTTGCTCCGCCGCGTCATTCGCCATCGCTCCGGTTGTGCCGTGTGCGCCAACGGAAAAGGCCATCCCGTATGGGTATTGACGGTCAGTTATCCGGGCGGGGGCACCAAGCAGTTCAGCCTCCGCCCCGAACAGAAGCCGGTCGTCGAGCAGTGGTTGCGCAACTACCACAAGCTCAAAGCCTCCTTGGAGCGCATCTGTGAGATCAATCTTGAACTGCTGCGAGCGGAGAAGAAAAAATGAGCCGCCTCCTCATCCCTCAACTCAGCTTCGCCGATCTCCAATTGCAGAATCTGGGGATCCACCTCGACCCCAGCTTGCAACGGATCGCCGATTTCCTGAAGCAGCATGCCGATCTCGTCGAACTCGTGCGCAAGGATCTGGAGCGGGGCCTGAAAAAGCCCGACGCCGGACGCCGCGGCATCACCCCCGAGCAGACCCTGCGCTCGTTGATTCTCATGCGCGTCAAGAACTTGGACTACCGCGACCTGCGCGATCGCATCAACGATGGCTACACGCTGCGCTCCTTTACGCAGTTCGACAGTCACTCCGTTCCCAAGCACGATGCTTTCAATCGCGCCTTCAACCGGCTCACCCCGGCCACGCTGGCAGCGATCAATCAGGTCGTAGTGCAGGCCGCCGTGAAACTCGACCTGGAAGACGGCAAGCAACTCCGCGTCGATACCACGGTTGTAGAAACCAATATCCATCACCCGACCGATGCCACCTTATTGTGGGATACCGTGCGCACCATCACGCGTCTGGTCGACGATCTGGATGAGAAATTACCCCGGGAGTAAAAGGTTTTACCAATCGCACGCGTAGCGCCCGCCGCCGCATGCAAGCGCTCCAGCGCATGACCGCCCGGCAGCGGGAGCAGCAGCAAACTCCCAAGTATCGCGAACTCATCCGGATCACCGAGCAAGTGGCGAGAAATGCCAAGCAAGTGATCGCCGCCGCCAAGCGCATCCGCAGGGTCGATGTAGTCACCCGTGCGGCGATTGACGAAACCTGTAAGCAGATCACCTCTTTCTGCAAATTGGGAGAGCGTGTCATCGACCAGACGCGCCGCCGGGTGTTACAGGGAGAGACGGTTCCTGCCGAAGAGAAACTCTATTCGATCTTCGAACCCCACACCGATCTGATCAAGCGGGGCAAGACACTGAAGCCGGTGGAATTCGGCCACAAGGTTTTCCTGGCCGAGAGTGCTCATGGCTTGATTACCGACTATCGAGTGCTGGAGGGGAATCCTGTCGATAGCGATCATGTGCAAGCTTCCTTGGATCAACACCAGAAAACCTTCCAACACGCACCGGACCACTACGCTGCCGACCGGGGCTTCTACAGCGACGAGAATGTGCAGAACTGTAAGGACGCCGGCGTGAGCCAGGTGTCCATACCCCAGAGGGGCGGCCAGAGAACTGCGGAGCAGGAAGAGTTGGAGCGCAGCCGTGCCTTCAAAAAGGGCCAGCGATTCCGGGCGGGTATCGAGGGGCGCATCTCGGTGTTATTTCGCGGCCGGGGCATGAAACGCTGTCTGCTCAAAGGCCGTGAGCGGTTCGAGATTCTGGTGGGCGCCGCGGTGCTGGCCAATAATCTGATGCGGATCGCCGACCTTTTGGACAAGCGCAAACCAAACCGCCGACGAGCCGCGGCATAAGCCTTCCGGAGAAAACCTTCATCACAGAAGCCGAACACAGTGTTCGGCTGAATGCCTATTGAGATTAATCGACCTTTTATACCGTAATCATTGGCAGGAAGCAGACAATAGCCGACAAAAATCCGGTAACCATCCAACCTGGCACGCTCTCTACTAGCCCCACCAGGGCGTGGTGCCTCTCGGGACTCGTCCGGCACCGCGAATTTCAGCCATTTCGCGACAGAAACTAGCTAGCGCTCTTTAAATCTGGACCATCGTACGGCTCCCACCTGCCAGCAACCGAGGAACGGGTCCTCATCCTTAACGTCATCTCGGCGGACGGCGAGGTTGTCGGCACCAAGGAGTTCAGACAGTCTATCGATCGACGACCGATTAAGAGAAATAGCAGTCGCAGAACTGCCCAAAACGGCTTCGCCGGATTTGACGCCCTCTCAGCGGCGGTAACTGTTGTAGGCCTATTGAGCAAGGCCCGATAACGGCATCCCCGGAAACCGCCGGCCAGCAGCAGTGGCGCCACCACCAAACAGGCAGGGACAGGGCCCAACCGCCGGAAGCAATGCACGCTGCGCAGGCGACCGCGAAGAATGCAAACAAGCACAAGACCGCGAAAGGGGAGCCCGCACGAATGCCGAAGCCCGCAACCACAAACAGAGCGAACATCAGGATGCCGGCATTCGGACGCCCCTGCCAAAAGTAGCCCAGCCAGCCAAGAAAGCCGCAAACAAATGAGATCCACATCGCACCGCTGAGAGCGGTATCGGCCTCAAGATCGGACTCGAGTCGAGGCAATAACAACTGGAAGACTCCTGGGCGGTCACTCCACAGTTCCAAGCCGTGGGTCTGGGATCGGGAGGTCAATCGCCGCCGTACCGGCGTCTCGAACGGACTGCGCTGACGAAGTCCGAACCTGCGAAGGATTCATAGCCGGCCCCATCTATGAAATGGAACCGTATTTCATTACCCCTAGGATGGGCGCTGGGGGACCGCCAACTCGGCGAGCCAGTAGCCAGGCGAAACAGCGGCGCTCGCGGCTTGCTGGCGATCCGCGTCGTCCATAGCCTTCAGGGCGGCTTCGCGCCGCTGTCGAAGCGCTTTCCCCAGATGCGCGCCGTAGTAGCTCCCGTCCTGCCACATGGCGTACCAGCGCACCGATTCAGGGCCGCCGATCTTCAGCGTCTCGCCCAACTCCAAACCCGCTTCGAGGAAGAACTCCCGCTCAGGCAATTCTAGCGCTGGGGTCGGTGAGGTTTAGGAATAGTTGCCAACGCTCGGTCGCGACGGTAACGACCGCCAAGTTGTCTGAAGGTCGACTCTCCCATCACCTTGGATTACACAGGCCACCCTGCACAAACCACGGCTCCCTCTTATTTACCTTCTTTCCTTTACCCTCTTCTTGGCTCTCTTCGCTGGTTTCTTAGCTCGTTTCGGGTCTAAAGAGTATCCATGCTTGGTGTTCCAATGTTGCACCAAGTCCTTCCGACTAAACGAAACTCCACACTTTTTGCACGTTATTGTTTCCCCAGAATCGGCAGTTTGGCTGATTAAGTCGGTGGAGGCAGACGGGACAGTTTCCGGCTTCCTCACTCGGCCATCTGCGGACCAACTCGTACTTGACGCCGCGACCTGTGGATTCTTTTTCGAGACGCTTTTGGAGTTACCAACTACACCACGGTCCGATGCCGCTAGATTCTTCTTAGCTAAATGCCTTGCAGCTCGAGGATAGATCGCTGTTGCGGAGCCGTGAGCAAATCGAATGCTTCGGTGATCGTCATTTCACGCGATTCTTTCATTGACCGATCCACTCCTCGTGTTCAATTCCCCGCATAAACGCTCTGCCCCTGGCCCACAGCGGCTCCTGTTGCCCATTCAGAATGAGCAACGTGCTCAAGGTCCCGATCAGAAGTAGTGTTCGCTTCATGCTCTGGCTCAAGCGCTACTACAAGCCCTCAGACTCTCTCATGGAGACCTGCGAAGGGGTACATCAGGACGTGGGGGGCTACAAGTAAGGCGATTGCGAAACTGGCCGAACCGAAGGAAGAAAAGGGGGTCGAACCAAAATGTAAGGGGTGTTTCCACCGCCCAAAGTGCCCGACCCCCCAATTGCAACTGAGTGAGGCGGGAGTAGTGCATTTTTCCCGACCTTCGGAAACCCACCCAGAAACGAGTAATCCGATCGTAACAAGCTTTCCGAATAAAAAGAGCGTAAATACTAATCGTTAGCCAAGAAGTCGAACCATTAAAGTTCCAGTACTGTTAGAACCACTCAAGCTTTTCATGAACACCCAATCCCAAGAAGTCCTTGCGCCCTCAAAGTTGGCGAGCGCATAACCCCGACGAATGGGACGCTTTCGCCTCGGAGCGAGAGTCTTGAGCGGTCTCAGCCCGCCTCGGTCCCACTCGCGTACCTGGCAATGCTCAACCAGCAACCTTCAACCGCCAGATCGCGATGTACTTGGCAAAACACGTCAGTGGCTGGAGCACTACCGTGATCGGGCGTTTCTACAACGGTCGCGATCACTCCACCGTTGTTTATGCCCTGCAGCGAGTCGAGGCGTTACGAGAGAGCAGTCCTGAGGTTGATTGTTTACTCTCCCACCTCAGAGCTCAGCTTCTCAGCGAAGAGAGCATGCTAGAGGATGCGGAGGCAATGTTGCCGAGAAACAGCCACATGTCAATGCGGTTGATCAGAGCGGTTGCTGCGAGAGAAGAGCTTCTGAACGCCATCGCCGACCGTGTCGCGAAACGGTTGCTCGAGGATCTGCCAAAGACGTTGTCGGGTACAAGATTGGATTAGACCTGTAATGTCCAGTTACGAGTTGAGCATCTTCGCCATCGGAGTCGGGGATAACGGGCCGCTCTGCGGCCCGTTTCTGGAGTTTCTACATTTTCGAGCGAGAATGTTTTGGTCTTCCGTAGCCTCTTGGGGGGCTCAACCTGCACCTAAATGAGTCTGTCTATCAATATTACGTAGACAGACCGACGTAAGTATGCCATACTTCCTCCTGAGCCCCATGCTCAGGAGACACCATGAACAATGAAACCAGAGACCTCATTCTGAGTGTCTTTGAAGCCTCTTTGGATGCACAACTGCGCGCTGTCCGCCGTCTCCGCCATGGCGAGACCGCCCCGGCCGAACCACGCCCTAACAAAGGTCTGTCTCAGGTTGACATGGCATTCGACATACTCAAGAAAGCCCGCATCCCCCTCCATGTCTCCGACATCCTGGATCGCATCCATACCCAATTCGGCGTTACCGTCGATCGCGAAAGCCTCGTTTCCTCCCTCACCAAGAAAGTTGCCCGCAATGACCGCTTCCTCCGCGCTGAGAAAAACACGTTCTCTGTCAGGCCGGAGGCTAAATGAGCTTGCTCGCCGCCTTCCTGAGCATTGTTGAAGACTGGCGTAACGTCTTTCCTCAACAGCGCACCTTTCAGCGAGGAGTGCGGCAAGCGCTCGGCTCTCTCATCTGTCTGGGCCGTCGCTGTTTGACTCGCATCATCTGGACCAACGGCGGCCAGGATCGCAGTTGGAGCGCGGAGTACTTTCTCCACTCCCGCTGCCAGTGGGAGCCGCAAGAGCTGTTCCGGCCGATCCTGAAACAAGCCTTGGATTTTTGCCCGCAACGGCTGGTCGGTGTCGCCATCGACGATACGCGACTGCGCAAAACGGGCCGCTCCATTCCTCAGGCGTTCTATCAACGCGATCCTTTGTCGCCCCCGTTTCACGTCAATCTGGTGTTGGGTCTGCGCTTCCTGCAGGCTTCGCTGTTGGTGCCACTCCATCGCAACGCTCCGGTCAGCACGCGCGCCTTACCGATTCGCTTTCAGGAAGTCTCTCGCGTCAAACGGCCAGGCAAGAGTGCCACCCAAGAGATGCACCAACGGTATCGGGAAGCGGCCAAACAGAAGAATCTGTCGCGCAGCTTTGTGGAGATGGGCCAGCAGCTGCGTCAGGAACTGGACAATGCCGGAGGCCGGAGCAAAGTGCTGGTGCTGGCCGGTGATGGCAGCTTCTGCAATCGCACTTGCTTTGGCCAGATTCCGGAACGCTCGGTCTTGCTGGTGCGCGCCCGCAAAGACGCCAAGCTGTGTTATCGCGCGCTTGCTTCCGAGCATGGCGCTCCGCGCCGCTTTTACGGAACCGAGAAGTTTACACCGGAACAGGTTCGCCAGGACCAGAGTCGCGAATGGAAAACCACCCAGATCTTTTATGGAGGCAAGCGCCGCAAGATCCGCTATAAAGAAGTGGCAGAGGTGTACTGGCAGCGCGGCGCCAAACGGCGTCCCCTTCGTCTCATCGTCATCGCGCCGACTCCATATCGCAAGAGCCAAAGCAAGAAGCTGTACTACCGCGATCCGGCGTACTTGTTGACTACGGATCTGCGCAGTTCGAGCAAGCAGTTACTACAAATCTACTTCGACCGGTGGCAGATAGAGGTCAACCACCGGGAAGAGAAGGATACCTTGGGCGTTGGGCAAGCGCAGTTATGGAATGTGACTTCGGTGCCCAAGCAGCCGGTGCTGGCGGTGGCGGCTTACAGCGCTTTGTTGCTCGCTTCGCTCAAGGCCTTTGGGGCGGAGCGCGGTGCCGCTTATGCCCAGCTCCCCAAATGGCGCCGAAGCGCTCGACGGCCATCCTGTTTGGATCTGATCACGCTACTCCGCAAGGAGATCGCACAACAACCTACATACCTCGACCCGTTCGACCTCCAAATCGCCGATGCTGACTTCGTTCGGGCTGCCGCCGCTTGAAATTATGTAGAAACTCCAGTAACGGGCCGCTCTGCGGCCCGTTTGAGGAGTTGCTTAGAAATCGCTTTCGTGAGCTTCGGCCGATTCGGTTTCTGGCGATTCAGGGTCCTCGGCTTCTTTGCCTGGCCGATCCAGCTTCAGGATGCTGGTGGCTTTGATAAACCAGGATCGGATCTGTTTGTCCTCTCGCTTTTTGCCCGATCCAGTCTGAAGCGCGTAGGTCCGGCTGCGGAGGACGCCTTCAACCAAGAGGTGGGTGCCTTTTGTCAGACCGGCTGCGTATTTGCCGAGAGCGTTGTTGCAAATGACGCTGTGCCATTCGGTGGCCTTTTGCCACTCGCCGGTTTCTTTGTTCTTCCGGGACTCCTGCTTGGCAATGCTCAATACGGTGAATTCGTTGTCATTGCTGTTGGCGGTTCTCACCTGGGCGTCCTTGCCCAGGAAGGCGATGAGTTCTACGTTGTTCTTGTACATGGTGTTCTCGTTTCCGCCCGGTTTCGTTTGCGGGCAACGGAGAGCGAATGGGGTCCGCTCCCCAGGCAAGCAATCAAGTTTTTCGGAAGCTCCGGGCGGAGTGTGACTTGAAGCATCGTTTGGCCACGCGATGCTTCCGGTCCGGGCGCGAAAGTGTGACTAGGCCCATAATATTGCCGCGGCGGCAGCGTTATGGGGGTCGAAGCTTCTTCAGTGTCACTTCACCCAAAGGTTTGCAGGGTTGGAAGCATAGGTTTGCAGCAGATGCGCCCGATAACGGATGCCGGCGCGCTCCCCGGTGGCTAAAACTGGAAGCATAGGTTTGCACGAAGTTCCGTTTGGAAGCATAGTCTTGCAAAAACATTTCTGAGGTAAAATGTTTTGAAACGCTGCTTCCATCGCAGAGGCATGGGATGCTCGACGAAGAGCGGTACCAGAGTTGGTGTCGGAGTCTCGGTTTCAAGCAGGAGACCAAGGAACTTCTCGACCGGATTCGGTCCTCGCCGCCCGCACGCCGGGTCGGTGGAGGCAAAAGGAATGTGGCCGGGAGGTACCCGAGTCGCAAGATGGGGGTGACCATCCAGTTCGAGAGCCACTCCAACGAACTTGCCGCTGTTCTCGATTATGAGAACGATCCCGATTGTTTGGAGTTCTATGATCAGCCTGAGCCGTCCATCCCGCTGGAGTACGTGGCGAAGAACGGAAGACGGCTTCACGTTTTGCACACCGCGGACTTTTTCGTTTTGCGGTCTGCATCAGCAGGTTGGGTGGAATGCAAGACAGAGCACGATCTCGCGACCCTGGCCGAACAAAGCCCAGAGCGCTTTCGAAAGGCCGAGGATGGTACATGGCATTGCGCGCCGGGAGAAGATTACGCGAGCCGATTCGGGCTTCGTTATCACCTCCGGTCTTCCCGAGAAACGAATTTGGTTTACCGGCGCAACCTGGAGTTCCTGGAAGATTATCTGCGTGCTGCCTTTATCGTCTCGGATGCGGCGCGCACAACCATCCTTGCAGTGGTTAGAGCGAAGCCGGCCATCACGGTGGCAGAACTGATCCAGGTCACGGATCCGTTTGGACCGGACGACATCTATGGTTTGATCGCCGCCGCAGATCTGTACGTAGATTTGCATGCTGCCTCGTTGACAGACGCAGCACGAGTTCCGGTCTTCTGCAGCATGCAGGAGGCGCAGGCTCACTCCACGGTGATGAGATTGTCTCCACCCGTCACGACGGATAGGAAGCCTTTCGTTTCGGTAGCGGCCGGACAGGCGGTTTCATGGGACGGAAAGCGATGGGAGATCGTCAACATCGGAACCAGCAAGACAGGCCTTTTGGCGAGCGACGGATCTCTTGTCGAGATGCCGCATTCGACATTCGAGGAACTGGCCCGGGCTGGAGGGATCACCGGGATCGTGCAAGCGCCCAATGGTCTGGACACAAGAACACGGGATAGAATCGAGAGCGCCAGCCCTCGCCAGCTTCAAGAAGCCAACCGCCGGTACGGGATTATCCGGCCCCATCTGGAAGGAGAGCCCATCAGGGGCAACGCCGTCCCGCCGCGGACGATCTATGACTGGTTAAGAAAGTACCGGGTTGCCGAAGACTCCCATGGCAACGGTCTCCTGGGGCTGCTGCCGAGAACAGATGCGAGCGGGAACCACACCAGAAAGCTCCCGGAACCGACTCGCGTGCTCATGTGGGACTTCATTGAGAACCAGTACGAAACATTCAGGCAAAAGCCCCGCTCCCAGGTTTACGGCGCACTGGTTCGAGCCTGCGAAATGCAAGACACACCGGCGCCAAGCTACAAGACTTTTGCGCAAGAGATCGGTCGTCGGCCGCAGTATGAACAGATGTTGAAAAGGAAGGGACCCAGAGCCGCCTACCAGCGTGAACCCTGTTACCTGGAACTGGAATGCGGCACACCTCGCCACGGCGATCGCCCGTTTCACATTTGCCACATCGACCATACCGAACTCGATATCGAACTGCTCTGCTCGCGCACGGGCCAGAATCTGGGGCGTCCCTGGTACACGATCATGACCGATGCATTTTCCAGACGGCTGCTGGCTATATTTCTCTCTTTCGACCCGCCCAGCTATCGCTCGTGCATGATGGTCTTGCGGGAGTGCGTCCGCCGTCATGGCCGGTTTCCTCAGTGCCTCGTCGTCGATGGCGGCAAAGAGTTTGAAAGCATTTATTTCGACACCCTCCTGGCGCGATTCGAATGCACCAAGAAGACCCGTCCTCCAGCCAAAGCGCGATTTGGCTCTATCTGCGAAAGACTGTTCGGCACTTCCAACACCCAGTTTGTTCACAACTTGGCGGGGAACACGCAGATCACGAAAAATGTTCGACAGGTAACCAAGAGCGTGAACCCGAAACACCACGCAGAATGGACGCTTGGCGGGCTTCACGAGAGCTTGTCTGAGTGGGCCTACGAGGTATACGACACGATCCCACACCCTGCGCTTGGGCGGAGCCCCCGAGAAGCCTTTGCGGCCGGGCTTGCACAGAGCGGGAATCGGCCTCACCGCATAATCGCCTATGACGAAGAGTTCCGATTGTGGACGCTGCCGACAACGGCTCGCGGCACGGCGCGAGTCGTGCCTGGCAAGGGCGTTAAGATCAACCACGTTTTCTACTGGGCTTCTGCGTTGCGGGAGCCGGATGTGGAGCGGAGTCAAGTTCCTGTTCGTTACGATCCTTACGATGCCGGAACCGCCTACGCCTATGTGCGCAAGCGGTGGGTTCCGTGCATCTCCGAGTGCTACAGCACCCTACGTGGAAAATCCGAGCGCGAGTTGATGCTGGCGACTGCCGAGTTGCGAAAACGCGCGCAGAAGCATACTGGACAGTTCACGCTAACAGCCAAGAAGCTGGCCGATTTCCTGGCCAGTGCCGAGAGCGGTCACGTTTTAGGCGCCCAACGCACAAGAGATCGAGAAGCGAAAGGCATCCTCACGCAGACTGGCGGCGGCTTGGCTGACGGGTCTCGCAATACTACCGTTGTCGAGCCGGGCGCTCCCGAGGTCAACTCGCCGACGCCATCGGAGGAATTACCGAAAACCCTGCGCCTGGATGAACTGGCTGTCTACGAGGAGTATTGAGAATGGCGCCGGCGGGATTCCCTCGCGAGCTATTGGATCGACCCCCGAGCGACCGTCTGGCATATTTTCGCTCCTATACGATCGCCCACCCGCGGCTGCAGGCTGTAAGCGATGCTCTCCGGCGCGCTATCCAGGAGCCCGCTGGCCGTTCGTTGATCCTGGTCATCGGACCGACCGGTGTCGGCAAGACGACGTTGCGTCTGCGGATTGAACAAGAGCTGAAGGAGCGATTTCTGGCGGCCGGCGAGCCGGATTCCGGTCGGATTCCGGTGGTCGGACTCGAAGCGGTCGCGCCGGACTCGGGTAATTTCAGTTGGAAAGACTATTACCGCCGAGCGTTGCGTGCGCTCGAAGAGCCCCTCATCGACCACAAAATCGATTACGCTACACGGCACGTCTTCCGGAATCAAAGCGGTGAACTGGCGATCACGAACAGAGTAGGAAGTCCCGAGTTACGCCAGGCTATGGAGCAAGCTCTTAGGCAGCGCCGGCCGGCAGCCCTTCTCATTGACGAGGCCCAGCACCTCACCAAGATTGCCAGCGGCCGCCGACTCGGAGATCAACTGGATTGTCTCAAGTCCTTGGCCAGTCTGACCGGATGTGTCCACGTGCTCATCGGTACCTATGATTTGCTGCCGTGCCGGAATCTCAGCGCGCAACTGAGCCGCCGCAGCATCGATATCCATTTCCGGCGGTATCAGGCAAACGATCCGGAGGATGTTGTTGCCTTTCAGCGCGTCATCTTCAGCTTTCAACGACATCTCCCCGTGGCGGAAGAACCAGCGCTTTGGCGTGATTGGGAATATTGCTACGCGCATTCGATGGGGTGTGTCGGCATCCTGAAAGATTGGTTCACTCGCACGCTGGCAGAGGTCTTGGAACACGGTGGGCCAACGGTGACGCGAACAGATCTGGAACGGCACGCGTGGTCGTTCGATCAGTGCGAAAAGATGGTGGAGGAAGCCCTGGACGGCGAAGCGGTACTTGCTGAAAAGCCGGAAGCATTTGATCTCCTCAGAAGCCTCTTGGGATTGGATGCAAAAGCAGAAGCCCAGCGTCCGGTCAGTATCCAGAAGATGACGCAAGCGCCACCCGTGCCTGATCAACGCCGAAACTCGGGACCTCGCCGTGTTGGCTCACGCAAACCCGTGCGCGATAAGGTCGGCATACGTGGAACGGGCTGAAGGTGCGTTCACTGGTTTGTGGTTGCCGCCGCATAGTCTCGCATATGGATGTGATTCGCGAGTACGAACCGATGGAGTTGAACTCGCCGGTGCTTCCTCCCACCACCCGGCTGTACAGCCTGCCTCCAATTGGAGTTGGCACACCGATGGTCGAGAGTCTTACCGGCTATATCGCACGGCTTGCCGAGGCGCATTGCGTATCGCCTGGTCTTCTCTATTGGAAAGAGATCAAGGCATTGGCGGGCAAAGGCAACATCTTCAGCTTCCGGGTAACCGGCGATGGCGGCTATTCCACGCACACCATCAATGGCCACGGATCACCGGCTGTGGACTTTGTCAGGGTTGTGGAGGCACTCACTGGTCGTCGGGATCTCCGCTATTTGACGCTGCTCACCTGGGCGCAGGTCTTGCCGGGGCATGCGCTGTTGCGCCGCTGGCGTGCTTGGTGCGACCGCTGCTTTCGGGCGTGGCTAAAGGCCAAGCAACCAATCTACGAGCCTCTCCTTTGGACGATGCAAGCCGTGAACATGTGCACGTACCATCGCTGCAAACTGCGCGACACGTGTCCGTATTGTGCGCGTCGCGTCGGCCCGTTGGATTGGCGCTCGCGGCCCGGTTACTGCTCCCGGTGCGAGAGAGCGCTCGTCGGCGCTGAGCAGGCATCAAGTTCCCAAGAACTCGCCGGTGCTGAATTGATGTGGGCTACGTGGGTAGCAACTGCCGTTGGGGAGCTAATTTCCGCCGCTCCACGCATTGCATCTCCCCCAACAAAAGAACGTCTCGCACAAACCATTGGAGGGTGCGTTGAGAGCACGAGTGCCGTAATGCTTCCGCCTTCGCCAGACTTATGCAGGTTGGTAGAGGAGATGTCAGCAGATGGCAACGAGGCAAAGCCTTACCGCGATTGGCCCTGCTTTTGGATATGGCCTTTCGCGTGGAAGCACCGCTGCTGGACTTTCTGCTCGGAACTGCAGGATGCGTCTCCTCGCGAGGATTTCTCAAGGTCCTCACCGGTCGAGCCGGACCGCGGCCCTCGGCGAACGACGATCGAGTACGGGCGGCGGATGAACGAACCGCAAGTAATTGAAGC